>NZ_FUWQ01000009.1:0-55156 GCF_900167315.1 Olsenella sp. KH1P3 | reverse complement strand
GTTGGACTGGTAGTAGACGCCGACCGGGACGGAGGTCCACTCAACGTAGAGGTCGGTCACCCCGGCGTCGATGAGGTCCTGGATGGGCATGGAGTCGTCGCCGGGCAGGATGACGACCCCCTCGTTGGTGAGGTCATCGTTCGTCCAGCCGCTGGCGGAGAACTGGTTCCTGTAGAACATGGGCAGGGCGCCGTCGGCGGCGGTGACGGTGACGGTGAAGTCGCTGACGCCGTCGCCGCCGATGTACGCCTCGGAGGAGTCGAAGACGGAGTAGCCGTTGTTGAGGAGGTGGAGGGTGATGGCACCATCCGCACGATTGAGGATAGCACCAGAAGAAGTCGCATGGGCAACAGTGCTAGCAATAGAAGCATAGTCAGTGGTAGCAGCATTGCTATCAACCACAGAATCAGTTACAGGAGACTGTGAAAGCTGGCCGCTAGCAGAGACGTTGTCGCTGGCACCAGCAGTCACATTGCCATGAGAAGAGCCGGCATTGCTATCAATGTGATTGATGGTGCTAGCATCGCTCGAGGTGCCGGGAGCAGCGACGGTCGAACCCGAAGATTCGACCGTCGTATCGTTGCTATCAGCGCTAGCATTAGCGTAAGAATTGGTAGAAGCATTAGCTATTGCTGGGTCAGAATCGTCAGAATTCTCGCCTTCTTCTCCTTCAGAAGATGAAGCGACCCCCGAATTGTCAGATTCGGGGGTCGCTGTGCTAGCAGTGTCGACTTGAGCGCTAGCTTCTGTTGGACTATTGCTAGCTGGATAGCTAGCTGAGGGCTCCGGAGCCGAATAGCTACCTTGCAGTGCTATTTGAGTAGTTGGGGGTTCAGAAGTATAACCGCTATCTGATTGCTGATAGCTAGCATCATTGCTAGCTATCACCTGCTGCTCGGTCGGAGCCACAGATCCGTCAGCGGACCCAGCCGCCTCATCAGCAAAAGCAGCAAGAGGATTAATAACAAGAAGGGTAAGAACAACAAGCGCAGCAGCGAAAATACGCATAAGGGTGGTGACACCCTGTCCCCTTAAGTCCATTGTGCATGCCTTTGCCTGGGCGTTGAAGCTGTAGCCGTTGATGGCGAGCGACCCGTTCATGGCAATCTGCTGCTTACCCATAACCGTAACTCCCTAATCGGCTCGAACATCGTCGAGCGCTTTACGAATCCGGTTCAAAGGACCAAACCGGAAGCTGCGGTCACATTGATGGAGCGAATAGGCTGCGTTTCTGTGGCTTTGCCCTCGAGGATCGAAGGCGAATGTTACACATTTACACACATATCGTAATACTAATCATAGTAATGTTATCAAACTAACAGCATTCTTACAGCTGCTTTTTAATTTGCATTCAGCTCTTTTTGAGAGAAAAGTAAGAAATGGCAGGTAGCTTGTGGTAATTGAAATAGTTGCTGCATAAAAAAATCTGCAGGTCATCCACTCACCCCAAAATAACGCCCGTCCACACCTAGCGGAGCATAAGCTACCTACATACTTCAACAACAAAAAAGATCGTCTGACCAAAAGACCAGACGACCAATTTAATGGCTGAAAAAGAATTCTAGGCGACATGAACGCGAAGATAATGAAGTCTCTGGAAGAACCTCATGTTCGCAATCTTTGCTCTCTCCTCGCGGGCACCTAAGGAATGCGCGTCGGTAACTCTTGAGTCGATATACTCGAGAGCCTCTTCATATCCCTCATTGTGGGCCTTCTTGACCATGACGTCCATCTCGTTCTTGACGGCCGCCCTACCCTCTTGTTCGCCAATCGCTCGGGCATCAGCAACCTGTTGCTGAAATGCACCCATAACCTCAGTTAGCATGTTGAGCATTGTAAGCGCACGCTGGGAATTCTCGTCAGACGGAACGTCAGGGTCAAGCGCTATAGCCTTAACGCTCTCGGCTGTAGCCTTGGCTGCCGCCGTTGTGGCATTTGCCGCAGACAGCTGATCTTTAAGAGAAGATATTCGCTCGTCTTTGGAAGAAGAATCCTCCGCGGCCAACCGAAGCTTCCTTTCAAGCTCAGCACGCGCGCTCTCGTTGTCAGCAAGAGCCCTGCGAAGATCAGCAAGCTCCTTTTGTGCTTGTTCAAGCTCGCGCTCGCAATCCCCTGCCTTTTTTGCCTCATCCAACTCACGTTCAAGTTTTGTTACCTTAGCCTCGGCTTCTTGAAGTGCCTTCTCCAGGTCATCAAGTCGACTCAAGGCATCACTCAGGTCACCCTTGGCTTTGTTGAGTTCAGCCAGGGAGGCATCCTTCTCCTCCATTGCGAAGCGTGCGCGAGACTCCGCGTCATCACGTGCGGCCTCAGCATCCTCTGCGCGCCTCAGTGCGTCACGGAGCTCGGAGTCATCAGCTGAGCCAGCCTCGTCAATCAGCTTCTGAAGGCCCCTCTTTTCCTTCTCCAGAGAGTCTTTTATCGTAAGGGCGTCACGCAGCTTCTCCTCAAGCTCTGAAATCTTCCGGGAAGTGTCTTCGACATCGGCAGAAGAGTTAAGACCTGACGAGTAGAGAGCATCCAGCGCATGCTCAATCGCCACGGCTTTGGTGACGCCATTGTCAGAAGAATACTTATCGATCATGTCGACGTATTGCAGCGGAAGACGAAAGTTCGCCTGTTTCACTTTGTCTGACATGGCAACCACCTTAATAGACACAATCATTGACCTGTAAATCAAATATATCGGCTACAGCTAGAAAATCAAGCTATATTCGGCTACTTATAGCAGGTAGCAGCTGCAGAACACCTTCACACGTCATTGGACGGATGGTATTTCAGCTGTTCGCGGACAGTAACCAATCGAAAGTAGGTGAAATTGTTAGTCTGCTAGCACGATTTATCGCATCCTTACGCTTTGCTAGCAATGTGAAATGCAAGACAAGATGACACTTCGTCCTAGAGAAGCAGAGATCGATTAGGGGGAGAGGAGGAGAAGGAAGAATAGCCAGACTAGGATAGAAGTCCTGTAGCAGGCCTTGTTGGCTCAGGCATACCATAATCAAATGCAAGCACCCCGTTAAGCTGCGCCATTAATGCGACTGAGAAAAAAGCTATGTATGCGCAAGGTGCAGAAGCCCAAAGAAGATTTTTTAATGCCAAATATCGGCTCTCAGGGACTCGCCGGAAACGATCGCAAAGCAACGATGAGAGAGCTGGCAGATCTCTAGACTCTCTCGTAGCAAATAACATCACCCAAGCAATATCAAAAAAGTACTCTCGCCACCAAGGCAAAAGGCCATGTCGAAAAGGTATATACGGAGAGGGGCATCAGACAACCGGTATGCAGAGATGATGTCATGCGATAAGCAATTGACCCCATTCGTCATCACTATTGGTCAAATGATAATAGTCGCCAGAAATATCTGGACTCATATGACCTTCCTGACCTGCGATGTTCAATTGAACTTATCATTCATCAATGCGAATAATGATATTGAACCACGGATTCGACCATCACAAATGATTCCAACAACAGAATGACCAAAGGTCAGCATAGACCAACCATTAAACCACCCCAGGAGAGGATGGGCGTTACGTTTAAACAAAAATCTGTTATAACAAAAATTGAGAAATAGCGATCTATATTTGTGAGCCAAAACCAAAACCTACAGTCGAATCGACAATCCGTCAGTCATGGAAGGTTAGGGAGTTAGTCCAGGACGATTGAATGATGAGCCATCAGTGGCTCATTTAGCTGTGAAAATACAACCAGGAGCTACGGCACCATGTCCTTCTCAGCTAGTGGATGGGAGACCCAAATGAACGAGAGAACGTCTGACGAAATGTCTGCAACACAGTCAAAGGAGACTACGCCACATTTGGGATTATCACAAGACGCGGTTTTCACCAAACAGCACACAGGTCAATCAGACAGCAGGGAGGGCGCGCCAACGCGCACCGAAGAAGCGGTTGATACTACGACAAAAGACGATAGTCGGGAGCAGGCACAGACTGACATGAGGATAGGCGATGATACGAACGCCTCCGTCGAGAAAACCAGTGAGAAGGAATGTAATTGTGATATAGCCGAAATTTCCGTTAGAGCAGAAATAGCTAATGAAACAGAAAATTCGATTGACACGACGGAAGAGAACGAGGGCAATCGTACCAGTAAGACAAAGCCCGAGAAGAATGATCTCATTAGCGCAAGCATTGAGAAGCTGAAGAGTGAAGTCGAGACCCTAGAAAGCGATAAGGCCCGACAGAACCTCGGAGACAAGGAATGGGAGAATCTCATTCGGCAAACCGAAAACGTGATAAAGACGGCCCGAATAGCGATAGAGAATGCAAAACTTTCAAAGCGGCAGAGTCATAAGGTGATTGCAAGTAGGGCACTGCTGCTGGAATGGGAGCACAAGATAGCAATATCGGACTCAATCAGGGCTCGAATGAAAGAGCTGGGCATGAATCAAAACGAGTTGTCGTTCGCTACGGGGATTGGAATCGGCCAGATATCGCTCATCATTAATGGAAAGCAGAACATGACGCTAAGGACAATGGCTAGAATCGAAGCAGCGCTCGATTTTAGGCTCGATTCGGGTTTCAAATACCACGTATAAATACCCATTTTCAAAATTCTAGGGCTAAAAACAGGCTCTCAGGGCTTCAAATACTTTACAATGGATTTCCGCAGGTAGACAGGCATAAATATTAGATCGACAAAGATAATTGCCAGCATAACGAACCGCCAAGCGCGAGGTAGAAGTATAAAACCGCAGGTAAATGACCAGTAAGCGCATTATTAGAGAATGCAATGAATTAACGCCACAATCAGTCTGCGTCTCCGGTCCCGTTCCTGGAGACGCAGACTGATTGTACTTGAGGGTTTTGTCGAAAAAGCAAGCCACAAACTAGAACATGGTGCAACAAAAGACTATGAGCTCACAGCGAGCAAGCAATACAAAGGTACCGAGAGCGAGAAAACGGAAAGAGGATGTACAGAGTGTCCCATCTCCTACCTCAGAAGTTGTGACGATAACATCTACTTTACATAATTTTGTAGATACAACTATTACTTTGTTGAACTTTACATAATATATAGTCTGGCCTACAAATCACTATCTAAACACAGTTCAATTCCCATTTTCGTTATAACGTAAAGCATGAGTCGGAGAATATAGCTGGCATAGTTACGTTATAACGAAAAGATAGAAATCGACAGGATACCCCCCCCTGCGAAGTGAACAACGACTGGTCAGTCTCCCCTATCACCGCAGGTCTTTCGCAGATGATAAGAAGGAGAAGACCATTGGGTTAAGTCGGGCCTCTCCTTCGGTTATATAAAAATGAACTTGGGTAGAAAGTTTAAAACAGCAGTTAGATGCGAGTTTTTGACGAGAAGTGCTAAAACTTCATACCCTTGCCGAAGCTGTTGGAAATCTGGTTCAAATCCAATCCGTTCGCTCCCCCGAAGCCTCGCATCATGTTCTTCATCTGGCGACGAGCCTTCTTGGAGCTTGCGCCCTCATTGGCCATCTGCCTCATCTTGCCCATCATCTTGTTCATCTCGCCCCACTGCTTGAGCAGCTGGTTAACTTCCTGGACAGAGCGACCGGAGCCCCTGGCGATGCGCTTGCGACGCTGACCATTAATCTTCTTCGGCTTGAGGCGTTCCTCCTTCGTCATCGAATAGATCATCGACTCGATACGCGTAATCTGGGAGTCATCCATGTTGCCACCGGCTTGGGCAAGCATGCGATCACCACCGGGAAGCATGCCAATCATCTTTTTGAGGCCGCCCATCTTCCTGACCTGCTGCATCTGCTCAAGCATGTCATCCATAGTGAATCCCTCGCGCAGCATACGCTCGGCACTCTCTATGTTCTGCTGGTCAGCTGCCTGCTGGGCCTGCTCGATGATACCGTACACGTCACCCATGCCAAGGATGCGCTTGGCCATGCGGTCGGGATGAAACACCTCAAGCGAATCGGGTTTCTCGCCCATGGAGACGTACTTGATGGGCTTGCCGGTGACCTCGCGAACAGAAAGCGCGCCACCGCCACGGGCGTCGCCGTCAAGCTTGGACATGATGACGCCGTCGAAGTCGACGCGGTTCGCGAACTCAGTGACGACGTTGACGATGTCCTGACCGGTCATCGCATCGACGACCATCAGAATCTGATCGGGCTTGACGACATTCTTGATGTCGACAGCCTCCTGCATCATCTCCTCGTCAACTTGGAGACGACCGGCGGTATCAACGATGACGATGTCACACAGTCGGTCGACGGCATCCTGGATGCCGCCCTTGGCCACGGCGACCGCATCCTTTCCGTCACCACGAAACACGGGCACGCCGATCTCACCACCCAGCGTCTCGAGCTGATCGGCAGCGGCGGGACGATGAACGTCACATGCGGCAAGCAGCGGACTGTGACCCTGCTTCTTCAACAGGTAAGCAAGCTTGGATGCGGCGGTTGTCTTACCGGAACCCTGCAGACCGACGAGCATGACAACGTTAGGGGTTCGGTTCTGCGCGAGCGTCAGACGTGACTCGGTGGTGCCAAGCAGCTTGGTCAGCTGATCGAGCACGATGCGCACGACGTTCTGAGCAGGAGTGAGCGAGTCCAGGACCTCGGCGGTCATGCACTTCTCCTTGCACTCCGCCACGAAGCCCTTAACCACGCGATAGTTTACGTCGGCCTCAAGCAGCGCCATGCGAATCTCGCGCATGGCCGCATTGATGTCATCCTCGGTCAAGCGACCCTTGCCGCGCAGCTTGTCAAAGGTCGAATTGAGGCGGTCGGAAAGACTGTTGAACATTGAAAACTCCTATCCCCCGTCGACTATTCCTCGCCGACGAGCGCGCGCGAGAAGGACGTGGCATCAAAGGTTTGAAGGTCGTCGAGCCCCTCGCCCACACCGATGCGATAGATGGGCAGGTTGAGGTCGTGCGAGATTGCGACGGCAATGCCGCCCTTGGCGGTGCCGTCAAGCTTGGTCACGATGATGCCGTCGAGTTCAAGGGCATCGTTGAACTCCTTGGCCTGGTTCAACCCGTTCTGTCCGGTAGTGGCGTCGATGACCAGAACAACCGAGACGGGCATGTTCGCGCGCTTTCGGGTCACCTTGACGACCTTCGCGAGCTCGCGCATGAGCTCGGGACTAGTATGAAGGCGCCCTGCGGTATCGATCAGGACAAGGTCGGCCGAGTCCTTCTCGGCCTGCTGGATAACTTCATAGCAGACGCTCGCAGGATCGACGCCGCGCTCGCGCGTGATGACCTGCGTGTCCGAGCGCTCGCCCCAGACCTCGAGCTGCTCGATGGCGGCGGCGCGGAACGTGTCTGCGGCGCCCAGGATGCACACCTTGCCCGCATCCTTTGCCTTGCCGGCAAGCTTTCCGCAGGTAGTCGTCTTGCCCGCACCATTGATACCCACAAACAGGACGCAGGAGGGCGTATCGTCGAACGGGTCGCGCTCGGCAGTTGCGAATTCTCGGGAAAGGCGCGCCACCAGGGCCTCCCGCAGCTTCGGTGCCGTAGTGAGCCCGTCGCGCGCAGCCTGCTCGCGCAGGTCGTCGGTCACCTGCATGGCAACCTCGGCACCCATGTCACCCATGACCAGACGGTCTTCGAGGTCCTCCCAGAAGTCCTCGTCGACCTCGCCGCCCATGTAGAAGACCTCGTTCAGCGCCTGTCGCGAGCGAGAGAGCCCCTCTTTGAGTCGATCGAACATACCCATTATGCTTCAACCACCTTTCCGGTAGCCTTGTCCAGGCGCTGGCTCACGACGTGGCTCACGCCGTCTGCCTGCATGGATACGCCGTACAGCACGTCGGCCTCCTCCATGGTGCGCCTCTGGTGAGAAATGACAATCAGCTGCGTGGTGTCCTTGAGAGCCTCGATGGCGTCAAGCAGCTTGGAGAGGTTCGAGTCGTCAAGCGCGGCCTCGACCTCATCGAACACGTAGAACGGAACCGTGCGCGTGCGGTAGACGGCAAACAGAAGCGCCAGTGCGGTGAGCGACTTCTCGCCACCGCTCATGAGCGTCATCTTGGTGATCTTCTTGCCGCGCGGTTGAGCGATGATCTCGACGCCGGTCTCGTCCAGGTGGTCGGGATCGGTCATCTCGAGATGTGCCTGCCCTCCGGGGAACAACAAGCCAAAGATCTGAGAGAAGTTCGCGTTCACCGCATCGAAGATGACCAGGAACTGCCTGCGCATCTTGCGCTCGATGGCTGCCGTAATCTTCCGCAGCGACTTGCGCGCGACCTCGAGATCCTCAACCTGCTCCGAAATGTAGTCGGCGCGCTGCTTGAGGGTCAGATACTCGTCCATGGCAACCTCGTTGACGGGACCGATGTTCTCAATCTCGCGCTTGAGGCGCGACACCGTGCGCTCCATGGCAACGCGGTCCTCGGGAGCCGGCAGGTTGAGGGCGTCCTCCAGGACGTAGCCGTCCTGCGTGATGGCCGCGATTGCGTTCTCGACCTGGACCTCGAGCTTTCCGACCTCGACCTTGACGTCGTTGGCGAGGGACTTTGCGCTCTCGAGCTCGGCCGAGGCCTTGTTGACCGCCCCGCGGGCGTCGCCGATGGTCTTCTTAAGCGAGTCGGAGTCCGCCTCGGCGAGCGATGCGCGGTCTCGCAGGCGAGCCGCCCAGGCAAGGGCACGCTCATGGATGGCGTCGTAGCGCTCGTGCAGCGGCTCTACCCTCAAGCGAAGAACATCGAGAGCGTGGGATGACGACTCGGTCTGGGCACGACGCCTCTCGAGGTCGGCGACCTGGCGTCTGAGCTCCTCCTCGCGCACCGCAAGGTGGTTGCGGCGCTCGGAAACGGTCGCGAGCTTGAGCTTCGCGTCGGATAGCTTCGCCTCGCAGTTGTTCTCCTCGCGCGAGGCGCTCTGGCGCTCGCCCTGGACCTCCTCGAGCTGGTGGGACAGCTCGGTTGTGCGACGCTCGGCTTCATCGGCAGCCTTCTTGTGACGCTCGACCTCCTCGCGTGCTTTGGCCGCGCGCTCCGCAGCTGCGGCGCGACTCTTGGTGACCTGAGCTTGCTCGGAACTCGCCTGCCTAAGCTGAGCCTCGAGTCGACCAATCTCGCTGGTCGTCGAGGAGAGCTCGCCGTTTAGGCGCGCAACCTCGCCCTTGGCGTGGGCGCTCTTGTCGCGCGCGGCGGCCAGCGCGCACTCGGCGGCGGCGATGGCCGAGGTCGCGGACTCGAGCGCATCCTCAAGCTCCTTCATGCCACCCTGGAGTGCACGGATGCGACGCTTACGCTCAAGGGCTCCCTGCTCGGCGGTCGACGCCATGCCCACGGTGGTGCGCCCGTCCGGCAGAACGGTCACGCCGCTGGCCGTCACATAGGTGAAGCCGGGCACCTTCTCGTGCGCGAGAATCGCCTCGCGCACGTCGTCGACGATGCGGACATCACCGAGAAGGGCCTTGACCAACGATTCGGCACCCGCCTTGACCTTAAGCTCCCCCTCAAGCGAGCGACCGGGAGCATCCCCCGCCGCAGGCACAGAGCTCGTGGAGAGCGAGACGATGGTAGCCTTGCCTTTTACGTTATAACCCAAAGCGCGTTCTGCAAGAAGAATGGCCCCGTCGACGTCCTTGGCAACGAGGGCGCTCAGGTCCTCCCCCAGCAGGGACTCGACGATGCCTTCGAGTTCGGCAGGAGCCTCGACCAGGTCAGCCACGCGGCAGCTGATACCGTCAGCGACATCGCTCGCAAGTCGCGCGACAAGCGCGGAAGCATTCTCGGTCTGGGCGTCGACGGACTCGAGGGCAGAGAGGGTTGCACGGGCACCCGAGAGCTTGCCGCGGGCGTCGCCCTCCTGGGAGCGGGCGGCGCGCACGGCGTCCTTGCACGAGCGAATCGTCTCGGCCAACTCTTCGTCGACCTTGCGCGCGGCCTCGAGCTCCTCCTCGACCTTCTGCTTCTGGGACCTGCGCTCGTCTATCGCCTCCTGGGCGGTCGCCATGGTGTCGGCGATCTGCTTCAGGCGACTCTCGAACATCTGGTCCTCGACCTCTGCGTTCGAGATCTGGTCGCGCAACTTCGCGAAGGAGAGCGTCTCGGCGTCGGCGGTGCGCTGGCTCGCGCGCATGTCAGCAGTCAACTGGGCGACCTTGGAGCCCAGCCTGCGCCGGCGCTCAGAGGCCTCCTTTGCCGCAGGACCAAGCTCGTTGACCTTCTGCTGCAGGTCGCTGGCCTCGACCTTGACCGCCTGGTACTCAGCGTCGACCTTCTCGTGCTCGGCCGCAGCCTCCTTGGCCTGGCGCTCCATGGCAGAGAGGTTCATGCGCATCTCGGAAAGGCGAGAAACCATGTTCTTGCCCTTCTCCTCCAGAAGGCGCATGTCAGAGTCCATGCGACCAAGAAGGTCCTGCATGCGACGACGTTGCTCCCCAAGGTCTCCCACGAAGATTCCCTTTTGCTCCAGAAGGGACTGGTACTTTTCGAGGTCCTTGTTCTTTTCGTCCAGACGGTACTGGGCGAGCTCGATGGCGGCATCAGCCTCGCGGCCACGCTCGCTCAGCGAGCGATAGCGCAGCTGCAACTGGCGAAGGTCGTCGACGGCCAGCGTGGTGGTGAGCTCGGAAAGCTGGTTGGTGAGCTCGCGATGCTGACGGGCCTTGTCGACCTGGCGCTCGAGCGGCTTGAGCTGGCGGTTGATCTCCTTCTGGATGTCCTTGGCGCGCGTGAGGTTGTCTTGCATCGCCTTGAGCTTGCGCTCGGAGCGCTCCTTGCGGCGACGGTGCTTCGAGATGCCAGCTGCCTCCTCGACCAGCTCGCGGCGCTCCTCGGGGCGGCTCGCCAGGATGGAGTCGAGCTTGCCCTGGCTGATGATCGAGTGCGTGTCTTTGCCCAGGCCGGAGTCGTGAAGGATGTCGGTGATGTCCCTCAGGCGCGCGGGAGAGCCGTTGATAAGGTACTCCGACTCGCCCGAGCGATACATGCGCCTGGTCACGGCGACCTCGGAGAAGTCAATGGGAATGGTCCGGTCGCTGTTGTCCAGCACTAGCGTGACCTCGGCGAGGCCCACAGCTTGACGGCCAGATGAGCCCGAGAAGATCACGTCCTCCATCGCCTGGCCGCGCAGCATCTTGGCGCTCTGTTCGCCCAGGACCCACAGGATGGAGTCGGAGATGTTGGACTTGCCGCTGCCATTGGGCCCGACCACGACCGTCAGGCCGGGGTCGAACACCATCTGGGTTTTGTCGGCGAACGACTTGAAACCCTTGAGCGTGAGCGACTTCAGATACACGTGGACCTATACCTTTCTACGACGCGTCTTCCACGTCGGCGTTCTTGAAAACGCTCTTGGCCTGCTTGGGCATGCCACCGTCAGCCTGGTCGAGGTAGCCCAGGCGCTCGAGCGCGTCGAGGGCGGCGGCAGACTCGGACTCCTTCTTGCTGGAGCCCTTGCCGCGACCGACGCGGCGTCCGTCAATGAGGACGACCGAGACGAACGTGGGCTTGTGGGCAGGACCCTCTTCGCCGACCAGCTTATAGACGGGCGCGCAGCGGAAGTCGCGCTGGGTGACCTCCTGAATGCGCGACTTGGGCGAGAGCGGACGCTCGGCCAGCTTGGGAGACATGTACGGCGTGAGCGTCTTACGCACGAACTCGTGCGTGACCTCGAAGCCGGCGTCTAGGTAGAGCGCGCCGACCACGGACTCGTAGACGTTCTCGAGTGCGGAGTGCATGCCGCGGGCACCCGTGCCCTTCTCGGACTCGCCGAACACGATCAGCTCGCCAATGCCCAGCTTGCCAGCAACCTCGGAAAGCGTCTTGCCGCTGACCAGGCTGATCTTCATGCGCGTCAGCTTGCCCTCGTCCATCGAGGGGAACTGCTCGAACAGGTCGGTCGCGACCATGGCGCCCAAGATGGAGTCGCCCAGGAACTCCAGGCGCTCGTAGGACGCGGAGACGGGCTTGCCCTCAACGGCAGAGGGGTGCGTGATGGCGCTGGTGATGAGGTCCTTGTTCTTGAACTCGTAGGAGACGATCTCCTCGATCCGCTTGATTCTTTGGAAGAGCTTCAACGAGCGTCGCCCCTTAGAGCTGGGAGGAGACGATGTCGACGGTCTGGCCGACAGTCTCGACGGAAGACATGTCCTCGGCGGCGTCCTCCAGGGTGATATCGAAGGCCTCCTCGAGGGCGACCATGATCTCGAGCTGGTCGAACGAGTCGGCGCCCAGATCCTTGAGGGTGCTCGACTCGCTGATCTCAAGGCTGTCGTCACCCATGGTCTCCTTGATGGCCTCGGCGACCTTGGCAAAAATCTCGCTACGCTCCATGCATCGTTCCTTTTCCAAACAAACGCGCGGAGGTTCGACCCTCCGCGCAAGAGTAACAGTCTCTGTAATTGTACCCTGTTGGTCGCAGCTGCTACGCGCCAGCAACGTCGAGCGCGATTTTGTTCACAAGCTCACCCCTAACGGCAGAGGCACACACCAGCGTGGCGTTCTTGACGGCCTCAGCAGAGGTGGCACCATGGCCGATAATCACCGGCGACTTGACGCCCAGAAGCATCGCGCCACCGTAGGCATCACCCGAGAGTCCCGCCGCGATCTCCTTGAGGGAGCTCTTGAGCAGCAGTGAGCCCAACGCCGCCTTAGGCGAGGCGTTAACGGCCTTCTTCAGCTCGCCCATAATGAACTTCGAGGTTCCCTCGAGGGTCTTGACGGCCACGTTGCCCGTAAACCCGTCGGTCACGATGACGTCGAAGTTGCCCGCAAGGATGTCGGTGCCCTCGGCATTGCCAACGAACCAACCCTCGGAGGCCGCAGCCTCGGCTAGGACGCCATGCAGCTCGACGACGGCCTCGGAGCCCTTGGTCTCCTCGGAGCCGTTGGAGAGAAGCGCGACCTTGGGGTCGTCGACTCCCAGCGTAACGCGCGAGTATGCGCGGCCCATACGCGCGAACTGGACGATCATCTCGGGACGGACGTCGGCATTGGCACCCATGTCACAGAAGACGGTGCGGCGGCCGCTGGTGCCGGGAACGGAGCTGGCAATGCAGGGGCGTTTGATGCCGCGGATGCGACCGATGCCCAGCGTGGCGGCAGCGAAGATAGCTCCAGTTGAGCCGGCCGAGAAGAAGCCGTCGGCCTCACCGGCGCGCACGGCGGCGCAACCCCTCACGATGGAGGAGTCCTTCTTGCTGCGTACAGCATCGGCGGGATGCTCCTCCATACCGATGACCTCGGTGGTCAACAGCGCACGCGCGCGCTCGTGCTGCGCGCAGAAAGGCTCGACCACCTCGGAGTTGCCGGCGACGAGCACCTCGAGCTCGACGTCGGCGGCCAGGGCCTGGGCGATACCCTCGAGCACGACCTCGGAGGGCCTGTCCCCTCCCATGGCGTCAACGCAAATGGTTGTCATTTCTTCTCCCCTTGCTCAGTTTCCCCGTCTGGGCTGCACGAAGGCACGCAATGCCCCAGCGCAACAAAAAAAGAGACCGACCCCCAGAGGGACCGGCCTCCTAGGCCACTTGATGCGAGATGACTACTCGGTGACAACGACCTCGCGGTCCTTGTAGTAGCCACAGTTGGGGCACACGTGATGCGGAAGCTTAGGAGCACCGCACTGGGGGCAAACGGAGCGTGCCGAAGCGGCGAGCTTGCTGTTGGCCGAGCGACGAGTGTGCGTAGCGCCGCGACCCTTTTTCTGCTTAGGAACTGCCATCTTGAACCTCTCTTAGACTCACTTATTGCCAGGCTACAGGCCTGAGCGGTCTTTCCATAAACACACAAGAAGAGACTATACCACGCAAGGGGACGCACTGGCACGAAATGGTGCCTCTTCACGCCAAGTTCTTTTTTTGAACCTCACGTAAGCTCCGAAAACGCAACTGCAGAGAAGTGCCTGCAACCTGGTCCCAAGGCACCCCGTCCGGCCAAGCACCCGATCGGGCTAGTCGCCCAGCTCGAGATTCTTAAGCACGGCAAACGGGCTCGCATCGAGCCTGTCCTGCTCGCACCTGGCCTCGATCTGCGCGGCGTGACCGCAGTCCTCCTTGTTCAGGTTGGCGCCACAGACCGGGCAGAGGCCCGCGCAGTCCTCCCGACAGAGCACCACGTAGGGCGTCTCCATCAAGAGTGCCGAAGCGAGCGCCTCGGTCAGGTCGACCGTGTGGTCGTCCCCAACCAAAGCGTAGTCGACCTCGTCCTCGTCGTCGCCAACCTCAATCGGCTGGTCAGGCTCCTTGAACAGGAAGTACTCATCCACCTCGCCACTGATGTCGAACTCAGCGGGATCGAGGCAGCGGTCGCAGGTGCCCACCACGTGGCCCGAAATCATGCCCGTAGCCAAGATGCCCTCGCCCGCATTCGTGAGGACCAGATCGTAGTCGAGCCCCTCGGGCAGGTCAAAGTGGTGACCACCGAGGTCGTAGCCTTTCTCGTCCAGATGGCCAGCTAGGGACAGCGTGTCGCCGGCGTTCGCCAGGCGCTCGTCCAGTATCGCGATTACGCTCTGCATGGCCGCTACCAGGGGACGTTGTTGGTCTGGTTGCGAGGACCGGAGTTCTCGTCCAGCGTCTGGCGCACGCGCGAGACCGAGTTGGTCAGGCTCTTGAGGTTGTCCTCGAGGTGAGCGAGCACCGTGTCAGCATACTCCTCGGCGTTGTAGCGGGTGTCGCGCTCGTACTGGGCGGCCTTGTCGCGAATGTCATCGGCCTGCTGCTGGGCAAGGCGCACGACCTCCTGGTCGCCGGCCAGGATCATGGCCTGCTGCTGGGCGTCCGCGATGATGGCGTCAGCCTGCATCTGGGCACGCTCGAGCGTCTCGTTCTCCTCCTTCACGATGCGACGGGCATCCGCGAACTCCTGCGGAAAGACGCGACGAATCTCGTCGAGAATCTCGTAGATCTCCTGTGCGTCGACGATCTTCTTCTGGGCACCACCCGTGAACGGGGTCTTGCCCTCGCTCACGATCTGCTCGAGTTCGCCGACCAGGCTCTCGATTTCCTCACCCGGCTGCATACGGGGCTCCTTTCATGTAAAGCTTGCGGGCCTTGCCGCGACTATGCTTTGTTTTCAGACCGCATTGCCAGCGTACGCACGGTATTAAGCCAGCATCTAGCTAATACTATCAGTTTATCTAGATAAAACCATACGCTGCGCACAACGCCTACGACGCATGCGCCAACGGTAACAATCCGGTGACTGGCCGCAGCCTTTTCCACGTCAAGCCGAGAAGTGCCTGGCAAGCTCGGCCGCAACGTTCTTGGGGACCAGAAAGGAGACGTCGGAGCCCAGGGATGCAAGCTCGCGTACGATCGAGGACGAGACGTAGCCGTACTTGGGGTTCGACATGACGAAGATCGACTCCATCTGCGGCGCGAGCTGGCTGTTGAGGTCGGCCTGCTGGAGCTCGTACTCGAAGTCCGTCATGGCACGCAGGCCCTTGACCACACCACCAGCCCCCACCTCTTGGCAGAAGGCTACCAGAAGGCCGCTGAACGGGCGTACGTCCACGCGCTCGGAGATGCCCTCGAGCTCGAGCGCCTCGAGCAGCATGCGCACGCGCTCGTCGAGCGAGAAGGTCGGCCCCACGCCGTTCTTTCCCACCGAGGCCGCTACGCCCACGGTCACGCGCGGGAACAGCCTGCGCGCCCTGCGAATGACATCCAGGTGTCCGAAGGTCACCGGGTCAAAGGTTCCCGGAACCACCACGTGCTCGATAACGCTATCGGCCATTCTCGGCCTCCCCTTCCACTTGGCCAGCGACAACGTCCTTGCCGTCAACGGCGGCGTCCTCGGCGGCGAACGCATCGGCCTCGGCCAAGGCGGCATTGCGCCTCAGGAGCTCGACGGTGGTGATGCCGTGGCTCTTCTCCTTGATCTGGGTGAAGTCGGCGACGTCCAGCCCCGGCGCGTGAGAGTCGTGCTCGTAGAGGACGAGCGCGCCCTCCCGGAGCATGCCGCGCTCAGCCAGGCTCGCGACGAGCGAGCTCACGCGTTCGGCATCAACGGCATAGGGCGGGTCGAGCACCACAAGCCGGAAGGGTGCGCCGGCAAGCGAGCCGCGCTCGGCCAGGCCGAACACGTCGCCGGACATGACGTGCGCCTCGGCGACGCTCGCGCCCAAAGACTTCGCGTTCCTGCGCACGCGCGCGACGGCGCCGCGGTCGCGGTCGACGAAGGTCGCCGAGGCCGCCCCGCGCGACAGGAGCTCAAGGCCGATGGCACCTGAGCCGGCGAAGGCGTCGAGGAGCGATACGTCCGAAAGGTCCAGCCCGAAGGCCGAGAGTACCATCGACGCGATGGACTCGCGCGTCCTGTCGGTCGTCGGCCGCGTCACGTCGCGGCCCTCGGGAGCCTCGAGGGGATGGCCCCTCCACTTGCCGCCTACTATCCTCACGTGCGCTCTACCTCCTCGAAATAAGCGCCAAACCTGTCTTGCACCTCGCGTGCCAGCGGACGCAGCTCTGCCGAGGCGAGCTCGGGGTCGCGTCGCGCGAGCTCGAGAGCATCCTCATGTGCGAGCTCGACCAGGTCGGCGTCGCCCACCAGGTCAGATATCTTCAGCTCAGGACCGCCGCCATGCTGCCGGTAGCCAAGCACTTCTCCCTCGTGGCGCAGCCTGAGGTCCAGCTCGGCGAGCTCGAACCCATCCGACGTGCGCTCGAGGGCCGCAAGGCGCTCACGGGCGGGCGAGCCCTTCTTGGCGGCGCAGGACAGGAACACCTGCCCCTCGCAGTCGCCACGACCGACGCGGCCGCGCAGCTGGTGAAGCGTGGCGAGGCCGAAGCGGTCGGCATCATACACTAGCATGACCGTCGCGTTGGGGACGTCGACGCCCACCTCGATCACGGTCGTGCTCACCAGGACGTCGACCTTACCGGAGCGGAACCGCTCCATCACCTCGTCCTTATGGGCAGCGGGCATGCGACCGGTGAGCAGCTCGAGGCGAAGCCCCCTGAGCGCGCCCCTCGACAGCTCGCGCAGGCTTGAGGCGGCGGAGCGCACGTTCTGGGAGCGCGATACCTCGGCCTCGGGCACGTCGTCCAGCTCTTCTCCCTCGTCGGCGTCGTCCGCCAGGGGGCAGACGACGTAGGCCTGCCGCCCGGCGTCGACCGCCTCGCGAATGGCCCCGTAGGCAAGGTCGAGCCGCTCGATCGGGAGGCAGGTGGTCCGCACACCGGCGCCGGGATGGGGACGATGGCGGATGACGGAGCGCTGGACGTCGCCGTAGAGCGAGAGCGCCAGAGTGCGCGGGATGGGCGTCGCGGTCATTGCAAGAAGGTCGGCGCCGGGCCCCTTGCGCCGCAGCGCCGCGCGCTGGTCGACGCCGAAGCGGTGCTGCTCGTCGATCACGACGACGCTCAGCCTGTCGAAGGCGACGTCGTCCGAGAGGACCGCCGTGGTGCCAAAGACGACGGTCGTCTGGCCCAAAGCCAGGGCCGTGCAGGACGCCTCGCGCTCGGCGGGTGCGGTGGCACCTGTGATGAGCGCCCAGCTGACGCCAGCCTCGTCCAGCAGCGGGCCCAGCTTCTGGGCGTACTGGCGCGCCAGGACGGAGGTCGGAGCCATCATCGCGGCCTGGCTGCCGCTGTCTGCAGCCGCGGCCAGGGCGAAGGCCGCAACGGCCGTCTTGCCCGTGCCGACGTCACCCAGCAGCAGACGGTTCATGACCTGGTCAGACGCCATGTCGCGCAAAATCTCCTCGACCGCGCGTCCCTGCTCGTCGGTGAGCGAGAAGGGCAAGGCCGCGCGAAGGGCGGCGACATGCGGGCCGTTCACAACATGGACCCGCGGCTCGACGCCAGCGAGCTGGATGTTCTGGCGGCAGCGCAGGGCAAGCTGCAGGCAGAGCAGCTCGTCGAAGGCCAAGCGGCGGCGGGCGCGCTCCTTTGCGGCAAGCGACGAGGGGAAGTGCACCTCGCGCAGGGCGCGACCGAGCGACATGAGGCCGCGCTCGCACACGAGCGAGGCAGGCAGAAAGTCGCAGACGTCGCCCGCGTCCTCGAGTGCGGACGACACGATGCGGCGCACCCATGCGACGGAGAGTCCCTCGCACACGTGATAGACGGGCAGGATGCGCGCATAATCAGTGCTCTCGCCCGCCGAGGCGAGCCTCTCGTGGAACGGCGCCTTCATGCGCTTGAAGCCATACTCGAAGGTAACCTTGCCCGAGACGGCCAGGGTGTCGCCCCGCTTGATCTGCTCGGCGAGCCAAGGCTGGCGGAAGAACGTGACCTCGATCACGCCGGTGTCATCCAGCAGGAAGATCTCGACGATGGCCATGCGCGGCCGCGGGCGCTTAAGGGTCACCTTGTCGACCGTGCCGACCACTGTGACCTCGCTGCCCACGTCGGCGTGGGCGATGTCCACGCGCGACGTATAGTCGAGGTAGCGACTGGGAACGTGGAGAAGGACATCGCGCACCCGGTCGAGGCCGAGTCTGCCCAAAGAAACGCGTCTCGCGCCCGAGGCATAGCGCAGGCGCGAGACGTCATCAGTAAGAGAAACGGTGCGCGAGAGACGCTCGCCCACCTCTGTTACGGTAGGGGTTTCGCCCACGAGCGCGAAGGCCTCCTACTCGATGGAGAAGACAACCGGGTAGAGGGGCTGCTCGCCGCGGTGGGAGTCGATCTCGAGGTCAGGCTGGGCCTCCTCGATGGCATCGACCAGTTTCTGGAAGGCATCGTCGTCCAAGTCAGAGCCGGCGAGGATGGTGAGCGTGTCGCCCTCCTCTTCCTCCTGCATGCGGTTGATCACCTCGAGGGTGACATCCTGGACGCTGGAGCCGACGACCTCGATGGAGCCGCCCATAATGCCCATGACGTCACCAGAGTGGATGGGCGTTCCGTCGGCCGCGGCGGAGTCGCGGACCGCAGAGGTGACCTCGCCGTCGCGAATCTCGCCGATGGCGTCGGTCATCTCCTCGACGTTGGCGTCGAGGTCGCCCTCGGGGTCGGCGACGAACATCGCGGCGAAGGCCTGCAGAACCGTCTTGGTGGGAACGACGGCGCAGTCGCAGCTGTCGCACGCGTTGGCAGCGGCCTCGGCGGCCATGCGGATGTTGCCGTTGTTGGGAAGGACGATAACGGACTCGGCGTTGCACTTCTCGATGGCATCGAGAATGTCGGCGGTCGAGGGGTTCATGGTCTGGCCACCAGAGACGATGACGTCGACGCCCAGAGACTTCAGGATGTCTGCCTGGCCGGAGCCGGCCGCCACGGCGACGAAGCCCAGGGGCTTCTTCTGACCCGCAACCGCCTCGGCCTTGTCCTCGCGGATGGACTCGGTGCGCTCCTCGGCCTCGAGGTCCATGTTGTGGACGTAGACCTTAAAGATCTGGCCGCGGTGCAGCATGTGGCGCAGGACGCGGTCGGGCCTGTTGGTGTGGACATGGATCTTGTAGTCGGGGTTGGAGCCGACCAGGAGCTCACAGTCTCCCATGGTGGACAGGTACTTGAGGTTGGCCTCCTCGTCGAAGTTGGGATCCTCGGCGTGGAAGAGGAACTCGGTGCAGTAGCGGAACTCGGAGCCCTCCCAGTCGTCGTTAAGCTCGATGTCGACGACGTCGGAGACGTGGGCCTTGGCACCCTCGGAGTCGACGGTCGTCTTGAACTCGGAGACCTCGCCAGCCTTGCCGTTGTAGGCGTTCACGAAGGCCTCGATGAAGGTGGCCAGACCGAAGGCTCCCGAGTCGACGACGCCGTTCTCCTTCAGAACGGGAAGGAGGTCGGGCGTGCGGGCCACGGACTCGTAGGCCTCGACGACGATGGCGTCGAGCGCCTCCTTGGCGGAGACATTGGCCTTCTCGAGCTGGTCCGCCTTGGCCGAGATGTCCTTCAGGACGGTGAGGATAGTGCCCTCGACGGGCTTGCGGACGGCCTTGAAGGCCACCTTGACGCCGTTGCGCAGCGCAAAGGCAATGTCGGCGGCGGTAGCGGAGTCGCCCTTGGCGGCGGTCAGACCCTCGGCGACGCCGCGCAGGATCTGGCTGGTTATGACGCCAGAGTTGCCGCGCGCGCCCATGAGGGAGCCGTGGGTGATGGCCTTGGCGATGTCGTCCATGGAGGCGTTGGCGGGAAGCGCCTGGACCTCCTTGACGACGGTGCCCAGGGTGAGCGACATGTTGGTGCCCGTGTCTCCGTCGGGGACGGGGAAGACGTTGAGCTTGTTGATCTCATCGGCCTTGTCAGCGACGACCTGGGCCGCAACGGGGAAACAGTTTCGAACGACGTTGGCGATCATTTCTGGAGAACCTCGGTTCCTACTCTATATATATGGAAGCGTTCAGTTGTGCCAGCAGACGCTAGCGGGTGCGGATGCCCTCGATATGGACGCGCACCTCGACGTCGTCCAACTCGGCAATCTGCTTGAGGATAAACTTGACGGAGCTGACAAGGTTATCAGAGACGGAGGACATGTTGACCCCCTGCTCGACGACGACGTGGAGGTCGACTTTGACGCCCCCATCCACGGCCGTGACGCCGATTCCCTTCCTCAGGCGACGGGCGGGAAGCAGAACAGTGACGCCATCCTGCTCGTCGGTGACGGCCATGCCCACAACGCCGTAACACTCGAGCGCGGCATAACCGGCAAGGTCCGCGATGCAGTCGTTGGATACCCGAAGTTCGCCGGGAACGACAGATGCCATATCTTCTCCTCTCGCTTGCACCCAAGGACTCGGGGACTCAGCATGAATATGCCAACTATAGCGCAGAGAAGTGCCGCAAGAGCCCGCATCGTGGCGCGCAGCCACATGACAAACGAAATTCCCCATACGTCAGGGCGCGCATGCAAGCGTGCCCAAGGCGTCCCCGCGCAGGAATAGGCAAGGGGGCGCCGCCGCGCCAAGCGGTCAAAAGCATCCAGAAAGATGCAAATCGCACGTATCTGACTACAAAACCACCACAAGAAAGCACTTCTGGGGCTTGCGCAACACATCGGCTGTGCTATATTTGGACGGCTTTGGAAATTGCGGGGCATCCGCGCCGCCCTTTGGAGGTCGTAACAATGTCGAAGGTTTGTGATATCTGCGGTAAGCACGCCGTTGCTGGTCGCTCCATCAGCCACTCCCACCGCACCGTCAACCGTACGTTTAAGCCCAACATCCAGCGCGTCACCGTCTTCGAGGACGGCAAGGCAGTCAAGAAGAACGTCTGCACGCGCTGCCTCAAGAGCGGCAAGGTTGCTCGCTCTGCTGAGCAGGCATAAGTATCAGCACGCATAGCGCTTAAGCAAGGGAGCCCCTCGGGGCTCCTTTTCTTATACTCCAGCCCCTTCCAACGCAGGCAACCGCCGGAGGCGACTGCAGAGGTGGTGGTCCACCCCGTGCGAAAAGATTTACGTTATAGCAGAAACGCCATGACGACGCCTTCGTGACAGTGGATGTGCGCTCCCCCTTCGGCAACGACGTTGGACACGCCCTCGTCAGAAAGGGCCGGAAGGGTGCGGCGATCCAGGTTCCAGCGCATGCCCGACTCCGAGACGATCGAGTCGCGCAGGGCAATGAGCGAGAAGGTCCTCCCCTTGGCGTCGCCGCCCAGACCCCACTCGTCAGCGCCCTCGGGACAGAGAATCCGGGCCTCGAAGCCGTCCTCAACCAGACGGGGCCTAGCGTCGGCGGCGCCGAGCAGCTGGCCCATCACGGCAAGCGCGTGGTCGGGACGGCCACCCGTGGCGCAGGTGACGTCGAGTGCGAGCGGACGGCCCTGGCGAGCGGCCTCGTTTCGGGCGCAGGCGATGGCGTAGGCGAGGTCGGTCGCGTACTTCTCGCGGGGAAGCTCGTAGCTAACGCGAGACACGGAGCGAGCCCAGTCGCCGGCAGTAGGCTCGACCGAGTCGCAGTCCCCGCAGAACGCGTCGGGCACGACACCGGCCTCCCTTAGGACCATGGCGCCCGCGTCGGCTGCGATCACGTAGTCGGCATCCCGTGCCAGGGAACGAACCAGCCCGGCAGAGCTCGGTTCTGGGGATCCATCGACGACGAGCGCCCGTAGGGGCGCGGCGTCGGGAGACGGATCGGAGCCGGACCCGAAGCCGGGAACCGGAAGCGCATAGTCTTCGAGCAGGGCGAACGAGAGCTCTGGGTAGCCATGGGCGAGGATGTCGCCGAGGCGGGAGCACTCGTCGATGTCGCGGTCCCCGTGGGGGCTGAACAGACAGACGGTGTGAAGGCCCGCCTGGCGGGCGCTTCTCATGCCAAAGGGCGCATCCTCGAAGACCCAGGTCTCTCCCGCCGCGGTCCCCAACGAGGCGAGGCCCTTCTCCCAGACGTCGGGATACTCCTTGCTGCGGACGGAACCACCCGTCGAGATGACGTCCCGGAAGAACCCGCGAATGCCCTGGGCCTCGAGCGCGAGCTCGACCTCGGGGACAGAAGTGGACGAGCAGACCGCCATGCGAACGCCGTGGGCGGAAAGGTCCCCCAGGAACTCCCGACAGCCCGGAAGGAGCTCGACGCGGTGCGCATAGGCGTCGCGAACGCGAACCATGAGTTCCTCGAAAAGGGCGTCCTCGGTTGAGTCGACGCCGAAGTCGTCGCAGAAACTCGCACACATCTCGTGCAGAGGGAGCGGTTCGGTCTTGGCGAAGACGTTCTCGGGGTCGTTGACGTCATGCGCGGCGAGAAGCTCGACCGTCACCCGATGCCACATGGGCATGGAGTCGATCAGGGTTCCGTCACAGTCAAAGAGCGCGCCGCGAATTGCCATGCTTCCTCCCAAGAGCCGCAGCCGTCGCCGCGGGCACAGTGCCAAAGAGCAGATTCCATGATAACAGGGGCATTCCCGAAAGCTCGTGGTAGATTCGTACGTCGAAGGGTAAGAACGAAGACGGCCAGGGGCGAGGACGCCCCGCTCAGCCGAAAGGTTAGTTTCGTCCGGAGGTTCCAACAATGGCTCGTTATGACTACAAGTGCCCCGAGTGCGACAACACGTTTGAGGTCGAGCACCCCATGAACGCGCACCCCGAGGTTGACTGCCCCAAGTGCGGTGCCCAGGCGCGCCGCGTCTTCTCCGCGTCTGGCATCGTCTTCTCGGGCTCGGGCTTCTACAACACCGACCAGAAGGGCAAGAAATAGGCTCCGGAAGAGGTGCCGTGGGGCCGAAAGGCCGCCCTCAGGAATAATTAGACAGGCAGACGGGCCCGAAAGGGCCCGTTATTTTATATCTATCTCAAGCTCCTGTAAGGCTAAACTCAAGGCTTACTATAGGGTAAGACTAGCAGCATAAAGCGTTACTTTATGGTTATGAAATACCTGCTAGATACCTATAAAATGAACAAAGGCTGAACCAGAGGCGTCAATCAAAAAAATGGTCCCCGGCAGAGCCGGGGACCGGAATCCAGGAACTCGTATAGGCGAGGACGCACATTATCAAGGTTCCGTGCCTCCGGTACGAACCAGACGGGCAAGGAAGTGTCCGTCGCAGTCGATGCCGAAGAGCGTGCCTCTCGAGGAGCGAAACATTCCGTCGGCAGAGACCATGTGCCCGAGAAGATCAGCCTCTTCTGGCCTGAGTCCAGAGGCGATGGGTGCGTCCGTAACGCTCGCAAGTCTGAAATCGGAACCCTTCTCGCTATTGAGGAATGCTTGGACGACCTCGACGTCCTCGCTGACAAGGATGGAACAGGTAGAGTAGAGCAGCTCGCCGCCCGGAGCGACGCGAGAGGCCGCCGCCGTGAGGATCTCAAGCTGCAGGGCGGGAAGGCTCCCTGCATGACGCACGGCATCCCGAGACAGTGACCAGGCGATCTCGGGGTGCCGCCTGAGCGTGCCCGAACCGGAGCACGGTGCGTCGACGAAGACGACGTCGAACGGCTCTTGCAGGGGCATGGGCATGTCGTCGTCGGAAAGGGACGTGGCGTCGAGGGCGAACGACTTGCAGCAATCGGCCACGGCCGCAGCGCGAAGGCGCTCGCAAGCAAGCCTGACCTTGGACTCCTCCAACTCGACGGAGCAGATATCTAACGTGCGCGCCCAGCTTTGCGCGGCACCGGCCATGAGAATGGTCTTGGTCGCCCTCCCCTGCCCGACCTCGAGCAGTCGGGCCGGCCGGTCGGCCGTGCCGCACGCGCAAGACGCCGCCGTCCAGGCGACCACCTGGGCGGCAAGATCACAGGGCAGCACCTTTGCCGCGCGCACGAGACCCGAGCGCGCAAGCCCGGCCTGCCGACCAAGCCGATATGCACCGGGCCACGGGAGCGGAGACTCGTCAAGAGCGGCTGCGGACAGGGCCTCGAGCGACAGCCCCTCGCCGAGCGAGGGGTTGAGGGCAACGGTCGCGGCAGGCGGCTCAAGTGCCCGCAGGGCAAGCGAGGCACCGAGTGCGGGTCCTAAGGAAGCGACAACCTCCTCCGCGAGCCACTGCGGAAGGCAGCCCGCAAGAGAGATGTCAGCCACAAGAGCAGACGAGGGCTCGGAGGCACCGGCCGACGAAAAGCGACCATCTGAGAGCCCATATTTGCCCGTAGGTTCGACGCCTTCGATACGTTGGTCATCCTCGAGCGAAACGAGTGCCTGAAGACGTTCTCGTGCCTCGCCGATCCGTGGAAGGTCCTCGGCCGCAACGCGGCGCAGGATTGCGTTCGCGAGGCCGCGGGCGCGGGGTGCGACGGATGCCGCGAGGCTTACGCCCTGGCTGACGGACACCTGTGCGGGCGTGTCGAGAAACAGGATCTCGAACGTCGAGACGCGAAGCGCGTCGGCAAGGCGCGGCTCCAGATGCCCGCGCGTCACATGGGACCGAACGATCCCGTCGAGGGTTCCGGAGGCGCGAACGGCACCGACGGCGAGGCGCGTCGTCAGGGCACGGTCACGCGGGTCGAGGGCCTCGACCTCGCCGGAGCAGCGAAGGACATCACGGACGCGCCCCCTGCGGCGGCGAACCTCGCAGACGACATCGAGAGCCGCGGCACGCGCGGAAGACAACGCTCCCACTACAGACGCCCCCATGTAAGGCCGTCCGCATGCAGGCCCTGGGCCCAAGCGGAGGCGTCCATCTCCTTCTTGCCGTCAGGCTTGACGCGCAGCAGCTCGAGCGAGCCGTCGGCGCAGCCCAGGAACACGCGGCCCTTGCGGACAAGCGCCCGGCCGGCGCCAAGCGGCTCGGAGGAGACGGTTGCGAGAAGGACGCGCACGCCCCTCTCGCCCACCTTGAGGCGGGCCGGCGCGGCGTCGGTCGAGGCCTGGATGCGACGGGCGTTCTTGGCGACGTCGTCGGCGGGATCAAGGCGCATCTCAGCCTTGCTGATCTTCTTGGCGTACGTGACCTGGGACTCGTCCTGCTCGACCCAGCGGGCCTCTCCCGCCTCCATCTGGCCAAGCGCGGCAAGTAGCTCGTCGGCACCCAGCTGTGCGACCTCGGACATCAACTGCGTGCAGGTCTTCTGCCCCACGGCGATGGTGGCCTGGCGGCAGTAGGCCCCGGCATCGAGGTCGTGGACCACGCGCATGATCGAGACGCCCACCTCGTCGTCCCCCTCGAGGACGCCACGCTGGATGGGGGCGGCGCCGCGCCAGCGCGGCAGGGGCGAGCCGTGCACGTTGACGCATCCCAGGCGCGCGACGTCGAGAACTTCGTCGGGAAGGATACAGCCATACGCGGCCACGCAGATGACGTCGGGCGTCTCGGCCCTGATGCGGTCGAGCACCTCAGGGGTTATCTTGTTGGTCTCGATGACTGGAACCCCCAGCTCGAGGGCGGCCGCCTTGACGGCGGAAGGCTCGAGGCGCTTGCCACGGCCGCGCACCGCGTCGGGGCGCGTGAGGGCGAGCGTCACGTCGTGACGCTCGACAAGCAGCCTGAGGGACGGAACGGCGAAGTCGGGCGTTCCCATGAAGACGACGCGCATGCGGCCTCCCTAGTCGACGGAAGTCTCGCCGGGCCTGGCTCCGGCGGCGACGGCCTGCTGGTAGTCGCGCATGGCGGCGACGCGCTGGCCGGGAGTCAGGTGGTCGACCATCGTGATGCCGTGCAGATGGTCGATCTCGTGCTGGAGGCAGACGGCCAGAAGATTGTCCTGGGCCTCGTACTGCATGAGGTCGCCTTCGAGGTCGAGCGCCTGGACCACGACGTGGCTGGGACGGCTGACCTCGACGCTGATGCCGGGGTACGAGAGGCAGCCCTCGTTGAAGGGGCGCTCGGGGCCGTCGGCCTTGACGATCTTCGGGTTGATGAGGACGTAGGGGTTGCGGTCGTGAGCGCCGCTGTAGTCGACGTCGATGACGACCAACTGGACGAGCTCGCCCACCTGCGGTGCGGCGAGGCCGCAGCCGTCGGACTCGTACATGTCCTCGAGCATGCGCTTCGCGAGCGCCTTCACGCCGTCGTCGATCTTCTGGATGGGCGCGCACTCGGTCTTGAGCCTGTCGTCGGGTGCGCAGACGATGTCCTTCTCTGCACTCATGTAACTCTCCTTGCAATAGATTGCCAGCACCTCAAGCTTACCCTCACGCGGCCCCCGCAGGCACGTGGGCGCGCAAACACGAGAAACCCGCATCAGCCCGAGCCGGAGGCGAGTGCCCCTCGCAAGGCGCGGCGGGCGCGCCGACTACATCATGTCGTAGGCGTCCACGTCGACGGCGACGTTCACGCCGCGCGGTTTGTCCTGCTCGCGGACGCAGGCGTCGAGAAGGGCGCCAAGCTCCTCCCCCACGGGCGCCTTCACCAGGATGTGCCTGCGGAACCGGTCCTTCACGCGCGACTTGAGGCAGTCGGCCGGGCCCAGCACCTCCCAGCCGCGTCGCCCCTCGATGCGCGCGCGCAGCGTGGAGGCGACGCCGTCCAGAACGCGGCGAACCTCGGACTCGTTGCGACCCCAGCACAGCACGTTGGCCAGACGCGAGTAAGGCGGGTAGTTGCCATCGCGGCGCTCCTCGAGCTCGGAGCTCATGAAGAGGTCACGGTCGTGGGCGGCGACGGCCTGGATGGCGGGATGGCTCGCCCAGTAGGTCTGGATGATGACCTCGCCAGGGCGCTCGCCGCGGCCCGCGCGACCGGCAACCTGCTCGAGGAGGTCGTAGGTGCGCTCGGCCGCCCTGAAGTCGGGCATCTTGAGCGTGGTGTCAGCGTTGATGACCCCGACGAGCGTGACCTGGGGAAAGTCGAGCCCCTTGGCGATCATCTGGGTGCCGACGAGCACGGCGCACTCGGCCGCGTCGAACTCCTCCAGGCGCCTCTGGTGCTCGCCCTTGCCGCGCGTCGTGTCGGCATCCATGCGGACGATGGTGACGCCCTTTCCCGCAAGCTCGTCCGCGAGCGTGGTCTCGACCTGCTGCGTCCCGATGCCGTAGGCGCCCAGGTAGGGACTGCCGCACACGGGACAGCGCATCGGCGCGCCGGGCGTGCCGATGGCCCAGGAGCGGTCGCAGCTGTGGCACACCAGCGTGTGGGTCCGCTCGTGGTAGGTGAGCGAGGTCGAGCAGTGCGGGCACTCGGGGACCGCGCCGCACTCGCGGCACATCAGGAAGTTCGCGAAGCCCCTTCGGTTAAGGAGCAGGACAGCCTTCTCGCGCCGCTCGGCAACGCCCTGCAGCGCGTCGGCGAGCGGCTTCGAGAACATGTGCTTGCGGCCGAGCGCAAACTGCTCGGTCATGTCGACCACGCGCACCTTGGGAAGCCTGGCCGAGCCCGGTCGCTCGGGCATGCACGCGCGCGTCCAGCTCACGCCGCCCCATGACTTCGCACGGCAGCGTTCGAGACTCTCGAGCGAGGGGGTGGCGGAGCCCAGAACCAGGGCGCAGCCGCGCTCGCGCGCGATTCGGGCCGCCACCTCGCGCGCATGGTAGCGCGGCGCGGAGTCCTGCTTGTAGCTGGCCTCGTGCTCCTCGTCAATGATCACGAGCCCCAAGTCGCGCAGTGGCGCGAACAGGGCCGAACGAGCGCCCACGACGACATGCGCCTCTCCCCTGCGGGCGAGGTCCCACTGGTCGAAGCGTTCGCCGGCCGAAAGGCGCGAGTGGAGGATGGCCACGTCGTCTCCGAAACGCGACCTGAAGCGACCCACGGTCTGCGCGGTGAGCGAGATTTCGGGAACCAGCACGAGAGCGCTCTTGCCAGACTTGCGGACGCGCTCGATAGCCTCGAGGTAGACCTCGGTCTTGCCCGATCCGGTGACGCCGTCGACGACCACGACGTCGCCGCGGGCCGCCGCGCAGGCGGCGGCGACGGCCTCGAGTGCGCCGACCTGCCCCTTCGTAAGGTGCTCGGGACGGCTGGCGGTCGCACTCGAAAGCGTGGTCCCCTCTCCCCCTCGCACGTGCCTGCGGCGCTCTACCGAGACGACGCCGCGCTTCTGGAGCGCCGCGACCGTTGCCGAGCAGCCCGGCAGCATAGCGGAAAGCTCGGCCATGCGCACGGTGCCTTGCGAAAGCGCCCCGAGCACCGCGCGCTGCTTGCTGGCGTTGGCGCGCGGCTCGAAGTCCGCGGCGGACTCGGTCAGAGAGACCCAGCGCTCGTCGACGGGACCGCTCTTCTCGCACACGAGCTCCCAGGGGCTCGAGTCGTCGGCGCGACGGACCTTAACGGTCTGCCCGGGCGCCAGAAAAGGCCTGATGGCCTCGCACAGGGGGCAGCTGTACTCGCGCGCGATCCAGCGAGCAACTCGCGCCGACGGCTCGTCAAAGGCGCTGGAGGCCAAGATGCGGGCGATGGGAAGGATGCGGGCGGGGTCGATTCCCGCAGGCGCCTCGTCAAAGGTGGCCACGACGTAGCCGACGACTTGCCTGTGCGAGAAAGGCACGAGCACGGTGCAGCCAATGAGCCCTCCGGAGCAGCCCACACCGTCGCCCTCGGCCTGTGCGCGAACCTCGTCGGGAACGGCGTAGTCGAAGGCGGCGTCCAGGGCTCGCGTAGGGATGTCCAAGACCACAGAGGCAAAGCGCACCAAACCAACTCGTTTCTAACCGGCAGTTCTAAACAAGCTCGTTTCTCACCATGAACGCGTAGGCATTCTGGAAGAAGATATCATCAGCGAGCTCCGCGCCGAAACGCGCGGCCACCTGATTGTAGAAGGAAGGGAGCGCGTCGACGCTCGAGAGCCACGAGGGAAGCCGCGCTCCGTCAAAGTCTCCACCAAGGCAGAGGCACTTCTCGCCGCCAAGGTCGAGGAAGCGCTCGTAGTGGGCCATAAGCTCGTCGAAGGTGACGTCGGTCCCGGTGGTGCGCTTGGTGATGAACTCGGTGCAGCAGCTGACGCCGACGATGCCACCGTCGTCGACGACGGCCCTGAACATGTCGTCGGTCATGTTGCGGGGCACGTCGCAAACGCTGCGCGAGAGCGCGTGGCTCACCATGACGGGCCTGCGGCGCAGTTTCATGAGCTCCCAGAACGAGCGGTCGCAAAGGTGGGCGCCGTCGAGCGCGACCTTGCGGTCCTCGAAGCGCTCGATCGCCCTGCGACCCAGGTCAGAGATGCCGACATCGGACTTGGCGCCGCCGGCGAGCGCGTTCTGACCGTTCCAGGTGAGACCCACGCACTTCACGCCGTCATCGGCCATCTCGTCGACCACGTTGAGGTCGTCCTTCACGGCCGCGGCGCTCTCGACGGTCAAGAAGGCGCAGCTCTTGTCCTGGGCGAGGACGTCCGGTATGTCCTGCGCATCCTTCACCTGGACAACGGAGTCGGAATAGGTCTGCATCTGCGACTTGAACCAGTCGCGCGCCTGACGGTAGAAGCCCAGCGGGTCGTCGACCGCGTCGGGCAGCCATATGGCATAGCCCTGCACGTGCGCGATCTGCCCCATGCGATCGAGGGAAACGTCGCCGTTGTTGCTCATGAGGTCACCCTGGCGCGAGAGGGCGGGCGTCGAGAGGTAGGGCTCCCAGCTTGACATCGACAGAACGTCGACCGTGTCGCAGTGCATGTCGAAGGTCTTAAGCCTGCCGACATCGCCGACCATGTCCACCTGCATGGATCGCGCAAGCTCTACAGGGTTGGCCGAGCCCTCGACCACAGTGGCGACCGGTTCGGCCTCGTCGGCGACGTGCGCGCCCGAGCACCCTGAGCTCAGGGCCGCGGCACCGAGCGCTCCCAAGCCACCGATGGCGCGCAGGAGGGCGCGGCGAGACAGAGGGAGCCCGCCCGCGCATGCGCGGGCGGGCTCCCCTGAATTGCGATCTTCACGTCCCGATGAGGTCATGGTCACTCCAGACTTGGGGCGCCGCAGGCACAAACGGTCTCGACGCGAATAATTCTAGCCAAGGACGAGACCCCCTAGGAGTTCGCCTTGCCCAGTGCATCGGCCTGAACGATGGCGGCGTAGAGCTCGTCGGGTGTGACGTCGCCGGCGAGGTTGTGAATCGTCTCGCCGGGCACGCAGGCGTTCTTCGCGATGGTGTGGATCTGCTCGTCGGTCGTGATCCCGAGCTCGGCGAGCGTCGTGGGCAGGCCGACCTCGCGGCAGAAGCCCTGAACGTCCTCGAACTCCTCCTTGGTCGCACCCTCGAGCACAAGCTGGACGAGGGTGCCGAAGGCGACGCAGCTGCCGTGGGGCGCGCTGTGTCCGCCGAGCGAGGTGAGGCCGTTGTAGAAGGAGTGGGCCGCGGCGCAGTTGACGTTGTCCGCACCGACCCCGGAAAGGTACACGTTGGCCTCGATGATGGCGTCGAGTGCCGGCGTGACCACGTTGTTCTCGCACGCGGCGATGGCCTGAGAGCCGTAGTTGCGCAGCGTCTCGTAGCAGAGCTTGGCCAGCGCCATGCCAGCGCGCGTGATGCCGGTGCCCTCGAGGCTGGGAGACTCGGTCCTGATGGAGGCGCGACCCTCGAAGTAGGTGCCCAGGGCGTCGCCCATGCCGGCGACGAGGAAGCTCACGGGGGCCTCGGCGATGACCTGGCTGTCGACCATGACGGCGTCGGGGTTGGTGGGATAGAAGAGGTACTTGTCAAAGCTGCCGTCGTCGTTGTAGATGACGGAGAGGCCCGTGCACGGCGCGTCGGTCGCGGCGACGGTCGGGATTACCACGACGTGCTTGCCGGCGTAGAACGCGGTGGCCTTCGCGGTGTCGACGGCAGAGCCGCCACCCACGGCCACGACCGCGTCGATTGCGTCCTTCTCCACGATCTCCTGCATCTTGGCGATCTCGCCCTTGCTCGAGATTCCGCCGAAGATCTCGTAGCGGCGGTAGCTGTCCGAGTCGCCGAAGCTCTGCTCGATCTTGTCGTGGCAGGCCTTGTAGCCGCTGTTGGAGCAGACGAAGAGCCAGCGCTTGCCCATGTAGCCCATTTCCTCCTCGAACTTGAGGAGGGCGCCCTTGCCCTGGACGTACTTCAGTGGCTCTCTCATTGCGCGCAGAAGTTTCATGACAGACCTCTCTCTTTGGACAAGCTCGCGGGAATCTACACCTGCTGAGCAGCATTTATTGTGCGAAAGACCGATTTGCCGACGCACCGTGAAACGTTATATCCGCAACTGCGGCCAACGGTCGCGAGGCGCCGCGTGGCGGCAGCAGATGCGTCCGTGAACGGTAGGTCGACTGACGCAAACGGACAGGCGTCACAGGAGCCGAATAGTCCCGGCAGCCCGGCCATGGGATACCATGTCAACAAAGCAGGCGAGAAGCGCCCGCGCCACCGCCAGAGGGCGGCGGCGCGACGCGGGGAAACGGAGAGCTGATGGAGAGAACCGAGCGGGCGGTAGGACTCAAGCACGACAGGAACAACTGCTGTCAGGCGGTGGTTCGCGCGTTTGTCGACGTATGCGACCTGCCGGAAGAGACCCTGAGCGCGATGGGCGCGCCGTTCGGGTCGGGCATGGGCAACATGGAGGGAACCTGCGGCGCGCTCGTCGGCGCCGAGATGGCGCTTGGCCTGGCGCGCGCCGACGGCCGCGCGTGCCACCGCGATGCGGCGGAGCTCCTCGAGGGCTTCCGAAGGCGCTGCGGATCGACCATATGCTCCGAGCTCAAGGGACGCGACACGGGCGTCATCCTCTGCCCGTGCGACGACTGTGTGCGCAACGCGGTGCTCGAGCTCGAGCGCATGCTCGGCGAGTAGCCGCCAAGACAGCGTGAACGAGGATGGAGCCGCCGGTGCGCTTGCCCCGGCGGCTCCATCCAAGAGGAGTGATGCTTGCGGTCCAAGCCGGTCGGGCCTGATCCGCCTCGGCGGCCCCTACCTCAGGGAGTCGACGGCGGCCTTGAGCTCGTCGACGCGGTCGGTGCTCTCCCAGGTGAAGTCGGGGTCCTTGCGGCCAAAGTGGCCGTAGGCGGCCGTCTTCCTGAAGATGGGGCGACGGAGCCTCAGGTCCCGGATGATGGCGCCGGGACGGAGGTCAAAGACCTTCTCGACGGCCCTCTCGATGACGTCGTCGGATACCGCGCCCGTGCCAAAGGTGTCGACCATGATGGAGAGCGGGTGGCTCACGCCGATGGCATAGGCCAGCTGGACCTCGCACTTGTGGGCCAGTCCGGCCGCGACGACGTTCTTGGCGACCCAACGTGCCGCATAGGCGCCGGAGCGGTCGACCTTGGTGCAGTCCTTGCCGCTGAAGGCGCCGCCGCCGTGGCGGCCCATCCCACCGTAGGTGTCGACGATGATCTTACGACCGGTCAGGCCCGTGTCGCCCATGGGGCCGCCCACGACGAATCGGCCGGTGGGGTTGACGTAGATGTCGGCGTGCTTCCAGCTGATGCCCTGCTCCTCCATGACCGGCTTGATGACGTGATCGATCATGTCCTCGCGGATCTGGGAGCCCTCGACGGAGGCCGCGTGCTGGGTGCTGACGACGATGGCCGTCACCTCGACGGGCCTATCGCCCTCGTAGCGGACGGTGACCTGCGTCTTGCCATCCGGTCGCAAGTAGGCAAGCGATCCGTTCTTACGCACGTCGGCCAGGCGCCTGGACAGGCGCTGCGCGAGGTAGATGGGCATGGGCATGAGCACGTCGGTCTCGTCGGAGGCGTAGCCGAACATCATGCCCTGGTCGCCGGCGCCGATCTTGTCCAGCGGGTCCTCGTCGGTAGCGCGGGCGAAGGTGCCGTCGACGCCCTGGGCGATGTCGGGCGACTGCTCGTGGATGAGGTTCATGACGCCGCAGGTGCTCGCGTCGAACCCGTACTTGGCGCGGGTGTAGCCGATTTCGCGGACGGTGTCGCGGACGATCTGCTGTACGTCGACGTAGGCCTCGGTGCGGACCTCGCCCATGACGACGATGGTGCCCGTGGTGGTGAAGGTTTCGATGGCACAGCGGACGTTATCGACGTCTGCGCCCTCAACGCCCGCGGCCTGGAGCCGCGCCTCCTTCTCGAGGATGGCGTCCAGGATGGCGTCCGAGATCTGGTCGCAGATCTTATCGGGGTGGCCCTCGGTAACAGACTCAGAGGTGAACAGGTAGCTCTTGCGTGCCATCACACGCTCCTTTCCGGCGATAACGCGCCAACAAGGAACCAAAAAGGTCCCCACCAACAAAGGGGACCCGTGTCTGGCAACACCATGTTCCCCCGTCTTCCAGGCATTGAGGCCTGCCGAGAATTGGCACCATACCAACTGGCTGGTTGCCGGAGCTTCAAAGGGCTCGGTCCCTCAGCTCTATGCACCCACGCGGGTGCCTCTTGACGAGCAAGCTATAGCCTATGACTTGACTTGAGGATTGTAAACAGGTTCATCACTTGAGCGCATCGACGGCCAGTCGACGCACACTGGGGCAAGCCATCGCGCCTCAGAGCGGGCGCGGGACGCGCCCCTCGCCCCTTACGCACCCTCTCGGGCACCTATGCCGTTCATAACGACGTCAAGCAGATCACGCGTCATGACGGCGGCGATGGCATCAGTGGAGCGCCCCAATGATTCGCCGGCGGAGACGAGCGAGGAAACCAGGTAGCCGCCCAAAACGCCCACCGAGACCTGGTCCGAGTTCACGCTCTTTCTGATGATGCCCTCGGCCTTGCCCCTCTCGAGCTGCGCCGAGACGATGCGGGCGATCCTCATGAAGTGGGTGGTCATGCCACCCGAGACATCTCCGTTCGACGACGCCAGCTCGCGCGTGAGGGCCAGGGCGAGCGGACTCCCCGCGCTGACGCGCCGGCTGACCTCGGCGCACAGGCTCACGAGCGACTCGCTGGCCGTCGAGGCCCGGGCCACGACGCCCTCGACGGCGACGACGAGGTCGTCGCAGGCCGACTCGTAGATGGCGTCGACCAGCTCGTCCTTGTCGGCAAAGTAGTAGTAGAGGGAACCCTTAGACATGCGGCAGCGCGCGGAGACCTCGCTCATCTGAAAGTCCCCGTTGCCGCGTTCGACCATGATCTCGCTCGCGGCGGTCATGATGCGCTCGCGGGTCCTCGCGCTCTTGCGCGTCTTGCTCGAAGAGCGGGCGCGGGCCCTGCCCTTGGCGGCGGCGCCCTCGACGACCCCCTGGGCCGCTCGCAGCGCGGCATCGTGCGCGGCGTGGCGGACGGCCGCCATGCCCCCGGCAATCTCGGAGGCAACCTCGAGGTTCGCCTTTGCAAGTCCAACGCGAACCGACGACCGTCTGTCCTCGACCGGCGCCGTGGCCTCACTTGGCAACGCGTCGACGGCCGACGGCGCGCCTCGCTTCGCTCCCGTCGTCAGCGTCTCCGTCCCTGTAATGTCCCCGTCGCCCGACTGCACCATGACCGCCTCTTCCCTCTTGTCTCGAGACCATCATAGCGCTCGACACAGATTTTTGAACCAAGCTCAAAACGCCTGCGTCGACACATCATGGAGCGCCCATATCTTTGGCAAGGAAGCACGTGAAACGATTTTTGAATCAGATTCGAATTTTTAGAGTTCACTCGGCGAGACATCTGCCGGAGGGATATCATTTTGAATGCTGAAACCGCACGATTCACGGAGCGTTACATGCACAACGTACTCACCATCTTCCGCCGAGACCTCAGGCGAATCTTCAGGAACCCCGTAGCCGCCATCGTCACCGTGGGCGTCTGCATCCTCCCCTCCCTCTACGCCTGGATCAACATCGCGGCAAACTGGGACCCGTACAAGAACACCAGCACCGTCGCCGTCGCCATCGTGAACGAGGACGAGGGCACCTACAACGAGAAGCTCGGCCAGATCAACGTGGGCGACATGGTGGTCGAGAAGCTCGAGCAGAACGATCAGCTCGGCTGGCAGTTTGTGGGCGAGCAGGAAGGACTCGAGGGCGTCGCCTCGGGAAGGTACTACGCTACCATCGAGATACCAAAGGACTTCTCGTCGGACCTCGTGAGCGTGCTATCTGGGGACCTCAAGACGCCCAAGCTCAAGTACTACGTGAACGAGAAGGTCAACGCCGTCGCCCCGAAGGTCACCGACACGGGGGCCTCGACGGTCGAGCAGCAGATCAACGACAACTTCGTCTCGACGGTCGCAGGCGTGCTCACGACCAAGGCGCAGGACACGGGCGCGAAGCTCGGGAGTCAGACCGACAAGCTGGGCGACACCGTCCTCGCGGACATCCGCGACGCCCAGTCGACCCTCGACGACGTGAGCACTCAGCTCGAGGGTGCAAAGGGCACCGTGGGCAAGACCCGCGATGCCATCCGGCAGGCGCGAGACGTCCTCGCATCGCTCTCGTCGATAACCGGCAGCTCGCAGAGGACGCTTAGGGACGCGTTAGGCGAGCTGGGAGGTGCCCGCAGCGACGCGCAGTCTCTCGCCTCGCGCCTGGACAGCGCCGTCAGCGTCGGCACCGCGCGCCTTGACGAGGCGGCCACGCGCGCCTCGACAGCGCTCGGCGGCTTCGCGGGCATGGCCGAGCACGCAAGCGCCACGGCGCAGTCCGGGGCGAAGGCCGCGCACAAGCTCAGCGAGGTCAACCGCAAGGCAATAACGTCGCTCAACGATGCGAAGGCCCAGATTCAGGCCTCCTCGATGCTGAGCGACCAGCAGAAGCAGGAGCTCTGCAGCAAGATCGACGCGCTCGTCTCGCAGCTCCAGAAGAAGGCCGACACGGCCGACTCCATCGCCTCCCAGCTTGACGGCCTCAAGTTCGACGCGCAGGACATCAGCGACGGCGCCCAGCAGCTCGAGGGCTCCATAAAGGACGCGACGTCCGGCATCTCGGATGCCAAGAACGACGTCTCGCAGAACGTGCTGCCAGCCCTTTCAAGCTCGCTCGACTCCTTCGCGCTCGCCGGCGGCGACCTGCAGGGAATCCTCGACGGCGTTTCCCCCGCCGTCCAGCAGGCCTCGGGCACGCTGGATCAGCTTGACAGCACGCTGCGCGAGGCTCAGGACGTGATCGACCAGACGCAGGACGCGCTGGGCGGCCTGAGGGGGTCGCTCGGCTCGCTTGCGACCGACATCGAGGCAATCCGCGCATCGCAGAACTTCCAGCTGCTCCAGAACGTCATGGACATGAACTCCGACCAGGTGAAGGAATTCATGACCTCGCCGGTCGAGCTCAGCGAGCAGGACGTCTTCCCCGTCGCAAACTACGGCTCGGGCGTCGCGCCCTTCTACACCAATCTGGCCATCTGGGTCGGCGGCTTCGTACTGATCGCCATCTACAAGCTCGAGGTCGACGAAGAGGAGGTCGGCCCCTACCGAGCCTGGCAGGGCTACCTGGGCAGATATCTGTTGCTTCTGGTCCTCGGACTCGCGCAGGCACTCATCTGCTGCGTAGGCGACCTCGTCATGGGCGTCCAGTGCCTGCACCCCGTCGCGTTCATCTGCGCCGGCCTGGTGCAGTCATTCGCCTACGTCAACATCATCTACGCGCTCTCGGTGGCGTTCAAGCACATCGGCAAGGCGCTCTGCGTCGTCCTCGTCATCCTGCAGATCCCCGGCTCCTCGGGCGTCTATCCCATCGAGATGATGCCGGGCTTCTTCCGCGCCATCAACCCATGGCTGCCCTTCACCTACGGGATCAACGCCATGCGCGAAACCATCGCGGGCTACTGGGGCTCCTGCTACGTGCAGAACCTCCTGACGCTGCTAGCGTTCGTGGTTCCCGCGCTGGCCATCGGCATGGGAGCCCGCAGGCACCTCATCAACATCAACACGCTCTTCGACAAGAAGCTCGCCGAGACCGACCTCATGATCTGCGAGCACGACGGCATGACGCGCGAGAACTTCAAGCTGTCGACCATAATCAAGGCGCTCCTCTCCTCCGAGGACTACAAGCACGTCCTGCTCGAAGAGGCGGCGAACTTCGAGGCAAAATACCCCGGCATGGTCAAGCGTGGCTTCGCTCTGGTGCTTGTGGTACCGCTGGTGCTGCTGGCGCTCGTCTTCGCAACGCCGGCGAAGCTGCCGATCCTCATCGTGTGGATCGTCTCGCTCGTCGCCATCTGCGCGGGTCTCATCGTGATCGAGTACCTGCACGAGCGCGTCTGGCAGAAGACGACCCTCGCGGAGCACAGCCGCGACGAGATCTACGAACTGCTTGACCGCGAGCTCGACGAGCAATGGGAGTACAAGCTGCCGTTCCGCAAGATAGCAGGCAGCCTGCGCAGCCGCATCAGGGGCACGAGGGACGCCGCCGGCGCAGGGCCGCGCGACGCGGGCGAGAAGGACGCGACAGGCGCGACTCGGCCCCCCTACCCCCAGCACTCCATACCCGACCCGCGGCCCGACGCCCAGGACGGCGCCATGTTGGACTACCGCGCCGAAGACTATCGCAAGCACGTTGGCGAAGGGGAGCCTGGCCACCACAAGACGGACGGAAGCGATGCGAAGGGAGGCGAGCGCCGATGAGCACCATCATCAAGATCTTCAGGCGTGACTGCAAAAACGCCACGCGCAACGTCATCGCACTGGTCGTGTGCATCGGGCTGGTCGTCATCCCCTCGCTGTACGCATGGTTCAACATCGCAGGCGGCTGGGACCCCTACGGCGCGACCGGCCAGCTCAAGATCGCCGTGGCGAACTCCGACAGGGGGTACACCTCGCAGACCATGCCGATGGAGATCAACATCGGCCAGCGCGTGGAGGCGACGCTGAGGGAGAACCAGAAGTTCGATTGGGTGTTCACCACCGAGCAGGACGCAATCGACGGCGTGAGCTCAGGCGAGTACTACGCCGCCATCGTGGTCCCGGAGGACTTCACGAGCGACATCATGTCGGTCTTCTCGACCAGCACGCGCCACGCCGAGCTGCGCTACTACGTCAACCAGAAGGAGAACGCAATCGCGCCGATCGTCACCCAAAAGGGCGCCTCGTGGCTCAAGAACGAAATCGACCGCCAGTTTGCCCAGACCGTAACCGGCGTGGGCGCGGCTGTCATGACCGACCTCGGAAACTACCTGGACGACGACCAGATCCTCTCAGTCGCCTCGGCGCTCGACCGCGCGCTCACGAGCGGCTCGAAGGACATCAGGCGGGTCTCCACCCACGTGGGCTCCTACGCGTCGCTCTTGAGCTCGGCCTCGTCGCTCGTGAGCTCGTCCAACGACCTGCTTAAGACCACCGGCTCGTCGGCCAGCTCCCTCAAGTCGCTGCTGAACGACACGGGCAACAGCGTCGCTTCGGTCAGGCAGGGCCTCGACTCGAGCAGGGACGCCATCTCGGGTGCCGTCGACAAGAGCTCGCAGAGCATCGACTCGCTGGGGTCGGCCGTGGACGACGCCTTCGATGTCGCGGCAAACCACACCGGCGAGGCCCGCAAGAAGCTCAGCAACGCGGCCAGTCTCACCTCGCACGTCGCAGGTGACTACGGCAGCCTCGCCGAACAGCTCGACAGCCTGGCGGGGACCATCAGCGACGCATCCGCACAGGCGCACGTCAAGGCAGCCGCGACCCACGCCCGAACGACGCAGGCGACGCTCTTCGGCATTTCCAACGCCCTCTCCACGGCCGCCGACGAACTCACCACGGACAACGTCGAGGCGAAGCGCCGCGAGGTAAAGGAGAAAATCGACGCTGGCAAGACCGAGATCGAGGCCCTCAAGAGCAACTACTCCGGCAAGCTCGACCAGAAGCTCACCAGCCTCTCCGACGCCATCTCCAGCACGTCCTCCGCGACCTCGGACGTCGCGAACAAGCTCGACGACGCGATCGGGTCCCTCCAGAGCGCGACGGGTTCCGCCAAGGCCGACCTCGAGGCCATGCAGGACTCCCTCTCGGACGCGCAGGGAAAGCTCGGCGGCATGGCCGACAAGATCGACGACACGCACGCGAGGCTCAAGGCGGCGCTCAGCTCCGGAGATGCGAAGACGATTCGCACCATACTCTCGTCGGACCCCGACGCACTCGCGTCGTGGATCGCGTCGCCCGTGCAGCTCGACCGCGAGGCCATCTACCCCGTCGAGAACAACGGCTCCGCCATGGCGCCGTACTACACGACGCTCGCTCTCTGGGTCGGAGCAACCGTACTCGCGGCGATGCTCAAGACACCGCTCTCGGAAGAGGCCCTGCGCGAGGCGGGAGGCGCCCGCCCGTACCAGCGCTACTTCGGACGCCTGGGCATCTACCTGGTGCTCTCGTTCCTCCAGGCGACCCTCGCCATGCTCGGTGACCTCTTCTTCCTTGGCGTTCAGGCGAGTGACCCGATTCAGATGATGGTCTGCGCGTGGGTGGCCTCGTTCGTCTTCATGAACGTCATCTACGCGCTGGTGGCCTCCTTCGGCGACGTCGGCAAGGCCGTGGCGGTCTTCCTGCTGGTCATCCAGGTGGCCGGCTCGGGCGGCAGCTTCCCCAAGGAGATGCTCCCTCCCCTGTTCCAGGCATTCAACCCGTTCCTGCCCTTCGTCCCCATCATGAACGGCATGCGAGCCGCCATCGCCGGCTCGTACGGGGCCGAATTCTGGGTCTGCATGGGTCACGCGCTTCTCTTCCTCGCACCCGCCCTCGCGCTCGGGCTGGTGCTGCGCGTGCCCGTCATCCGCGTGAACGACTGGTTCGCCGAGAAGCTCGAGGACACCAAGATCATGTAGCCCACGGGAACGCAAGCCCATCCAGGGTTCAAGAGCCGCAGATTCTGCAGTATCGCGGGCGCGCCGAGGCGCGTCCGCTAGCGTACGGTCTATACTGACCAAGTTTTAATGAAGGCATCGACTAGCTAGAAGAGGTTCGACAGTGAGCTCTACTGACAACAGGCCGGTCCGCGTCCGCTTCGCCCCGTCTCCCACGGGCAAGCTGCACGTAGGCGGCGCGCGCACCGCAATCTACAACTGGGCGTTCGCCCGTGCGAACGGCGGTACGTTCATCCTGAGAATCGACGACACCGACCCCACCCGCTCCACCGAGGAGAACACCCAGATCATTCTGCGTGCCATGCGCTGGCTGGGACTCGACTGGGACGAGGGCCCCGAGGTCGGCGGCGACTTTGGCCCCTACTGGCAAACCGAGCGCCTGGACATCTACCGCAAGGAGGCCATGAGGCTCGTGGCCGAGGGCAAGGCGTACTACTGCTTCTGCACGCCCGAGAAACTCGAGGCCGACCGCAAGGCTGCCCAGGAGCGCAAGGACGCGTTCCAGGGCTACCAGCGCACCTGCCGCGACATCGACCCTGCCGTGGCCCAGCGCCGCGTTGACGCCGGCGAGCCCTACACCATCCGCATCAAGGTCCCCCTGGACCGCGGCGACGTCGTCGTCCACGACGCCGTCCACGGCGACGTGACCTTCAACGCGAAGGAGCTCGACGACTTCATCATCTTCCGCTCCGATGGCACCCCCACCTACAACTTCGCGACCGTCGTCGACGATGCGCAGATGGGCATCACGCACATCATCCGTGGCGACGACCATCTGTCCAATACCCCGCGCCAGATCATGGTCTACGAGGCCATGGGCGCGCCGACGCCGACCTTTGCCCACATCAGCATGATCCTGGGTCCCGACGGCAAGAAGCTTTCCAAGCGCCACGGCGCGACCTCTGTCGAGGAGTACAAGGCCGCCGGCTACGACTCCGACGCCTTCGTCAACTACCTGGCGCTTCTGGGCTGGGCGCTCGACGGTGACACGACCATCGTCCCGCGCGACGTCCTGGCCAGCAAGTTCTCGCTCGACCACGTCTCCAAGAACCCTGCAACCTTCGACTTCAAGAAGCTCGACTGGATCAACGGCCAGTACCTCCAGGCGATGGGCGACGAGGAGTTCTCCAAGACCCAGCTCGTCCCACAGCTCATGGCCGCCGGCCTCGAGCAGGACGACGACGTCGACGCGGCCTACGCCGCCAAGCCGGAGTGGTTCGACCTTCTTTCCAGCATCCTGAAGCCGCGCACCACGCTTGCCCCCGAGGTCGTCGAGAAGAGCCGCTTCCTCTATATGGGCGAGGACGTCGAGTTCGACGAGAAGAGCGTCAAGAAGAACCTCGCCAAGGAGGGCGCGCGCTCCTACCTCGAGGCGGCGAGGGCCGCACTCGAGGCCATTGATGCGGACCAGTGGAAGGCGGCCTCGATCGATGCGGCGCTCGAACCCCTGCCCGAGCAGCTCGAGACCAACAAGCGCAAGTTCTACGGCGCCGTTCGCGTAGCAGAGTGCGGAAATCAGGTCTCTCCCCCGCTCGGCGAGTCCCTCGAGCTCCTAGGGCGTAACGTCACCCTGGCGCGTCTCGAGAAGGCCCTGCCGCTCGCGGAGTAGTCGGCGCAGCCGAACGCAAGCGGCGCGATACTAGCTCCTGCCCATGTTTGGGGGCCGTTGTAGCCATTAGGATACGACGGCCCTTTTTCTGTGCACGAAGGTGGCGAGAGTGCCACAATGGCGAAAACGCGTGACATCCCCGGAGCCGAAGCGGCAATCCGCCCGAGGCCCCGCCGCGCCGGACGCCCAAACGAAAGGGAAGATCGCACATGATGAACACCTCAGCGTTCGAGATTCTGGGCCCCGTCATGGTCGGCCCGTCCTCGTCGCACACCGCGGGCGCGCTGCGCATCGCACTGGTCGCGCGCTCCCTGGGCCCGAAGCCCCTCAAGAGCGTTGACTTTAAGCTCTACAACTCCTTCGCCCACACCTACCACGGGCACGGCAGCGACCGTGCGCTCGTCGCGGGCATCCTGGGCATGGCGCCCGACGACATCCGCGTGCGCAACTCGTTCGAGCTCGCGAAGGAGGAGGGGCTGGAGTTCTCGTTCACCGAGGCCTCCGACAAGGAGGGCACCGCCCTTCATCCCAACACCGTCGCGGTCAACATGGTTGGCCAGGACGGCATGCAGATGTCGGTCACCGGCGAGTCCCTGGGCGGCGGCAAGGTCCGCATCAGCTCTATCGACGGCATCGCGGTCGAGATGACCGGCGACTATCCCACCCTCTTCGTGGCACACCAGGACCGCCCCGGCGTCCTGGCGGCCCTCACCAGCGGACTTTCGGCCTCCTCCGTCAACATCGCAACGATGCGCACCTTCCGCGAGAGCCGCGGCGGCCGCGCCTACACGGTCTTCGAGGTCGACGACGGCCTAGACCAGAGCGTGCTCGAGTACCTCTCGCGCGGGCCGAGCATCTCGTTCGCGAGCCTCGTGAACATCCCCGGCGCCTCGCAGGCGGCGCCCGACGCGGTGCTGCCGCACGGCTTCGAGACGGGCGCCCAGCTGCTGCGCGCCTGTGCCACCGAGAACCTCTCCATCGGCCAGATCATGCGCGAGCGCGAGCTGGAGCTCGAGCCCTCGGCGGACGTCGACGCTCGCATGGCCAAGATCATCGAGGTCATGCGGGAGGAGACCGTGCGTCCCATCGAGAAGCCCGAGCCCTCCCTGGGAGGCCTCCTGGGCGGGCAGGCAAAGGCCGTGGCCGACGGCGCCGAGCGTATCTCGAACGTCCTCCTGGGCTCGACGCTCAGCAAGGCGACCGCCTACGCCATGGCGGTCCTCGAGCGCTCTGCGACCATGGGCGTCATCGTCGCCGCACCGACCGCAGGCTCCGCCGGCGTCATCCCCGGCTCGGTGCTCGCCACGGCCGAGGCCGCGGGCGCGGCGGACGACCAGATTGCCGCAGCGCTCTGGAATGCCTGCGCCGTGGGTGCCATAGTGGCCCGCAACGCCTCCGTCGCGGGCGCGGAGGGTGGATGCCAGGCCGAGGTCGGCACGGCGGCCGCAATGGCGGCAAGCGCCCTCACGGAGCTTCTGGGCGGAAGCCCCGAGGCCTGCCTCTCCGCGGCCTCAACGGCGATCGCCAACCTCCTGGGACTCGTATGCGACCCCGTGCGAGGCCTCGTCGAGTACCCCTGCCAGAACCGAAACGCCATCGGCGTGGCAAACGCCATCAGCGCGGCTCAGCTCGCGCTATCCGGCGTGCTCGACCCCATCCCCTTCGACGAGGTCGTGGCCGCCATGAAGGCAGTCGGCGACTCGCTGCCGGCAGCGCTGAGGGAGACGGCCCTGGGCGGCCTCGCCGCAGCGCCATCCGCATGCGGCGCCTGCCGACGCTGCGCCCTGTAGAGCCCGGTCCGGAACACCGCGAAGGCCAGGGGCAACCGCCGGTCGCCCTTCCGGCCCGAAGCGGAGCCAGGCGGAGCAAGAGAGAGGGCGAGAAGTGCGCACGCATGCGCTTCTCGCCCTCTTCGCATGCCTGGGAAACGGCGTCCGACGCCCCCCCTACTCCTTCTTGTCGTGCGCGTGGGCGGCAGTCCTCTTGGCCTGCTTCGATCCCATGGGAACGCGAATGCCGCCGTTGGTGGCCACGGGACCGCCCTTCCGCGCGCCGGAGGTGCGGGCGGTCTTGCCCTTGGCCTTCGCGGCAATCTGGCTGCCCTTGAGGGTCGCGACCTTGGGCGCCGCCGAGGCCGCAGAGCCCCTGCCGAGGCGTGCCATAATGCGCTGCACGCGGTTGTAGATGCTCATGCCGCCGTTCGACCTCAGTCCAAGGAGGGGCGCGGCAAGAATCGTGGGCGCGAAGAAGGTGACGATGCGCCAGATCAGGAAGCCGGCGCTCGTGGCAGCGCCGAACATGTGCTGGTAGAACATGTAGAAGCCACCCTCGGCGCCGCCGGTTCCGCCGGGAAGGGGCACGGCAGAGGCGACCATCTGGACCATGGACCCGGCCGCGAGGCACTCGATGAAGTCGCCCTCGACGCCGAATGCACGCAGCACGAACCAGGGAATCATGTACAGGCACGCCAGCTGCGCCATCGTGACCAGAAGCGTGAGCCCCATGGAGGGAAGGTCCTGAGAGGCACGCTTGAACGCGTTTGAAAACTCCATCACCTGAACGTTGACCATCTCGTCCCAGTACTCGCGGTTCTTGAGCCAGCCGCGCTTCGACGCGAGGTTGATCGCCCAGTTGCCCAGGCGCATGACCAGACGCGGGCACAGGCAGACCACGAAGAGGCCCGCGAGCTCCAGGAAGTGCACGCCGAACACGACGAGGTTCAGGATGATGATGTCGCCGTAGGTCTCGAAAAAGTACTCGAGCTTGGCGAAGAGCATGATGGCCGCGAACAGGACCACGCCGAACTGGAACATGATGAAGCGCGTGAACTGCGTGGCACTCGCCTCGCCCACGTCAAGCCCCGTGCGCGTCAGGCGATAGATCTGCGAGGGAACGGCGCCCGCCATCATGGGGGTAAGGTTGCCGAAGAAGACGCCGGAGGCCTCGACGCTCATGAGGTCGCGCACGCCAACGGGAGATTCGTGGTCGAGGTACACGGCGATGACGTAGGCGATCACGCCGAAGACGAAGTAGAAGGCGTAGGCGACGCAGGCCCACAGGACCCACCCGGTGTCGACGGACGAGAGGGCGTCCAGGAACTCCCCCATCTGCCCCGACACGATCAGGTAGACGATATATATGCCGACGACCGCAGCAAGGAAGAGCGCGCCCTTGCGGGCCTTGGCGTTGTTCTCCTCGAGCTCCTCGGTCTCCACGCCGCCACCAACGGAGACGTGGGGCGCCGAAACCTTGAGCGAGACCTTGCCTTTGGTGCGCTTTGTGTCCTTAGGCTCTGCCATCAGGCTCCCATGGTCGCCACGCCGAGAACTGCTCGACGCATCTTGGTGTCTACAACACTCTTATGATAGCGCAGATGGCATGGCTCCCGCGAAGGCCTGTGCGCAGCCAACACCAAGAATGGGCAAGTCGCCCGGCGCACGGCGGGAGAGCAGGGGATCTCTGCGCCTGCGGGAGGGCAGCCCCTTCTTAGGATGCGGACTAATCCAGAAATTGTGAAGACGCAGATGGCATCAGCACGTCAGCTAGAAGAAAGAGAAGTGCCAGCTCAGACGCTTGAAGTACCACATTTTGCCCCAGCGGCAGCGAATGCGGGAACAATTTTTGAGATTTCCCCTTGCATGGCCCCCGCCTATCGCGTATATTCTTTTCTCGCGCCGAGGCGCACAGAGGACACCGATTGGGACGTCGTCTAACGGTAGGACAACGGATTCTGGTTCCGTCAGTGGGAGTTCGATTCTCTCCGTCCCAGCCAAGTGTGCCTGACAATTGCATGGCCCGTTCGTCTAGCGGTTTAGGACGCCGCCCTCTCAAGGCGGAGATCACCAGTTCGAATCTGGTACGGGCTACCAACTGTTATCGGGCGCAGGAGTTGCAAGATAGTTCCTGCGCCCGTATTTACAGCCTCGCGCCTTCATATGGCCCGTTCGTCTAGCGGTTTAGGACGCCGCCCTCTCAAGGCGGAGATCACCAGTTCGAATCTGGTACGGGCTACCAAGAATGAGCAGACCGTCGGGCAATCTCGGCGGTCTGATTTGTTATGGCCTTATTGCCCCTCGCGTACCCGACTTCGCGCGGGGCGAGGACCTGCCGAGAAGCACGTAGCATGCCCAGCGAAAGGCACCCGGCACATCTAAATCTGCAGGCTGCGGAGAAGCTCTTCTCGCTCGTTGGGAAGATCACCGTTCACGACGGCACTCAGGAGCCCCTGGAGTATGAGACCGACGCCCGGCCCGGGCTTGATGCCCGTGACAGAAATCACGTCCGACCCGTTCACGGCAAGGTCACCCATACGATACGTTGCGCCACGCTCGAGCTCGCGCCGCAAGGCCAGCTCAATGCCATCAAGCTCGATGGCGTAACCCGCGACCCAGTCGACCTTCGAGACGGCGTCGGCCCGCTTGAGATCAAGCAGGTCGAAGGCCAGGCGTGGCGCGCGACCGGGACAGGCCTTGTCGAACTTCATGAGGGTGCGGCGCATGGAGCGCGACGTGGGTGACACGACATGGTCATGCAGCCTCACCAGCGAGCGAACGGGGATGATGAGGTCGTGCGGAAGCGCAAGCCGACGCATCAGGAGCTCGCACACGCGCGCGCCGACCTTGGGGTGGTCGAAGAAGTGGCCGCGACCCGTCTCGTCCTGGGTGAAGGTTATGGGCTTCGCGACGTCGTGCATGAGGGCGGCCCAACGCAGCTCGCGCGAGGCATTGCCGCCCGTGAACTCCTCGACGGCACGGCAGACGCGCATGGTGTGCTCGAGCACGTCATAGGCGTGATAGGGACTTCGCTGGTCGAAGGCCACCAGAGGCTTGAGCTCGGGAACCGCGACGCCGAGGACGGGCATCTCGTGAGCGAGGGCCCAGGCAACGGCGCCGGTGCAGACGATGCCGTCGAGCTCCTGCCCGATGCGCTCGTTGGCGATGTCCTCGAGACCGTCGGCACAGCGCGCCAGGGCCTCCTGCGTCCGCGGCTCGACGTCAAAGCCGAGGCGGCAGGCAAAGCGCACCGCGCGCAGGACTCGCAGCGCATCCTCAGAGAAGCGAAGGCGCGGGTCGCCGACTGCCCTGATCAGCCCCAGGTCAAGGTCATCTCGGCCGCCATGCGGGTCAAGCAGGCCACGCTCGGGATGGTAGGCCATCGCGTTGATCGTGAAGTCCCTGCGCTTTAGGTCCTCGCGCACGTCGTCCACGAAGACGACGTCATCGGGGTGGCGGTGGTCGGTGTAGGAGCTCTCAACGCGGTAGGTGGTCACCTCGACCGGCTTGCCCCCCACGATTGCCGTAACGGTGCCATGGGCGGTGCCCGTCTCGCGAACGGCGATGCCGCAGGAGTCGAGCACGCGCTCGGCGTCACGCCAGTGGGCCGAGGTTGTGATGTCGACGTCGTGGCAGGGTGCGCCCAGAAGCGCATCGCGAACCCAGCCTCCCACGACCCAGGCCTCGAAGCCAGCCGCCTCCAAGGCGCGCAGGACGCTCAGGGCATAGTCGGGCACCCCATATGCAACGTCCCTCAAGGCTCGGGCCATGTCTCCCCCATCACATGTTTTCGCTTTTTAAGATAGTAGCATTCGCGCGTCAGGCTGCGGTGAGTCAATCGCGAGAGGACCGAAGGCCAAGACGCATCCCAAACTTCCGAGCAGACGCTCGTGCCCACGTGGCGGCACCCGCCTCACGAGGTGACGACGTGACAGGGCGATGCGCCGCGGTGGTGCTAGACTGAAAAAGTTTGCCAACACTAAAACATGTCCCGCCTCCCGGCACAGGCCGGGAGGCGGGACACAGGAACGAGGGAGTGAGCATGAAGCAGGCGACAGCCATCGACCCGAGCTGGGCCACGAGCAAGAACAAGTCCTTCTCGGCAGATAGGGCCAACCGCGTGGCCAGAAACGCAGTGACCTCCGCGGGCGTCATGGCCGCGGCGCGCGACATCAGCGTCATGCGCGGCTACAGCGACACCTATGGGGTGATGGTCCCCAAGACTGCCAAGGTCTGCAACCAGAGGCAGAGCGGCCGCTGCTGGATGTTCAGCGCGTTTAACGTGGCGCGCCATGCCACGATGGAGCTCCTGGACGTCGACAGCTTCGAGTTCAGCCAGAGCTTCGGGATGTTCTACGACAAGCTCGAGAAGGCCAACGCCATGTTCGAGCGAATCATCCGGACCGCGCACCTGCCCTTCGACTCCCGTGAGGTGTGCGAGCTGCTGGACGAGGGCGTGGGCGACGGCGGCTACTACCCCTTCGCCATGAACCTGATCGCCAAGTGGGGCCTCGTCCCCAAGGCCGCCATGCCCGAGACCGCGTGCTCCCGCAACTCCTCCGAGATGGATGCCCAGCTGGAGCGGCTCTGCCGCAAGGGAGCCTGCGAGCTGCGCTCGATGGCGGCGGACGGCGCAAGCGCGTCGGAGCTCCGCGCGCACAAGGAGGAGCTGCTGGCGAACGTCCACGGCATGCTCGCAGTCTGCCTGGGAGAGCCGCCCGTGACCTTCGACCTCGAAATCCAGGTCGGAAAGAAGTGCAAGGCCGACCCTGCCAAGGTCTTCGCGGTGGAGGGCAAGGCAAAGGGCGCCGCCAAGAAGGACTCAGGCGACGAGGACGGAAAGGGCGACGAAAGCGAGCGCTTCGTGCTGCGTGACGCGGGAATCACCCCGCGCGAGTTCGCCGAGCGCTACGTGCCATTCGACCCCAACGACTACGTCACGCTCGTCTCGATGCCCGGGAAGACCCGCCCCTTCGGCCACGCCTACCACCTCACGCTGACCGACTCGGTCGTGGGCGGCACGCCGAACCGCATGCTCAACGTCGAGCCCGAGGTTCTGGACGCGGCTGCGGTCGCCAGCCTCAAGGCCGGCGTGCCCGTGGGAATGGCCTGCGACGTCATGCAGCAGTTCCCTCGCTACATCGACGACTACAAGTACGTGCTCTCGACCAACGGCGAGGACGTCGAGGCGCTCTTTGGCTGCGACCTAGCGATGGAGCGCGCCGACATGATCGACATGCGAGAGACCTGCCTGACCCACGCGATGACCTTCCAGGGCGTCCAGCTCGACGGGGACGGAAGACCCCGGGCCTGGCGTGTCGAGAACAGCTGGGGCGAGAAGCAGGGCAAGGACGGCTACCTGGTCATGAGCGCCGACTGGTTCCACCTCTACGGCGGAGAGGTGGATGTCAGGCGCGAGTTCGTGCCCACAGAGACCCTCAGGCAGTGGGACGAGGCTCCCGTCGAGGACGTCACGCCTTGGAGCGGCCTCGCGACAGCCCTGGGACGCGGACGACAGAGGTAGCGAGAAGTACCTAGAACTCCTGGAAGGTGGGCTCGCCCACCACGCAGAGGTCCTCTCCGGAAGCCAGCTCGCGAAGGGCGGCGACGAAGGGGGCCTCTTTTCCCGTCAGAAAGGCGCAGTTCATCTGGACGTCCTCGGAGAAGATAGTGTCGCGGACCTTTCCGCCATAGTCGCTCACCATGCGTTCAACCCTGCCGTAGGCGGAGTACGGGATCGTGGCCGTGACGCGCGTGACCATGGTCATCTGAACGACGTTGCCGGCCGCCTCGGCGGCGGCGAGGGCCTCCTGTGCCGCGGCCGTGTAGGCACGCACGAGCCCGCCGGGGCCCAGCAGCGTGCCGCCGAAGTAGCGCGTCACCACGCAGCAGACGTCCGCCAGGCCGGCCCCGCGCAGGACCTCGAGGGTGGGCATGCCGGAGGTGCGCTGGGGCTCTCCGTCGTCGGAGCAGCGTTCGCGACCGTCCGCCAGAATCCATGCGGGGACGTTGTGGCGGGCGTCATGGTGGCGGCTGCGCACGGTGGCGATGAACTCCTCGGCCTCGGCCTCGGAGCTCACATGGCAAAGCTGCGCGATGAAGCGGCTCTTGCGGTCCACGAACTCCCCCGTGGCCTCGGTGCCGCCCGCGATGGTCCTGTAGCTATCGAGCAAGGCCGCCCGCTCCTCTCCCCCCGCGCTCGCGCACCGGAATACGAATGGTTGCCGGGAGTCTCCCGGACACAAGAAATGGTAGCGCAAACAAACGCGGGGCCCGGACGAACCGAGCCCCGCAACAAATACGCTAGAGAGTGGGTCGACCACCCGTCATACCGCTCGCAAGCACATGTCGAATGGCGCGGGCCGCCTCGGCCTCGTCACGGCCGGCGCAGCGAACGATTACCTCGTCCCCCGAGCCCGCCTCGAGCGCCATGAGCCCCATGAGGTCGGATGCGGAGACCGTGGCGTCAGCAAAGGAAATCGTGGCCTTGCACGAGAAGTCGGCCGCCACGCTCGCCAGCGCGACGCAGGTGCGCGCATGCAGTCCCCTGGGATCCGCGACCCTGCAAGAGAGTTCCAACATGGCAGGCGTGACTACTGGGTGACGACGACCGCAACCTCGCCGGCGTTGAGGTGCTGCGGCGAGACGGGCGAGACGTTGGGAAGGTCGTCCGTGTTGGTGACGACCATGATCACGTGGTCCTCCTTGCCCGCCTTGGCGATCTTGTCCATGTCGAAGGTCATGAGGGCCTGGCCGGCCTTGACCGTGTCGCCCCTGCCGACGAAGCCGGTGAAGCCGTCGCCCTTCATCTCGACCGTGTCGATGCCGACGTGGATGAGGATCTCGACGCCGTTGTCGCCCATGATGCCGAGGGCGTGGAGGGTACCGGTGGTGACGGTGACCTCACCGTCGACAGGCGAGTAGATGATGCCCTGCTCGGGCTTGATGACGATGCCCTTGCCCATGGCGCCGGAGGCGAAGACGGGATCGGGCACGTCCTCCATGTTCATGGCCTCACCCGAGACAGGGGCGTAGATGTTGGCGGGAACGGACTCGACCTTGATGTCCTCGGGCTTCGCGGGCGCGGCCGGCTTCTTGAACATATCGAACAGACCCATGCTTGCTTCTCCTTCATGGTGGTGCGGACCTATGGTACAGATTGTACCAACAAGCGGGCAAAATGCATGCGATTATGCAGATTGAGTCGCATTAAGGGCATGATTGGAGCGCCTCTTCGCCAGAGTGCCCCTCGCACATGCGCGACCGGATCCCACAAGAGCGTCCGAGGGGACGGTCGGGGACGAGAGCGGGGTCGGGCTATCGTTGGGGGGTTGTCGACGGCCTGACCGACGACGACCTGGTACTGGCCTTGGGCATGCATGACCTTGATGACGCCCCTGGTGGCCTGGAGCTTCTCGTCGTCGACCTTCGACTCGTCCTTCGGCCTGACGCGAAGCCGTGTGATGCAGTGTGCGACGGAGTTGATGATCCACCTACCGCCAACGAGCCCGATGATCGTCTTCGCGAGCTCGGTGTAGTCCTTGACCACGGCAAGCCCCTTTCCCCTATCGCAACCAGACCCCATGTCTAGTGCATTTCAACAAATATGAAACTATCTATCTGCATTGCCCTTGCGGGACGCAAGCATTCCGCCAATCAGTTCGTGCTGGATATCAACCCGTTGACGTGCATCAAGAGATACAGGAGCTCCTCCTCATTGCAGCGCCAGCCCATCTCGTCACGCAGCCAGGCGTCAACCTTCGAGACACAGGCGTACGCATCGGGAAAGTCATCGACCGCCTGTCTGAACAGCGAACGATTGGTGGTCTCGCTAACGACTCCGCGGGAGAAGCGCCCGACCAGAAAGCGAACGTGGGCGGCGAAGCGGGCGAACTCGTAGGAGTGTCCGCAGCAATGGAGAAGGACTCTTCGATCAGCTCGACGATCTTCTCGATGACGCGCGTCGATTCCATGACGTAGTGCATGTTGGTGGGCACGGCGGAGTCCATGCCGGGCGCGCCCTCGGAGTTCACGATGTGAAGCGCATTGTTGACGGCCTCGGCCTCGGGAAGCTCGAACCCCGTACGGCTCTTGATCATGCCCACGCCCGTGCGGGCGATCTCGAGCTGCACGGGATAGACTCGACGGACCTCGGCCTCGAGGGAGCTGTGGATGTCGCCCCCCTCCTGCAGACGCTTCTGGGCGTACTGGATGTGATCGGCAAGAGTGAACGGAAGGTTGGGGTTGAGCTTGCGGTTGAGCTCGAACGCCACAAGGTCGTTGATGTCGGCCGCGACAATAATGTTCTCGAACGAAAGCGACTTGACCGCAGCGGCGACAGACTTAGAGACCCCACAGAAGGAGCGCTCGACCAGGGAGTCGTCAACCAGCGTGTAGGGCGCCTTGGGAAAGCCGATCCCTTGCCGAAGACAACGACCTCGCTGTCGGAGTCATCCAGCACGAGGGCCACGTTGTTGTTTATCTTCTGGGAGATGAGCATAAAAAATCCTCCCAAGACACCAGGCATGGCAAGGACAGAGAGCGATGGCTCAGCTGACGCTCTTGCGCAAGTGATGCCTCCCGAGGAGTAACAATCTCGCTGGAAAAGACGATGGAAATGCACGCGCGCGATGGCAACAACAAATTCTACATTTCTTGGCGGCGGTCGCCTAGCGGCATGATGAGTTGGTAAGCATCGCCAACAACCAGCGCCAGCACTCCCCCGTCTGCTACAATCACTCACGCGAAGTGGGCCAGACGATCGCGGGACGCGCTTGCGCGTCATGAGGAAAGTCCGGGCTCCACAGGGCAGGAAGCAGGCTAACGGCCTGGCGGGGTGACCCGACGGAAAGCGCCGCAGAAAAGAAGACTCCCGCTGCTCGCGCAAGCGAGTGAGAGAAAAGCTGAAACGGTGGTGCAAGAGACCACCAGCGTCGTGGCAACACGGCGGCTTGGCAAGCCCCTTCCGGAGCAATCGCAAATAGGAGCGTCATGGTGCGGCCCGCACCGCGCTCGGGTTGCGAGCTAGAGGGCGTCGGTAACGGCGTCAGTAGATAAATGATCGTCCACGACAGAACCCGGCTCATCGGCCCACTTCGCACTATCTTCCCCCGGAAAACCCACTGCACGAGCTCCCGCGCACCGCATCGGACGAGGCTCTTCTCCCCAAAAAACAGAACACTTGTACTACGTGGCTCCTCGCACTAGACTGTATAGAACAGTCGTTCTATTTTTGGAGGCCCTCGTGGACACGCTCGAAAAGCTCGAAATACTTGCCGAGGCGGCAAAGTACGACGTCGCATGTACCTCTTCGGGTGTCCGAAGGGGACCAAAGGCGGGAGCGCTGGGACAGGCAAGCCCGGCAGGATGCTGCCACAGCTTCACCGCGGACGGCCGTTGTGTCACCCTTCTCAAGGTGCTCATGAGCAACGCCTGCAGCTACGACTGCGCCTACTGCGTGAACAGAAGGGGTGCCTCGTGTAAGCGGGCCACCTTCTCGCCGCGTGAGCTCGCCGAGCTCACGGTCGACTTCTACAAGCGCAACTACATCGAGGGGCTGTTTCTGTCGTCCGGCGTGCTGGGCACACCGGACGAGACCACCGAGCGCATGATCTTGTGCCTCGAGATCCTTCGCGGCGAGCTGTGCTTCAACGGCTACGTGCACGCCAAGGTCATCCCGGGAACGTCGGCTGACCTCGTCGACAGGCTGGGAAGGCTTGCGGACAGGCTGAGCGTCAACCTCGAGCTGCCCAGCGCCAAGTCCCTCTCGCTCCTCTGCCCGGACAAGGGAGTCAACAACGTGAAGGCCCCGATGTCGCAGATCTGCTCCAAGAGAAAGCAGGAGGAAGGGGCCCTCACGGGCGGGCACCCGAGCCTCCCCTCCCGCCGGAGCGCGTCCGGCGTGGGGCTCGCCACGAACGGTGCAAGGCTCACGCTCAGGAAGACCTCCTCGGTATCAAGCTCAAAGAGGACCTTCGCGCCGGCAGGGCAGTCGACGCAGATCATCATCGGCGCCACGCCAGAGGACGACAACCACATCCTGCAGCTCTCCAGCGCACTCTACCGGCGCTACGACCTCAAGCGCGTGTTCTTCTCGGCCTACATGCCCGTGATGGAGGACGACCGGCTACCCGGACGTGAGACACCCGTGCCGCTTCGTCGCGAGCATCGCCTGTACCAGGCAGACTGGCTCATGCGCTACTACGACTTCTCGGCAGACGAGCTTGCCTCGCCAGATGCCCCGTGGCTCGACCTCGAGGTGGACCCAAAGCTTGCCTGGGCGCTCGCGCACATCGACCGCTTCCCCGTCGAGGCGAACGACGCCCCGCTCGAGGCTCTCCTGCGTGTGCCGGGAATCGGTCCCATCGGGGCAAGGCGCATCATACAGGCAAGGAGGCGCCACCCGCTGGGATTCGACGACCTCAAGCGTCTCAACGTCACGCTCAAGCGGGCAAGGCACTTCCTCACCTGTCACGGCAAGCGCGACGAGAGCTGCCCACTGGACGAGGAGCTCATTCGCAAGAGGGTGGTGAGCGATGCGAGTGCGACAAGCTACAACAGGCGTCGGAGGCAGGCCGAGGGGCAACTCGCGCTCTTCTAGCACGTTGTCCCAGCGCGAGGCTCTCGCCCACAGGAGCGAACACGCAGACGGGGTAGCACCCGAAGTCCAGGAGATCGTCGAGCGCGTCAGGAACGCGATATCATGCTGCGACGGCCTGCTCGTGTCCACCCCGGCGACGCTCGAGGGGGTCCTTGCGGCCGTGGGCGTGGGCTACCTGGCGCACGTCCCCCACGAGCGGATGCGCCTGTGCGTCACGAGCTCGGCGCAGCCGATGCTCGGCGAGGCGTTCGAGACGATCCCAGAAGTCCTTCCCGAGGGCCTAGCGGCCCTCGCTCGGCGCGTGTACGCCGGCCTGCAGACAAGGCTCGCCGCCACCTGCCCGCGCGCCCAGGAAGGCAGATGTCCCGCACGCTGCTCTGGCGAGTGCGCGCTCAAGCTCGCTTGGGCATGCGCCTCAGACAGCAAGGGGATGCCCGAAAGCGTCCACCGCTATGTCGTGAGGTGCTTCGCGGAGGGCGCGGGCGCGGCGCAGGATGCCACGGACCCCGTCACCGCAGAGGTTGACGCCCTCGCAAGGCAGGTCATGGGCGAGTGCGAGCACGCACGGCAGTTCGTCCGGTTCTCGCACATGGCCGACGACACGCTAGGCGCGTCCTTCTCGCCCAACGCCGACGTGCTGCCCTTCGTCTCGCGCCACTTCGCGAGGCGCATGCGAGAAGAGCGCTTCTACGTCGTCGATCCCGTCCATGCCACCGCGATATTCCACGACCGCGGGTGGAAAGCCTGCGAGGTCGCGCGTCTCGACGCACAGACGGTCTCGGGACTCGCAGGTCGAGGGGACCTCGCCCCGGACGAGCGCTACGTGCGAGCCCTCTGGAAGAGGTTCTACGACGGACTGGAACTCAAGGGCAGAGACGCTTCCCAGCGCGGCTATGACCTGCGCAAGGGCTGGATGCCCGTACGATTCTGGAGAGGGCTCTTCGAGCTTGACCCCCGCTCCGACGACCCGGGTCCCCACGTGCCCGAGCGCTACCGGGGAGGACACCGCAACAGGCCCGCCTAAGACGAAAAGGCCCCTCCCATGTGAACTGCGCCCCAGTTCTTGGACGGGCAAATAAAGCGGCCTAGGCCGCATGCAGGGACTGATTCCGGAACTCCTCCGGGGTCAGTCCCTTCAGCTTAACCTGACGCCTCCTCGTGTTCCAGTGGACGACGTAGGCGTCGAGGTCCCTCTTGAACGCGTCGAAGCTCGGCCATGTCTGGTCACGGAAGAACTCGTCCTTCAGGTGGCCGAACACCTGCTCGGTCGCCCCGTTGTCGATGCAGTTGCCCTTCCGGGACATGCTCTGCACGACGCCCGCCTCCTTCAGCCTGTTGCACCACCCGGCCTGCTGGTACTGCCAGCCCATGTCCGAGTG
>NZ_FUWQ01000003.1:0-275659 GCF_900167315.1 Olsenella sp. KH1P3 | reverse complement strand
GGGTGTCGCCGAAGTAGTACTCGACCTGGGCGCTGACGGAGTGGGTCTGCGAGTCGTCCCTGACGTAGTAGACCTTCACCACGTGCGTGGACGGGTCGGTCGCCTCGCCGGCGGCGAGCTCGTAGGAGGTCTCGCCGTCGGTGGAGTCCCACTTGTAGCCGGAGAACTTGTCCGTCTGGTTGGGCTCGACCGTCGCGGTGACGGCGTCGTTGATCCAGCCGGTCTCGGTCACGGCCTCGTCGGTGGCGTCGGCCTCGGCCTTGGCCTTGGCCTCGGCGAGGGTGTCGCCGAAGTAGTACTCGACCTGGGCGCTGACGGAGTGGGTCTGCGAGTCGTCCCTGGTCGTGGTCACCTCGACGTCATGGCTCTCGGTGACGCCGTTGATTGCGGCATAGGTGTACGTCCCGTCTGCATTCAGTTCGAAATCGACGGCCTCACCGTTGTCCGTGACACCAGTGATCGTATAGCCCTGAGCCGGAGTGAACGTCATGGCCTCGGACGTTCCTCCGTAGGCAATGTCCGCCTGGCTCTCATTAGTAACGGTGCCTCGATCGATGGAGCCGGTTACGTTGAACTGCTTGTGGAAGAAAATCGTAAGGACAAGCGAACCGTCGCCCGCGACAAGGCCTGTCAGGACGGTGCCCGGGTAATCGTCTCCAGCATATATATAGTTGTCGATCGTCTTATATTCCTGCGCGACGGTCGCAGGCGCTCCAGTTCGGCCGTGATCTTTGACGACGTCGATTACCGTGCCCGTGTCCGCATCAATACGCTTGATCGTGTACTCGGTATCGTCCTTGGGCCTCCACTGGGCAAAGAGCGTGGTGTCCTGATTTATCACGAAGGACTCTCCGGGAGCGTACGCCGTTCCATCTCCGCCAGCGCTCGTGTTCCATCCGGTAAACGTATAGCCCCTTCGCTGGGGAGTCGGCGTTGCCGCAGCCGTCGCAGTTGAGCCCTGCGTGTACTGTTTGCCATCCGGCATAGTGCCCTGTGCCCACTCTCCCGTTGGGCAGTTGGGGTCATAGGCAAGATTGACGAGTGCCTTGTTGAGCATCACTCCGTCGACGTGCCACGTGCTCTCACGCTTTACGACATACCAGAGGACATACTGGGTCTCTGGGTCATAGGTGATGCCGCTGTGACTGCACATCGTTACGATCTGGTCGTCGGACGGAAGCGCATTGAGAAGATCGGCGATTCCGATTGAGCTGTCGGTCGCAAAGTGCGAAAAATTGAAATTGTTCTTCAGCGTAACGCCCTCTGTGTACTCAGTCATCGGATGGCCACTGGGTTCCGTGGGAATAACGCCATCAAGACGGACGAAGAACGTCGTGTCCACGGCCTTCTCTGCAGCCCAGGTACCATAAAGCGTCTTGTTGCCCAAAACCGTATACGTGCTGCCGACCGGATAAACGGGAGCCGAGTAGTTGCTGGCCCCCGACCCCTGAGCGGTCTGGCTGGTGGACCAACCTATGAATTTATATCCAGGCCTTGTGACACCGGGGTCCGGCAGAACAATCGTCTCGCCGTCAAGTGCGGAGATGCTGGCAGGGTTCGCCCCGGCAACTCCGTTCAGCCTGAAGGAAACGGTGCTTTCCCTTACCCACGTGGCATACAGCTTGGTGTTGCCGTCGATGGTAATAGTCTGGCCGGGAGCATACGCGACGCCCGTCCCATCTGCCTTAGTGTTCCAGGACAAGAAGTAGTAATTGTAGGTCGACGTTGTAGTGGTGTGCGCCACAGGGGTGACATCGGGGATGGTCACGACACCGTTCTTGTCCGACTTGACGTTCCCGGGCATCTCGGCGCGGACATTATCGTTGTTCTTTACGAAGCTCAGGGTTCCGGCGGCCTTCGTCTCGCCAGGCCCCTTGGCGGCGTTGACATTAGCATCGGCGTCGGCATCGTCGGAGCCAAGCAGTGCGTCAATCAGATCGCCGATCAGCCCCATGGCGCCAAGCTTTGCGCTCTTGCTTTCAGCAACCAGTTCCTTCTGGGCCTCGGCGCCATTCGGCTCAACGGGATCAGTCACCGCAGTCGCCGTGTTCTCTGCCTGAACCTCAACTTGAGACTCCGGCTCTCCCGCCTTCCGCTGAGTGGAGATGGTGATGCGGGCACCATCCACCGCCGATGCGGCGGGGACAGTGTAGTTACCATTCGCGTCAGCGGGAAGAGCCGAAACCGTCCCGTTCACGCAAAGGGAGACCTGGGTTATCTCGTAGTCATGGTCGGCAGTGACGTGAAACGCAAAGTCCTTGCCCGCAGGGACCGTGATGCTCGAGGCGGGGGAGGCGATGGTCTGCCCAAAGCAGGTGATGCTCGAATTGCCAAGATCGATGGCTATTCTCGCGTCTGCAGCCTGCGCGGGAGCGCCCTCCTGCTCCTGGGCGGCGGGCTCCGCGGCAGGCGCCGCGGGCTGCGCAGTGGGAGCAGGCTCACCCTGCGCCGCCGAAGCCTCTTGCTTCTCCTGCGTTGAAGATTGTTCCTGCGCAATGGGCGCAGCGCCTACCTGCGGGGTCGCCTGGGCGGGCGTGGACTCTTCTGTAGAGGACTGCCCGACGGGTTGCGAGGACACCTCCTCACCCGCCGCTTCGTCACGCGCCTCTGCGATGGCAGTCGCAGGCACGCAAGTCGTTACCATCGCAAACGACAGAAATATTGACAGTACTCTATTGGCCATGCTGCCACGGCAAAGCACCTGTGGTTTCCTGTACTTTCTCATGATCAATCCTCCCCGCCAGAATCATTTAGATCGATGGTTCCAACGTCACGCCGGCGCAAAGGCCAATTACCCCGCCGCGTGTCAACATCCAACAGAACGTCCGGTCACGGCAAAAGCCTTCGCATAGTGCTCTCTATGACGAGAGAGTTACGAAATTCCTGACTCGTCAAAGTGTCGCATTATAACGAAGGTTTTCGAGAGTTCCTATGTAGATTTTACCAACCGGCAGCCTTTTCCATACACCACAAGCCAACTATTTCCACCAATGGAGCGCAGGTAGGGCGGTATTTTTTTGTAATGGAAAGCCATAACAAGAGATACTATTCAAATACTGATTATTTCTTCCTACTGGCATTTAGTATCCGTTTACAAATCTCAGTTTCCGTAAGAGAGTATGAAGCTTTATCGGAAAGATAAAAAATATTTGATTATTGAACTGCCAAATAGTCGCTACCTTACGACAATACGTTTAGTTTTTGATTAGGTAGTAGCAACGCATCATATACATGCCATAAAAACAATAGCTTGTATCAAAAAGAAAAGACCAGCCGCACAAGCGACTGGCCTTGACTAATCATGGTCGGGTTGACTGGATTTGAACCAGCGACCTCTCGGTCCCGAACCGAGCGCTCTACCAAGCTGAGCCACAACCCGTTAGCGTAGATACTTTAGCAGAACTCCTTGTGCAAACCAACGAGATCAAGAAAAGACAAATCTTTCCTCTTACAGCAGCCCCCTTCGCACTGCCACCAAACAAGCACCCCCGCCGCCCAAAAGCCATCGGCTCGCAGCACGCTAATCGTTCGCGTTCGGTACGTAGCTGGCGACCAACTCGAGGTCCCCCTCATAATCCAGACGTCCGCAAGCGTAGGGCGCGAGAAAGTGATCGCCCTTGCGAAGCTCATAGCGCCTGGGCTCCGGGGACGCGCGCTTCTCGGCCGAAGATGTGGGCGAAACCGTGACGGAGCCACCCTCCCCCTCCACGACCGAGAAGCACATGAAGGGGTGAGACTGCTCAAGAGAGACGGGGGCGTCGGGAGCCACGCGAACGCGGTCCACACTGAAGTACCGGCAGTCCATGAGACGCGTCACGCCGCCTTGCTCAGGCGCCGTCACAGCCCCATCGGCAAGCAGCGGCGCACCGTAGTCGATGACGTCGAGCGCCTGGGCCATGTGCAGCTCTCGCAGACTACCGTCAGCCTGGGGGCGGTCGAAGTCATATACGCGATAGGTGACGTCAGACGACTGCTGTACCTCGAGGATCAGCGCGCCCTTGACCGCGTGCACCGTGCCGGGTGTGATGCTGAAGAAATCGCCCTTGTGGATGGGGATCTCGTTGAGTAGCTCGTCCCAGCAACCAGCCTCAACCATCTTGGCGAACTCGGCGCGGTCGTGGGCCTTCTGCCCAATCATGATGCGCGCGTCCTCGTCCGCATCCAGGATGTACCAGCATTCGCTCTTTCCCAGGCTACCGTTCTCGTGCTCAGCCGCATAGGCATCGTCAGGATGGACCTGCACCGAAAGGTACTCGCTGGTATCCAGGATCTTGATCAGCAGCGGGAAGCGATCACCGGCGATGTGGCCAAAGAGTTGAGGCTCCTCGGCCCAAAGCCCCGCAAGGCCGCGCCCGTCGTAGGTGCCGCCGCGCACGGGGGACGGCCCGTTGGGATGCGCGCTTATGGCCCAGCACTCACCTATTTTACCCTCAGGAATCTCGTAGCCAAACTCCGTCTGGAGCTTGCGACCTCCCCAGATCTTGGAGAGGAAGAACGGCGAGAAGAACAAGAGCTCGTTGGTGGAAGGGGGCATTGGACATCCTAACTGCCGAGGCCTGCGGTTGCGCTAAATGCAACCCACACTTTGCGCCCTCACAGCCGAATTGGCAAGGCATTTTAACCCAATCCGAATCGGATTCCGCAGCCTCGGACCCTTACCCGCAGTCACCCGCCGGGCCATCCGTCTCGCCTTCCGCCCAGCAGTCTGGAAGACGCTCGCTTAGAGCATCTTGGTCGCAGCTGACCACCAGCCGCGAAGCCTCGCCGCACCCGCCAGGCGCCCGGCATCCTCGTGAGACCTGCAGATGGCAAACACGCAGCTACCCGAGCCACTTACCTGGGCGCCGAGCACGCCGCCGTCTGCCGCGAGCCACGCCGCGATGACGTCGTCGTCCGGCACGAGCCGCCTCGCAACCGGATCGAGATTGTTGTACAGGTGCTCCGCGACAGCTTGGACGTCGCCCGCGCGAAGGGCGGCAAGCATGGCGTCAGGCGCAACTGGAGCGGTGGGCTCCAGATCAAATGCTCCGTATGCCACCGCAGTCGAGACGCCATCCGAAGGGCGGACGAGCACGACGGGCACATCGTCCAGGCGGCCAAAACTCTCTTTAAGTACGTCGCCAGCACCATCGAGGTACGAGGGCACAGGATTCAAGAAGAAGGGGACGTCCGCCCCGATGGAACGCGCGACTTGAACCGCAAGCTCTTCTCGGCGGCTTTCGCCACAAAGCTCGAGGATGGCCATGATTGTCGACGCTGCATCAGACGAAGATCCGCCAAGGCCGCTCTGCGGAATCACGCCTTTGGTGACACGAACGCAATAGTGGTGCTCGTCTCCCAAAGCCTCCTTGGCGCGGACCGCCGCAAGCCAGGCCGTGTTGCGCGCATAGTCGATTCCCACGTCTTCGCTCATGTCGAGAGCGACACCCCGCTGTGCGGCGGACTGCGGCGCGGGCGCGCATAGCCGCTCGACCGTAACGGCGTCGCCCAGATCGAGGGCGCACATGACCGAATCGGCGCGATGGTAGCCACGCTCGTCACGCCCGGGATGTATACCTAGGTGGAGGTTGACTTTGACGGGAGCCTTTTTGGTGACGCTCTGCTGCATGGGAACCCCTGGTGCTGAAGGAAAGACAAACGGCGCAAGGCGCCCAAAAGAAAGCCGGGTCGCGAGGCGGCCCGGCGGCGTTGCTACTCCTGCTCCTCGGCAGTCCCGAAGTCGAGGATGCGCTCCCCGGTGTCGGGGTCGTAAATCTCAACCGTGCTGGTGAGGACGTCGACGTACTGGTAGCTCTGGCGAGCCTTGCGACCGCGACGCTCCTCAACCTCGACGACGAAGAGGGTGGGATAGGCACCAACTAGAACGCCCGTACGCTCAACGATGCGGGAGCGACCCATGTTTGCGCGGACCCTGATGCGGTTTCCCTGCAGAGAGCTAAGCTCATCACGAATCTGGTCTACCCTGTTGACGGGCGGAACCTCAACTTCCATCTGTACCTCCGGGTTGCAGCGGACGGCGCATGGTTCCGTCCGCCAAAGTGCCATGCAACGTTCCAGTATATGGGACAAACATGATTTCCACGGAAAACACGGTAATAAGGTGGTAGAGATGGGTCAGTTTTCACCCAATAAATCACGCATCGGACACGTCATGTCGAACCTGGAGTCGATGGGCCTAACCCAGGCCCTCGTGTGCGACCCCATGTCCATCTGGTACCTCACGGGCTACTACAACCAGCCCCTTGAGCGCTTTTTCGCACTGCACCTTTCGGCTGACGGCAAGGGCGGCGCGACCTCCACGCTCTTCTGCAACAAGCTGTTCCCCGATGCCACAGGCGCGGCCAACGCTATCGTGACCTTTGACGACACCGAGAATCCCATCCCTCTGATCGCCGCCGTCACGAAGTCGGACAAGCCCCTGGGAGTCGACCGCAAGCTGGTTGCGCACTGGCTGCTGCCCATGATGGACGCCCAAATCGCAAGCGACTTCCGCCTGGCGTCGAACGCCGTAGACGACGCCCGCGCGATTAAGGACGACGCCGAGAAGGACCTCATGCGCGAGGCCAGCCGCATCAACGACGAGGCGATGTCCTGGCTCGCGGCCCAGGTCCACGAGGGCGTCACGGAGCGCAAAATTGCCTCCGGCCTGTTGGCCGAGTACCGCCGCCTGGGTGCCGGGGACCACAGCTTCTCGCCCATCGTGAGCTTCGGCGCAAACGCCGCCGACCCACACCACGAGCCCGACGGAACCACCCTCGGCAAGGGCGACATGGTCCTGTTCGACGTGGGATGCAAGCGCCAGGGCTACTGCTCCGACATGACGCGCACCTTCTTCACGGCAGAGCCCACCGATCGCCAGTTGGAGGTCTACAACACCGTCCGCCGCGCCAACGAGGCGGCCGAAGCCATCATCAAGCCCGGCGTCACCTTTGCGGAGATCGACCTGACCGCGCGCCACGTTATAGAGGACGCAGGCTTCGGACCCTACTTTACGCATCGCCTGGGCCACCAGATCGGCCTCGAGGACCACGAGCCCGGCGACGTTTCGTGCACGCACGACGAGCCGGTCAAGGCAGGCATGATCTTCTCGATCGAGCCCGGTATCTACCTGCCCGGCGAGATTGGCGTGCGCATCGAGGACCTCGTCATCGTGACCGAAGACGGCTGCGAGGTCCTGAACCACTACAGTCACGAGCCGCAGGTGCTCAAGGCATAAACAGCCGCACGCGCACCGGCTGCGCGCAAGGCAAATGCAAGGGCCCGGAGAGAAGCGCTTCTCTCCGGGCCCTTTTTTCATTCTTGTCCGACAGCTTTTTGGCCGCCTTTAGCCAACGTCCGGCCTGTCGCCTACTCCTGCGGGCACCTGGAAAGGGCCGCCTCGTCGGCAATGACGACGCAGTTGGTGTGCAGCTGCAGGATAGACGCGGGACAGTCGGGGTCAACCGGACCGTAGCACATGCGATAGACGGCGTCGGCCTTAGCCTCGCCGCTTGCGATGACCAGAATCATGCGCGCGTACATGATCGTCTGCACGCCCATGGTGTACGCCTGGCGGGGGACGTCCTCCTCACGCTCAAACAGGCGGGAGTTTGCCTTGATGGTGCTCTCGGTGAGGTTCACGCAGTGGGTGCCCTTCGAGAAGCAGCTGTCAGGCTCGTTGAAGCCGATGTGACCGTTGTTGCCGATACCCAGCAGCTGCAGGTCAGGGTAGCCGGCCTCCCTCACCATGCGGTCGTACTCGGAGCAAGCGGCCTCGGCGTCGGGGTTGGAGCCGTCGGGCACATGCGTGCGAGCCAGGTCAATGTTGACCTTGTCGAAGAGGTTCTGGCGCATGAAGTAGTGATAGCTCTGCGGATCGTCGTTGGTGAGACCACGATACTCGTCCAAATTGTAGGTACTGACGTTGCTGAAGTCCACGTCGCCCTTGTCGCACCACTCGACGAGCTGGCTGTAGGCGCCCAGCGGCGTCGTGCCGGTCGCCAGACCCAGCACGCAGTCGGGCTTCATAATTACCTGTGCAGAGATGACGTTGGCCGCCTTGCGGCTCATATCCTTATAGTCAGTGGTACGAACGATGCGCATGCTTCCTACCTTCCCCTAGACGTGCGTCTACAGCAAAAAAATGCCAAGGGCGTCCGCGTGCCCGACGCCCGATTGCCCCACAAAACGCAGGCCGTGCATCCCTTCTCAAGGGATTGCGCAAGGCCCGCGCCCGCATCGCACGAGCGACGAACCTAAAGCTTTGCCTTCAGGTCCTCAAGCGCGTGGAAGCGGTGAGAAATCGCGTTCTTCTCCTCCGGCTCAAGCTCTGCCATGGTCTTACCCGGCGTGTCTTGTGGAAGGAAGAGCGGGTCGTAACCAAACCCGTTGTCGCCGCGGCCCACGAAGCCGATCATGCCCTCACAGTCGCCGTCGCCGCGCAGAATGCCCTCGCCGTCCTCGTCGGACTCGACCAGCACCACGCTCGAGTGGAAGCGCGCGGTGCGCTTGGCCTCGGGAACGTCCGTCAGCTCGCGAAGAAGCTTCTGGTTGTTGGCTGCGTCGTCGCCATGGCCGCCGGCAAAGCGTGCCGAAAAGATCCCTGGCGCGCCGTCGAGGGCGTCGACGCACAGGCCGGAATCGTCCGCAATCGCAAAGCGCAGGCCCGTCTCGACCAAAGCCGCACGGGCCTTGATGAGGGCATTCTCGTAGAACGACTTGCCGTCCTCGATGGGATCGGGGAACGACCCGAGCTCGCCAAGGGCGACAAAGCGCGTGCCCGGCATGCCGGGAGACAGAATCGCCTCGATTTCGGTCACCTTGTGCGCATTGCCCGTCGCAACAACAACAGTATGGCGAGGATCAAGCGTGTTGATATCTACCTTTTGCATTGGAACTCCTATCGTTGGGACTCGCTGCCCCGAAAGCGCCGCGTGTGGCGCATGGCGTTTCGCGACAGGCTAGCTGCGAAAGCCCGTCACCTGGTTCTGAAGGTCGACAAGCTTCGCAATGGCATCCTGCCCCATGTCGAGCAGCTGGTTGAGCTGACCGCGGTCAATCGTCGAGCGCTCGCCCGTGCCCTGGACCTCAACGATGCCGCCGGCGTCGGTGCCCACGAGGTTAAGGTCGACCTGAGCATGGCTGTCCTCGGGATAGTCAAGGTCAAGCAGAAGCTCGCCATGAACCAGCCCCATGGATATTGCCGCAACCTGCCCCGTTAGGGGGAGCCGGTTGATCAGACCCTTCTCGACCATGGACATGAGGGCATTGTGAAGCGCCACCCATGCACCTGTGATGGACGCCGTCCTGGTACCGCCGTCGGCCTGGATGACGTCGCAGTCGCAAGTGATGGTGTACTCGCCCAGGCGATTCATGTCGACCACGGCACGCAGGCTGCGACCGACCAGACGCTCGATCTCCATCGAGCGACCTTTGCGCTTGCCGTACTCACGCTTGGAGCGACGGTTGGTGGAGGCGGGAAGCATCGCGTATTCGGCCGTGACCCAGCCGGCACGCGAGCCCTTGCGCCAAGCAGGGACGCCCTCCTCGACGGTGGCGGTGCAGAGCACGCGCGTGTTTCCAAACTCGGCCATGCAGGACCCGTCAGCGTTCATCATCACGTCACGCGTGAGCTTGACGGGACGCATCTGATCTGCGGCTCGCCCAAAGCTACGTTCTGACTGGCTGGATTCTGCGGACATGAAACCTCCTGTCCCACGGCACTCTCTATTCAATAGGGACAGACTATCACGGACCCCCTGACACACGCAGGTCAAAGCGCGCACCACGCACCGCGCGAACACAATGCAGGACAGAAACAACACGCTCGAAAAGAGTCCAGAACAAGGTTGCAAAAACCGGAAAAGCAGGGCCCGAGCAAAGAGAAGGTCACGGGGACGTTCCCCGTGACCTTCTTGAGATCAATGGTGGGCGATGAGGGATTCGAACCCCCGATCTTGTGCTTGTAAGGCACCTGCGCTAGCCGCTGCGCCAATCGCCCATTGCGGAGTGATTCTATCACAGCACCTGCGTGGACACGCAACCTGCCCCGCTGGTTTTATACTAGGCACCATGAATATGACACTAGAACAGATTGCCCGGCTGCTCGAGGAGGAGGGCCTGCTCGCGCAGGACGCTCCGAGCCTAGCCGCCGCAGGCACCACCGCCATCACGGGCGTCGACTGCGACTCTCGCTTTGCTGCGCCCAACCACCTCTTCGTCTGCAAGGGGGCCGCGTTCAAGCCGGCCTACCTGACAGGCGCGCTCGCCGCAGGCTGTGTCGCGTACCTATGCGACGAGTCGCACGGCGCCGAGCTTGCCGCGACGGCCCCCGACGCGCCCGCGCTGGTCGTGCGCGACGACGGGCTTCGCCGCGCGATGGCAGTCACCAGCGCCGAGGCATGGGGGCATCCCGACAGGCAGCTTGACGTCATCGGCATCACGGGCACCAAGGGCAAGTCGACCGTCGCCTACATGATGCGCGCCATTCTGGACGCAGGCGAGCCCAAGTCCCACTGCGCAATCATGGGTTCCATCGACACGTTCGACGGCGTCGAGGACGCGGAGAGCGTCAACACCACGCCCGAGCCGCCCGATCTGTGGCGCCACATCGACAACGCCGCGCGCTCCGGCCTGGGCCACATGGTCATGGAGGTCTCGAGCCAGGCACTCAAGTACGACCGCGTGGTCGGCCTGACGTTGGACGTCTCGTGCTTCCTCAACATCGGGCGCGACCACATTTCGCCGCGCGAGCACCCCAGCTTCGAGGACTACTTCGAGAGCAAGCTGCGCATCTTCGACCAGGCATCCTCTGCCGTCGTCAACCTCGAGTCCGAACAGGCAGGCGTCGTCCTGGAGCACGCCCGTCGCACCGGCAGGGTCATGACCTTCTCGTCCGCTTCTGACGCAGCCGAGAAGGGCGCAGACGTCTGGTGCGAAGAGGTCACCTCCCACGGCGGCATTCAGGCCTTCACGGCACACACCCCGTCGTGGGAGGGCGAGGTCACGCTCTCGATGGCCGGCCTCTTCAATGTTGACAACGCCCTGGCGGCCATTGCGATGTGCGAGCTTCTGGACGTCCCCCAGCTGCAGGTGCGTCAGGGCCTGGCACACGTTCGCGTGCCCGGGCGCATGGAGCTCCTCCCCACGGCCGACCCCAAGGTCACCGGTATCGTCGACTACGCGCACAACAAGCTCTCGTACCAGAAGTTCTTCCACTCCGTCGCCCACGAGTTCGCGGATCGCAAGATCATCGCCGTGCTGGGCGCGCCAGGTGGCAAGGCGTACGAGCGCAGGCAGGAGCTTCCTCAGGAGGCCGCCAAATGGGCCGACCATCTGATCTTTACCGAGGAGGACCCCGCGCACGACTCCGTTGCAGAGATCTGCCGTCAGATGGCCGAAGCCACTCCGGCAGGCTGCGCGCACGAGTCTATCGTCGAGCGCCCCCTGGCCATCCGCCGCGCAGTTCAGCTTGGCTTCGCCGCACCCAATGGCGCCGTCATCTGCCTGCTAGCCAAGGGCGACGAGACCGTGCAGCACGTCGGAGACCGCTTCGTGCCCATGGAGACCGACGGCTCCGTGTTCGAGCGCGAGGTGGCGGCCGCCCTTCTGGCGGGCGCCGACGGAAACGCCCCAGACGACGCTCGTTCCAGCAGATAGTTCGCTTGTCCAAGCACCCGGTCGCCTCGTGGTGCCGGGTGCTCTCACAAAGAAAGGCACCGCATGCCCTCGCTCTCGCTTCCGACCTTCCCCTCCGACGCCTCGACCCTCCCCGGCGACCTCGCCGACCGACTCTCGCGCATCAAGTACGTGATCACCGACACCGACAACACCATGGTCAGCCACGGCCAGGCGCTCGCCTCGGCCGACGGCACGCCCTCCATCGAGCTGGCCCAGACCCTAGTGGACATGAGGCGTGCGGGCATGAGCGTCGTCCCCTGCACCGGACGCAACCGCGCCATGATCCGCGAGGACGTTCGCATGCTCGGCCTCCCGGGCTGGATAGGCGAGATGGGTGGCATCCTCTGTCTGCACGAGGGCACGGAGGCAGACTGGCGCTACTTCACCGCGGACATGCCATACGACCCCAGCTGCGGCCTGACCCCGCACGACGTGATCTACAAGACGGGCGTGATCGACCGCATGCTCAGGCGCTGGTACGACTGCCTCGAGGCATATAACGACAACAACATTGGCTACCAGTACCGCGAGGTCACCTTCGCGCTACGCGGAGCCGTCATCGAGGACGAGGCGCAGGCGATGCTGGACGAGACGGGCCTGCCCCTGTACCTGGCGGACAACGGCTTCGTGAGTCGCATCACCGGAAACACCATCCTCCCGCACTTCCCCGACGGCAAGGTGCGTGACGTCCACACCTACCACGTGACGCCACGCGGCCTCGACAAGGGATCTGCCACCAAGCGCTACATCGAGCTGATGGGCTGGGACCCCAGGGAGGTCATCGCCTGCGGAGACTCGCCCGCGGACTGCGACATGGCCCCGCACGTCGGAACGTTCCTGCTCATGCGCAACGGCATCAACAACCCGAAGACCCAGGCCGCCCTGGCCGATGCGGGCAACGCCTTCGTCTCGGCGGCAAACAGCACCGACGGCTTCTGCATGGCCATGCGCACGCTGCTGGCGCTCAAATCCTAGCAATCCCGCCGCCGCGAGGGGCGCCACGCGGCGGCGGCTCAATACCTGACGCGAAACGAGTCCTCGGCAACCACGGGGATGTCATTCTCGTCCACGAGCGTCGCCTTGATCCACGTGTCGGCGCTCGCCGAGGCCGCCGCAACCTCCTTTTTGAATTCATCAACCTGCCCGGGCAAGCCCTGGACCTCGACGAGTACGTCACCGTCGTCGAGGTTCTCGACCCAACCGGCGACCTCGACGCGCCGCGCGATCTGCTGGGCGGTAAAGCGAAAGCCAACCGCCTGGACCTCTCCCGCATAACGCAGACGGCGGCGCACCGCACCCTCGGAAACCGGGCGAGAAGTTCTCTGCCTCTTCCATGGCCAGGTAAAGCCCATCGCGTCTTCCCCCTCATGACGGCGAGCCACGTAACGAGAAAGGGTGCGGCCACGACGTGACCGCACCCTCATGATACGTGCCTGCGAGTCAGAAGCACCCGAGGCTTGTCTGGTACTTCCGGCAACGGGTGACGTGCCTACTCCTCGACGTAGGGCTTCTTCCAGAAGGAAAGAATCAGCGCGCCGACGACAGAGCCGATGAGACCCGCGAGCAGCCACATGGCAGGGTTGCCGATGACCGCAACGACCCAGGCGCCACCGTGGGGCGCGGGACTGGTGCAGCCAAAGAAGGCCGAGAGAGCACCCGCGACGGCAGAGCCGATGATGCAGGAGGGAAGCACGTGGCCGGGGTCAGCCGCGGCAAACGGAATGGCGCCCTCGGAGATGAAGGAGAGGCCCATGATGTAGTTCACCAGGCCCGCGGAGCGGTCGGCCTTGGACCACTTGTTCTTGAAGAACGTGGTGGAGAGGGCAATGACCAGGGGCGGAACCATGCCGCCAATCATAACGGACGCCATGACGACCTGACCGGACGCGGTGCCAGCGGCAAGGGCGCCGGTGCCGAAGACGTAGGCAGCCTTGTTGAAGGGGCCGCCCATGTCGATGGACATCATGCCGCCGACGACAGCACCGAGCAGGACGATGTTCGTGGTGCCCATGCCGTTAAGCCAGTTGTTGAGGGCCGTGTTGATGGACCCGAAGATCGGGTTGAGGACGAACATGGCAGCACCAATGGCAAGGGTGCCCAGCAGCGGGTAGATGAGCATCGGCTTGATGCCCTCAAGGGAGTCAGGCAGCTTCTCGCAGGCCTTCTCGAGCCAGAGGACCATGTAGCCCGCGGCGAAGCCAGCAAACAGCGCTGCAATAAAGCCGCCGGAGACGCAGGCCGCTGCAGCCGCATCGGGGTCGCTCATCATGAGGTTGACGTAAGCCAGGCTGTAGCCCGCCTTGGCGAACAGGCCGCCGACGAAGCCAGGCGCGAGGCCGGGACGGTCAGCAATGGACATGGCGATGAAGCCCGCGAGGACCGGGAGCATCAGGCCGAAGGCCTCGCCACCAATGGTCTTAAAGAACGCGGCGGCGGGAATGGAGGAGCCATATGCCGCGGTACCCAGACCAGGCTGGTCGACCAGGAAGGCGATTGCGGTCAGGATTCCACCGCCGATAACGAACGGAAGCATGTGACTGACGCCGTTCATCAGGTGCTTGTAGATGATGCTCCAGCCAGACTCCCCCTTAGTCTCGGCAGCAGCCGCGGGGGCGGAACCCTCCTGGACCGGGGCCTCGTTGTTGAGAATGGTATCGATAAGCCTCTCGGGCTCCTTGATGCCAGCGGAGACGTTAGTGGAGAGAACCTGCTTGCCCGCGAAGCGAGAGCGCTCGACGTTCTTGTCGGCCGCGATGATGACGCCCTTGGCGGCAGCAATCTCCTCGGCGGTCAGGACGTTCTTGGCGCCGGCAGAGCCCTGGGTCTCGACCTTGATGGTGACGCCCATCTCCGTGGCCTTCTTCTCGAGGTTCTCGGCGGCCATGTAGGTGTGGGCGATGCCCGTGGGGCACGCGGTGATGGCGACGATGTCGGGAAGGGCGCACTTACTCTCGGCGGAGTCGGAGGCCTCGGTCGCGGCCTCAGCACGCTCCTCCGCGGCCTTCTCGGCCTGGGCATCATCGATAACCTTGAGGAACTCCTCGGGGGTCTTGGCCGCACGCAGGGCGTCGGCGAAGTCCTGGTGCATCAGGAGCCTGGAGAGCTGCGCCAGAATAGCGAGGTGGGTGTTGGCCTCTCCCTCAGGTGCGGCGATCATGAAGGCCAGGTCGCTCGCGCCGCCATCCGGTGCGCCCCAGTCGACGCCGTCGGCGATGGTCATGGCCGCAAGTCCCGGCTGCTTGACCGCGCTGGTCTTGGCGTGTGGGATGGCGATTCCGTCGCCAACGGCCGTGCTGAACTCGGCTTCGCGTGCCATGATCGCCTCTTTGTAGGCGGTCTCGTCCGCGATGTTGCCAGATGCCACCTGGAGGGCGACAAGCTGGTCGATGGCGTCGTCACGACTCGAGGCGGTGACCCCGATCCTGACGCCCTCGGGCTTCAGCAAATCCGTAATCTTCACGTGTGCTCCCTTCGCGTATACACGTTCCATAATGCAGCCCGCTCCCCTACAGGGATGCGAGCAGATTCTCTACCTCGGGACGGGTGGCCAGGTCAGGCGAGAAGGCGCTCGCCGAGCCCGTGCAGACACCCATCTTGAATGCGGTAGCGTAGTTGCCGTCGCTCTCCAGGTACCCCGCGATGAAGCCGGCAACCATGGAGTCGCCCGCGCCGACGGAGTTGACAACGGTTCCCTTGGGAGCCTCGCTCATGACGACCTCGCCGGTCTCCGAGACGAAGACCGCACCCTCGCCGGCCATCGAGACGAGCACGTTGCGCGCGCCCTTCTCCTGCAGCTTCTTGGCGTAGGGGACGACCTCCTCGCGCTTGTTGAGCTCCACGCCGAATATGGCGCCCAGCTCATGGTTGTTGGGCTTGATGACAAACGGGTGATACTGCAGGACGTTGACAAGCAGGTCGCGCTCGGCATCCACGGCAATGTCGACGCCGCGGCCCTCGAGCCTGCCCATGATGCGCTGGTACATGTCACCCGGAAGCATCGAGGGGACACTGCCCGCGATGACCAGGATGTCGCCCTTTCCGAGCTTGTCGAGCTTCTGGTAGAGGGCGTCGATGTCGTCCGGGGTGATCTTGGGACCCATGCCGTTGATCTCGGTCTCGTCCTCGGCCTTGAGCTTCATGTTGATGCGGCTCATTCCCTCGGCGACCGTGACGAAGTCGCAGTCGACGCCATAACCGACAGTGCGCTCGACGATCTCGCGGCCCGTGAAGTCGGCGACGAAGCCCAGAGCGGTCGACTTGTGACCCAGGTTGTTGAGAACGATCGAGACGTTGATGCCCTTGCCACCAGGAAGGACGTTCTCGTAGTTGACGCGGTTGACCGCGCCCAGCTTCAGCGAGTCGAGCCTCACGATGTAATCGAGAGACGGGTTAAACGTGACCGTATAGATCATGGCTATCCTTTCACCTCGACGAAGTTGTCATACTGCCGGTATTCGGGATCACACGGCATTGCATCCGTGATGATTGTCGCGTCCTCAAAGGCGCCGAAGCCCACAGGCGAGACGCGATCGAACTTGCTCGAGTCACACAGGACGTACGCGTGCTGCGTCTGACGCAGGGCCGCCTCCTTGACGGTGGCCTCCTCAAGCTCGGGAGTGGTAAACCCCGCCTCGGGAGTGACCCCATTCGCCCCGAAGAAGCCAACCGTAAAGTGCATGCGGCTGATTGCCTCGACCGTGGCTGCGCCCACGACGACCTCCGTTAGCGGCTTCAGGGTTCCGCCAAGGAGAATAACGTGGCATCCGCGGCCGAGGAGCCTCTGCGCAACGGGAAGCGAATCGGTCACGAAGGTTGCACTGGTCTGGCCCATCATCTCGGCCATGGTGATGGTCGTGGTGCCACCGTCGATGTAGACGAAGTCGTCGGGCTCGACCAGCCCCACGGCAACGCGCGCGATGGCCTCCTTCGCAGAAGCGTTCAGGCGCGACCTGCTTGCCGACGCCTCGTCGTGAAGCTGCGAGTTGGCGCGAATCTTAGTTGCGCCGCCATGGACGCGAGCAACCAGACGCCGGCGGCTCAAGACCGAGAGGTCACGTCGGATGGTGGACTCCGAGGCATCGAAGGCGCTCATGAGCTCCATGGTAGAGACCGAGCCCTTGCGCTGGACATACTCGGCGATCTGCGCCTGTCTCTCCTCAGCAAGCATGCTCGTCCTCCTCGGGTGACCGATCCCCTACCGGAAAAATGATAAATCCGTCACTTTCGTTCATTATCGATCATTTCCAATCACAGTATACCTAACGGGCGAGTGGTATGCATCGAGCATTACGCGGCGTTTTGGCCAAGAAGTACACACCGTCTAAGTCAATGAATTGACACTTCCGAATTTCCGTTACCGTTACGTGACTGGTTTTGAACGGTTCTTCGGCCCCAGTCACGCGCCCCTGCCCCCCAGACGCACGAAGGGAGCCCGTCGGCCTGGCCGGCGGGCTCCCTTCCCTATTGTTCGCATTTATGTGGCGACGCCCTTAGAAGTTGACGGGAGTGTCGTTGTAGACGCACTCGAGCAGCTTCTCCATCTCCTCCTGCGTGGGCTGGCGCGGGTTGGAGCCGGTGCAGGCGTCGAGCAGCGCGTTGGCCGCGACGTCGTGCTTCTTCGCCTCAAACTCCTCGTAGTCGATGACGGAGGCGTCGGCCTTCACGCCGCCGGCACCATAGTTCTTGATGCCCTGCGGAATATCGATCTGGTCGTTGATGTCGCGAATCTTCTGGACCAGCGCCTCGACGAGCCCGTCCTCGGTAGTGCCCTCAAGATGCAGGATCTCCTTGGCAATGTAGGCATAGCGGCTCTTGGCGCGGGCATCCTTGGCGTTGAACTGGATGACCTTGCCCAGGTACATGGCGTTTGCGCAGCCGTGGATGATGTGGTCGCCGGTAAACGCGGCGCCAGTCTTGTGGGCCATGGAGTGGACGATGCCCAGCAGACCCGAGGAGAACGCGATGCCGGCGATGCACTGTGCGTCATGCATGTGCTTGCGGGCCTCGTGGTCGCCCGTGTAGGACTTGGGCAGCCACTCGACGATCTCGCGGATGGCGTGGAGCGCGTTAGCGTCGGTGTACATGGAGGCCGCAGTGGAGACGTAGGCCTCGATAGCGTGGGTAAGTGCGTCCATGCCGGTGTGCGCGCAGAGCTTTGCGGGCATGGTGTACGTCAGCTCGGGGTCGACGATGGCGACGTCCGGGGTGATCTCGAAATCTGCGATGGGGAACTTGATGCCCTTGGAGTAGTCGGTGATGATCGAGAATGCGGTGACCTCGGTCGCGGTGCCCGAGGTAGAGGAAATCGCGCAGAAGTGCGCCTTGGTGCGGAGCTTCGGCAGGCCAAAGACCTTACACATGTCCTCAAACGTGGTCTCGGGGTACTCGTACTTGATCCACATGGCCTTGGCGGCGTCGATGGGAGAGCCGCCACCGATGGCGACGATCCAGTCGGGCTGGAACTCCTGCATGACGGCGGCACCGCTCATGACCGTCTCGACGGAGGGGTCGGACTCGACGCCCTCGATCAGCTTGACCTCCATGCCAGCGGACTCGAGGTCAGCCTGAACATCCTGGAGGAAGCCACCGCGCTTCATGGAGCCGCCGCCACAGACGATGACAGCCTTCGAGCCCTGGAAGTTCTTGACCTCATGACGAGCGCCCTCGCCGAAGTACAGGTCACGCGGATTGGTAAAACGTCCCATAACACTCTCCTTTTTGTGGGGCCGCCAGCATTGGACGGCCAATGCACGAAGAGAAGGACTTTCGTCCTTCAGACCTACCAAATCGAGCCAGTCAGGGTCCTTCCTCACCCAACCAAGGCACAGCATACCCGTGCCAACTTTTGACTTTCTTCTAAATCCGCATACCTTTTTATCAGGCCATTTACTGATTCGAAACAGTGTTTGCATTGACGTTTTCTAATGTCCACAAGAGTATGTACATTTGCTTTGTGTCGACCGCCACCGCCCCAAATCCCCAAGGCGGCGCATGGCCTATATTTGGGTATGTATATGCCACGCCCTGCACGCCGGGGCCGCAACCGCCTACCACCAGGAGCCTGCGTGTCGTTCGATCCAAACAAAGAAGACTACCAGCGGCTAGGCCTCCGCTTTGCCGCATCGCTCGACGGGCAGGACCCCCAGAACGTTGCGCGGAGCTTTGCGAGCTTTGGGCGAACCTTCGCCCGCGACCGCGACAGCCTGCCCCAAACGGACCAGGACCGAGCCTTTCACCTTGTTGCCGTCGCCGCGACGACCATCGACTACGAGCTGCCCTTCGCCGACGACGTACGCGCGAAGCAGCTCATCCGGAAGGGTCACCAGCTCTTGGACGAGGCCCTTCAGCTGGACCCCACAAACGTAGACGCGCAGCGCATGAAGGCCGCGGCGGACATCCCCTCGTTCGAGGGATACTACGACTTCCTGCTCGACGGGGTCGACTCCGCGCGCGAAAAGTCGTTCAAGGCCGCAGGCCAGGCCGCCGAGGCCGAGCCCCACGGAGAACGCGCGAGGCTCGCCCGAGAGCTCGCCCTTCGCCCCTACCTACGCTGGCTTTCGACCCTGGCAAGCAAGGCCATCATCTGCGGTCACAACCGCCAGGCGCTCGCCACCTGTCAGAAGGTCTTCGAGCTCGACCCTCAGGACCAGGCCGACGCGCGCTTCACCGCCGCCATCGCTTACGCCAAGCTCGAGGACGAACAGGGGCTCGAGGGGCTTCGCCGCTTCGGGCGGAAGCAGACCGGGCTTCGCTCGCATGACGGCGACGACGCCTGGCTGCAGATTGCCCGCATCTCCATCGCTTACAAGAGACACGACCTGAGCACCGCAGAGTCGCAGCTGCGCGCGCTCCTGGGCAGCTACCCCTTTGCAGCCGAGGCGATCGTTTCTCAGCGAGAGCTCCCCGACGGCGTGTTTGCCCGGCTGGCCGTACCCGCCTTCAGCGAAGACGAGCTCATTCTTGCCATCTCGGAGTGCACCGTCCTAATACAGGAGGGCCGCGACAGGGCCGGCCGCGGCGCGCTGGGCTCCTGGCTCATCCAGGCCGCCCACCGCATCGACCCCGCCGGAGCCAGCCGTGGCCTCGAGCAGGATTCCGCCGACAACCCCAAGGGAGGCCTGAGCCGATGAACGCACGAGACGAGTTCGTACTCAGGCTTGCGACAAAGCGCGGCGCCAAGCTGAGACTTTCGGACAGCGGCTACGCAGAGTTGCTCCTGGCCGTGCAAGAGGACCCCACGAAGTTCATGGAGGACGCCTCGGACGAGGCCTTCCTCTGCATTGCGCAAGCACTTCGCCGCTACAACGAATCCCGGAGCAAGGACGAGTTCCTCGACGACGCCGACTTCATGCGCGAGCGCAAGCGCCGTCTCGAGCGCATGCGCCAGGATTGCGCGCAGGCCCTCGAGCTTGATCCCGGCTGCACGGACGCCCTCCTCCTGGAGGCAATAGCCCAGGACAGCGACCTCGACGCACTTCTCGACCGCCTCTTGGAGGTTGAGCGTGAGGCGAGCGAGAAGGACGGGCCCCTTCAGGCTGCGGGGTCGGGCGACGCCTGGGATGACGTCATGGTCCGCCCGCGCCTACGCGTTCAGGCGACCATCTCGCGCACCTGCCTCGACACGGGACGCTTTCGCATGGCGGACGCCGTCGGCCAGTCGCTCATCGCTCTTTCCCACAGCGACCACCTGGGCGCCCGGCACACCTGCGCGCTGGCGCTCGCCCGACTAGAGGATGAGGAGGCCTTCGACGCGCTTGACGCGAAGTTCTCGAGACGAGGGGACTGCTGGCTCCAGCTCTCACGCGTGATCCTTCTGTTTAAACTCGGGCGCATGGCAGCCGCCCGTCGCGCGCTGCGCGGCTTCAGGGGCCTGTGCGAGGGCGGCATCTACGCGCTCCTGAGACCCGTTATGGTCGACACTTACATGCCTGACCGGCCACAGTGCGATCCCTACAGCTTTGAGGAGGCTACGGTCGCCATCCACGAGGCCGACCCCATCATCGTTGACGTTCCCGACCTTCCGCAATGGGTCGAGAATCAGCCTGACATGCGCGAGGCGGCGATGTCGTTTGCGCAGAGGATGGGTTTTGACTGGTAGCAAGGGTCCCGTCTGGTATACTGCAGCGTGCGTCCCCATCGTCTAGTGGTTAGGACATCGCCCTTTCAAGGCGGCGACACGGGTTCGAATCCCGTTGGGGGCACCACGTTACTTCAGCTCTCTATCTCCAGAGAGCTTTTTTGTTAGGACAACGTCCCAGGGAGTCGAACCGCAAGGTCGCAAGGCGCCAGTGGCGCCTTGCGGGGTGAGCGCGAAGCGCGAACCCTCAGAGCCTTGCCCGAAGGGCAACGCGGGACTCCCGCTGGGGGCACCACGTGAGATTAGCCCTCCTATCTCTAGGAGGGTTTATTGTTAGGTCAACGCCGCAGGGAGTCGAACCCGTGAGCGCGTGCGTTGGCACGATATATCTGCCGAGTGCGCAATGCATTTTTTACAGTGATGGCATAAGTAACTGTCGGTATATAGATTCAAGAAGCAATGGGCTTAGCTGCCCACAGGGAGAAGGAGCACGTCAATGGAAAAGGTAGAGCGTTTGCTGGCGGAGCTGAAGGAGCATGCCTAAGCACAGGAACTCTTGAAGGAGCGCGACACGATCGAGACCATGTCGGACTTTGCCGAGGTAATCCTGTCCTCCGCGCAGAGGCTGGGGGTCGAAACGGATGTTGATGCCCCCGAGCTTGCTGGGTACCTGGAATCCATGGAGGCCTTCCAGAGAGACTCTACGGAGCAGGCGGCCGATGCGTTACTCGAGCTCGAAGATAGTGATCTGGAGAATGTTGCAGGCGGCAAAGGCCATTCGTGCGGTCAGTCTATGGGTGAGGCATTCGACCATGCGTTTGAATGCTGGAGCAACGACAAGTGCGCCACGTTCCTCTGGAACTAATCGGAGATGAAGTACATCCTAAACCGACAGATACATCTCGTTCTTCATGTCGTAGATGATGCGCTCGCTGATCCACGAGTTGATGTAGTTCTCCAGCACGCCCACCAGCTGGCTCGCGAGCATGGCGCCAAGGGCGGTAAACAGCAGCCTGACCAGCAGAGTCAGGTCATCGCCTACCAAGGCCTGGTCGACGATGCGTCCCGTGATGATGGGGGGGGCAGCAGGCCCACAACGCTCGAAACAAGGATGGCCACGAAGACGGCAATGAACTGAAGCCAGTAGGGCGCAAGATAGCTGAGGATTCTCTTGAGCAGCTGTGGCGTCACCTTGGGCGCATTGGCCTTCTCTTCCTCGGTCAGAAACTGCTGTCGTCTATATCCACCCGGTGCTGGCATGGCTACTCCTCAGGTGGTGGGTTTTGCCCATAGTACCAGCGGATTGTTACCACTTTGCAGCGCGTGTTCGTCCCCGACGGGCGAGCCGGCGTTAGATTTCGCGAATCTCGCGGATGCGCCATTCGCGCGGCGTGAGGCCCGTGGCGTGCTTGAAGGCCGTCTGCAGGTGGCTCTGTGATGAGAAGCCGGTCTGGTAGGCAATCTGTGCAATGTCGTAGTCAGTGGTGTCAAGCAGGCGTCGCGCACGCTCGACGCGCACGCGCCTCACGTAGGCCGCAAAGGTCTCGCCCGTCTCGTTCTTAAAGCGTGTGCAAAGCGTCTTGCGGCTCACGCCCAGGGCGTTTGCCACCGAGTCTCCGTCGAGGCGCTGCGAGAGGTGGCTGCGTACGTAGTTCATTGCCTGATGCGAAAGCGGGTGCGTACGCGCTTTGCCCTCTTTGCGAACAGCCTTGGTCAGCTCCAACATCATGGGAAGCACCAAGTAATGGGCCACTTCCTCGTTGCTCGTCTCGTTGGCGAGGTTCATATAGTGCTGTGTGATGGCAAACGAGCGGATGGCGGGCAATCCGCCCTTGCGGGCGGCCTCAATACAGGTGCTGGAAAGGAAGGCCACGGCAGAGCGTCCCTGTAACAGCGGATCGTCTGAGGTCTTGGGCTCCATAAGCGGCATGTCGGTGCGGATGAAGCGCAGCAGACCATCGGTGTCGCCCAAGGCTATATAAGAAGCAAAGCCTTCGTACTGCTCGGCGATCTCGCGAGCAGACACGTCGGTGCTCACTGCTATGAACTGCATGTTCTTTGAGTAGGTCACGATCTCGGACATCTCGTCCTCGACGCTGGCCTTGTTGACAAAACTGACGGCGTCAATGATTTCCTGCTCGGTAAGAAGGGTGGGCATGACCAGCTCAAGATCTACGGCACTCATGAACCCTCCAATTGTGTGTGCACTACCACAAATCTAAAAAAAGGCGTAACACAGCTTGTATCTCAAACGATTTGCCATCTTCATACTTTACACACACAGTTACAGTTTGGCGCGACAAATTCAGAGGGTCGTACGAAAGCCCTCGGTTGTCATGCAAAACAGAAAGGCCGCGCTCTTTGGTCATAAAACTGAAAGGCCAAAAGGCGGTCGCGGAGAAGAGGGGAAAATCACCACATGCGTTACCTGCTTCTGGTCAGTCACGGCACAATGGCACCCGGCGTGCATAGCGTCATCCGCATGCTCCTGGGCGATCGTGAGAACGTGCTCAGCTGCTCGATGGAGGATGGCGTGTCGGCTGACACGTTTGTCGAGAAGCTTCGTGAGGTCATCGCTCCCATTACCGCTGACGACTCTGTCGTAGTCCTCGGCGACATCGTGGGCGGCTCGCCTCTCACCAATACCCTGAACACCCTCACCGAGGCTGGGCTGCTCGCCAAGACGATCGCGTTCGGCGGCCTTTCCCTGCCCATGGCTATCAGCGCCCTCATGGCCATCGAGGACGACCTCGATGACTCTGCCCTTGTTGAGAACGTCGTTTCCGAGGCAAGGGAGGGGGCTCGTCAGGTCGAGCTCGCCTTCGAGGACGAAGACGAAGACGACCTGTAAGGAACGACCCGCTTAGAAGGAAAGAAGGGAAGGCAACTATGATTTCGTTCGTCCGTATTGATGACCGTATGATTCACGGCCAGACCGTCACCCGCTGGAGCATTGAGTATCCCTGCGACGGCATCATCGCAGTCAATGACGTTGCGGCAAGCAACCCGGTCCTGAAGGCTGCCTACAAGGGTGCCGCTCCCGACAAGAAGATCTTTGTCTGGACCATGGACCACTTTAAGGAGAGCGCCGAGAAGGTGCTGGCCAGCAAGACCAAGTACTTCCTCATCACCAAGAACCCGCTTGACATGAAGGAGATCCTTGTTGACTTCGGCTTCAAGCCGTCCGACGTCAAGCGCGTCATCGTCGGCCCCTGCAACGACCGCCCCGGCACCGTCAAGCTCGGCAACAACCAGTCGATCACCGCTGAAGAGGCTCAGGCCTTTGAGGACATGACCAAGGCTGGCTACACCGTCGAGTTCGCACTGGTCAAGGAGACCTCGATTGGCGAGTGGCCCAAGTTCCGCGACCAGTTTGACGTTAAGTAGTTCCCTAGGCACCAACACCCATGGGCCCAGCTGGCAGGCGTACCCATGGGTGAGGCAAAAATGCCCATAAGGGCAATCTGTAAGTAGTGTAAACGGTTAGGAGGAGTTCATGGGAATCTCCATGTTCCAGGCCATCTTGCTTGGCCTGTTCGCCTGCTTGGCATCACTGCCGGGCATGGGCGGCACCACGGTCGGTAACTACACGCTCGGACGCCCGCTGGTGGGCGGCCTGATTGTCGGCCTCATCATGGGCGACATTCAGACCGGCATCATCGTCGGCGCAGCCATCCAGCTCGTCTACATCGCACTGGTCACCCCCGGTGGCACCGTCTCCGCAGACGTTCGTGCCGTCACCTACATCGGCATCCCTCTGGCCATCCTGGCCATCCATGCCCAGGGCCTGGATCCCAGCTCTGAGGCCGCCTCTGGTCTTGCCGCTTCCCTCGGCGCCGCCGTTGGTACCCTTGGTACCGTTCTGTTCTATGGCACCGCTACCCTCAACCTCGTGTGGCAGGGCATCGGCTGGAAGGCCATGGACGGTGGCAACTGGAAAACCATCAAGAAGACCATCCCCATGGTCGACTTTGTGTTCCCGTGGATCAGCCACATCGCATTCTCCTTCATCCCCACCGTGGTCATCTGCCTCGCCGGTGAGTCGATGGTCGGCCTGATGAAGGACTACCTGCCCATGGACGGCGTCGCCATGAAGACCCTCTTCACGGTCGGCTCGCTGCTTCCCGCCGTCGGTATCGCAATTCTGTGCAAGCAGGTCATCCAGAAGCCGCTCGACTGGGTCACCTTTGCCTTTGGCTTCATTCTGGCCGCAGTCATGGGCTGCAACCTCATCTGCTCGGCTGTCATCGCCGTCTTCTTCGCTCTGATCAACTTCAAGGTCGAACAGATCAAGCTTGCCCGTCCCGCCGTCGCTGCCGCTGGCGCAGCCTTCGACGATGAGGAAGAGGAGGACATCTAATCATGGCTGACCTCAAGAAAGTTTCCGCTGGCGCGCGCAAGAGCGCGTTCCTCCGCTGGATTTATGGCAACCTCACCTGCTTCTCGCAGGAGCACATGCAGACCTTTGGTTACCTTGCCGCCATGCTGCCCGTCGTGGACGAGCTGTATGACAACGACGAGGACAAGGTCAAGTACCTCAGCACCTATCGCACGTTCTTCAACACCGAGCCTCAGATCGGCACCATGGTTGTCGGCCTGACCGTCGGTCTTGAAGAGGCCCGCGCCAACGGTGAGCCCCTTGACGACGACACCATCAACGGCATCCGCGCCGGTCTGATGGGCCCGCTCGCCGGCCTCGGCGACTCCATCATCGTCGGCACCTTCATCCCCATCCTGCTCGGCATCGCCCTTGGTCTCTCCACTGGCGGCAGCGTGCTTGGCCCGCTGTTCTACATCATCGTGTGGAACCTCGCCATGTACTTTGGCATGAAGTTCGCCTTCGATCAGGGCTATGAGCTCGGTGGCTCCGCCGTTGAGGCTCTCGTCGGTCCGCAGTCCGCAGCTCTCCGTGACTCCATCGTCATGGTCGGCACCATGGTCATCGGCGCCGTTGCCGCAACCTGGATCAACATCACCACTGCCCTGAGCTTCCAGTTCTCCGCCGACAGCGGCCTGGTCCTTCAGGACACCCTCGACTCGATCTTCCCCAAGTTCCTCAACATCTTCTTCGTATGGCTGTGCTGGTACCTCATGACCAAGCGCAAGATGTCCCCGACCGTCGTCATGGGCCTGCTTGTGGTCGTCGCTCTCGTGGGCGTTCTGCTCGGCTTCTTCGACCCGGGTCTGTCCTACTAGTCATCAACGGAACGGAGTGGGCAAGATGGGACTTCGTGTGGCGTTTCGCGGAAAGGATGGAGAGCCCTCCCTCTATCGCCGCGCCTGGAAAGAGACCGACAACCCGCTGGTTGCCGAAGCTCGCGCCCAGACCCTCGCGATCCAGAAGCTTCAGCTTTGGTTGCGTCTTGCCTACTCCGCTCTAGCCCTGGCTGTGCTCTTGGGCTATTGGGGCTTTCAAGAAGGTGGAGGGCTCGTAGCAGGGATTGCGGGTGTCGTTATAGGTGTCCTCGCGCTCGTGTGCGTATTGGTGCTCAGAGCGGGCATTAACAACGGGCGTAAGAACGTCAACGCCATGCTCGAATCGCTGCAACCAAATAAGGAGCCGCACGCTTCTGTCTCAGGTGAATAGAAACGTGACTACCTCCCTTCCTTTTTCCTTTGCCCCGCATGGACCCTCCTCCATGCGGGGCGCCCTTGTAACGGCCTGAGCTGCGTGCGATTTGCCGCAGCGCACTGAGAGGAGCTGACGTGACCGATCAGCCGCAAGTGGGAATCGTCTTTACCGACGTGGACGGTACCCTTGTCGACAACGAGCATCATCCCATGGCCGCAAGTGCCCCCACCATCAGCGTCGTTGCGAAGCTGATGCCGTTCTGCCTGGTGTCGGCCCGCTCTCCCGAGGGGCTCTACCCCATTCAGGAGCAGCTGGGCTTTACGGGGCCGCTTGCCTGTTTCTCGGGTGCGTATGTGCTCGACCACGAGGGCAACGAGCTCTTTAGCACCGTCATTCCCACCGAGCATGCCCTGCGCATCAAGCGCTACCTCGAAGAGGAGCTGCCCGATGTGGTTGCCGGTACCTATGGTTTTCACGATTGGATCGTGGACGACCGCTCGGACCCGCGCGTAGTAAAGGAAGAGTACTTCGTGCAGGCCGAAAGCCGTGAGAGTCGCGATCTTGCCGGAACCTTTGGTGACCGAGGCGTGCACAAGTTTCTTCTGATGGGCGAGCCCGAATCGATCTTGGCCGCCCAGAGCAGGGTGGCGCAGGAGTTTCCCGAGCTGACGGTAGTGCGCTCCAACGCCACGCTCTGCGAGATCATGAGCGGAGGGGCAAGCAAGAGCCACGCTATCGAGGTGCTCTGCAACCACTACGGGGTTAGCCCTGCCGAGGCTGTGGCCTTTGGCGATGGCCCCAATGACATTGACATGCTTGCCGCAGTGACGCAATCGTACGCTATGGCCAACGCCGAGGAAGAGGTCAAACGCGCGGCGGCACACACGATTTCCTGGAGCAACGTGGAGAGCGGCGTGGCACGCGCGTTGGCCCAGCTTGTGCTTGACACCGATTCCCTCTGATCTGAGGCGGGCATATCTGAGCCTGGTTCGTTTCTGCTGACAACATGAGCCATGCCTGCAGACAAGAACAGGGGGCTGTATCAAAAGCCTCTGAATAGAACGGGTGGGTTCCGCGAGGGGCCCACCCGTTCTCGTGCTCCGGGATGCCGCCTCACTGCCTCGCACATTGCCCGACTACCTAAACTACCTGCGGTTTTGCCGTCAATCCAGGTATAATGGAAGGAGAGCGAGAGGAGATGGGGATGTCGGAGCCCAGGTTCAAGCCCTGCATGCAGGACCTACTACCGCAGCTCTGCAGCGGCCTGTGTCGCTGCATCAATCGAGCAGCAACGGAGGCAAGCCCACGAATACGCAGAGAAACATGGCTATGAGATCGTGAGGGAGTACCAAGACTCCCCATGCCTGTCTGGGCGCGATAGCTTTCACGGTCTGCAACAGATGCTTGCCGAGGTCTCGGAGATACGCCCCACCATCCTCATCGAATGGAGCGCGGATCGCATCTCACGTGACCCCTCGACGGTGGAGGTCACCAAGAAGTCCCTCCGTGACGCAGGATGCGGAGTCGAGTACATCGCTGGGGGCAGTCGAGAGGACACGCCCGAGGGCCGACTCATCGAGAGCTTTTTCGACGGCCTTGAGGGTGCTGCCTCGGCCCAATAGGGGCATGGAGGCCAGACTATGTCCAAGAAGAAGTTCATCCGTAACGACAACGATCTGGCAATCGCCTAATACCGCTACAGCAGCTCAGCGCAGAACGAGGCGAGCATCGAGCAGCAACGCGAGCAGGCGCACGCATACGCCGAGGCACACGGCTACACGATCATCAAGGAGTACGTGGATCCGGCGCGATCAGGACGAGACGAGAACCGTCCCGGGTTTCAGCTGATGCTCGACGAGGTGCCGAAGATCAAGCCAACCGTCCTCATTCTCTGGAAGACGGACCGCCTCGCCCGTGACCAAGCGATGGCAGCGATTGCCAAGCGCGCCATCCGCAACGCCGGCTGCGCGATCGAGTTCGTTGCGGAGACCACCCCTGACGACACCCCGGAAGGTAAGCTCATCGAGAGCTTTTTCGACTCACTTGCCGAATTCTATTCTGCGCAGCTGAGCGTCAACACGACCCGTGGCATGCGCTACAACGCGGAGGCGGCGAAGTTCAACGGCCACCGCGTCTTCGGTTATCGCAAGAGCGAGGACGGTCGTTACGAAATCAATCCCGACACAGCTCCCATAGTGAGACGGATCTTCAACATGTATGCCGACGAAAAGTCGATGTCCGAGATCATCGAGTACCTGGATGCCCAAGGCATCCGAAGCGTCAACGGAAACAGGATGACCATCAACAGCCTGCGTCACATACTGCACAATGACCGTTACCTCGGCATATATCGTTATGCCGACATAGAGATCCCCGGAGGAATGCCCCCGATTGTCGACCAGGTGCTGTTCGACATAGTTCAGCAGCGATTCAAGGAGAACCAGCGAAAGGGACCCCATTTCGCGAACGAGGCTGACGAATCGGACGTGCCGCGTTACTGGCTGACCGGCAAGTTGTATTGTGGGAAGTGTCGCGAGAGCATGCACGGTTTGTGCGGCACCGGCAAACATGGGGAGCGACATTACTATTACGCCTGCAAGAATCATCGTAAGCGCCGGTGCTCGAAGCGCAACGTGCGCAAGAGTCTCATCGAGGCGAGGGTCATCGAGATCCTGCGGAACATCCTTGCAGACACCGAGAACAGGGCAACCCTAGCAGTTGACATATCCAGCTACTATCGAGAGCATTACTTGGACACGCACTGCCTCGACGGCCTCAAAGGCGAGCTCTCCTCAGTGAACAAGGCGCTCAACAACCTCGTCAAGGCGATAGAGAAGGGGCTACCCTTTACCGATTCGATTGCGGACAGGCTTGCCGAACACGAGGAGCGTAAGCGCGCCCTCTCTGAAGCCATCGAGGCCGAGGAGGCGCGAGCCAGAGTCGCCCAAGACGAGGCGAGCATCAGGGCGTACTTCGAGAAGTACTCGAGCGCTGACTTCGATGACGAAGAGACTCGAGATTCCATCCTCAACTACTTCGTCGACAAGATATATCTCTATGATGACGGCCGCCTCGTCATCACGGGATGGTACTCGGACCTACACCACGAGTTGATGTTTGAGGATTTGTGCGGCGATGATGATGACTACGGTTTCGTCTACGACCAAAGCCTTGGCACAGGGTTCGCCTACCCCGCGGACGGGGGCACCAGCTTTTCAAGGAGCCGGGCTTGCGCTAGCTAACGCGCAGTCGCTCGGAGAACGAGCGGAGCAGGGTCTACGGACCCTGCTCCGCTTTTTTACAGACGCTCGCGTGCAGAGCCGCTGGAACCGTCGGCAGCATAGGCGCGGCGCAGGTCGCACGCAGGGGCAGCTCAGGTGCTATGATGGGCCCATGCGAGCCCAAGACCCACCGTCCACACGACAAGAAGGCGGTCGACCATGACGAAGGGCACCGAGGCCGGTCAGGCGGAAAGGCGCAATCGCACAATCGTCAGGACCAGCGTCGTCGGAATATTGGCGAACGTGTTTCTCGCCACCTTCAAGGCGGCCGTGGGACTCACCGCCAACTCAGTCGCCATCGTGATGGACGCAGTCAACAACCTGTCAGACGCAGCGAGCTCCGTCATCACCATCGTCGGCACGAAGCTCGCCGGAAGGGAACCGGACCAGAAGCACCCCTTTGGGTACGGGCGAGTCGAGTACCTGAGCGCCATGGTAATCTCGCTTCTGGTTCTGTATGCGGGCGTGACCGCGCTTGCCGAGTCCGTCAAGCGCATCCTCGTGCCCGAAGAGCCCGACTACGGCGCAACGTCACTGGTCATCATAGCCGTAGCCGTCGTGGTGAAGATTGTACTTGGCCGATACGTCAAGAGCGTCGGGGAGCGGGTCGGTTCCGGCTCGCTCGTCAACTCCGGCGAGGACGCCATGCTCGACTCCGCGATCTCCGCCTCGACTCTGGTGGCGGCAAGCGTGTTCCTGTTCTTCCACGTCTCGCTGGAGGCCTGGCTCGGCGCAATCATCGCGCTCGTAATCATAAAGTCAGGCCTCGAGATGCTGCAGGAGACGCTTTCCAGCATCCTTGGGCAGCGCGCGGACGCGGGGCTGGCACGCGAGATCAAGGCGACCGTCACCAGCTACCCCGAGGTCACCGGCGCCTACGATCTGGTGCTGCACGACTACGGCCCCAACGCCTACAACGGGTCCGTCCACATCGAGGTCCCTGACACACTTTCGGCAGACGAGCTGGACAAGCTGATTCGCGCGATCACGGTCGACGTCGCCCAGAGGCACAACGTCATTCTGACCGCCATCGGCGTCTACTCGGTCAACACGAAGGACCCGGAGGCGGTGGTGGCCAGAAAGAAAGTCGCCGAGATCGTACGCGACCACCCCGACGTCATCCAGATGCATGGCTTCTACCTAGACAAAGACGAGAAGACCCTGCGCTTCGACATCGTGGTCGACTTTGCCGCCAAGGACCGCAACCAGGTCTACAGGGACATTCACGAGAAGGCGCAACGGGAGTTTCCGGGATACTCGCTCCAGATCACGCTGGACACGGACTTCAGCTGATAGGACCCTACCGCAGAGCCGAGCAGATGGTAGGGGCAGTGGGGCTCGAACCCACAAGGCCGAAGCCGGCGGATTTTAAGTCCGCTGCGTTTGCCAATTTCGCCATACCCCCAAGGGCCCAAGCGCGACTTGCGTCGCAGGGTTGTTCTACCTTAGCACGACGAGCCCCGGCTTCCAGCCGAAGGGCGCCGGAACGCCCTCCACGGCGGCGGCCGCGCAGATGGCGAGGCCAAACAGAAGGTCGCTTTCGCTCACGGTCATGGCAGTCGCCCCCGTTGCCTCGAGCAGCGCAGATATGACCGCGATGCCGCCAAGTATGACGGGCGCGCGCTTGGATTGAATCCCCTTCAGCTTCGCGCGCTCCGGCACGCTCAGGGGCGCGAGGCGCTCCAGCAGGGCGTCGACGCTCCGGGTGGGAAGGCTCTTGAGGTGCACGAAGCGAGAGTCGTACGGGTCAAGCCCGGCATCAAGGGCGACGAGCGTGGTCGCCGTTCCGCCTGTCACCACCAGGGTGTCGGGAACGTCCACGTCGCCGCGCTCGGCCAGCGCGCGGGAGAACTCCTCACGTGCCCATTCGCGCGCGGCCGCGACAGTATCGGCCGGCGTCGGAGCCTTTGCCAGGTAGCGCTCGGTCGCGCGGCGTGCACCGACGTCAACCGAGCGGACCCAGGCGAGGCTGAGGCCGTAAGAGCCAGGAGCCTTCTCGTCTGCGGTCAGACGGCCGATGGCCAGCTCCGTCGACCCGCCTCCGCTGTCTGCCACGAGCAGGCTCTTCTGCCCAAAGTCCTGCGCGACGCCCAGGAACGTGAGCGAGCCCTCGATGGAGCCCGCGATAACCTCGGGCCTCAGGCCGCGCTTGGCAAGGTCGGTCAGCAGCTCGTCAGAATTGTGCGCGTCGCGGGCGGCAGAGGTCAGTGTGCAGCAGGCGACAGGCGCGCCCGCCTGGAAGGCCATGCTCAGGTAGCTGTCCACGCACCGCACGACGCGGCTGCGCGCGGCGTCGCTGATGCGACCCGATGCGTCGAGCCCCTCTCCTAGATTGCAGATGGTTGACTGCTTGAGCATGCGCTGCACGCGACCGCCCTCGACGTCGGCCACGGCAAGGCGAGCGGTCACCGTCCCAATGTCGATGCAGGCGACGCGCGTCATTCGTATACCTCCGTGGGGTCGTAGCCAAAGACGAAGTCGAGGACCTTGGTCTTCTGGTCGCGCTTGTCCTGATAGCTGACCTTCTGGGTCGGATCAAGCTCGTCGTCCTCGAGACCCTCGACCGTGGCGCTTGTCTCGCCCTCGTACACCCACCCGCGCTCGCGGGCAGCGTCCTCCACGCCCTCGCGCGACTGGAGGCGCGAGACGTCGTCCTGCAGCGCATCGTTGCGCTGGCCCTCTAGGGTTAGGAGCGTTTGCAGGTCCTCGTTCTTGCGCGTGCTGACGTAGGCGTCGCGAGCGGGACCGTACAGTGACGCGGCGACGAGCAGCACGACGCCCAGCACGATAAAGGGAATGCGATGTCCGCGCACGAAGGAGGCGGCGGAAGTCACCACCTCGCGCGGGCTGCGGCGAGACTTCGACGCCTCATGGCCGTGCGCTTCTCCCCTTCCGCGCGAGGCGGCGTCGGCCTCGCGCGAGACGCGGTCAACGCGGCGGGAGCGGACCGAGTCATGCGGCACGTGGGTGTCTGGACGTGCCGCACGGCGATGGCCATGGGCGCGCTCGCGCGAATCGCCGCGCGGAGTCGGTGACTGTCTCATGGGGCGTCCCTCCGTACGAAGCATCATGCCTTGACGGGACGCAGGCACAAGCGCGCCCGCGTTTCTATCGTAATGGTTAGTCATGTCGCCGTTTCTTCGTTTGAGCCGTGTTTCTGGCGAGCGTGAGACGCTCTCTAGTCCTAGTTATAGCAGAGCCCCGCGACGACCTTGGGTCGTCGCGGGGCAATAAGCGTCAAACCTCCCCCAGGGAGTGCCATCTTGATGGACCGTCGCAAGACCAGCTAGGCCCGCCTCTCGCGGAGCTTCGCCTCACGCCACAGGCCGTTGAGCCCCTCGGTCGAAAGGTCGCGAAGCTCGACACCGCGCTCCGCCGCCATGTCCTCCATAGCCGACCAGCGGCGGCGAAACTTGCGGTTGCTCGCCTCAAGAGCGGCCTCCGCGTCGATGCCCTCGCGCCGCGCCACGTTCACGAGCGAGAAGAGCATGTCGCCAAACTCCTCTGCCGCCTCCGGGCTGCCCGAGGCCTCCGCCTCGAACTCGCGACGCTCGCTCTGGAACTGATCCCACACGTCGGCAACCGTATCCCACTCGAACCCGACCTTTGCGGCACGCTTCGAGATCTTCTGGCACTGCATGAGCGCGGGGAGCGACGCGGGAACGGAGTCCAACAATCCGGCGGGACGGCCGGCGTCCCTGGCATCCTGTCGCTCGGCCTTCTTCACGTCATCCCAGATGTCGACCACTGCCGCCGCATCGGCCGCCTTGCCGCCCGTTCCGAAGACGTGGGGGTGGCGCCGAACCAGCTTCCGGTTGAGCTCGCGGCATACGTCGTCGACGTCGAAGTCGCCCTCGTCATCGGCTATCTGAGAGTGAAGGAGCACCTGCTCGAGCACGTCCCCAAGCTCTTCTCGAAGGTGGATCACGTCTCCTTGGGCGATGGCGTCAACCGCCTCGTAGGCCTCGCCAATGAGGTCGCGTTGGATGGACTCGTGCGTCTGGACCTTGTCCCACGGGCACCCGTCGCCCTGGCGCAGGCGCCAGATGGTCCTCACCAGGCGGTCGAACTCGGGGTGCATCTGGGGAGACCCATCTCGCTCCAGGCTCTCGGCGTCGACCCGCTCGACCGCCTCAATCAAGGCGTCGTCCCTCTCGTCCATATGGCTCCTCCTATGACAGGCTCAACTGGTAGCGTCCGCCCACGAAGGCATCGCGGCTGATGGCGATGGGAGCGCCCTGCCCGTCAAGATAATAGGTCTCGCTGTAGAGCATAGGGTCGCCGGCGGAGATTCCCAGCAGCGCCGCCTGCTCGGTCGTCGCGCGCACGGCGTTCACGTTCCATCGGCTGGTCGCCTTGGGGCGACGGCCGCAGAGCCCCTCGATCGCGTCGAAGATCGACCCGTCCTCGAGGTCTGCGTTCAGAAGGGGCGCGCCCCACTCGTAGGGAACGACAACGCTCTCGTCCGCGACGGGCAAACCGTCTGCGCTGCGCGTGCGCCTGACCAGTACCATGAGCGCATCGTCGGCCAAGTCGAAGAAGTCGAGCTCATCATGGCGCGCGGGGACAATCTGGCGCTCGACTATATGCGCGCCGGGCACCGCGTTTATCTGTGCGCAGAGTTGCGAGAAGCTGCTTGTGTCGCTCGTGCGCAAAAGCTTGCTGTTCAGGCGGCGCGACTCCACGAAGGTTCCCCTTCCCTGCATCTTCGTAAGGTAGCCGTCGGAGCAGAGATCCTCGATGGCTCGACGCACGGTGATGCGGCTGACCTCATACCGATCGCTCAGCTCGGACTCCGAGGGAATCTTGTCGCCCTGGACATAGGTGCCATCTTTGATGGCCGCCCGGAGGTCATCGTAGATCTTCTGATATAGAGGGATGGTCGATGCCATGCTCATTACCCCCTCCTCGGCGAGAAGGACCAACGTCCGACGCCGTTACCGTCACTGACAATAGGTCATATACATACTACATGTTACTGCCGTGCCGTCGGCAAGCTCTTTGCGAGGTCCACGACATCGATGAGCTCGTCGACAACCACGTCGGCGCGAGACTGGTCCAACGCCACCCCCGCAGGCGGGCGCAAGGCGCACACCAGCGCGCCAGAGGCCTTGCCCGCCTCGATCCCGATGGGCGAGTCCTCGACCACGAGCGACTCGGAGGGAACGACCCCCAAATGCTCCATCGCGCGCAGGTAGATCTCGGGCGAGGGCTTGAAAGCCGAACAGTCGTGGCCGCTGATCGCAAGGTCGACCGCATCTGCCAGGTCAAGCTGCTCCAGGAAGTCGTCAATCAGGTCTCGGCTCGACGACGAGCAGATCGCAATCCTGATGCCGTTGCGGCGCAGCCGCCACATGGTGCACCTGACGAACGGGTTCGCCACCTTGCGCCAGGGAGTCGGGTGCTCCGCCGAATACTCCCGATAGCCCCGGTGGAGAAGCTCGCGCCGTCGCGGGTCGTCAGGAACCAGCTCTTTCCAGATGGCCTCGTCGTTGGACCCGGAGAAGTCGGGAGGAGCGTCTAGGTCAAAGCCGTGCCGTATGAGGTAGTTTGCACGCCTCTGGTTGTAGAACTGCTCGGTAAACGCCAGCACGCCGTCCATATCGAATAAGACCGCCCTTGCCATTTCCACCTCCAAAGAAAGAGCGGGCCGCAGCTTGACTGCGACCCGCCAGCCACGGACTCTTTGCAGCCGCGCTAGTACTCGAGCTTCCACATGTAGCGACGGACAGTCAGGGGGTGTTGACGCGCCTCCGCAATCTGCTCGGCAAAGACGCGCATGACGGCCGTGTGGACGAACGGGTTGAAGTAAGTGGCGACCTTGGAGCCCACGACACCGGACAGCCCATAGTCCTTGGCGTCGATGAGGGCAACCTTGGCGCCGAACCTCTGCATGAACGTGAGGGCGCGGGCGTCCATGGCACGCGTGGCCCCGTCCGCCATGAACAGCAGGTAGGGCTTGTCCTTCTCCGTCAGCTCAAAGGGACCGTGGAAGTACTCGCCAGTGTGGTAGGAACCGGAATCGAGCCACTGCATCTCGGAGAAGAGGAACATCGAGGTTGAGTAGGCGACCTTGGCGCTGGCGCCAGAGCCCAGCACGTAGATGCCAGTGTCGTCCTTGAAGCTCTGGGCAAACTCGTAGGCGGCCTTTGCGGATTGGCGCGCAGCGCTCTCGCAAAGCTCATAGATCTTGCCGAGGCCGTCAATCATGGGCTCGTAGAGGTCAGTGCCCTCGACCTGCCGCAGGATCTCGACGGCAAGTGCGACGGCATAGCCCATCTTCTCGACCTTTGCGGCGTAGTTCGCCTCGAATCCGTGAACGATGACGTGGTCGGCGCCCTCGGTCAGAGCCGAGCCCGCGACGTGCGTGATGGCGGTGACGGGCGCACCGAGCGCCTTGGCCGTCTTGTTCGCAGCAACGGTCTCGGGGGTGGAGCCGCCAAGCGAGCAGGTGATCACGAAGGTGCTCGGTCCAACCCAGGCAGGCGTGTCATAGTTGAACTCGTTGGCCGTGAAGAGCTGGACGTTGAGAGTCTTGGTGTTGTTGGCCAGGAAGTACTTCGCGGGGTAGAGCTCGGACATCGATGCGCCGCAGCCGACAAAGGCGACCGAGTCGATGCCGTGATTGGACAAAACGTCCGCGACAATCTGCTTGGGCTGGTTGAGGTCGATTTCGTACATGATGCACTTCTCCTTTTGGAACTATTCTTCGAGTCCGCCCTTCGGACCCGATGACGACAAGGCGGCCGAGCGCGCTACGCGAGGACTCCCAACGCGGAGAGCGCGACGCCTCCGATGATTGCGATCAGCAGAAGGGGGCCGCTCTTGACGTTCTTCTTGATGAGGCAGTAGAAGGCCATCGTCAGCGCGAGGGAAATCATCTGTGGCATGATGCTGTCGAGGACGTCCTGCAGGACGAGGGCCCCGTCGGCGAAGGTCGCGGGCGTCGTCGCGCCGATGAGCGTCGCGATCATGCTGCCCACTGCCATGAGGCCGACGATGCCACAGGCGTACATGACCTTCTCCATGGCTCCGCCCTGGAGCCTATCGAGGTACTTCGCGCCGCCCTCGTAGCCAAGCTTTGCGGCGAACCAGGTGACGAGCACCGACGGGACGATGGAGAGGACCATCGCAAGCACCGGGCCGAGGAACGAGCCTTGCTGTGCAAGCGACACGCCCAAGCCGAACGCGATGACGCGGATGGTGCCCTGGAAGAACGAGTCACCGATTCCGGAAAGGGGGCCCATGAGCGCCGTCTTCATCGCGTTGATGCCGTCAGGGTCAATGGCGCTGGGGTCCCTTGCGTACTCCTCCTCCATCGAGGCGGAGAGGCCCAGCACGAAGGCGCTCGTCTGCGGCGTGCAGTTATAGAAGGCCATGTGGCGTTTGTAGGCCTCCTTCTTGCGCGCCATCTGCTCCGAGTCGCTGTCGGCATCCGGGTAGCAGCGGTCGATCGTCGGCGCGATGCCGTAGAGGAAGCCCATGTTCATCTGTCGCTCGTAGTTCCAGGAGTCCTGAATCGCCCAGGAGCGCCAGAAGAACTGGCCGAGCTTCTTGCCCTCGGAAACCTCGGTGATCGCATCCTGAGAAGTCTTGATGTCAGTCATGTCTAGTCCTTCCTACTCGTCGTCTTCGAGCGGATCGTAGTCAGGGTCAGCTGGCGCCGTCGCCACACGGGCGTCGCCGTCGTGATACTTAACGCCCAGCAAAACGACAGCCAGGCACACCGCAATGAGGGAAACCGCGGTGACGGAGAGCTCGAGGTACGAGGAAAGCAGGAAGCCCAGGAACAGAAAGGCGGCCATCTTTTTGTTGAGCATGAGACTGAGGAGAAGGGCAAGGCCATATGCCGTGAGAAGCATGGCAGAGACGTTCAGCCCCGTGGACAGCCACTCGGGAATGAGGTTGACGACGGCCTGCACGGCGTCGGTCCCCAGGAGGACGGCAAAGAAGACAGGCAGGAAGTACATGAGCGAGTAGAGGATGGTTCCCACGACGATGTGCATGTTGGTCGCGGTCTTGAACTTACCCTGCGCGATGGCCGCATCGGCACGATGCGTGAGCACGGCGATGACGGACCTGAAAACGATGCCGAGCAACTGCCCCAACACCGCAATGGGAATGGCGATGGTCATGGCGGTCTCGACGCTTGCGTCGGTAAGGCAGGCGAAGGCAGCAGCCACAATGCCACCCAGGACCATGTCGGGTGGGACGGCAGCTCCGACGGAGACGAGGCCCATGCTGACGAGCTCCGTCGCTGCGCCGACGGCGAGGCCCGTGCCAGGATCGCCTAGGGCGAAGCCCACGAGGGTGGCGCCGACGAGCGGCTGCTCGAAGTTCATGCGGCCGAGCAGGCGCGAGTCGAGCATGCAGAACACTGCAACAAGTCCAACAAGAATCGCGCTGACGAGCGAGTTCATATAGCTCTCCTTTCACTGTTTCCAACAATCAAGCCCCCGCCGAATCGAAAGACGGCACCACATCGATGCGGTGCAGGGGTCTGTACCGCTTACAGGCTTTCGAGTTCGACGCGCTTGTAGGTGGGCGTCTGCTGGACGAAGATCTTGGTTCCCAGGCCCAGAAGCTCCTTGGTGTCCGCCTGCTCGGAGGCGTCGAGGAATACCGAGCCGTCCTTTCCGCCGTACTGGACGGCGCCATCCTTGTTGGCCGTCGCGCCATAGTTGACCTCGGGAAAGGCATGGCGCTCGGAGAACTCCAGCAGCTCATGGGTGTTCCCGAAGATGAACATGACCTTCTCGCCCAGCATCTCGAGCTTCTTCATCTTGGAGAGGGCGCATTCGACGTCGAACACGTTGAGTCGGACGTTAGCCGGCTTCGCGAGCTTGAGGGCACGCTTCTTCACCTCGTCGTGCGCCGAGGCCCCGTCGACGACGATGATGTGGTTGGCCCCGGTCTTGCCCACCCACGAGAAGACGACCTGCCCGTGGAGGAGGCGATAGTCAAGTCGAACGAGCGCAATCTGGGAGCGCTTGCCCGTGGTCGGGACGGGAGCGGCAGGGGTCGTCGTTGGGACGGGCTCGCAAGCGTCGCCGGGGCTCGTGCAGTCGACAATCGCCGAGCGGGCGTCAGCCAGCGTCGCCCTCAGCTTCCCGGCAGAAAGCGGCTTGGAGCTCAAGACGAGCGCGAGAACGAGCGGCATGTTCATTCCCGCGATGACCGTCAGCCCGGAACGCGTCGCCGCATACTCCACCATCGCGTTGTTGACGCTCGAGCCCAGCATGTCCGTAAGGACGTAGACCGTATCGCCCTGGTCAAAGGTGGCTATGAGTCGCTTGACCTTTGCGGTGATCGGCTCCCTATCGTCACGCTCGAGCGTGACGGCATGGGCATTGGAGACCTCGCCCACGACCATGCGCACGGTGTCGAGCGCACCCTCTGCCAAGCCACCGTGCGACGCAAGGATGATCTGGTTCATGTATTACAACCTCCATATTCTTAGACAGTCCTAACGCCTCGGTCATCATATATGACTTATATATATCGTAATACACGTATATAACGTTTTATAACAAGCGGTAACCATCTGAAGACGAGCGGTTAATAGTCGCCCGGGGGCGGGCACGCCGCAATAGTCGGATGGGGACGGCCCGAACGCGACGTGCCCTGGAGGGGCGTACCTAGTATTCGACCTTCCACATGTAGCGGCGGGTCATGTAGTCCTTCGAGGTCGCCTTGGAAAGCGCCCTCATGTACACGTTGTTCAGGATGGGCGAGAAGAGAATGTGGTTGAAGTACTCCGAGACGGAGTCGGGAAGGTCGTTCAGACCAATCTCCTTGCCGTCCAGAACGTAGACGTTGCATCCGCCATAGCGCTCAAGGAACGCCAGTGCACGCTCGTCGGCCTTGCGACAGCGGCCCACGCTCATGAGCAGGAACACCGGCTTCGACTTGTCGAGCACCTCGAAGGGACCGTGGAAGAACTCGCAGCAGTTGATAGTGGGCGAGTCTATCTGCAGCATCTCCTCGATATTGCAGATCGAGAAAATGTAGGCCGAACCGTAGGCGGGGCCAGAACCCATGACATAGATGGTCTTCTCGCCCGCCATCTGTTCGGCCCAACAATGCGCCAGGGGGCGCGCGTATGCGACGGCCTTGCGATACACCGCATCGACGACGTCGAAGGCCGCCATCGCCGTCTCGTACTCCGCATAACCCTCGAGCTGATTGACCAGCGCCATCGCGATTTGGAGCGCAATGCTGGAGTTCACGCGCTCAACGCGGGACTCGTCCAGCGCAATGGACTCGTAGGCAATCTTTTGGTCGCAGACTGCCGTCAGGTCGGACTGCTCGACATACAGTGCGATGGTCGCCGCGCCAAGCTCCTTTGCGGTCCTGGCCGCCTCGCAGGTCTCCTTGGTGCCTCTCATCGAGCAGATGACCGCAAGAGTGTGCTCGTCAACGTAGGCCGGAGGGGCCAGGACGAACTCGTTGCTCGTAAATGTCGACGAGAAGATCGCCTTCGACTCGCGCTCCATGAAGTAGTTGGCCGCATGGAAGCCGCCAAACGAGCCACCTGCAGCAACCCAGACAACATGTGTGATGTCATGAGACTCGAGTACGCGTCCGACAATTGCTGAGACCTCTTGCTGAATAGACACTCCCATCACTCCCATCACTCCCCTTTCGGATTCAGTCATTAGCCGACTGTGGTTCTGAGCATCATATTATCATAGTCGTTATAGACGTTTCATACTAATTTTAATCGTCCTTTTTCGCCTGGAGTCAGAAGCTCCTGTCAAACAGGGGACGGGGGCAAGGGCACCTTTGCCCTCGCCCCCGCCTACGCGAAAGTCAATCTATATAGCCAAAGGGTCGTACGCCCAGTCAGACGCCCCTACTCCTCGCCCTCGTCGTCGCCGCCGACCTCCTCGAGGACGCCCAGCGCTGCGGGAAGGAGCTCCTCCTTGCCCGTGCGGAACGGATAGTTCATCTTCTTGGTCTTGGGGTAGATGATCGCCCTGCGCTCCTTGAGCTTGAGTGCGGTGTCACGCGGGACCTCGATGTTGGCATACGTCAGGCGACCGTTTGCGAGCGACACCGACGTCACGCCCATGCGCTGGGCGCGGATGCGTATGCGCGCGCGGTCGAAGAGATTCTTACCCGCAAGCGGCAGTGCTCCGTACTTCTCTTCCAGCTCAGCCTGGAGCGCGTCGACGTCCGACAGCTCCGTCGCGGCGGCCAGTTTGCGATACGCCAAGACGCGCTTGTCTACGTCGGGCAGGTACTCGTCGGCCAGATAGAAGTCGGCCGGCAGGTTAATCGTAACCTCGGGCAGCTCGACCTCGCCGGTCTCACCGCGGGCCTCGCTCACGGCCTGGCCCAGCATCTGCGTGAAGAGGTCAAAGCCGACGCTCGAGAGATTGCCGTGCTGCTCCGCGCCGACCAGCGAGCCGGCACCGCGAATCTCGAGGTCACGCATGGCGATGCGCATGCCGCTGCCCAGGTCCTGGTTCTCGTTGATCGCGATCAGGCGGTCGGTCGCCTCTTCGGTCAGGGGAATCTCGCCCGGGAACATGAAGTAGGCGTATGCCTGGGTGCGCCCACGGCCGACGCGGCCTTTGAGCTGATACAGCTGGGCCAGGCCCAGGCGCTGGGCATCCTCGATGATGAGCGTGTTGGTGTGCGGGTTGTCGATGCCACTCTCGATGATGGTCGTCGCAACCAGGACGTCGATCTCGTGCTCCTGGAACTGGAGCATGACGTCCTCAACCTGCGCCGCGCTCATCTTTCCGTGGGCCACGCCGACGCGCGCCTCTGGCGCGGCCTCCTGCACTCGGTCGACGGCGTCCTGGATGGTAGTCACGCGGTTGCTCACGTAATACACCTGGCCCTCGCGCGACAGCTCGGTACGGATGGCGGTGGACACCACGTCGGGATCCCACTCGCCCACTGTCACCTTGACGGGCAAGCGCCCGGGCGGCGGAGTCAGGATGAGGCTCATGTCGCGCACACCGCTCATGGCCATCTGCATGGTGCGCGGGATGGGCGTGGCGGAGAGCGTCAGCACGTCAACCTGCTCGCGCATGTTCTTGAGCTGCTCCTTGTGCTGGACGCCGAAGCGCTGCTCCTCGTCGATGATGACGAGACCCAAATCATGCGGGTTTACGTCGGCAGACAGCAAGCGATGCGTGCCGATGAGCACGTCGACGTCACCCGAGGCAAAGCCTTCGAGCGCCTTGCGCTGCTGGGCCGGCGTGACGAAGCGTGAGAGCACCTTGACCGTCAGGTCAAAGGGCGTGAAGCGCGAGAAGAACGTCTCGTAATGCTGCTGGGCAAGAATGGTCGTGGGACAGAGCACCATGACCTGCTTGCAGTCCTGGCAGCACTTGAAGGCGGCACGCAGCGCAACCTCGGTCTTGCCAAAGCCGACGTCCCCGCACAGAAGGCGGTCCATGGGCTTGGAGGACTCCATGTCGGCCTTGATGTCCGCGATGGCCCCCTCCTGATCCGGGGTGACGGTGTACGGGAAGCTCGCCTCCATGTCCAGCTGGGCCGGGGTATCGAGGGCAAAGGCATGGCCGCTGACGGCGGAGCGCCTCGTGTAGAGGTCAACGAGGTCGAATGCGAGCTTCTTGGCAGACTTTCTGGCCTTGCCCGTAGCACGCGACCAGTCGGCGGTGTTCAGGCGAGTCAGGCGCGGGCTCGACCCGTCGGGGCCAACATAGCGCGTGATTCGGTCGACCTGCTCGAGCGGCACGAACAGCTTGTCGCCGCCCGCGTACTCAAGCAGGAAGTAGTCCCTCTGACGCCCGCCGACCTCCTGGCGTACGATCTGCGAGAACAGGGCGATGCCATGCGTCGCGTGCACGACGTAGTCGCCCGGCTTGAAGGGGAAAGTCACGCTGGTGGGATCGATCTTGCGCACACGGTGCTTGTGCTTCGCCATTCGCGCAGTCAGGTCCGAGACCGAAAACACCCCAAGGTGCGCCGAGGGGATCACGATGCCTGCGGGCACGGGAGCGTCGAAGAACGTCACCATGCCCCGGTCCAGGGGAACGGGAGTGCGGTTGGCCTCGGCGTCGGTCACGGGCTGTCGGTTCTCGACCGCCGCGGCAAGCGACTCCTTGATGGGAATGTTCTCGTCGGTGAAGGTAAGCTCAAGCGCTTCGCGGGCACCGCGATCGGGAACGGCAAACACCACCGAATCGTTCACGTTCACCAGTTGGCGCATTCTTCCCAGTAGCTTGCTGTCGGAGCCGGCAACGGCAGGCTGGCGAACCTCGATCTGCGCGGTCGTCGAGGACCCCGTGCGCTGGAGTGACGAGAAGGACAGGCGCTGCTGCTTGCCAAAGTCGAGCTCCCGAGGACTGGTAAACAGCCCTTCGGGGCGCACGTGATTGTTGCGCGCCATGGCCTGGATCTCGTCCGTAGCACGCATGCAGTCGTCAAACAGCGAGCGCGGCTCCGAGAGGACCACCAGGGCGTCCTTCGAGATGTGGTCAACGGGACTGGCGGAAGACCCGTAGAGCTCGACCAGGTACTTCTCGAGCGTGGGGTCGTCGGCCTGGGCCTCGATGAGCTCGAGGTCGGCAGCCACCTTCGAGTTATCCTGCGCGCGGTTGTAGAGCGCCTTGCGCGCGTTGGCCACCGTCTCAGAAGTCAGCGCGAGCTCGCGGCAGGGCAGAATGGTGACCGACTGTAGCTCACCGATGGTCTGCCCCGTCGAGGGCAGCATGCGACGAACACGGTCGACCTCGTCGCCAAAGAATTCGATGCGCACAGGCGCCGTCGCCTGGGCGGAAAACACGTCCACGGCGTCGCCGTGCGCGCAGAACGCGCCGGGTTCGTCGACCTCGCCGGCGCCGCCACGGTCGCTATAGCCCATGTTCACCAGGATGCGCGGGAGGTCGTCGGGTTCCATCTGGTCGCCCACGGCCACCGAGCAGGAGTCATAGTAGCCCGAGCCCACGGGTGGGACGCAACGGAGAAGGGCACGCGCACTCGAGACCACCAGGCACTTCTCGCCCGCGGCAAGACGCGACATGGCGTGGACGCGCGCGCCGACGACCGCGTCGTCGGCCTTGGTCGCGGACCAGGGCCAGTCGCGACGCTCGGGGTAGCGACATACGACGTCCATGCCTAGCCATGCCGCAAGGGCGCGGGCCGTGCGGTCAGCCGCCTCTTCTCCGGCGACGATGTAGAGACAGGCCCTGGGGTCTTCCGCCCAAAGGGAGGCGAGCATGAGGGGCCGCGCGCTCTGAGCAATGCCCAGGGTCGCATCAGCGCCCGCACTCAGCTCGGCACGAAGCGGCTTGAGCTCCGGGGCGGACAGGAGCTGCTTGGAAACACGATTAATAAACATGGCCCCATTGTACAGGCGTGGCCCCACCCCTCTGAGGCAGACGAGGCCACGCCTCTAATTGACCATGCTCGCGCGAGTGGCGGCCGCTATAGATCGCGATAGGTGATCAGCCTAAGATCGTCCTGCGACTCGAGCCACTCCCCAATCTCAGGGTCGATGAGTGCGTCAACGTCCTTGGTCCTGTTGGCGGCCAGCCTGACCCACGCCACGGGCAAGCGCGACCGCCTGCCGGCCCTTTCCGTCCTCGCGCAGCGCCGCGTTGTTGTTGGTCCTCCTAATCGCCCGCACTTCGCCACCTGCCGCTCTCCCGCGCCAGTTCGTCCAGCATGTTAGTCGAAGCCGCCACGTCGTCATAGTCGGCACGCCAGCTCCAGTTGCCCTCGGCGACGCCGGGCACGTTCATGCGCGCCTCGTCGCCCAGCATGAGAACGTCCTGCAGCGCGAGCATCACGACGTCCGCTTCAGAGGCAAGGCAGCTGCGCGCAATCTTGGTCGCAAGGTCACGGGCTAGAAGGGCGGTCTCTCCATCGTCGGAGAAGAGGCCGAAGCGCTCGCGCGCCCACCCCAGCAGGGTTTGGGTGTCATGCGTAGAGGTGTAGACCAGCTTGTCAGGCTTGGGCTCATAGCCCTCGCGGACGTCGCCGTCGAAGAACTGGACAACGTCCATGCCGGGGAAGCCCGTCGTCGAGACGAGGGCGCGGACCGCCGGCGTAATGGTGCCCAAGTCCTCCGCGATGACCGGAAGAGGGCCGAACTTCTTGTACGCGCGCTGGAACAGATCGAGGCCGGGACCGAAGAACCAGGCCCCCTCCTTTGCGCTCGCGCCACCCGGAATCCTGTAGTACGACGAGAAGCCCAGGAAGTGGTCAAGGCGCACGTAGTCGTACAGCGAGAACGCACGCTCGAGGCGGCGCATCCACCACTGGTAGCCCGTCTCCTTCATGTGGCGCCAGTTGTAGGTGGGATTGCCCCACAGCTGCCCCTCCTGCGCGAAGGAGTCGGGCGGGCATCCCGCCACCTCGGCGGGATAGCCGTTCTGGTCAAGATAGAACAGCTCTGGATGCGCCCAGACGTCCGCCGAATCGGCCGAGACGTACATGGGCATGTCGCCGATGATCTTGACGCCGCGCTCGCGCGCGTACCCGCGCATCTCGTTCCACTGCTGCATGAACATGTACTGGAGCTCGACCTCGCGATTCACGGCATGAGAAAGCTCGGGGTCCCGCGCCAGCGCCGAGTCGTAGGTTCGGTACTCCTCTGGCCATTCCTGCCAGGGCTTTTCACCCAGCTTGCTCTTAATGGAGCGAAACACGGCGTAGGGAATGAGCCAGTCCTCGTTGTCCTCGACGAAGCGTCGGAGCTCTGGCGTTCCCTCGAACTTGGTGGAGAGGGTCGCATTGCCTTGCTCTAGACCCCACATGAGGTCCGTGTTGCCCGCAAAGGCGGAAAGGCCGGCATAGGGCGACCCGTACTCGTCCGTTGGGTTGACGGGCAGCATCTGCCAGTACGTCTGCCCGCCGCGATACAGGTAGTCAATGAACTTTCGCGCCGGCTCGCCCAGGGTACCGGGCTTTCCAGGGTTGTCCAGGTTGGGAATCGAGGTGATGTGCGCCAGCACGCCCATGCCACGCTGCATGGGGGCCTGCAGACGCTCCGGCTCGTGAAAGTAGAGCACCGAGGTGCCGAGCGGCCACAGGAATACTTCGACCTCGCCGTCCGCCACGCGGGGCGGCCTGCCGGAAACGATGTCGTCCACCCGCGTGGTAACCTGGGGTACGCGCACGTTGTACTGGTTCGCGAGGCTTGCGTTCGCGAGCACGCACACCTTGACGTCGCCCTTGCGGCGCCAGAAGCCAAACACATCGTCGTTGATGCTGAAGGGTTCGAAGTCACCGTCAACGAACACGGGTAGTGACTTCCTGACCGCGATGGCGTTACGGTAGGTCGCCAGACAGTCACGGTTCTCGTGGCCCCAGGGGAAGCTCGCGCGGCAATACGGATCGGCATAGCCCTCGAGCCCGGCCTCATCGCCATAGTAGACGCAGGGCACGCCCGGCATGGTCATCTGGATCAGGGCAGCAACCCATAGCCTGCTGATTGCGAGCCCACGGTGGCTGTCGTCCAGACGGTAATGGTAGCACTGCTCGTCGGTCATGTCCCCGGGCAGGGGCGCTCCACCCAGAACCGTGAACAGGCGCATCCGGTCGTGGCTGCCCAAAAGGTTAAGCTCGCTGTAGAAGGCCTCAGGCGGATAGTTCTCGTACAGAGACTCAAGCTCCTCGGCAAGGTCGGCGGCGGTACTCCGGTTGGTCAGGAAGAACTCCAAGGCATGGCGCAGGGGGTAGTTCATCGTGCCGTCAAGCTCACGCCCCAGGAAGTATTCCCTAAGCTTGCCATACGCTCGCTTGTTGCTCGCGTCCTCCCAGACCTCTCCGATTACGACCGCATCGCTTTTCTCGGCCAGTGCCGACGCCTTGATGTCGACGATGAACTCGTCGGTGAGCTCGTCAGCCACATCTAGACGCCAGCCGCGCGCGCCCAAGCGCAGCCACTTGCGCACAACGCCATCGCGCGCACATATGAGGTCTTGGAACTCGGGGCTGTCCTCGTTGGTCTCAGGCAGATCGTCCACGCCCCACCAGCTGGCATAGCTCCCGTCATCGCGGAAGTGGAACCAACTGCGATAGGGCGAGTGCTCGTTGCCCATGGCGCCGATGCCGCCGTAGTTGCCATACTTGTCGAAGTAGAGCGAGTCCGAGCCCACGTGGTTGAAGACGCCGTCGAGGATAATCGATATGCCGTGCCTGGCCGCCTCGTCGCACAGGCGGCTGAAGGCCTTTTCGTCGCCAAGCATAGGGTCGATCCGAAGGTAGTCGGCCGTGTCGTAGCGGTGGTTGGACGCCGCCTCGAAGATGGGGTTCAGGTAGACGGCAGTCACGCCCAGGCTCTCAAGGTATGGGAGCTTCTGGCGCACGCCGTCCAGCGAGCCTCCGTAGAAGTCCCATGCGGCGATGCGGCCCTCGGCCGTGCGCTCGTAGTGTGGATAGGTCGCCCAGTCGTCCACAAGGCGGCGCGCAGGACCCTTGCGCGGCTTCTCGAGCGCAGTCCGTGCACGGTCTTCCCAGTTGTCATCGCGAGCAAACCTGTCGGGAAATACCTGGTAGACAATGCCGTTCTTGTACCACTCCGGAAGGACCTCTCGCGTGTGCTCGTAAACGGTCAGCTGGAACGAAGGCGGCTCCCCAAAGGCAAACTCGCCCTCGCCGCACGAATGGTCCGCAGCGGCACCATAGCGCCAGACCGAACCGTCCGACGCGATGATCTGGAAGCTGTACCACACGATCTCGGGCTTCGAGGGAGAGAAGCTCGCCTCAAAGCGCATGGGCGTATCGGGACCTGCATCTTCCCCCTGCCCGACGAACGCCATGTCGAGCAGTTCCTCGCCCCTACCATCAACCCAAAGACGCAGCTTGACCTGCACGTTCGGGTCATCCCAGACGTCGATGCGAATCAAAACGGCGCCGCCCACCTGGACGGCGCCAAAAGGATCCCTGTACTGACGGTCTGAGGTAACGTGCTTTGCTCTCACGTCGCACCTCTTTGTCCTATCGAGCGAGCTCCGGGTGAAGCCCGTAGTACATGTCCAGGTAGTCGTCGGCCGCACGACTCCAGCTGAAGTCGGTCTCCATGGCCTGCTTCTGAATCCTCTTCCAGGCTTTCTTGTCAGTCCAGAAGACCTCGCAGGCATCCAGGAGGACGTTGGCCATCTCGTCGGCATTCATGTTCGCGAAGCGGAAGCCCGTGCCCTCGCCGGTGTACTGGTTGTACGGGATGACGCTGTCCTGCAGGCCACCCGTCTCACGAACGACCGGAAGGGTACCGTAGCGCATTGCAATCATCTGCGACAGGCCGCACGGTTCGAACTCGGACGGCATCAGCAGGATGTCGCCGCCCGCATACATGCGATGCGAAAGCGCGTTGTCGAAGGCGATCTTCGCGCACATCTGGTCGCCGTATGCCCAGTCGAAGTACTTGAAGGCGTCCTCCTGGTCCTTGTCGCCCGTGCCCAGAACGGCAATCTGGACGCCACGCTCCATCAGGCGGTTCATTGCGTAGCGAACCAGGCCAAGTCCCTTCTGGTTGGTCAGGCGGCCAATCATGACGACCAGGGGCTTCTCGGCATCAACAGCCAGGCCGAGCTCCCTCTGGAGGGCCTCCTTGCACTTGGCCTTGTTCTTCATCTTCCCCGGCTCGTAGTTGGCTTCGATCATCGAATCGGTCGCAGGATTCCACGCGTCGACATCGATGCCGTTGAGAATGCCGCGCAGGCTCGAGCTCCTACGACGGAAGATACCGTCCATTCCCTCGCCGTAGAAGGGCATCTGCAACTCGCTGGCATAGCTCGGGCTGACGGTCGAGATGGCGTCCGAATAGAGAAGGGCACCCTGCATGTAGTTGACGGACGTCGCGTCACAGTACAGCTGCCCGGCAGCCGTCGGGTTGTCCGCAAGGCCCAAGATGTCGTTGAGGACCTTATCGCCGAACTGTCCCTGGAATTTCACGTTGTGCACGGTAAAGATGGTCTTCACGTTGCGGCATGCCGCGGAGCCCTGGTAGAACTCGCGCAGGAACACCGGAGCCATGGCGCACTGCCAGTCGTTGCATTCCAGCACGTCCACCTGAAGCTCAGGCAGATACTGGATTGCCTCGCAGATTGCCTTCGAAAAGAACGCGTAGCGTTCACCGTCATCGAAGTAGCCGTATACGCCGTCGCGCTTGAAGTATCCCTCGTTGTCGACAAAGTAGAAGTTGACGCCTTGGTAGGTGAGCTTCTCGATTCCACAGTAGACGCTCCTCCAGGCGAGGGGAACGTAGAACTCTGCAACGTGCTTCATCTGCTCCTGGTACTCCTGAGGGATGATGGAGTACTTGGGCATGATCACCGAGACGTCCGCCCCCTCATGGTTGAGCGCACGGGGGAGCGAGCCCGCAACGTCGCCCAAGCCACCCGTCTTCACGAACGGGACGGCCTCGGCCGAAGCGAAGAGTACTTTGATCTTTCTGCCTTGGACTGCCATAGTTCTATCCCTACTCCGTAGGCTTCTCCTTGACGTACGGGGCCTCAGACGTGCCCTTGATCTCGGTGCCGGCAGGCACCTCGTTGTTGCGGTCAACGATGGCGTTCTCGACACGGGCGCCGCTCCTCACGATGCAGGATTGCATCACAATGGAGTTGTTCACGACGGCACCCGGCTCGATCACGACGCCACGACCAAGGATGGAGTTGGTGACGGTGCCGTAGATGCGGCAGCTACCGGAGATGCGGGAGTTGGCGACGTGCGAGCCAAGCTCGAACTTCGCGGGGGCGTTGTCGTGATTCTTGGTCCTGATCGCGCGACCCTCGGGAAAAACCTTGGAAGCGACCGCCGGATCGAGCAGGTCCATGTTGGACTTGAAATAGGTGTCCTTGTTGAAGATGCCCTCGGCGTAGCCGTCGAAGTCGCAGGTCCTGACATCGACGCGATCGTAGTCGGCGGCCATGGCCTCGAACAGGTCGAGGTAGTCGGTCTGCTGGTACCAATCGAGCAGCTGGAGCAGGAACTCGCGGCCCATGACGAAGCAGTCGAGGAAGCCCGTGTCGCCAGGCTCCACACCGTGTTTCACGCCCTTCACGCGGTCGCCCTCGCACGTAAAGCCCGTGATGTCGACGTCCTTGCGCGTAGCCTGCTGCGTGAGGACCGTAATGTCGGCACCGGTTGCACGATGAGCGGCGATCAGGTCGTCGTAGTCCATGTTGTAGACGAAGTTCGCAGACGAAAGCAGCACCAGGTCACAGGTACCGCGCTCAAGGAAGACCCTGTTGTGCTCAAGGTCGCGCAGGAGGAAGCGCGAACCCGTACGCGAGGTTCCGAATGCGGAGCCGGGCAGGATGAACAGGCCGCCCTGCTTGCGGCTCAGGTCCCAGTCACGACCAGAGCCAATGTGGTCGATGAGCGAGCGGTAGTTGTACGGCATGACCATCCCGATGGTATGAATGCCGCAGTTCACCATATTCGAGAGTGCAAGGTCGACAAGGCGATAGCGTCCCATGAACGGCACAGATGCCGCGGGACGTGACTCGGAGAGTGCGCTCGGATACTTAGTGGAATAGTTGGCAGTGATGATCCCCAGGAGCTTATCCATGGCTACTCCCCCTTCCCGACAACGACGTCATTGCCAATGACCGCCGTGTCCTTCGTCTGGTCGATGCTTCCGAGAACGACGTCGTCCTCGACCGTGGAGTTCTCACCCAGGATGGCGCGAACAACGTGCGCGCCCGCCTTGACGGTCGCTCCGGGGAGAAGGACGGAGTCCTCTACGACAGCACCCTCACCGACAAAGGCAGAGGTGGAGATGATGGAGTGAACGGCACGACCGTAGATGCTGCTTCCGTTTCCGACGAGGCAGTCCTCAACCGAACCGTTGGGACCGACGTACGCGGGAGGGTTAGTGTTCGCGTTGCTCATGATAGGAGCGCCAGTGTCGTACAGGTCAAAGTCGGGATTGGCGCCAAGCAGGTCCATGCTGGTCTGGTGGTAGGAGGCAATGGTGCCCACGTCGCGCCAGAAGCCGTTGTACTCGTACGTGTACAGGCGTTTGCCGTCAGCAAGCAGCTTGGGAATGACGTCGTTGCCAAAGTCATGCTCGGAGGTCTGATCGATGGCGTCAGCCTTCAGGGTCTCAACCAGAAGCTTCGCATCAAAGATGTAGATGCCCATGGAGGCAAGGTTAGAGTCGGGCTTGTTGGGCTTCTCGGTGAACTTCACGATGCGTTCGTCGTCATCCTGCGTAATGATGCCGAAGCGCGAAGCCTCCTCCCAAGGCACCGGCATGACGGCGACGGTCAGGTCGGCCTTGTGACGCTTGTGGTTTGCAAGCATCTTCTGGTAGTCCATGTTGTAGAGCTGGTCGCCCGAAAGGATCAGCACGTACTCAGGGTCGAACTGCTCAATGTAGCCAATGTTCTGCGTAACCGCGTCCGCCGTGCCCTCATACCAGACGCCGCCGGTCTGCGTCGCATACGGCGGAAGGATCGAGACGCCTCCGTCGCTCTGGTCCATGTTCCACGCGGCGCCCGTTCCGATGTACGAGTGAAGAAGGTACGGACGATACTGCGTCAGGACGCCAACGGTGTCGATTCCCGAGTTGGCGCAGTTGGACAATGCAAAGTCAACGATGCGGTACTTGCCGCCGAAGGATACGGCAGGCTTCGCGACCTCCTTGGTAAGGACGCCAAGTCTGCTGCCCTGGCCACCGGCAAGAAGCATCGCGATGCACTCCTTCTTGCTCATGTATAACTCCCCCTTATCTCTTCTATCCCCTAGGCATCAATGTGCCAAATATCACGAGCGTATTCGCGGATCGTCCTGTCGCTCGAGAAGTAACCCGAGCGAGCCGTGTTGTGAATCGCGGCCTTGTTCCAAGCACGACGATCGCCATATGCCTGAGCCAGCTCGTCCCAGGCATCGACGTACGAGTAAAAGTCCTTCAGAACGAGGTCGTGGTCGTTGCTGATGGACAGCTCGTCGCGAATGCTCTCGAAATTACCCGAAAGGTGCGCCAACGTTCCGTCGGTCAGTTCATCGATGATGCGACCCAGACGGATGCGGTCGTTGTTGTAAAGGTCCCACGCCCAGTAGTTGCCGGCAGCCCTCAGGGCGTCGACCTCCTCTGTGCGTAGGCCGAAGATTTTAATGTTGTCCTGACCCACGAGATCGCAGATTTCCACGTTAGCACCATCGTAGGTGCCAAGCGTTATCGCGCCGTTCATCATGAGCTTCATGTTGGACGTGCCAGAGGCCTCAGACCCCGCCCAGGAAATCTGCTCCGAAATGTCCGTGGCGGGGTAAATCAGCTGCGCACTCGAGACGGCGAAGTTGGGAACGAAGGCAACGCGAATCTTGTCGTTCACGCGAGGGTCGCCGTTGACGACCTCGGCAACGGAATTGATGAGGCGGATGACCTCCTTGGCAAAGGTATAGCTCTGGGCCGCCTTGCCCGAGAAGATGAAGGCCGTCGGACGGGGGCTGAAGCTCGAGTCGCTCAGAATGCGATTGTACAGGTCCAGAATCTTGAAGACGTTCAGCAACTGGCGCTTGTATGCGTGGAAGCGCTTCACCTGAACGTCGAAGACCATGCTCGTGTCGAGCTGCGTGCCGGTGGCCTCGAAGATGTACTTGGCCAGGCGCTCCTTGCTCCAGCGCCGCGCCTTCTCGAACTCCTCTTGGAACGAGGGGTCGTCCTCGTACTTCTCGAGCTGGCTAAGCTGGTTTGCGTCTGCAAGCCACCCCTCACCGATAGCGTCGCAGATGAGCTTCGCGTACTTGGGGTTCGCGTTGCCCAGGAAGCGACGGTGAGAAATGCCGTTTGTCTTATTGTTGAACAGATCGGGACGAAGCTCGTAGAACTCGTGAAGCGTGCTTGCCTTCAGAATGCCCGTGTGGAGCTCCGACACTCCGTTGACGGAGTGGGCGAAGATGACCGAGAGGTTTGCCATGCGCACCTGGCCGTCCCAGAGGATGGCCGTCTTCGAGAGCACGTTTGCCCAACCCTCGACGTCGTGGGGGAGCGTGTCGCGATAGCGACGGTCAATCTCCTCGATGAACATGTACAGGCGCGGCAGCAGGTGGCGGAAGACCTCGATAGGCCACTTCTCCAGAGCCTCGGGCATTACGGTGTGATTGGTGTACGAAATCGTCTTGCGTGCGACGTTGAACGCGGTGTCGAAGTCGACGCGCTTCTCGTCCACGAGGATGCGCATGAGCTCGGGGCCACACATGGCAGGGTGAGTGTCATTGGTGTGAACGCTCACGTGATCGCCCAGGTGCTCCCAGAGCTTCTCACCGTAGCGCTTGCCGAACTTCTTCTCGTACGTGCGAAGGATTGTCTGGAGGCCCGCAGAGACAAACAGGTACTCCTGCTTGAGACGCAGAACACGACCGTGCTCGCCCGCGTCGTTGGGATACAGGATCTGCGAGATTGCCTCGACGTCGGAGCGGAACTTCATGGCCTTGGCGTAGTCGCCGGAGTTGAACGCATCGAGGTCGAAGTCCTCCGTCGCAGGCTCGGCACTCCACAGGCGAAGCGTGTTCACTTTCTTGGCACCGTAACCCAAGATGGGCACGTCGTAGGGAACGGCCTTTACCTTCTCGCCGCCCTCCTGGGTGAACCAGAAGCGCTCGCCGTCCTGGTGTCTAACGACCTGGCCGCCAAACTGAACGACTACGGCGCTCTCGTTCTTGCGCGTCTCCCAGGGGAAGCCGTGCTCGAGCCAATTGTCCACCATCTCGACCTGGCGTCCGCCCTCGATCTCCTGCCTGAACAGGCCGTAGCGATAGCGCATGCCGTTGCCGTTGCCGTTGATGCCCAAAGCTGCCATGGAATCCATGAAGCAGGCGGCGAGGCGACCGAGGCCTCCGTTGCCCAGACCGGGGTCGGCCTCGCAGGCGACGAGCTCCTCAAGCGGCGTCCCAAGCTGCTCGCAGCCCGCCTTGACGATGTCCCTGACGCCAAAGTTCAGAAGGTAGTTGTCCAGCAGCGGGCCGATGAGGAACTCAAGCGAGAAGTAGTAAACCTGCTTCTCGTCATTCTCGCCGTCTACCTTGGCGTTTCTTGCCTTTCCCGCAATTAGGCTCGCAAGAGCGTAGTATCGCTCGAAGTCGTTCAGCTCGTCATACGTCTTTGAGAAGATGCTTTCGCACTCCTCGCAAAACTGTGTCTTGAAATCCGTTGCATCCTTGAAGACCTGGGGCTTGTTGTCCGTGTTCATTTCAATCCTCATTCATTCCCCGCGCCTTGCAGCGTGCGGCGTCTGTTCGCCGTGTCCTAGCCCTTCTTGTCCGCCTTTACCGAGGAGCCCTTTCTTCCGGTCGTCTTGGCCTTGGGCGCCGTCTTTCGCGCGTCCTTCTTCGCGGCCTGCTTGGCGACGGTCGGCTTCTTGTTCGTCGTCTTCTTTGCGTCCGGCTTCTCGGGCACCGTCTTTTTGACTGGAGCCTTCTGCGTCGAGGCCTTCTTGGCCGTCGACTTCTTGGTCGCAGTCGCCTTCGCGGCCGTCGCCTTGGTCGGAGCCTTATTCGCGGGCGCCTTTGCCGCGGCGTGCTTTGCGGGCTTCTTCGGCGGAAGCGAGCCGGCGTACTTCAGGACAACGCCGCCTAGAGGCGGAATGCGTAGTTTGATCGACTGGCTTCGCATGTTCCAAGGCTCGTCTTCGGTCGCGAACTTGACGCCCTTGTTGGTGACGCCGGAGCCGCCGAACATCGTGCTGTCAGAGTTGAACTCCTCGACCCAATATCCCTCGCGCGGCATGCCAACCCTGAAGTCCTCGTGCGGGTTGACCTCGAAGTTGATGATGACCACAAGGTCGTCGTCGGGATTGTCCCCGTGACGGGCAAAGGAGATGAGGCACTGGTCGCTGTTGTCTGCGTCAATCCACTCGAAGCCCTCGGGGACGTAGCCGCGCTGCCACAGGGCAGGATGCGCCTTGTAGAAACGGTTCAGCGCGCCGACGTAGGCCTGCTGGTGCGCATGGCTCTCGTACTCGTCCGAAAGGAAGTACTGGATACCCTCGTAGTAGCGCCACTCGATAAACTGGGCAATCTCGTTGCCCATGAAGTTCAGCTTGCCGCCCGCATGGGTCATCTGGTACAGCGCAAGCGAGCGCATGCCCGCGAACTGCCTCCAGTAGTCACCCGGCTGGCGCGTGATGAGTGAGCACTTTCCGTGGACGACCTCGTCATGCGAGAGCGGGAGCACGAAGTTCTCGTTGAACTGGTACATGGTCGAGAAGGTCAGCAGCTTGTGGTTGCCGGGACGATACGGGAAGTCAGTCTGCATGTAGTGCAGGGTGTCGTTCATCCAACCCATGTCCCACTTGAAGTGGAAGCCAAGGCCGCCGTCGGAGATGGGATAGGTAACGAGGGGCCACGCGGTGGACTCCTCGGCAATCATCATGACGTCGGGGTCGTACTTGCCGACGGTCTCGTTGCACCTCTGGATGAACTTGATGGAGACGAAGTCCTCCTCGCCGCCCTTCTCGTTGAACTTCTTGAGGCGCGGGTCGTCGATGCCGAAGTTCAGGTACAGCATCGAGGTGACGCCGTCGACGCGAATGCCGTCGGCGTGGTACTCCTCGATCCAGTACAGGAGGTTCGAAATCAGGAAGGTCTGAACTTCTCCCCTACCAAGGTCGAACTTGAACGTGCCCCAGTTCGGGTGCTCCTCTTTCTCGTACAGCTTGTCACCGTTGAAGTGAACCAGGCCGTGCTCGTCGCGGCAGAATCCACCGGGAACCCAGTCGAGGATGATTCCGATCCCCGCCTGGTGGCAGGAGTCGACAAAGTGCTTGAACTGCCTGGGGTTGCCATAGCGAGAGGTGGGCGCATAGTAGCCCGTCACCTGGTAGCCCCAAGAGCCGTCGAAGGGATGCTCCATGACCGGCATGAGCTCGATGTGCGAGTAGCCCATCTTCTTGACGTAGTCGACAAGCTCGTCGGAAAGCTCGTCGTAGCTGAGGTACGAACCGCTGTGCTCGTCGGTGTCGGAGCTGCCGTCACCGGCAAGGCCGTCGTCGTGGCGCTTCCAGCTGCCCAGGTGAACCTCGAAGATGTTGAGGGGGCTCTTCATGAAGTCGCTCTTGGCGCGGTTGGCCAGGTAGTCCTTGTCCTGCCACTCGTAGCTCGAGATGTCAACGGTGCGCGACGCGGTTCCCGGTGGGCACTCCGCGTAGAAGGCGTACGGGTCTGCCTTGTACAGCAGGTCGCCGTGCCTGGTCTCGATCAGGTACTTGTACAGCGCGCCCTCTTCGACACCGGCGACGAAGCCGTGCCAGACGCCACCGTCCTTGGTGCACTCGAGGTAGTTCTCATCGGGGTTCCAGTCGTTGAAGTCGCCGAGGACGCGGACGCTCCTAGCATCCGGCACCCAGACTGCAAAGTTGTAGCCTGTGACGCCACCTTGACTGGCAGGGTGAGCTCCCATTTTCTCGTAGCTTCGGTACCAGTTTCCCCCCGCCATCATGTACAGGTCATCGCTGGTAAGAGTCAAATCCGAAATGGGAACGCTCATAATCTCCCCCGACGTTATGGGCTAGGTGTCTGTTTACATTCAACGATAGATGTCAGTTGATGTACGGAACATTCTATTTCATTGTTTCGATATATTTGGAAAAACGGAGTTCCAAAATGGCAACTAATCTTTTATCGGTCTAAAAAATTCCTGCTACGGCACTACAAAATGCAGTCTGCGGGTACCCTTGCAATAGCGGGAAACGTGTTGATGCATCAAGCATTTGGAGGCATTCGGATGGCTCGCGAGACCAAAGCGCTCAAGCGCGAGCGGGGGCGGGAGGCATGCCGCCGACTCGACGGCATCTACCATGCGGCAGAGAGCGCACTGGACTACAGCAACCCGTTCACGCTCGTAATCTGCGTCCTTCTCTCCGCGCAAACGACCGACGCCGCGGTCAATCGCGTCACGCCCGAGCTGTTCCGGCGATGGCCCACACCGGCAGACATGGCCCAGGCAAATCCGCAGGAGCTCGGCGAGGTCATCCGCACCATCGGGTTCTGGCGCGCCAAGGCGGGACACTGCATCGCGACCGCCCAGATGATCGTCGCCGACTACGGCGGAGAGGTTCCTCGCACCATGGAGGAGCTCACCCGCCTACCGGGCGTGGGTCGCAAGACCGCAAACATCGTGCTCAACAAGGCATACGGAGTCGTGGAAGGCATCGCGGTGGACACCCACGTCTTCCGCATCGCCAAACGTCTGAGACTCACCAGTGCCCAGACGCCAGCGGCCGCCGAGAAGGACCTTCTGTCGCTGCTGCCGCACGAGCTCTGGCGCGACGTCAACGAGCAGTGGATACACTTTGGCCGCGAGACCTGCAGCGCGCAGCGGCCCTCGTGCGATGCATGCCCACTTGCGGACATCTGCCCGTCTTTCGGCCAGCCGAACCGCTGGTTCAAGGGTAAGAAGTAGGCCGGCCACATCCAACGACAGTCGAGGGGAGACGTCATGACTGACCCTGGAAGGCACTTCTGCACCTGCAAGGACCTCGCATGCCCCTGTAACCCCAACAACCCAAAGAACCTCGCAAAGGGCGGGCTCGGCTGCGACGCCTGCATACGAAAGAACCTCGCTCGCGGCGAGGTTCCCTCGTGCATGTTCATCAGCCTCGGCGACACCAGCGAATGGGACGACTGGTCTGTCGAGGGCTTCGCGCGCTTCGTGTCGCTGCACCCACGCAGCGAAGAGGGGGGAAGGTCGTCTGCCGAGCACTCGGCCGCCTTCGAGGCCGCACGCAAGAATTAGCGCCCTGGCTTACGCCCTGCTGATTGCCTGGTCCAGATCGGCGATGATGTCGTCGACGTTCTCGATGCCCACCGAGAGGCGAACCAGGTCCTCTGAAAGGTGCGCGGCCTCGAGCTGCTCGGCGGTCAGCTGCGAATGCGTGGTTGACGCGGGATGGATGATGAGGGACTTCGCGTCGCCCACGTTCGCCAGGTGGGTGAAGAGCTTGACACCGCTGACCACGTTCAGACCCGCGTCACGACCGCCTTTGAGGCCAAAGACGACCACACCGCCGAATCCGTTGTGTAGGATGCGCGAGGCGACCTCGTGGCTCGGGTCATCCTCGAGGCCGGAGTAGCGGACCCAGGCGACCTTGGGGTTCTCCTTGAGCCATCGGGCGACCGCTAGCGCATTGTCGCTGTGGCGCTGAACGCGAAAGGAGAGCGTCTCGATGCCGATGCCGATGAGCTGGGCCGCGTAGGGAGAGAGCGTCGGGCCGAAGTCCCTCAGCTTGTTCGCAAGAACGCGCGTCGAGAAGGGTGCGGCGGGCGCGGCGTCGGCAAATACCGCCCCGTGGTAGGATGGGTCGGGCTTGGCGATGGTCGGGAACTTGTCGGCCTGGGCCTTCCAGTCGTACACGCCGGTGTCGACGACGGCACCGCCCAGCGTCGCGCCGTGGCCACCGATCCACTTGGTGAGCGACTCGATGACGACGGCGGCACCGTCCTCGGCGGGACGATACAGGTACGGCGTGGCGAAGGTGTTGTCCACGAACACGGGAACGGGAGACGGGAGCGAATTGGCCGCCTGGACCAAGGCGGGGACGTCAGCCACGTCTACAAGCGGGTTGCCGATGGTCTCGACGTACCAGAGCTTTGTGTTCTCCTTGGTCGCCGCGACGAACGCGTCGATGTCGTTATTCCCGACAAACGTGGTCTCGACTCCTAGGTCGCCCAGCGTATGCAAAAGGATGTTCCACGTCCCGCCGTACAGAGAGTCCGAGGCGACGATGTGGTCGCCCGCACCAACCAGGTTGGTGATCGCGAGGACTTCGGCCGCGTGTCCAGAGGCGACGGCCACCGCGCCTGCCGCACCCTCGAGGGTCGCGATGCGTGTCGCGACGGAGTCGGTGGTCGTGTTGGTCAGGCGTCCGTACACGTTGCCAGGCTTGGCGAGCGCGAACTTCGCGGCACCGTCTGCGGCGTCGTCGAACTGAAAGGCGGCCGACGCGTAGATGGGGAGCGCCGCGGCGCCGGTCGTGGGGTCCGGCGCAAGGCCGGCATGAACCTGGAGCGTGTCGAAGTGGGCGCTGGGATCCTGGGCAAAGGTGGTGTCGAGTTCGAATGCCATGTTTTTCTCCTTCTGTATTATTAGCTTTCGTTATAGCGACTATAGGAGTATTGACTCATCTATTGAATACCTACGCTGAACATCTCTATCAATTACAACGTATTCCCAGCTAGATAGCTATTACCTGCTTCCCATTACGTGTTATCGCAATTATCGATAACCATACAGGATACTATCGACGCAAAAAGGGACCCAGCCAAAGCTGGGTCCCAAGTCGCTGTCACAGGCTCGCGAGGTGCGCGAGGCAGACCTAGTAGTTGATGACCTGCTCCTCGAAGTAGGACTGCGGGTGGTTGCACACAGGGCAAACCTTGGGGGCCTTGGGGCCGACGTGCAGGTGGCCGCAGTTGATGCACTTCCAGACCTTGACGCCCTCGCGCTCGAAGACCTCGCCCTTCTCGACACGCTCGACGAGCTTGAGATAGCGCTCCTCGTGGGCCTTCTCGATGTCGCCCACCATCTTGAACTTGGCCGCGATCTCGTCGAACCCCTCCTCCTTTGCCTTGGCGGCGAAGGTGGGGTACATGTCGGTCCACTCGCCGTTCTCGCCCGCCGCGGCATCCTTGAGGTTGGTCAGGGTGTCGGGGACGTCGCCGTCGTGAAGGTACTTGAACCACAGCTTCGCGTGCTCGCGCTCGTTGCCCGAGGTCTCCGCAAAGATGTTCGAGATCTGGACGTACCCCTCCTTCTTGGCCTTGCTCGCATAGTAGGCGTACTTGTTGGTCGCCTGGCTCTCACCCGCAAAGGCCGCCTCGAGGTTCTTCTTGGTCTCCGAATTCTCAAAATCCACTGCCATGTATGCTCCTCTCACCTTTTGCACTTGGGCGCTCTGAAACGAGCGGCAAGGCCCATGGTAGCGCTACGCGCTCCAAATGTCACCAATGCAATGGCAAAAACCTTCGCCCTCAAGCTCGCCCAATAGTTCCCTGACGTAATCGGGGGACAAGGCATTTCTACCCGCCTTGCGCTCGAGTTCGCTCAACTCGTCGGCGGCCGTGTCGAAATTCACGCCACCGTCAATGCGATGGTCAAGCAGGATGCGCACGAGGGCCGCGCGCTTCTGGCGGTGCGACCCCTCGAAGCGCGACTGGCGTGTGTGCGACGAGGAGCGCCTGCTGGGGTTGGGCATCGTCCTCTTGAGGTAGTTGCCGTAGTCCAAAAGAGCGTAGTACCAGCTTCGCGGGTCATCGGCTGGGTTCGAGTCGTCTGGCGGGCAGCAAGCCTCGACCAGAGGCGTCAGGACCTTATCGCTCACGCTGTCCTCACCCGGAAAGAGCTCGTGGATGAAGACCGAGCGCACGTTGGTCTCAAGGTACACGCCCGGCTGGTTGTAGGCGAACGCTCGTATGCCCGCGGCCGTCGCCGGCCCGATGCCCGGCAGGGCGAGAAGGTCCTCGAACTCGGTCGGCATCTCTCCCCCGGCCTCGGAGACCATGGTCGCAGCCTTCAGGAGCGACAGCGCACGGCGATTGTAGCCCATGCCCTGCCACTCCTCCAATACGTCCGCAGAAGACGCCGCAGCAAGGGCGTCCGGGGTCGGAAAGCGGTTGATCCACCTCTGCCAGCGACCGTCGACGCGAGAGACCTGCGTCTGCTGAAGCATGACCTCGGATATCCAGATGGCATACGGATCGCGCGTGCGGCGCCAGGGCAGGTCGCGATAGAGCTCCGCGCCCCTCGCCAAGACCGTGGAGTGGAGGCTGGCAAGAAGCGCGGGGGCGATGGGCGTGGCCTTTTGCTCTGCGTTACTCGACAATGGCTATCCCTTTGTTGTTGCAGCGGGAACTAACGGGCACTGGGGACGTCGGGCTTGGGGTGCTCGGGACCCACGAGGATGAACTGGTTTCCCTGCGAGAGGATGGGGTGCTTCTTGTCGACGACGACATCGTAGAGCGTCGCCATAGAGAAGTACGCGTCGAGCATGCGCTCGGCCTCGCACCAGACGGGATTGAAGTGGCACTCAGGCCTGAAGGGGCAGGGGCCTCCATCCTCGGCGCAGGTAGCGCACGTCGCAACGTAGATGGGCCCCTGGACGGCCTCGATGATCTCCTTGATGGTGGTCGTCTTGGGGTCGACGGCAAGCCTCATGCCGCCGTGGGAGCCGCGCGTGCTCTCGATGATGCCAGCACGAACCAAGTCATGTTGAATGGAGCGCGCAAAGGAGTACGGCACCTCGTTCTGCTCGGCGGCCGCGCGGACGGAGACAACCCCTCCGTCACTCCTGACGAGTTCCGCGAGCATGCGGAGCGAATAATCCGTCTTTCTTGAGATGTCCACGCGACCACCCTTTCTATCCCAAGGCAAATGGCTTGCCGTAATCTCTCGCTTTCAAACTTGCCAAGGCGCCCTGACGCGCCTTACTTCCAATTAAGAATCGCCCAGTCCCTTCGCCGGGCAGTGCGCCTAAGAGTGCGGCCAGGCGTAACCGCAAAGGGCTGGACGGCAGCCCCCAGGAGGTCCCTGTCGCTGTAGTGGTCGCCGTAGGCGTAGGCGACGGTCCAGGCGCCAGCGCCAATGTGCTCGTCAGCCCACCGGACGACGGCGCTCTTCTTCTCGGGTCCGGCGACGACCTCGCCCTCGACCTCTCCGGTGTAGTTGCCCTGGGCGTCGCGCTCCATATCGGTTGCGATGAACCCATCGAATCCAAGGTCATGGGCGCAACGTTCGGCAATCTCCTGGAAGGTAGCCGAGACCAGAAGGGTAATGCAGCCCTCGTCGTGGCGGCGGCGGACCTCATCCACGGCATGCGATCTGTAGCGCGGGGCCAAGACCTTCTCGTAGAAGTCTCCCATGAGCCGAGCAATCTCGTCGGCACCACGTTCGTTCAGGGCCGCGAAGATAATCTCTCTAGACTCGGCCTGACGCTTGGGCAAATGCAGGGCGTAGCGAATGCCCCACCACGAGAGCCTAAAGGTCTTTGCGGGCGAGAAGTAGCCGCGCGAGAAGAGATACCTCGCAAGAAGAGACCCCGACTGGCCAGAAATGATAGTGCCGTCGAAATCAAATACGGCAAGACGTGCAGGGTGCTTGTCGCTATAGCTCTGACTGAAGCTCAAGCCGATTCACCTTCTGGACAGAACAATGTGCCAAGTGCTCTCGAGTGCGCAAATGCGCACCTCATAAATTGTACCTCAGTGGTGACAATTATAGGACCCACGACGCTCGATTAATAAAGCCGTTAACAAGGCGGTGTCTCGAGACATAAAAAAGGGCTTGGATTTCTCCAAGCCCTAGAACCATCAATGGCGGGATATGCGGGACTTGAACCCGCGACCTCCGACGTGACAGGCCGGCGCTCTAACCAGCTGAGCTAATACCCCGTGCATCAGTGCGGGAGTTAATATACACGGAATCGGTGCCTCTTGTCTAGCGATTTTTAAAAAGTACTCTCGTTCACAAGTTGACCACAACCATGCTCGCAACAAAGCCATTCGCCAAGACGCCAGCAGGAGTCCGCTAGACAAGCGCGACGTTGGTCGTCTTGCCTGACGAGTCGGTAACCACAAGGTTGGGATCAGAAAGCTTCACGGAGTCAATCGAGCCCTCTCCGGTTACGGGACTGTCGTCGGGACCCATAACCTGGGTAGGCAGGGCGCCCGCGCCGATGGTGTAGCTCAGGACGTCCCAGCTGCCGTCAAGGTTCTCGGGAATGATAAGGGCCCCGTTGTAGAGTACCAGCTGCACCGGCGTGCCGTCGAACTCGAAGTAAGACGTGCCGTCGTCCGAGCCCTCGGGGTAGCCCATAAGAGCGTACTTCCCGTTGGACTGCTTCTCGACCTTGTACGTGACTCCCCTGTAGGCGATCGACTGGCTCGCGTCAGTCTGCGTCTGCTCCACGACGCCACCGCCGTCAGGCTGCTTGAGCGAGCTCAGGACGCCCCCCATGACGAAGAGCGTGATTGCGACGACCACGATGGCCGCGATGGCGATACCCGCGAACAGACGCGTGTTGGTCTTCACCTTCGGCTCGCGACTGCTCACCCTGGGGCGGTTGCGCCCCTGAAGGCGGCTGTCGGCGATGCGCGATGGCCTCATGCCCACCACTCCGGAGGACGCGAGCCTCGACACGTTATCGCGGGTCTCGACCCTGGCGCCCATGCTGGGATCGATGCGCTTGAAGGAACCCGTCGCCGAGGGGTCAAGGACGGGCCTCGGAGCCTCCTGCTCGCCCATGCCGTCCGAGTCAAACAGAGCAGAGCTCGACCGAGGCTTGTAGGAAGGAGAAGAGGGCGAGAAGTGCGTGCCTCCCGCGCCGCGAGCGCCTGCAGGACGGCGAGACGGACGTGCTCCGCCCGCCGCATGCCGCGCGTGACGCGGTGCGTCGTTGTTGCTGTACTGACCCATGTCAGACCTCCTGTCTGGCGTTGGTGCGTTTATGCTACAGGGTCCTGCGGGCCTCGATCGCGCGACCGAGCGTTACCTCGTCAGCATACTCCAGGTCCCCTCCCACGGGCAGGCCGCTCGCCAGGCGCGAGACGTCGATGCCCAGGGGTCGGATGACCCTGGAAAGATACGTTGCCGTCGTCTCTCCCTCGACGTCAGGATTCGTGGCCAGAATGACCTCGCTGACATCGTTGTCGGCAAGACGGGACAACAGTTCCTTCACGTGAAGCTGCTCGGGACCGATCTTGTCCATGGGAGAGATGACGCCCCCGAGCACGTGGTAGAGGCCGTGGTACGAACCCGTGCGCTCGATGGCGCTCACGTCACGCGGCTCGGACACGACGCAGATGACGCTGCGGTCGCGTGACACGTCGTCGCACACGTCGCAGTGCTCGCGCGTGGCATAGTTGAAGCAGATGGGACAGAAGTGCACCTGCTGCTTGACCTCAATGATCGCGTTTGAGAGACGACGTGCGGTCTCGATGTCCGCCTCGAGGAGGAAGTATGCAATTCTCTGCGCGGACTTCGGGCCGATGCCCGGAAGGCGTCCCAGCTCATCGAGCAGGCGCTGCAGCGCGCGGTCGTCCCTATAGTCGCTCACCCTAGAACAGCCCCGGGATGTTCATGCCGCCGGTAATGGCGCCAAGCTGCTGATTCGCGGCATTCTGGGCGCTGGCGAGGCAGTCGTTGACCGCGGCGAGGATGGTATCCTGCAGGATGTCGACATCCTCGGGGTCAAGCGCCTCGGGGTCGATGGTGATGGACGTGATGCTCATGTCGGCGGTGCCGGTGACCTTCACCATGCCACCGCCCGCAGAGGCAGAGACCTCGATGTCTCCCAGCTTGTCCTGTGCATCGGCAAGCTGCTTCTGCATCTTCTGGGCCTGCTTCATCATCTGCTGCATGTTCATGTGCGCTACTCCTATCGGGAGAATCTTATATTCGAGAAGGGCACGGGCGCGCGCTCGTGACACAACCTAGGAATGATACGGCTCTCTTACCGCACGGACGTCGGCGCAAGGCTTGAGCGCGGCGAAATCATAGGCCTTAAAACCTACTTCTTCTCGACGCTCACGGTGACCCCGTCGCCAAAGACATCGGTGAGCATTGCCATGATGTCCTTCGCCTCGGGAGGGACCTCGGCGGGCGCCGCCGGAGCCGCAGGCGCAGCCGGCGCAGCCGTCACGGGCGACGGCTTGGGGGCCGCGGGTATGGCCGGCTTGGACGATGGCGCAGGAGCCGGCTTCCGCGCGGGTGTCGGTTCCGACTCCGGCGCGGGTGCCGGCGCGGCAATGTCGGGAACGCCATTCACCTGTGCGTCCTCGTCGTAGGACATGGCTGCGGCGTCATCATAGGGAACGGGCTCGTAAGCCGGCACGTCGTCCCAGGGCATTGGCTGCGAAGGCGCGGCTGATACGGGCGCCGGGGCGGGCGCAGGAGCCGGTGCCGGCACGGGCCTAGGTGCCGGAGCCGGCGCGGCGGCGCGCTGGTTGCGGGCGATGTTCGCCCCCTGCAGGCTCGCCTCGGCGTAAACGATGGACCTGCGGCCGAAGATCGACTCGACCACGGGATCGACGATGGAGCGCACGTCGGAGCGGTCGAGCATCTTGACTGCGAAGCCCGAGCCCTTGGGAAGGTTGACCAGAAGGCGGTTTCCGTCATCGGAGAGGATGCTGGAGGTGAGCAGAAGCGACCCGCGCGAGGGGTTGGTCCTCACCAACGCGTCAACGGCCTGCTTCCACTTGCGCTGGAGCTCACCGGCGTCGGTGACGGCAGGGGTCACGGGCGCGGACGGCGCCGGGGCGGGCGACGGAGCCTGCTTGGCGGGTGCCGGCGCGGACTTGGGCGCAGGAACGGCCTGGGACACCCTCTGCGGCGCCGGAGCGACTTGCTGGACCGGAGGCTGCGACGCAGGTGCAGGAGAGGGCGCGGGGGCGGAAGCCGGTTTCGATGCAGGTGCGGGCGCGGCGACAGGCGCAGCCGAGTTCGCGGGCTGGACCACCGCATTTGCAGAGAGCTGCGCGACCTGGCGCTCAAGCTGGCTCACGCGGTCGGCAAGGGAGTCGAGCGTCATGTCGCTCTTGGGGCGAGCGAGGCGCGTCAGGGCAATCTCGAGCACCAGGCGCTGGTTGGTCGCGGTGCGCATCTCGTTGCCGGCATCGTTGATGACGGCAAGCGCGCGAGAAATGCGATCGACCGAGCCGAAGGCAAGGGCCTCGTCCTTAAGGTTCTGCAGCTCGTCCTCGGTCGCGTCCACGACTCCGGGCTTCGCGCCCACGGCGGACACGACGTACACGTCGCGCAGATGCCCCGCGAGCTCACGCGAGAACTGCAGGAGGTCGCGGCCAGACGTCACCAGTCCCGAGACGGCGTCAAACAGGGTGGGCACGTTCCTCTCGGCAATTGCGCAGGCGACACTCACCAGCATAGACCCCGAGACCTCACCCAGGAGGTCCTGCGCGGAGTCAATCGAGATGTTTCCGTCGCCAAATACCGAGAGCTTCTCGAGCGTGGAGAGCGCGTCGCGCATGCCACCACGGGCGTGGCGGACGATCAGGCTCAGGGCGCTCTTGTCAAAGGCAAAGCCCTCCTGCGCGCAGATGTCCTCAAGGTGGGCCTCGATGTCCTCGGAGCCAATCGCCCTGAAGTCGAAGCGCTGCACACGCGAGAGGATGGTGTCGGGGATCTTCTGGGGGTCGGTGGTGCACAGCACGAACACTACGTGCGACGGCGGCTCCTCAAGCGTCTTGAGCAGCGCGTTGAAGGCCGCCGTGGTGAGCATGTGGACCTCGTCGATGATATAAATCTTATAGTTCGCACGAACCGGGGCGTAACCGACGCTGTTGATGATCTCCTCGCGCACGTTGTCCACGCCCGTGCGCGAGGCCGCGTCGAGCTCGTAGACGTCGGGATGCTCGCCGCGCGCGATGAGCTGGCACTGCTCGCAGGTGCCGTCAGGCAGGTTGCCCGGCCCCTTCTCGCACATGAGCGCCTTGGCCAGAAGGCGCGCCATGGTGGTCTTGCCCGTTCCGCGCGGTCCGCAGAAGAGGTAGGCGTGGCTGGTCTTGCCCTCAAGAACGGCGTGCTCGAGCGTCGAGACGACGTGCTGCTGGCCGACGACGTCGGCAAAGGTCTGCGGGCGGTACTTTCTGTAGAGCGATTCCATGGCGCCTCCGATAGGTCCCCGCAAGGGACGGTGTTTGCTAGGTTCCAAGTATACCCGCGGGCACGGTAGGGACAGCTGCAGGCAGGGCAGGCGCTTCTCGGCGAGAAGGGCCTGACGCCTTGGCCGTTACGCCTCCTGGTCCGGATTCCCCTTGGCGAACTTCGCCTTGAGGGCCCCGGCGAGCGCCGGAATGACCGACACCAGGATGATGCCCACGATCACGAGCTCGAAATGAGCCTGAACCGCAGGGATGCCGCCGAAGAAGAAGCCCAGGAGCGTGAAGAGGGTCGACCAGGTGATGCCGCCCAGAACGTTGAAGGCGACGAAGTTGCGCCAGTGCATGCCACCCATGCCCGCGAGGAAGGGGACGAAGGTGCGGATGAAGGGAAAGAACCTGCCCAGGAAGATGGCCAGGTGACCCCACTTGTCCAGAAACGCCTCGGTCTTCTGGACGCGCTCGGGAGTCATGGCCTTGACCCTGCCGGACTCGATGATCTTCCTGCCAAAGAAGTGGCCGATCATGAAGTTGCACTGGTCGCCCAAGATGGCTGCGCACCAGGCAACCCCCAGCAGCATGAAGATGTTGAAGCCGCCACCCTGGGCGAAGAAGCCCGAGGCGAAGAGCAGGGAGTCTCCCGGTAGGAACGGGAAGAAGACGACGCCCGTCTCGACGAAGATGATGACGAAGATGAAGCCGTATGCGGCAATGGGACCGGCTGCGATCATGCTGGCGATGGCCGCGCGGGGGTCCTTAAGAAGCTCGGCAATAAACTGTACGAATCCCATGGATAACCTCGTGAATCGCGGGGGTGCCTCGGCCTCGCGAAGACTGGGTGGGCCACCCCCAAGCTTACAAAAACGCCCCTCGGCCGCGGGTCTCGCAGTCTGGGGGCGCATACAAAGTGAGCTCGATGGGAACGGGCGCCCGTCAGAGGCTCCTTATGGCTGCTGCCTCCCGGCCCTGACCAGGTTCGGAACATGACGTCGCCCGAACCCATCGAGCTCACTCACAACAGTAGACTATACCAGAGAACCCACAGGTAGGTGGTGAACCACAATAAAGTCACCCCGAGGCGCAAGGGGTGTCATGGCGGAAGTTCGCTCCGTCACCCGAGACTCTGTTCCGCAGGACAAATCGGCATCGCCAAGCGCATCCGTTCCACGGCCTTTTGCGCTACGCTAGCGTGAAAATGAACATGCAACCGACGGAGGCGTCCGATGCTCAACAAGTTCTGCAAGAAGCCGCTCTGGGAATGCAACGAAGACCTCGTCCGCGTCGCCCGAGGTGATGAGTTCGCAGACCTCGTGATCAGGCACGCCGATGTCGTCAGCGTGGCAACGCAAGAGATTCTGCCCGACAGCGACATCGCCATCAAGGATGGTCGCATCGCCTACCTCGGCATGGACAGCCACACCGCCGAGCACTGCATCGGACCCGACACGCGAGTCATAGACGCCACGGGCCTCGTGGCCACGCCCGGTCTCATGGACAGCCACATCCACGTCGAGAGCTCGATGACCAGCGTGTCAGAATACGCCCGCGCCGTAGTCCCCCATGGCACGACGGCCATCCTCACCGACCCCCACGAGGTCGGCAACGTCCGCGGCCTCGAGGGTGTCAAGAGCATGTTCGAAGATGCCAAGAACGCGCCGCTCAAGTCCATGATGACGCCACCCTCCTGCGTCCCCGCGGTGCTTGGCGTCGAGGACACCGGCGCCAGTATCACCGACAAGGACATCGCCGAGACCATGACCTGGGACAACGTCGTCGCACTGGGTGAGATGATGAACTTCCCCGGCATTCTTTCTGGCGAGAAGAACGCGCTCGGCGAGGTCCGGGCAACGCTTCGCGCTGATCGCGTCGTCACCGGGCACTTCCCCTCGCCCGACGTCGACCGCGACCTCAACGCCTACATTGCCTCCGGTGTCAGCTCCGACCACGAATGCGGCAGCTGGGAGTCGGTTCTCGCCAAGCTGCGCCTAGGCCAGTACGTCCAGCTTCGCTACGGGTCGGCCTGGCTCAACCTTCCCGGCTACCTTCCCCAGCTTATCGAGAGCGGCGTATGCACCGCCCACTGTCTGCTGTGCACCGACGACTGCCACCCCAACACGCTCGTGAGTGACGGTCACATGGACCGCGTGCTGCGCGAGGCGGTGCGCCTGGGGCTCGACCCCATCGTGGGCATCCAAATGTGCACGGTTAACGCAGCACACTACCTCGGCCTGACGGACATGGGCGTCATTGCGCCCGGCAAGTGCGCTGACATCGTCCTCTTTAAGGACCTCAGCGACTTCGATGCCAAGATGGTCTTCATCGACGGCGAACTTGTCGCACAGGACGGCGTCGCAAAGTTCCCCCGCGCCGACCACCAGTGGCCCGACTGGATGACACACACGATGAGCCTGGGCTTCGAGGTGACGCCGCAGACCTTCGAAATCCCCGCGCTGCGAACCAGCAAGCTCGGCGTCGCCGTTCCCAACGGAGCGACTGTCGCCGAGGGCCTCGGCGACGATGCATGCGCGCCCGTGCCCGATGGCACCGTGACGGTGCGTGCCATCGGCATCACGCCCGGAGACACGATCACGCGCGACGAGTTCGTCGAGGTTCCCGTCAAGAACGGCCTGCTGGTAGCAGACCATGATCATGACGTACTCAAGGCCTGCGTGTTCGATCGTCACCACGGCGCCGATGGCGTCCACAGCTTCGGATTCGTCACGGGTTTCGGCATCCACGGCGCACTCGCTCAGACCGTCAGCCACGATGCTCACAACCTCCTCGTCATGGGCGACAACGACGAGGACATGGCACTTGCGGCGCAGACGCTTGTCGAGTGCGGGGGAGGCGAGACAGCGGTCGTAGACGGCAAGATTCTCGCACTTGTCGAACTCCCCGTCTGCGGCCTGATGAGCGCGGGCAGCGTCGATGACGTGGCCGCGCAGGTAGCCAAGGCCGAGGAGGCGTGGAAACAGATGGGCTGCACCATGCCCTCCCCCTTCATGACCATGGGCGTCATGTCGCTCGCCTGCGTCCCCGTGCTGCGTCTCACCAACCGCGGGTACGTCAACTGCGTCACCTTCCAGATGGAGCCCCTGATGGAAGAGAAGTAGCCCAGTACCGCCCGAATCGCAAGCACTTCAACCATTAGGGGAGCAGGATGTCCAAGAAAACGAAGGGTTCTCGCAGGGCCGGCGCAAGGAAGAGAAGTCAGCCGTCGGACGAGGCCGCGGAGCAGAACGAGACGCACGCAAAGCGCGATGCCGAGAGGTACGGAGACGTGCTCTTCTCGGCGACGTACGACATCACCGAGAAGCTTGCCAAGCAGGCAGCCGTCCTCTACGGGGCGCCCCGCCTTTCCGACGCCGCGATCGTCATGCTCGTCGTCGGCCTGGTTGGCCTCGTGGTCACGCTCGCGACGCCCTATCACGACGTGTTTGTCATGCTCGTCTCGCTGATCTTCGCAGTTACTGGGTCCACGGCCACGCGCAACTGGCCGAACATCCAGGCCTGGGCTCTCATGGGGACCAACATCGGCGAGTCTCAGACCGACGTGCACCGCCATGTCGTGGTCACTTCCGATGAGGTGGTAGTTGAGGGACCGGGTGCTGAGGTCGCCCGGTACCCCCTCTTGCAGCTCAAGCGGGCGCGGCACGACGAGAACGGCTGCCTTGCAAGCTTCGGCAGGGGGCGCGTCGCTTATTTTCCCGCGCGCGTGATGAGCGCCTCTAAGCTGCGCGAACTCGTTCAGATGTTTGAGGGGACATGCTAGCCGCCGTCCATTCCGCAGCAAACGCACGCCATATAACAGAAAAGGTCAGCGCCCTCAGGCGCTGACCTTGAACTTTCTGGTGACCCCGATTGGATTCGAACCAACGACACCAGGTTTAGGAAACCTGTGCTCTATCCCCTGAGCTACGGGGCCGTGCTCATGTATTCTAGCATCACTTTCGTCTTGCGCGAAGCAGATTGTGCAGGCGAGCGACAGAAGCCCTCAGCCGACTACTTGTGCTGCTCGTGCCTGCCGCTCTCAACGGAACGCCTGGCAGCCTTGGCCCTGTCCTTCTGGGACTGCTCCTTGGCCGCCTCGCGTGCGTCTTCCTTGAGCACCTGGCTCATTTTCTTGACCGACATCGACTGGGCGGCAACCTCGGCGGCCTTGCGCATGGGGCGCACGATACGCCAGTCGTAGATGAACGCCGCGATGATCACGGCATACGCAAGCACCATAAGGACAATCATCAGGATCCCCATGGGAGAGCTGGTGCCCTCCATGACGCCGGGCACGAACTGTCCGATTGCCCAGCTGGCAACCGTCGAGGCCAGGCCGATGCCAAGAAGGGTCCACCACACGCGCTGGGAGCGCCTGTAACCCTTGGTATTGGTCAGGAGGACATGAGTCGCGGACATGCGGAGGTCGTCCTTCTCGCGCTGAGCGGCACGCGCGGCCTTCTTCTCTTCCTTGGACATCTCGCTCATGGCCTTGCCAGAGGAGACAACCTTGCCGCCACTCGTCTTTACGACGCGCACGCCGTCAGCGGCCTCGCGAGCAGGCTTGGCCTTGGCAACAGACTTCTTGGAGAAGCCCTGCTTGGCCTCCTTGTTCTCCGTCGCGTTCTTCTCGGAGTCGGCACTCAGGGGGCTGTTTCCCTCGGCCTCCTTCTTGGCAGCGTTGATCGTATCGATGAGCGACATAAGACTAGTTCTCCTTCATGGGCGTGAACTTGGTACCAGTAATGATCTCGAAGGCCTCCTGGTAACGCTTGGAAGTGCCCTCGATGACCTCCTGGGGCAGGTGCGGCGCGTCGCCGGTCATGTCCCAGTTGGCCTTAAGCCAATCGCGGACGTACTGCTTGTCGTAGCTGGGCTGAACCTTGCCGGCCTCGTAGCCATCTGCGGGCCAGAAGCGGCTGGAGTCCGGGGTGAGGCACTCATCGATCAGGGTAAGCTCGCCCTCGATGAAGCCAAACTCGAACTTGGTGTCAGCGATGATGATGCCACGGGTCGCAGCATAGTCTGCAGCAGCATTGTAAATCTTAAGAGCCGCGCTGCGAAGCTGCTGGGCAACGTCGTCGCCGATGAGCTCCTCGCAGCGATCGAACGAGATGTTCTCGTCGTGATCACCGAGCTCGGCCTTGGTGGAGGGCGTAAAGATGGCCTCCGGAATCTTAGAGGCCTCGTGCAGACCCTCGGGCAGGTGGATGCCGCAGACGGTGCCGTCCTGGTCGTAGGTCTTCTTGCCCGAGCCAGTCAGGTAGCCGCGAACGATGGCCTCGACGGGAATGGTGTTGGCCTTCTTGACCAGCATGGAGCGCCCCGTCAGGTAGTCCGCATACTTCTGGAACTCCTCCGGGTAGTCCTTCACGTCCATAGAGATCAGGTGGTTGGGCATGAGGTCGGCGAACTTGTGGAACCAGAACGCCGAGATTCGCGTGAGGATCTCGCCCTTGTACGGGATCTCGTCAGGCAGGATGTAGTCAAACGCACTGATTCGGTCGCTCGCAACCATCAACAGGCTGTCGCCGCAATCATAGATGTCGCGTACCTTGCCGTGAGAATCCGGACGAATCTCCATGGCTCCCATGTTTTTGGCTCCCCTCAAGAGACTAATACAGTGACTACGCCTGGCCAACAGACGCAGCATGTTCGATTGTAGTAGATGCCACAGGAGATTTCGCAGGCACAAGCGCGCTGTCACGCAATGACAACGCTAGCCAATCAGCTCTTCGCCCGAGGGGTTCGGCTTGTAGCTGCGGTCGCGATCGATGGGGATGCGGAGCGTGAACGTCGTTCCCTTGCCAAGCTCCGACTCGACCCCAATGCTCCCGTTGTGCTTGTCGATAATCTCCTTGGTGAGCGCAAGGCCAACGCCCAGGCCACCCGAAACCCTCTCGCGACTGGCGTCAGAGCGCCAGAAGCGCGAGAAAACGCGTGGGATGTCCTCCTTGGCGATGCCGATGCCCGTGTCGCGCACCGAGATGAGCATCTCGTTCTTGAAGCGGTCGCGGTCAATCGCAACGACGACCCAGCCGCCCTCGGGCGTGTACCTCATGGCATTGGACATGATGTTGGTCACGGCCTCGCGAATGAGGTCGGGATTCACGTCGGCATAAAGCTCGTGCGTCGGGATCTTATCGTCAAAGCGCAGGCGGAGGCCGCGGTCGTTAAAGAGCTGCTCCTGCATCGAGACGAGACTTTTGACGACGTAGACCATCTCGGTTCGCTCGGTTTTAAAGTCGGTGTTGTTCTCAACACGGGACAGGTGCAGCATCGCATCGACCAGCCGAGAAAGGCGTCGTACTTCTCCCGCGACAACCTCGAAGTGCTCGTTGTCCGAGGGCAGCACGCCGTCTTGCATTGCCTCGACCGTCGCGAGCATTGCCATGAGGGGCGTGCGCAACTCGTGGGCAACGTCCGAGGTCAGTCGGTGCTCGAACTTGATGTCGCGCTCGAGCTCGGTGGCCATGCTGTCGAAGGTCTCGCCCAGGCGTCCAATCTCATCGTCGCCCTTGAGGTTGGTCCGCGCAGTCAGGTCGCCGTTTCTGATCGCGCGCGCCGTCGAGGTGATCTTCACCACCGGGCGCGTCAGCGTTCGCGAAGAGCAGTAGCCGATGACACCGGCCAGCGCGATTGCGATGACGCCGGCAAGCGCCATACCGTAGTACGAGTTCATTTTGAACGCGGCGTCCGACTTAGTGGTGACGGCCTCGGCGTCAAAGGCCCAGAGCCTGACCGTGCCGAGTTTGATGCCCGACCTGTCCAGAACGTCGGCCGACACGATGGAATCGACGTTGTCCTGATCATTGATGTCATTGGGAGAGGCGCCCTCGTCAGATGACGACTTGCGATTGACCGTGGTGTCGTCGTACAGGACGTTTCCCGAGGCATCGAGCACCTGCATTCCCAGGTCGGGATAGGCGGCCGTGATCGCGGGGGCATAGCCCACCACGTCGGGGGTCCAGCCGCCCGATTCCTCATACTGGCTGGAGAGCGCGTCGGCCGTCTGCTGGGCAAGCCTTTGCATGTTGTCCCGCGCATAGCCCTGGAACTGCTGCTCCCACACTGTTGCCAGAACGACGGTGAAGATGGCGACGCACATGACAGCGGTCATGACGAAGTAGAACGCCATCCTGCCGGTAAAGGTCTTCGCCGGGCGCGTCGGCCTCGCATCACGCTTGAGCGTGCTGAAGTAGGCCTTGGACGACTCCGACATGTCCATGTTCAGGACCTCATCGTAGTAGCGGGCAATGTCCTCGGAGTAGAGGTCTTCTTTCGGCATATCGTCACTTTCACCCATCTGTCGACACCTCACTCAGAAAAAAGGGCGCCAAGCGATCTGCCTGGCGCCCATTGCTAACGTTGCATGCGCAATCCAACCGCGAGGCTACTTTGCCTCGTCCGCCGCACCGTCCTTGTTGGCAGACTCGAAGCGATAGCCAACGCCGTGGACAGTATAAAGCCAGCGGGGATTACGAGGATCGTCGCCCAGCTTGGCACGGAGGTTCTTGACGTGCGAGTCGATGGTGCGCTCGTAGCCCTCGAAGTCGTAGCCCAGGACTTTCTCGACCAGTTCCATGCGCGTGTAGACGCGGCCCGGGTAGCGAGCGAGGGTGGTCAGCAGCTTGAACTCGGACGCGGTAAGATCGACTTCCTTGTTCTCGACCATGACCTTGTGGCCCGAGATGTCGATGACGAGGTCGCCGAAGTCCAGAACCTCAAGCTGGGGCTCGCTCTCGGTATGGGCACGGCGGAGCAGCGCACGCACGCGGGCGACGAGCTCACGCGGCGAGAAGGGCTTGATCAGGTAGTCGTCGGCGCCAAGCTCCAGGCCAATGATGCGGTCCTCGACCTCGCCCTTTGCGGTCAGCATGATGATGGGCACATTGGAGGTCTCGCGAACGGCGCGGCAGACGCGCTCACCCGAGAGCTTGGGAAGCATGAGGTCGAGAATGATGAGGTCGAAGGAGTGCTTCTCGAACTCTTCGAGGGCGCTCTGCCCGTCACCCACGCCGCGGACGACGTAGCCCTCGCGCTCGAGATAAGCGGCAACCGCATCGCGGATCGTCTTCTCATCCTCAACAAGGAGGATTCTCTTCTCCTCTGAAGCCATCTGGCTGCTCCTTACTTTTCGTACCTGGACGCGCGGGCGGAAAACCGGAGGCGCAACATCGTTTCAAACGGTGCCATTCAAAAATGGCATAGGCTAAGTGACAGATTAATGGTCATAAGCGTTTGCTATTTTAACGCAGCTTACAAATTATCGCTTGTGACTCATTACGAAACGGCCTAAGTGTCACTCTTTACAGGTCAAACGCACGCACCACGACGGTGGACGGATAACCGGTATCCTCCGCCTTAACGGTGCAGAAGGTCACGAAACGCGACGTGGTGCCCACGCTTGAGGGGTACTCGCCGTAGTCGAGCGACCGATTGGTCGCGGCGAGAATCGAATACGAGCGCTTGTCGGTATCGACCACGAAGTACGACGACGAGCTCTTGATGAAGTATCGGCTACCCTTTCCAGCAATCTGGGCGGAGGGCTCACGCGAAAGAGCCACGAAGGGACCATCCGCGCTGCCGATGTAACTGCCCATGTTACCCAGCAGGCCGCCGGAGGCATAGTTGGCCTCGATGGAGAAGGCGAACTTATCGCCCATGCGCACCGCACTGAGAGGCTTGACCGACGCCGGAAGGATGAGCTGGTCAAGCTGCTTGCAACCATCACTCAGGTCATACGCCGTGATGCCATAGTAGGTTCCCTTATCGCCCTTCACGCGCGGGACCAGAGTCAGAACGTCATCCGAGACGGCAAGGGGCGCTCCAAACCTGCCGGCGGACTCGACGATTGCGTCGGCACTGCTTCCGCCCGCCTTCCAGGCGTAGCAGAACGAGTGCTCGGTAGACTTGCCGCCCGTGGCGTTCGGCATGACCAACCAGAACACGCGCGAGTCGGAACAGGCAATCTGGGGCGGGTCGTAGTCGGCGGAGGCCTCCCAAAGCGTGGAGATGTCCCCCGTCAGGGCGCCGTCCGAGAAGCGGGCGGCATACAGGTGCCAGCCGCGGTCAAGCAAGTTGATTTCGACCCAGGCGTAGACGCTGTCGCTGCAGCAAGCCTCGTAGATCACGACGTTGTCGGCATCCTTGGTGTGCGGCTCCGAGACCACTTCCACCAGCTTGCCGGTGGTGATGGCAAGTGCCGACGCCTTGACCGGCGGGTTTGCGGAAGAGCCCGCCGTAGTGACGGGAATCCAGGTGTCCCCACCGCCGGGGCGAAGTACGCTGCCCAAGGCGATGTTCCAAGTGTGCGTCGGCGAGAGGGACGACTCGTCGTACGAGAACTTGTTCTCGTTCGTGTTGGGATCGATCACGTAGTCGGCGGATTCGGAATCCACGACGACCGGGTCGCCGCTGCCGTTGCTCGCGTTCTTGCAGCCGTCGAGCGAAGCCGCGACGACGGCGACGGCCGTAGTGGCACCGATGCCCTTGAACAGGCCGCGGCGCGTGATGGCCCGACGTCCGTCCCCATTGCCAGCGAATGGCGCGCCCTCCCGCGTGTTCCTGAAGAGCGCCAAGCTAGGCCTCCGTCTGGATTCCGGCCGACTTGCGAGCCTCAAGCAGACCAAGGGTGAGCTGGTCGGCACACGAGGTCTTGCGCGGGCCACAGGTGTTGCCGGCAAGGGTCTCGACGACCTCGTCGACCGAGCGACCCTCAATGAGCTTGCCAATGGCCTTCAGATTGCCGTTACAACCACCCTCGAACGCGACGCCCTGAATGGTCTTGCCCTGATCGTCGAGCTCGATGTGGATGACGCGCGAGCAGACGCCCCGGGACCTGAAGTCGTAGTGGATCATGTCCTCCCCTTCCGTTTTTCCTCCCTCAGTATACCCACCACCTCGCAAAAGCAAGTCGCCCGCACGACCATGCGCACGGGCGACCACAGAACAGGTATGCGGTTGCGAATCAGGGCTGCTTGCTCAGGAGGGCCCGCGTACTTCTCTCCTGGCGCAAGCCGGGCTAGTCGAAGTCGAGCTGCTCGAGGCGGTCGAACACCGTTTCGATGCGACCGAGGAAGCTCCAGGGGTCGAAGATCTTGTCGAGCTGCTCCGCTGTGAGCTTGCAGGCGGGATCGGCCTCGAGCTTGGAGCGGAAGGTGGTGCCGTTCGGATCGCACTGCTGCACCTCATGCCAGGTTGCCATGGCGTTCGACTGGACGATCTTGTAGGCATCCTCGCGCGTGATGCCCGTGTCGACCAGGGCAAGCAAGACCTTGGAGGAGTAGATGAGGCCGCGGGTCTTGTTGAGGTTAGCCAGCATCTGGGCGGGATACAGAATCAGGCCGTCGACGATGCGGTTGAGGCAGGTGAACATGTGGTCCAGGGCGATGAAGCTGTCTGCCTGGGCGACGCGCTCGGCGGAGGAGTGGCTGATATCACGCTCGTGCCAAAGAGCGACGTTGTCAAACGCGACCTGCGCGTTCGCCTTGACGACGCGAGAGAGACCGCAGACCTTCTCGAGCGTGATGGGGTTGCGCTTGTGCGGCATGGCACTGGAGCCCTTCTGGCCCTTGCGGAACGGCTCCTCGGCCTCGAGGGTGTCAGTACGCTGGAGGTTGCGGATCTCGGTCGCGATGCGCTCGCAGGTCGCGGCGGTCGTGGCAAGAACGCCGGCGAGGTAGGCGTGGTGGTCGCGGCTGATGACCTGTGTCGACAGGGGGTCGTGAACCAGGCCCAGGCGCTCGCAGACGTACTCCTCGACGCGCGGGTCGATGCTGGAGTAGGTTCCGACGGCACCCGAGATGGCGCCGAAAGCGACGTTGTTGCGGGCGTCCTGCAGGCGATCGAGGTCGCGCTTGAGCTCCCAGGCCCAGCTGCCGAACTTCATGCCAAAGGTCATCGGCTCGGCGTGGATGCCGTGGGTACGGCCAACGCAGAGGGTCTCGCGCTCCTCGAACGCGCGACGCTTGCAGATCTTGCCGAGCTTGCGGCAATCCTCGATCAGGATGTCGGTCGCCTGGACCAGCTGGTAGCACAGCGCGGTGTCGCCAAGGTCCGAGCTGGTCATGCCATAGTGGACCCAACGGCTGGGCCTGGGCTTGCCCTCGGGGACGTCAGCGTCAATGTAGCTGCCCATGTTGGTCAAAAACGCGATGACGTCGTGGTTGGTGACAGCCTCAATCTCGTCGACCTCTGCCTTGTTGAACTTGGCGTGATCGCGAATCCACTGCGCCTCTTCCTTGGTGATGCCGTTCAGCCCAAGCTCGGCATGGGCCTCGCAAGCCAGGACCTCGATCTCCTGCCAGATGGCGTACTTGTTCTCGAGCGAGAAGATCTTGCCCATCTCGGGACGGGTGTAGCGATCGATCATGTGGCGTCCTTTCATAAGGAGAAGTGCATGCAATCACGCACAGACAAATGAGCCGCACAAGATTCTACCGCGGCGCCGCACGACGAGGAGACTGCGCAACCAGAGCGCAAACTACCCCCATCGACTCAGGACGTGTGCGCTTCTTTCTTGAAAGGTCGGACCAAGGCGGAGGTCGAATCAGATGTCGGCCACGACGTATCGGCCGGGCTAGACGGCCTTGGCGGCAAGCGACTTTGCCGCAAGTTGGTCGCGACCGAGCGTGTCGTGCGCCTCGCTAATCTGGACGCGAACGGCCTCATGGCCTGTCCCGCCATAAGTGTTGCGCGCACCGGCGATGCCAGCGGGATCAAGGTCCCGTGCGATGTCGTCCTCGAAGAGCGAACTCGCCTTCTTGAAGTCCTCGAGCGTGAGGTCCTCGAGCCCCATGTGGTGCTTCTCGCAGTAAAGGACCAGCTCGCCCACGACCTCGTGCGCGCGACGGAACGGCAGGCCGTGCTTGGCCAGGTAGTCGGCGACGTCGGTCGCGGCAGTGAAGCCCTGTCCAGCCTCGTCCAGCATACGCTGCTCGTGGACCTCCCAGGTTCTCACCATGCCCTCGACGCAGGTCATGCAGTCGTGAAGTGTCTCGGCCGCATCGATCGCGCCCTCCTTGCACTCCTGAAGGTCCTTGTTGTACGCCAGCGGCAGTCCCTTCATAGTCGTGAGAAGCGTCATCAGGTCGCCGTAGACGCGGCCCGTCTTGCCGCGCGTGAGCTCAGCGAAGTCTGGGTTCTTTTTCTGCGGCATGATAGAGGATCCGGTGGAGTACGAGTCGCTTAGCGTGATGAAGCCAAACTCGGTGGTGGACCAGGTGATGATCTCCTCGCACAGGCGCGAGAGGTGCATCATGCTCACGCTGCAGGCGTACTCGAGATCGAGCAGGTAGTCGCGGTCGGACACCGCGTCCATCGAGTTGGGAATGGGGTGGTCAAAGCCCAGGAGCTCCGTAGTGTAGTGACGGTCGAGCGGATAGGTAGTTCCCGCAAGGGCGGCCGAGCCAAGAGGGTTGGCGTCAGCCGCATGATAGGCCGAGGCGAGGCGGCCGAAGTCACGCGTGAGCATCCAGAAGTAGGCAAGCAGGTGGTGCGAGAAGAGCACGGGCTGCGCGTGCTGCATGTGCGTATAGCCTGGCATGACCACGCCGAAGTACTTCTCCGCGCCTTCGAGAAGAGCGTCGCGCAAAGAGCAGTTGGCCTGAATCAGCCCAAGCAGGAGGTCCTTCGCGAGCAGCCGGATGTCAGTTGCAACCTGATCGTTTCTGGACCTTCCGGTGTGCAGGCGGGCACCAGCGTCGCCAATGTCTGCAGTCAGCGCACCCTCGACGGCCATGTGGATGTCCTCGTCGTTGACGTCCCACTCGAAGGAGCCCGATTCGATCTTCTCCTTGATCGCGCGAAGGCCGGCCTCAATCTTCCGGACGTCCTCCTCAGAAAGGACGCCCTGCTTCGCGAGCATCTTGGCATGCGCAATGGATCCGGCGATGTCCTGCCGGTACATCTTCTTGTCCACCTCGAGCGAAGCGCCAAAGCGCTGGGTAAACTCATCGACGCCCTGCTCGAACCTGCCGGACCATAGTGCCATGTGCTTCTCCCCCATCTTGCTAAAAACCTATGCGCAAACGACGTGAACCTTGGCCTTCTCGGTAGGAACCTGCGGAACAGGCGTCGCCGTGTTGCCAATCTGGAACTGCTTGACCTCATGCTCCGACAGCGACTGGACGTGCTTGGGGCCCTGCTGCTTGGACCAGGTCTGCGTGGGCAGCGAGTGGAGGCTGATCCAGCCGGCCGACTTGGAGCGATCGAAGAGGTCGCCGTCGCCGTAGGTGGCCAGGCCCTCCTGATACAGAGAGTAATCGGACTTGCGGCCGGTGACGACGAAGGTGCCCTTGTAGAACTTGGCCCTCACCTCACCGGTCACATACTGCTGGGTGCTCGCGATGAACGCATCGAGGGAGTTCTTGAGCGGCGAGAACCAGAGGCCGTCGTAGATGAGCGTGGCCCACTTCTGATCAACCGACGCCTTGTAGTGAAGCGTGTCGTGGTCGAGGCACATGGACTCGAGGGCCTTGTGGGCGTTGATGAGTGCGAGAGAAGCGGGGCACTCGTAGCACTCGCGGCTCTTGATGCCGATGACGCGGTCCTCGATCATGTCGATGCGGCCATAGGCGTTGGCGCCGGCAATCTTGTTGAGCTTCACGATGAGGTCGAGCATGGACATCTTCTTGCCGTCCAGGGAGACGGGAACTCCGGCCTCGAAGCCAATGACGACCTCGGTCGGCGTGTCGGGAGCCTCCTCAGGGCTGACCGTCATCGTCCAGATGTCCGCAGGCGGCTCGTTCCAGGCGTTTTCGAGCACGCCGCACTCGATGGCCCTGCCGAACAGGTTGTCATCGATGGAGTAGGGCTTGGCCGCCGTGGTGGGAACGGGCACGTCGTGTGCGGCGGCCCACTCCATCTCCTGCTCGCGGGTCAGGAGGTCCCACTCGCGAACGGGAGCGATGACGTTGAGCGAGGGATCGATGGCGTGGATGGAGGTCTCGAAGCGCACCTGGTCGTTACCCTTGCCGGTACAGCCATGGGCAATGTAGGTGGCACCGTACTGGTGCGCAGCCTCGACCATGTAGGCCGAGATCATCGGGCGGGAGAGGGCCGAGAGCAGTGGGTAGGTTCCCTCGTATAGGCCGTTTGCGGCCACGGCCTTGGTCAGGACCTGCTCGGCGTACTCGTTGCGCATGTCAACCGACTCAGCGGCAATGGCACCCATGTCGAGAGCCTTCTGCTTGACCCAATTGAGGTCCTGAGACTCCTGGCCCACGTTGCAGCAAATGGCAACGACGTCGAGGTTCTTCTCGACCTGAAGCCACTTGACCATAACGGAGGTGTCAAGGCCACCGGAATACGCGAGGACTACCCTCTCCTTGTTTGCCGTCTCTACCATCTGTATCACTCCCATGTTTGTTGGCGTGCTCGCCACTTGCTTCCGTCAGTTTCCATGACTATTAGCTACGCTGCATAAGAAAAATGGCACCCGGGCGCGATGCCTGGGTGCCATTTGGTCTCTGTATTTCGAGGTGTATCCCTCTTAGAAGACACAAGTCAGCACGCGCTGGCATCGCAGCGTGATTCGTCGGTTCTGGCGTCGGAGGGAGCTCACTGCGGTCATGTTATGCTGCATATTGGCTTTCCCCCTTCGTAAACCAGCAGCTCGTTGCTGCGCGAGACTTGTTGGGTTGGTACTTTAGCGTGCTAGACGGCGATTGCCAACGATTTCCGCCGTAGGTAATTTTCTTGAAACAAAAGGCTAACATTTCTGCGCGCTCACGTAACAATGCAGCACGTTTGTCGACAAACGCCCCACAAATCCGCAGGTACTCTGCGTATGCGGTCATATGCATATAATATTGCAAGCGTCGTATATGCCACAATGGTCTGACTTTTACGCGCGTTCGTCAAACCCAGATACGAAGACGGGGCCGGAACGTCAGCCCCGACCCCGTTCGCGCAAATTTTCTACCAAAACTTTGCGCAGCTCTACTTGACTCGCACACCCTTCATCATCGCGCCGCCGGCAGTCAGGAGGCCGGCGGCGACCAAGATCAGCGGCGCCACGTCAACCGCAAGGTCGCCCGTCTTGGGAAGCCCGGCGTATGCGGCCTTCGAGCGGGCCTGATGCGAAGGCGCGGAGGTTGCGGCGTAGATGGAGGAAGAATCGTCGCTCGCCTCGGATGCGTTTTGGGCCGCCTTGGCAACGGCAAACGCAGTCGAGAGGTCAAACTCACCCTCACCGTAGTCATAGGCGAGCGCCAGAGCGTGCTTGCCCGCGGAGAGCGCGTCGAGGAAGCTCGACGAGAGCGCCAGAACGGTCGAGCCAGGAAGAACCTCGTAGTCTCCCTCGCTCACAGCAACGCCATCAACGAGCACCTTTACCAGTTTGTCATGACGAGCGTTGGTCTCGAAGACGAGGCCTCTCTCGGAGCCCGCGACATACGTCGCATTTCCGCCATTGGTGAACTGGTAGTCATACGAAAGGCCGAAGCCGCGCTTGTACAGCGTCGGCGAGGGGTCAAACGTGTAGGAGCCGTCATCCTTCTTGGTCATGCTCGGGATGTTGACCGGAAGCTCGCCCGTAGGGTTCCGCGCGTCGAACATCGCCTCGACGGCCGCGATGATATTCGCGTTGTAGGCACCGGCGTTTCCGGAACCACGGTCGGTGGGGTCCATGTTGGTGCCAGAGGCCATGTATGCGAGCACGATTGCGTCGGCGTTCTGATAGCGAGCGACGTCGTAGGGCAGGTTAGCGCTCAAGAGCACGAACTTTCCACCGGCGGCGTGAGTCTGGTCGATGGCCTTCTGAATGCCCTGGTGGTAAGGAGAGTCATCCTGCAAGCCCGAAACGTTGTACATCTTGCTCAGGGCAATCGTCACGTCAGCGTGCGCGAGGGCGTCGATGAGGTCCTGACTATAGAGGGCGGTGCCGGTTGGTGCGTCATAATAGAGGGCGATGACGATCTTCATGGCGGAGGAGTCCGAGCCGCGGGTCGCGCCCGACACCAGGTTGGTAACCTTGGCATCGGCAGCAATGATGCCCTTCTCCTGAAGGTCCTTGATTGCGTGGTCGAGGACGACCTCGTCGCCCTGCTGGCGGCCAAGGACCACAACGGCTCCCTTGTGGCCGGAGACGGGAAGCGTAATGCTGTCGTTCTTGATGACCGTGACCACCTGCTGGGCAACGTCCATCTCGGTCGCATGGTTCTCGTCGCTGCCCACGACCTGCTTCGCGTTGGCAACGGCCTGATCGAGGTTGATCGCGGAAACGTCAAGGTCGAGAATGCCGTACTTCTTCTTTAGCTCGAGGATGCGCCTGACGCTCTCATTGATGCGGTCCACGGGGATGGAGCCGTCGTTCACCTTCGCGATGAGCGCCGCGATGTACTGGTCGTAGAATGCCGCGGCTTCCTCGCTCTTCAAATCAGTGGGAATGAGGAGCATGTCGGCACCGGCATTGATGACCTTCTCGGCAACGTTCGTGCAGTACTCAACGGACCCCTTTCTGCCAGGAACCAGACCGCCGTCATACACGGCGCCCATCTCGAGGGCGTCGGTAACGATGACGCCGTCGTAACCGAGTTCGCGGCGAAGAAGATTGGTCAGAATCTTGTGGGACATCGTTGCGGGATAGTAGCCCGTGGTTCCGTCGGCGAAGATGACGGGATCGTCGAACTGGGGCAGCGTGATGTGTGCCGTCATGATAATATCGGCGCCGCCCTCGACAACGAACTTGAATGGAACGAGCTCGGTCTTGCGGAGCTCGTCACCAGTCTTGTTGACCGACGCTCCGCCCGTGTGCGTGTCGGTCGCCGTGTCGCCATGGCCCGGGAAGTGCTTGAAGGTCGCGGCAACGTTGCTCTTCTTAAGGCCGCGCATGAACGCCATGGCAAGCTTTGCGACGGTCTTGGGGTCATCCGAGAAGGACCTCACGCCAATCACGGGGTTGAGCGGATTGTTGTTGACATCGGCATCAGGCGCAAAGTCCACGTTGAAGCCAAGGGCCGCAAGCTCCTTGCCAATCACTTCTCCGGTCTTCTCCGCATTGGCCTCGGCCTGCTCGCCCGTCGCGCCGGTCGCCATGCTGCCCGTCATGCGGGTGCCCATAGAGAGGCGTGTCACAACGCCACCCTCCTCATCGATCGGCATGAGGTACGGAATCTTGCTTGTCGCGCCAATCTGACCGTTGTTGGCCTGAAGGTCATACACGAGACGGAACGTCTGCTCTACACCCTTTACGTTCTGGCCAAACAGAATGATGCCGCCATACTGGTGCTTGCGCAGCGCAGCAGCCAGCTCGGGCACCGCGGAAAGGTCAACGACCTCTTGGCCATTCCAAGTACGGATGGCAGGAATGATCATCTGGGCGATCTTCTCGTCGATGGTCATGTGAACGATGATCTGATCGACGTCGCTGTCGGACTGCACGGCAATCTTTGGTGCCGCCGTAGTCGGAGTGGCGCTCGCGGGCAGATGACCGGCATCCGCAGGCACAACCCGCGATGCGGCGGATTCCTGCGCAGTCACAGGAAAAGCGGGTGCGCCCGTCGCGGGCTCGGGGGCTGCGGGGGCAGCGGTTGCCTCGGATACCTCGGCAGAAGCCTGATACACCTGGGCTGACTCATCCTTCGCTTCCAGGACCTCACCAGGTCTCTTGGTAGGAGCCATACTCGCTTCTGGCGAAGGTTCCTCAGCCTTTGCGTCGCCCTGGGCGGCGACCGAGTTTGACGTTACGACGTCTTGCGCGTCTTCGTCTGCCCAGGCAACCCGTGAAAGCGCCGTGGCGGCACCAAAGACCAATGCCGTCGAGAGGAACGCTCGCAACAGGATTGCGACAGGGCGTCTGCCACAACACTTTTGAGCCATTTTTGCCTTCTCTCGTAACCGTAGCCTATGCGCCCACTCGAATGTAGCACCTGAATTGTGACAAGACGTTTCATATAGTTGAGCGGTTTCTTATTGAACCTTTGCGTCAATATCAATATGAACAGTGGTTACAACACCGTGGTACCAGACGAGAAGGTCATGGCATCCGGAGTGGGTGCATGCCGGTTGCCCGACGTGCTACATAAGAAAACGGGCCAGAGGCTAAGCCCCTAACCCGTTGCGTTCTTTGGTGGGTCGTGTGGGTCTCGAACCCACGACCTTGGGATTAAAAGTCCCCTGCTCTACCAACTGAGCTAACGACCCTTTTGCAGGTGAATCATACCACGACGAGTGACCCTCGAACTAGACGACCCACACGGATGAGATTACTGGTTCTCCCAGGCCCACTGCCCCTCGACGAAGACGGGAACCTGGTCGCCGTCCTGCGTAATGCCCCAGATGTTGATGTCATCCGAGCCAATCATGAAGTCCACGTGGACGGCAGACTGGTTGACCCCGTGGGCGATGAGCTCCTCCTTGTTCATCTCAAGGCCGCCGGCGAGGCACTCGGGGAAGCCCATGCCCAGTGCAAGGTGACAAGAGGCGTTCTCGTCGTAGAGCGTGTCATAGAACAGAATCTCGCTCTGCCGGATAGGGGTGTTCTTGGAGATAAGTGCGCACTCCCCCAGTCGACAGGAGTTCTCGTCCGTCTCGATGATGTGGCGCAGGACCTCCTTGCCGCGCTTGGCGCCAAAGTCAATCACACGGCCGCCCTCAAACCTGAGCCAGAACCCATCGATGATCTGACCCGCATGGACAAGCGGCATGGCGGAGTACACGATGCCGTCGGCACGCATGCGGTCGGGCGAGGTAAACACCTCTTCGGTCGGGATGTTGGGGAAGTACGAGACTCCACCGACGGTCGTTCCGGCACCACCATCCCACAGTGAGCCCTTGTTAAGGCCGACGGTGAGGTTGGTGCCGTTCTTGGCCTCGTAGCGAAGCGCGTCGAAGGCAGCCTCATTCAGACGGCGCTTGTTCTTTTCGAACGCCGCATTGTGCGTCTCCCAGTCGCTTTGGGGATCGGCACCGTCCGCTCGGGCGGCCGAAAGGATGGCGAGCCACATCTTATAGATGGGCTCGACCCCGTCAGTCTCAGGAAAGACCTTCTTGGCCCAAGCCTCGACGGGAACGCCGGCGATGCACCAGGCGTTGCGACCGAAATCCATGCCATCACGAAAGGCCATGCACTCGGTGTTGCGCGCAAAACGTGCGGCCGCAGGCTTCTTAGGATCGATTCCGTCGAAAATGGAGGGGTCGGAACCTTCAAGGAACAGGAAGCATGCACCGTCTTCGGCGAGGCCGTTGAGCTGTTCGCGCTTCCACGCGGGCACATGCTTGAAGTAGTCGATGTCAACGTTCTGATACTCCAGACGACTCATCTGGTCGTCAGCCCAGATTACGGTAACGTGCCCGGCACCAGCCTCATATGCCTTCTTGACAACGACGCGGGCGAAGTCCGCGCGCTCGACCGGAGAGTTAACGACAACCTCCTGCCCTTTCTGAACCGCAATGCCCTTGCGGACAATCAGCTCGGCGTAGGCTTCAATCTGGGGAGCCAGCCCCTCGAGAGCGCGCCTGGCCTCTTGCTCGGTCATGGTCTCGACCATGTAGTATCCCTTCGTTCTCCCAAAAAAATGGGATGGGCCCCAAGGACCCCGATTCAATTAAAAGCGCAAGGGGGATTTTAAACCATCCATCCGCATGCAAGGTGTAGGTATCAGAAGTATCCGCATCCAACGTGTGACCCGTTCACGCACGCCCGGCCCCGGAAGCGACACGCGCCGAAATTGGCCGCTCGGATAGGCGTCGGTTGCGACAAGTGTGCTACTATTCATCCGTACGCGGGCGTCGCCAAGTGGTAAGGCAATGGCTTCCCAAGCCATCATCCGCGGGTTCGAGTCCCGTCGCCCGCTCCAGTGACTTGACAGGGACCCTTCCGTCGGAAGGGTCCCCTTTTTATGCGCCAACAACGCAATCCTCCGGGCAGAAATCGACAACAGGCAAGCCTACCGCAGCTCAAGTCCGTGGTCAGATTCGTGCTACGCCCAAGGTCTACCCTTCTCTCACAAGCCCGCAAAAGAACAATCTCGGCTCGGGAGGGTTCCACATGAAACGTCCGTCACCAGACATAAGGCCAGTCCTTTGGGAAGCAAACACGCACATTCAGCCCCTTAGCCAGGGGCCCAGCAAGAAGCGCCTGCCTCTCGCTCGCGTGCCCGTTCTGGCTACGGAGTCCCCAGCCCTCTTGACACGCAACGCCTTCGGGTACGGCCATGCCGGGGCGCGACGGCTCAACCTTTTGTAACAAGCGCAGCGAAAAAGCAGGGGTTCCAGCCGTTACGTGGGTAATATCTAATCGTCCGCAAAACGAAGGAGGTACCATGGCTGAAGAAAAGGAACTGGTTCTGTACTACAAGCCCACTTGTCCGTTCTGCGCTAAGGTGCTCGACTTTATGGAAGAGGACGGCATCGAGCTTCCGCTGCGCAACATCCTCACGGATGACGCCGCGCTCAAGACGCTTATCGAGGTCGGTGGCAAGAAGCAGGTCCCCTGCCTCTTTATCGACGGCGAGCCGTTGTACGAATCCAACGACATCATCGATTATCTGCGAGCCAACTGCTCCTAAAGCAAGGCGAGCGCTATTCTTGCCCATATCATAGCGACCGGACACACAAGGAGGCCCACCTCGTCGAGGCGGGCCTCCTGCTCTTCTTGATACGAGACTATGCGCGGCGGATGAGCTCGGCAACGAGTTCAGTGACCGTTGCGACCTGCGCTCGATCGATGTTGGGCGCAACGTCCTCAGCCGTATGCGACAGCGCCGGAACACCGGAAGGCGCCGTTCCCATGATGGTGGTCGCGCGCATGTTCGCCTTCATGGCGGGCGTAGCATCAGTCGTCGCCCAGTTGTACTTCCTGTGGCCCAGGGCAACGTGCATGTCCCTTGCGATGTTGAGGAGTAGGCGACCCATCCTCCTGTCCGCGCGACGGATCTCGGCGGAGCCCTCGTGGCTCAGGATGGTAAGGTCGCCGGCGCCGACGGAGTCCAGGTTGACGACGAAGGCGCCACGAACGTCGCGGCGATACTCCGCTAGGAAGTTCTTGATGCCAGCATGATCGAGCGAGGAAGCTCCAACGGCGACGAACCAGATGTCGTGTGCGAGAAGCTCGTCGTCGTTCATTCCCAGGATGGCCTCGCGGACGTCCTCGTCGTTCGGCTCCCCACCAGACTCAGCAAGCGGCTCGGAGTAGCCGTCATCGTAGGGCGCAGCAGCATCCTCGGGCGAATGCGTTTGCTTACCATACTCGTACTGGACTTCGCCAGCACCCTCAGGACCCGAAGAGAGCTCGTATCCCACGGCGCCCTCGGGCTCAACGTTCTGCTCGCCCTCAACGACGCGGAACCCAGAGCGGGTGGTGCCGCCACCCTTCCAGTTGCCGCGGCCCTTCTCGGACTCGTCCTTGAAGTTGTCCCAGTTACCAATCTTGCGGCCGTTCTTCTTGGCGTCATAGTCCTGCTCGACGCCAAGCCAGTCGCTCATCGATTCCGGCTCTTCTGCCTTCTTGTGTCCGAACAGTGAGAAGTGCTTCTTCTGACGCTTCTCGGCAGCCTGGACAGACTGGCGCAGGGGCGCGTCAGCACTGCTGACGAATCCGATGGCCTGGCGCTCTCCATGGCGTGTGCCCTCGTCGGTCGCTTCGGCGCGGTGCTCGGGAGCAACGGACTCAATCGGCTTGACCGGAGCGTTGTCGAGCGTGCTCGGCGTGGGCGACGTGGAGTCTGGGTCGCTCACGAACGGATCGGACGGGGTGACGGACGGGTCGGGAAGGTCGAACAGGACCGCGCGGCGGGCGATGTTGGGCTGGGGCATCGGGCGAAACGAGCTTGTCCCCCATGACGGATCCTCGATAGGTGCGGGGTTGGGCTTCTCCTCCGAGACACCCTTGATGCCCAGGCCGTCGACGGACAGGGCGTCGAGGCCGCTGACGTCCTTGGTTGCGAGCTCCTCCTCCGGAACGTCCTGCTCGGACGAGAAGGTCATTGCGCTTACGGCGATGGTCGCCTGCGGATCGATGTCCTGCTTGGGCATCGGCGCGGGCTGCATGGTCTGGATGTCCTGGCCGAGCCTTTCCGAACGAGGGGAGGGCTCGTGGGTCGTCTCAGGAAGGGGCTCGAAGCCAACCGTCTGGGTTGCCTCGGACTCGTCAGCACCGGAGGCTGCCTTCGCGGAGGGTGCTGGCTCGAATGCCGTCGTCTCGCCCGAGCCTGCCTCCTCGGCGCTCGGCTCGGCAATCGTCGGAGTCTCCACTGCGAAGTCGCCGCTCTCATCGGCGACGGCCTCGGCGGCGGTGTCGGCGACCTCGGTCACGTCAGAGTCAGCGGGCGCCGCGGCGTCAGCGGCACGCTCGACCTGCTCACGACCCTCAGCCGAAGCAGCGGGGCTCCTGAAACGCTCGACCAGTCGGCCCCAAGCCGTCTTGAGGTTGTCCAGAAGCGCAGGCGCGGCCCCGGCCGAAGCCTCGCCCCCATCGGAGACGGTCTCGAACTCCGCATCCTCGTAAAGGGGCTCGACTTGGGCAGCAACTTCCGGATGCACAACCGGTGCGGCCGCGTCATCGGCGGTGCCGACCTCTACGGGAGCACCCTCCGCCGCGTCCGCAACGGGAGCGAAAGAGGTGGTCTCCTGAGCATCAAATCCAGCCGGCGTCTCCTGCTCCGCGCCATCAGCGTCCATCAGGGGAAGTTCGGGCACGATAGGCTCATACTCAGCCGGCACCCCGGCATACAGAGGCTCGTCGGCGGCGGAATCGCCGTCCGCGCTGGCGGCAGCGCCATCGGGCTCGTCGGGCACGGCGGCTTCGTCGGAGGACTGGAACGCATTCGCGACCGCATTTAGCTCGTCGGTCTCGGGGACCTCGGGAACTATCGACGCAATGGGCTCGAAGCTCGGGACGTCCTCGAGCGAGCTCTCGTGCTCGGACTCCGTCCGGGTTCCGAGGTCCTGTGTCGAAGCAACAAAGGACTGCTCCGCATCAGGCAAGAAGGACGTGGTCTCGGAAAGCTCGGTCCTCTCGGTGACTTCGGCAAAGCCGTCCTCTTCCGTACCCTCGATGGGCTCGTCGGCAGCGGCGGCATGAGGGGTGGGCTCGCCTACCGCAGAGTGCTCCTCGAAGGCGCCCGTCGACGCAACCTGGACAGGCTCCGGCTGGACAAGCTCATAGTGGGCGAAGGGGTACTGCTCTTCGTACGTGACGTAGTGGAGAAGGCCGTCCTCGTCGTACTCCGGGTACTCGTAGTACTCGGGAATCTCATGGTCGTACTCGACGAATCCAGACGGCTGGGGTGACGCGGCATTCTGGTCGGCAAGGCCCTCGGCGGCAAGCGCCGCATCCTCCTCGGCGTAGAGGCTCGAGAAGTCCGGAATCTCGGGGATCTCGGGAAGGTCGGAAAGGTCGATCTGCGGAGCGGGCGGCTCCTTATAGATGATCTGGCAATCCTCGGGAAGGATGTTCAGGCTCTGCATGAATTCGGCGCCGCGGCGGACCCTGCCCGCAAGGAGCTCCTTGTAGCTCGGCACGCTCAGCTCGTCCGCCTCGACATCGACGGCGACGGAGTGGTCGTCGGACTCCTCCTTGGCAAGCACTTCTCCACCGAAGGCCTCTGCCTGGGGAGAAGCGATCTCCTGGTAGTCGTCAGCCGGAGCTGGCCCGAAGGTCGACGCGCCATAGACCTCGTCCTGAGGCCGTTCGACGTATGCAGGATAGTCGGCAGGCTCGGGCTCGGCGACAGGCTCGTCATCGTAGCCGCGCGGCACGTAATGATTGACGGCAACGTCGTCATCGCCAGGGTACTCGGGCTCGTCGAAGGCCCCCTCGGGCTCGGGAGCGGGAACCGCCTCGATGTGCGGGTGCAGGGCCATATAGCGCTTAGCCTCGTCGTCGGAGGGGTGCACCTTATCCATCACGCCGAGCATGGCCGCAACGGACGCCTTGTTGTCGTTCGCTCCCTCGGTGCAGGGGGCAAAGCGCCCGTAGATCGCCGCAACGCCGACCAGCAGCGAGGGCAACGAAGCCAGGATGCCCACAATCCAGAGGAGGTGTCGGAACGACTCGGGCAGGAAGCCCATGATTTGAATGAGCGCGCACACGGCAACCACGTTGGTGCAGACGAACGTCGAACGACGGATGAGCGGCTGAAAGACCGAGAACTGTTCGCGGTACAGAAGGCCCTCGTTGGGAGTGTCGTAGTGGGCGACGATCACGATGGGTCGGTTGCCCTTCACCACGAGGGGACCGGAGGCGCGATGCACGCCGATAACGTTCTGGCTGCGCGCCTTGGGCCCAAGGTTGGCCAGAACGTTCCTTCCACTGTACTCAAGAACAAGGAGCGCAAACGGAACGCCCACCAGAAGCAGGCCCACGAGCGCGACAGCCGAACCCAGGAAGCCGACGAGCAACATGCCCAGGAACATGATTACGTACATGACGTTGCGCGGCAGGTCGCCGGCGGCAGGCGTATCGAAATCCTGCATCTGAACCTCGAGCCCGTGCTCCTGCATGAGCGAGCCCAACAGTTCCGCAGCGTCAAGCTCTTCCTGGCTGTTCGCGGGAGAGATGTCTATCTTCTCGTTGAGGTAATCAAGATACGTGCGAGTTTCTGACATGCTTTATCGTCCTTTGCCGGGGCAATGAAATTCAATAGCGATATACAGCTTTCGAGTATACGTCTAATGCTCCGAGAATTCGGATGGAGCAAGCAGCAATTACGGTGACGTACACGATAAATTGCCTTGATGGGTGCCATTTGGAAACCACAGTCGCTCGCTTCAGACGGTCCTTAAGACAGAAGAACGTATAGTCTTGCTAGAGAGACGATAGGGAGAAGAACACATGACCAGTGCCCACGAAGCCCCCACGAACAAGGACGTCAGAATCTCGAAGGACGACGAGCAGGCGATGCGCCTGGTCAACCTACTCGTAGGCTTTTCCAACGCGCATCACCCCCTGACAAGCGCCGAGGTAAAGGCCAATTGGTACGCAGTGGGCGAAAAATGCAAGATATCCGACGACAGTTTCTCAAAAGCTTTCTCTCGTGACCGCAAGCAGCTGGCCCGCCTGGGCGTCATCATCGAGCAGGCAGGCTCGCGAGACAGCCTCAAGCTGTGGCAGCTCAACGGCACCGAGTCCTTCGTCGACCATAGTCAGGAGCTCTCGGAAATCGAAAGCATGCAGCTGGTTGTCGCACTCAGCCCGCTGCGTGACGACCCAGCCTTTCCGTTTCGCTCGGAGCTCAGTCGCGCCCTCAGCAAGATAAACACGTCCTTCTCCATTGCACCGCAAGGCGTGAGTGTGGGTCGAGAGGAAGCACGCAACCCCATAGAGAATCACCTGAGCGACGCGCTGCTGTCGCAGCACTTCGTCAGGGCTGACTATCAGAAGGCTGACGGCAAGCGCGCACGCTACCGCCTGGCGCTGCTCGGAACCTTTGGCAACTGGTACCACAGCTACTACGTCGCGGCGAAGGTCGACGAGAAGGGCGAGTTCGATGTGGATGCGGCGCGCGTCTTTCGGCTGGACCGCTTTGTGCGCGTCTCGGTCGAGGAGCGTTCTCACTACGAAATCCCTCTCGACTTCAACGCCGAGAGCTACCACGTTCTCCCCTTCCAGATTGGAGAGCCTACGGAGAGCTTGACGTTTTTGGTTGCGCCAACACCCAGCGACGAGGTGCAAAACGCCTGCGTACGCTCGGGGTCTGTCCAACGAGACGAGTCCGGATCCATGCGTTGGGCCGTCAGTGCGGCAGACGTTAGCCTCGCAGCGCGTTGGGCCGTCGCCGAGGGCATCACTCCCCTGTCCCCCCGGACGCTGGTCGACGCATACAACACGATTGTGAAAGAGGCGGCCGACACGCATGCCAAGGCTAACGTCGTCAGCCGACTCCAAGGCTCTGGCGGCAAGCAGAGTCAGAGCGTCACGAAGCGATCAAAGGGACGCCCTGGCGGCATCGAACGAGCCAGGGATCTCTTTGCCCTCATCGGCGCGCTGCAGAACGACGCGGACTCGCTTTCCGTCGAGGCCGTGGCGAAGCGACTCAACTGCAGCACCGATCACGCACGAAGGCTCACGGACCTGCTCATCCAATCCACCGCCGAAGGCGAGGGCACACACCTCCCCCTCACCTACGACGAGGCCACCGGCGAGGTCGGGCTCAGCTCATCCACTCCCTCGAGAGCACACGGACGACCGGTTCGACTGCTTCCCAGCGAGGCATACGCCCTGCTCAAGGGTATGGCGGCAACCGGAATCTCTTTGGGTGGCCCCCATGGCCGGAAGCTAGTTCGCACGCTTGCCGAGCGCGTTGCCGAAGGAACGCGCCTCCGGGCGTTTCCGTCCGTGTCGCCCACGCCTCGGACGGAAACGCCCGCACAGTCAAACAACGACGGAAAGAAGATCCTCACCTGCTCCCAGGCACTCAATGCGCAGAAGAACGTGCGCTTTGACTATCAGTCGGCAGGCTTCAAGTCATCCAGAACGGTGAGGCCGCTTGGCCTTGTCTACCAAGAGGGTCACAGCTACCTGAGCGCCTACGACCTTGGACGACAATCAGAGCGCCTGTTCAGGACCGACAGGATGAGCAACGTAAGCGCCACGGACTCGAGCCAGGCAAGCGATCGGCTGCCGGAGAGTTCTGAACCCAGGCCGATCGTCTTCGAGGTGCTCGACCGCAAGACCGTCATGTCCTTCAACTGGCCCAACACGCACTTCTTCACCGCAGACGGCAGAGCCATGGGACAGACCGACTACTATGGCGGAATGTGGCTCGTCCGCAGGTTCGCCGCCCTTTCGAGAGCCGTCGCACTTGGCGACGAGGGGCTCTGCCTGTCCGTAGGAGACTACGCGCGCGAGCTCCTCCACATGCCGATGTAGCGCCGGACGTTAGCGCGTTCAAGCAGAGTCGCGTCGCTCTTGGGGAGCGAAGCGATGAACTGTCGGCCGTAGCGCTTGGTGACCAGGCGCGAGTCGGCCAACACCAGCACGCCGCTGTCCGTCGCGGTCCTGATGAGGCGACCGGCAGCCTGCTTGACCTCGATGACCGCCTCGGGAAGGGAGTGGTTGAACCAGGCTCGCTCCTCGCGCAAATCGCGCTCGCGAACCAGTGGGTCACGCGGACTTGCAAACGGCAGTTTCGGAATGACCACGCAGCGCAGCGTCTCGCCCGTGGCGTCGAAGCCCTCCCAGAACGACTTGAGCGCGAGTAGCGAGGTAGTCTTGTTCTGAAGGAACTTCTGCCTGAGCGTGCGGGCGGAGGTACCACGATCCTGACTCAGCAGGTCAAGCCCAACCTGCGAGAGCCTGGGCGCAAGCCCCTCGTACACGCGCTCCATATCGCGACGATTCGTGAACAGGGTCAGAACCGAACCACCCATGGCGCTGTGAATATCAAACAGCAGGTCCTCGAGGGCATCCAGGTATTGTGGGTCGTTCGGCTGAGGCATATCCCGGGTAACGATGACCGACATGTTGTTCTCGTAGTCAAAGCTTGACGAGAGCTGCACGTCCTTGTACATGGAGCGATCGAGCAGGTCAAGTCCGACCGCATGATCGAAGTGGTCGAACTTGTCTGCAACCGTCATCGTCGCCGAGGTGTATACGACGCTCATCATCTCGGGAAGCCAGCGGCTTCCCAGGTCGGCGCCGATGTCGAGCTTTTCCGCCACCAGCTTCTCGCTGCCAATGTCCTTCTTGCGCCGAGACAGGTACGCAGAGTACACGTAGCTCTTGTCTTCGCCCTCGATAATCAGGCGCAGGTTGTCAAGAAGCTCGAACAGGAATCTGCTTGACTCACCCAAGTCACCTGCCATCTCGGGAGAGATTTGGGCCAGAACTTCCACGGTCTCCCTAGCGCTTTTGGTTGCCTCTTCCAGCCGCTCGATGGCCTGGTGTGCGCACTCCGAAAGCGCAGCCCACTCCGGCGTCGATCGAGCCTCCTCGTCAATCCAGAGGGTCAGGCTGTCGTAGCCTCCCCCGCCTCGTACGATGCGGGACAGCTCGTGAAGTCGGAAGAACATATCGCTCGTCGAGATAGACGCCCTCGACGCAGCGGCAGCCACCTTGGTAAGGAGCCTCGTCACAAGCGTTGTCTCTTCGAGATTCGAAGACTGCGTCATGAGGGCGTGGATTGCCCCGCTCTTCGTACCGCCGAGCATCTCAAATCCCTCTCGGACGGAGTCACCCGAGACTTCACGCGCCCATTGGCGGCGAGCCTCAGCCTCAAAGCCGTGCGCCTCGTCGATAACCCAGTGCCTCACGGGCGGCAGAATCTTGCCGTCCATGTCGATGTCTCGAAGCAGCAACGAATGATTGGTCACCACAACGTCGCTCGAGGCCGCTCTGCGGCGTGCACCGTGGACCAGGCACTCGTTGGGATAGTACGGGCACTTGCTTCGCAGGCACTCCGCGGGCGAGGTGGTAAGCATTTCTCGGGGAACAAAGCGCCACCTGATTCCCAGGGCATCAAGGTCTCCCTCGGGCGACTGGCATGAGAACGCATAGACGACCGCAAGCGCCGTCAGGACGTCGGCCTCGACCGAGGCGAGCGACTTTTGCCCCTTGTCCAAGAGGATTCCCGAAAAGTCGTTTATCGCGGCCTTGTCGACGCGATGCAGGCAGGGGTAGTGGTCATACCCCTTCAGGCTGGTAAAGCTCACTCCCCCTTTGATCGCCGCGTTGAGCGCGGGAAGCTCGTGGGAAACAAGCTGGTCAGTAAGGGCGTTGGTCTTGGTGGCAACACCCACTGTGACGTTGTTGAGCTTCGCAAACTCAATCTCAGGCACGAGATACGCAATCGACTTGCCAACGCCCGTGCCTGCCTCGACGGACCGATGGGTCGAGGTTGCGAGAGCGTTCCTCACCTCGACGGCCATCTGAACCTGGTCGGGACGCGACTCAAACGAGTCGTACATCTTCCCCACCAAGCCATCAGGCGAGAAGGACTCGCGCACGGTGTCGCGAGTCTCTACTTCAAACGGCGTGTCTCTTTCGGCTGCGTCGCAACGCGCGTGGTAGTTCTTCTGCGCAATCAGGTCATGGCGCACCTGCTTGAGGGAGAAGGGGGCGTCTGCGTCCCCCCACATGTCAGCAAGGTACGAGAAAATTGGCCTGAACTGCCACTCGACGTCTGGATGCAGCCGCGAGATATATCCCAACAGGCCCGTGGGCATATCGCTCAGGCCTAGCAGCAGAATGCGCCAGATGCCGGCGAGCGCGTCGACGTCGTCCATCGCACGGTGCGTGACGGTATCGCACCCAAAGGCGGAGGCCATGTCGGACAGCCGATGGGTCACAAGGCGCGGAAGGGCTATGCGAGAGAGCGAAAGCGTATCAATCCAGTGGTCGCTCACCTCGCGGCCGCCGGAAACCGATTCGATGAACGTGCGATCGAAGGTCGCGTTATGTGCAAGCACGGGCATGCCGCCTACGAAGTCGGCGAGGGCAGACACGGCCTCTTTTGCGGACGGCGCGTCGCTCACGTCGAGGTCGGTAATGTTGGTTAGGGCGCTGATCTCGGGGGGAATGGGACCGCTCGGGTGCACGAACGTGCGGAAGCGCTCAACCAGCTTGCCACCCGACATGCGCGCGGCGGCTATCTCGATTAGCTCGCAGTTCCTGAAGGATAGGCCCGTAGTCTCCGTATCTAAAAACACTATGTCGTCCTCGAGAACGCCAAAATCCGCCGTCTTGGCACGCTCTTCTAGGGAGGCATACGCCTCGGCCGTCTCCCTTGGGCTTCCTGGAATCAACAGCGAATCGATGGACATATACGTTCCTATCTTCTAACACCCTATAAACGCAAGAAGCCGCACGTTTGTGCGGCCCCTCAGCTACTCTGCGCTTCGCTCGGCGTACGCCTCTAGTGCCCACTCCACAAACATCTTGCAGAGCTGCGGGAACTCGATTCCGTCACGGCGTGCAGAGTCTGGCAGGAGGCTGCTCTCGGTCATACCGGGAATCGTGTTGGTCTCGAGAATGACCGGCGTGCCATCGGCCTTCACGATGAAGTCGCTTCGCGAGGCGCCGCGACAACCCAGGGCCTTGTGAGCCGCAACCGCGAGCCCCTGCGCCCTCTTGTAGGACTCCTCGGGCAGGCGGGCAGGAATGACATGATGAAGCTCAGAGGGTTCATACTTGACAGTGCTGTCGTAGAAGTCCGCACCGGTTACGACCTCGATGATGGGCAGCGCGCGCGGCGCGTCGTTGCCGATGACGGGAACCGATATCTCGGTTCCCTCGATGCAGGACTCGACTAGCACGCGATCACCCTCCGCACCAGCCTTCTTAACGGCATCGGCAATCTGATCCGCGGCGGTAACTCTCGAGACGCCGTAGCTAGAACCATTGGCGGCCGGCTTCACGAAGAGGGGAAGTCCCAGCTTCTGCACGAGCTCATTTGCCTGCTCGTCTGAAACCTCCTGGTCGCCGGGAATGTCAACGCCCTCGGGCACCGGAATGCCAGCGGAGCGATAGATCATTTTGGCGACTTCCTTCTCGGTGCCAACAGCAGAGGCGAGCACGCCCGAGAACGTATAGGGAATATGCATAATCTCAAGCAGGCCCTGAATACTTCCGTCCTCACCATAGCGGCCGTGCATCGCCACGAAACAAACGTCGTAGTCGCCGGCAACGAGCTTAGAGACAAAGTCCTTCTCGGCGACGTCAAGTATGTCAACTCGCGAGAAACCAGCCTCTTGCAGTGCTCGCGAGCACGCAGAGGCAGAGGCGAGCGAAATCTCCCGCTCGTCCGACCAGCCACCGGCCAGCACGGCTACGCTGCATTGTGTAACGTCGGTCTTCTCCATCTTTAAACTCCTAAAAACACCCCGTAGGTGCGATAGACTCTGCTCATAGCGATTACTCGGGTCATTAGGGTAACGCACGTATAAGTTCAGATACGGACGAGGATGCAAATCATGCAAGATGACAACATGGAGCGCAACGCTGCGCCCTCCCCCGTAGCCAAGCGCGACCTCCACTCGCTCACTCACGGCGAGCTTCTCGAACTGCTCGAGAAGCTCAATCAACCTAAATTTCGCGCCAAGCAGATTGAAGAGTGGGTTTGGGAGAAAAACGTTTTATCTTTTGATGAAATGACTAACCTTCCCAAAGTTCTTCGTCAAGCTCTGGCAACTAGCTGCACCCTCGGTGGCGTGCAGGTTGCGGCACGACAGGTCTCCTCGGACGGCAGCCGCAAGTATCTGCTTCGCTACGATGACGGCGTTGCCGTAGAATGCGTTGGCATGCCCAACAGGAACAAGCTTGCGGTATGTGCTTCGACCCAAGCGGGCTGCGCCATGGGCTGCGCCTTCTGCGCTACGGGCGCGGCAGGCCTCACGCGCTCTCTTACCGCCGGAGAGATTTACGAGCAGGTCATGCACGTACGCGACGACTTCAATTCCCGCGTTACCAGCGTCGTCCTCATGGGCCAAGGAGAGCCTTTCATGAACTACGACGCGGTGCTCGAGGCACTACGCCGCCTCAACTCCCCTGACGGAGCCGGCATTGGCGCGCGTCACCTGACCGTTTCCACCTGCGGGGTCATTCCGATGATCAAGCGCTTCGCCAACGAGCCAGAGCAGTTTACGCTGGCGGTTTCCCTTCACTCTGCCGTTCAGCGCACAAGGGACCTACTCATGCCCGGCGTAAAGAAGTACTCGCTCCTCCACCTCTACGACATTATGGGTGAGTACGTCGACAAGACCGGAAGACGCCCCACCTACGAATATGCCCTTATCAAGGGCGTGAACGACTCTGAAGACGAGATTGCGGCCCTGTGCGACTTCTGCCGCGATAACCTCGCTCACGTGAACCTGATCAAGCTCAACGACGTTAAGGGCTCAAAGTTCCAGCCCTCTTCCGACGCCAAGGCCCTCGAGTTTGTTAAGCGACTTGCCGCCGTTGGCGTTGAAGCAACGATTCGTAATTCCCGCGGCTCTGACATAGACGCCGCATGCGGTCAGCTTCGTCAAAACGTCGAGAAGAACTTCTAATTCGCCCTTCTCTTAGCTTACCTTCTCTTAGCTTACCAATACATTAATGGGGTCTCACGTTATGCGAGACCCCATTTTCTTATACATGTTGTTATTGGATTTCTCTAGAAGCCTATGTGCTCCCACTCTTCGTTTACCTGCTTTAACCTATCTTCTGCACCTTCGTCAACGTACTGCCCAACATCATCATTAGTTTTATCTTTTATTTTCTGAAGATTGTTCGCTACGCCAGAGGTCATATTTCTCAGAGAGACTTGAGCTTCTTTGGTTAGCAGTAGTTTATAGGCTAAATATACGCTCGCGGTTGTGAGGCAAGCCAAAACTGCCAAATTTTTGAGTCGCTTCATTATTCCCCCAGATCAACGCCCGTATCACTTAGCGCGTTGACAAGACGGAGTAATTCTTCCTCGCTCTTAAACTCAATCTCAATCTTATTCTTGTTTCTAACTGTCTTCACCTTGACGTTAGTATCCAAGGCAAGTCTTAGTTGTCGCGCTGCGCGCTTGAACGACTGTGGAGCCGGAATACGATGCGGTTTATCTGAAGCATCATTCGTGCCAGAAAATAACGGAGCAAGATTTTCTGTCTGTCTGACTGTAAGATTTTCGTCTACGACCTTCTGGGCAAGCTTCAGTCTCCCCTCCTCGCTATTCACAGCAAGGATTGCCCTAGCATGACCAGCGGTCAGCTTTCCTTCACTCATCATCTCCTGAACTTCTGTTGGAAGATCAAGGAGCCTCAACGTATTTGCGATTGCAGACCTAGACTTCGAAAGTACTTTACCAAGTTCCTCCTGAGTGAAGTCGTTGTCCTCCAGAAGTTTTTGGTATCCTCGTGCTTCCTCGATTGGACTAAGGTCAGATCGTTGAAGATTCTCAATTAGCGCTAGCTTAAACACATCCTCATCAGAGATGTCCTTTATGTTGACAGGAACCTCTTTGAGCCCGGCCATCTTAGCAGCCTGATATCTACGCTCACCAGCAACGATCTCGTAGCCGTTTCCCTTCTTTCGGACAAGGATTGGCTGTAATATGCCGTTTTGTGAAATAGAGTCTGCAAGCTCAGCCAACAGATCAGGATCAAAGCTCTTTCTTGGTTGAGATTTGTTAACCTTAATTTTTGAGAGCGGGACAGTTGATTCGGGAACAATTGCGCTAATTTCCGCATCAGCGCCCCCTATTAGTGATTCCAAACCCTTCCCAAGCCCCGATTTTTTAGCCACGACGCACCACTTCCTTTGCAAGCTTCATATATGCAAGAGACCCCTTGCTCACGCGTGCGTACATAGTAATAGGAAGACCGTGACTCGGTGCTTCAGAGAGTTTTACGCTACGAGGAATGACAGTCTTGAATACTTTATTGCCAAAATAGCTTCTAACTTCGTCTACAACTTGCTTAGAGAGCGTTGTTCTTGCGTCAAACATCGTCATAACGACGCCAAACACATCAAGTTCTGGGTTCAGCCTTCCCTTAACCATCTTCATTGATTCAAGGAGTTTTGTTACCCCCTCAAGAGCGTAGAACTCACACTGAATAGGAATCAACAATGAGTTTGCTGCTACAAGTGCATTAATTGTCAGAAGGCCAAGCGATGGTGGGCAATCGATAAAGACATAGTCGAATTCATCTTTGACTTTAGAAAGAATAGCTTTCAGAATGCTCTCTCGCGCCATTGCGGAAACAAGTTCGATTTCGGCTCCAGCAAGCTGAATAGTTGCAGGAACGACGAATACGTTCTGCTCAATTGTCGGACAAATTATGTCCTCTATTGGAAAATTGTTCATTAGAGCATCATAAATATCATTTTCGAGCTCTTCTTTTTCAATTCCATATCCGCTAGACGTGTTTCCTTGAGGATCCAGGTCAACGATTAGTACTTTTTTCTTATTCTCACCAAGTGCTGCTGAGAGATTTACTGCAGTTGTAGACTTTCCGACGCCACCTTTTTGATTAATAATTGCGATAACCTTTGCTGGTCTACCTGGAAAAGCTCTTTTTATATCTTTAAAACCCAATGTTCCTCCTATATGCTGCATTTCTATTTCAATTCTTCTGCTTCTTGTTGGTCTATATGACTGTTTCACGTGAAACAATACACAAGCTGTAAATTGTTTCATATGAAACAGCTACATGAAGTGACACTATGTTTCACGTGAAACATAGTAATCACTAGTTAGCGACTCTGCATAACAACCTAAATCAATCATCACCTATAACAAGATAATTCATCTTCGGCTCTTAAGAATTCTTAATATCGTAGAAAATCATTCTATAACGGTCGACGCTTTGCGTCGCCTGGCTTACGTGGAAGTTTAACTGACGGATACGATGTCTTAGTAAACACCATCAACTCGCGGTGGCCAGAATGTTTGGGCAACTCAAACGTTTCACGTGAAACAAGTTCTAGACCACAAATCTTAGAAACCCTAAGTGCATCGGATACTTCTTCGTCAGATGGATTACCCTTAGAAATGACAAGAGAACCACCCATCTTAAGAAGAGGCGCAGCATACTCAATTAATACATTGGTCTCTGCAACGGCACGCGCAGTACAAACATTAAAGTTCTGAGACCGATGTTTGGCAAGGAGCTCAGCCCTTTCCATAGAGAAGTTTACGTTACTTAAGCCAAGGGTATTAATGAACTCTTGATCGGCCCTAATCTTCTTCTGAACAGAATCGAGAAGGGTAACCCGAGAAGAAAGAGTAATGGCAAGGGGAATACCTGGAAATCCAGCACCTGTACCAATATCAAGAACATCACCATCATCAGGCTTCTCAAGACAATTTCTAACAAAGGGAAGAAATAGGAGAGAGTCAACTAGATGACGAATGATGCCATCCTCAACGTTATCAATACGAGTAAGATTGAGAACCTTATTCTTCTCGATCACCAAATCAAGATGCTTTAAAAGAAGAATAGCCTGACCATCAGTTACATCTATCAGATAGTCAGAGCAATAATTCTGTAAGAGCTCAACAGACTTCGAAAAGTCTTCTGTAGTCATTAGTCCTCCTGACAAAAACTTTCGATACGTGATTTTTTGTCATAAGAAAAGGGGAGAGGCAAATGCCTCTCCCCAAACAATATCAAAATCTATTCCCCTGCAGATTATGAGCAGAAGAAATTAGCTCCTAACGTACGTAATCACAACCCTTCTGTCAGGATCTTCACCCTCAGAATGAGTGCTCACTTCAACGTCATCGACAAGCGCAAGGTGAACAAGACGACGCTCGTAGGCGTTCATCGGAGCAAGAGTAACAGTACTCTGTTGACGCTTAGCACGAGAGGCCGCGGAACGAGCAAGGCACATGATTTTCTCCTTGCGACGACTCTTATATCCCTCGATATCGACAACCATGGGGAAGCGGAACTTAAGAAGGTTGCTCATAAAAGATGAAACTATCATCTGGAGAGCGTCAAGCGTACGACCATGTCGTCCGATTAAAACTGCAAGATTGCCACCACTGATGTCAAGAATCAGCTCGCCGTCCTCGCCGTCATACTCATCAATGGTGACCTGTTCTTCTCCAAAGTAGGAAAGCAGGTTGCGAATGTAATTGATGGCAACGTCAGCAATCGCATCAATTTCGTCGTCCGTCAGGTCAACACCAGCCTCAAAGTGCTCTCGAATGATGGCAAAACGATCCTCGTGGGCAGCAGGAACCTCTTCGGTATCAACGGCCTCTGCAAGCTCTTCTTCCATTCCAACCTCCTAAAAAAATAGCGCGGCACAATCTGAGTGCCGCGCAAAAATATATCAGACCTGACTTAGCCCTTCTTGTGAGGACGAGGCTTGCGCTCCTTGCGGACAACGTCAACCTTGACCGACTGAGCGGCCTCCTTGGCAGCCACGCCAGCCTTCACCTTGTCCATAACGCGCTGGGTGACAACTTTCTGCTGGATGACCTGCCAAACTGCAGACGTGTCGTAATACAGGAGGACGGCAGCGGGAACGCCCCAGCCGAACCAGAGCATCATAACAGCCATGACGACGCCCATGATAAGCGACTGCTGACGCTGCTCCTCGCTCGTGTTGGCGAAGTTCATGACCATCGGGATAAGGGTCAGAACACCGAAGGCAACATCAAAGAGGATGTAGATCCAAGAACCTGCAATACCAAACTGACCAAAGGCAGAGGCCGCGGAGGTAGAAAGCGAGGGAATAATGTTGAGGAAGTGAGCGTCACTGGGAACGAAGTCCCTGGCTACCGTGAACAGCGCGAAGAAGACCGGCATCTGTATGAGGATGGGGAGGCAACCACCGAGCGGGTTGAACTTGTTCTCGGAGTAGAACTTGCGCATCTCCTCAGCCTGACGCTCGGGGTCATCTGCGTAGCGCTCCTGGATTTCCTTCATCTTGGGCTGCAGCGCCTGCATGCGAGCACTAGAGGCCGTAGACTTCGTCATGAGGGGCATGACGAGGAGTCGCATGATTACCGTCAGGATGATAATCGCGACGCCCCAGTCGCCAGCGAAGTTGGCGAAGTGCTGAAGAACATTGGCTAGAAAGTTAATAAACCAATCCCACATGGTTCCTCCGGGCTATCGGGTTTAGGGAACGGGGTCGTACCCACCTTTATGAAAGGGATTGCAACGAATGATGCGGCGGAAAGCAAGCCAGGAGCCTTTAAGTGCACCGTGTTTCTCGATAGCCTCCAGAGCGTATTGCGAGCATGTGGGCTCGTAAATGCACGAAGGTGGAAACAGGGGAGAGAGGTACTTCTTGTAACCCTTTATCAATAAGAGGAGAAAAGAACGCATTATGGTTCCCATCCCCTCTTACCTAGAGCCCTGCTCGGCTTTTGATCTGTTTAACTGCGTTCGTAAGGTCTTCAACGCTGGCGTCGCGTGTGTTGCGCGTCGCAAAGAGAATGACCTTCGCTCCGTCGAGCGGCAGACCATTGGCGCGTGCTGCTTCCCTCAGAACTCGTTTGCATCTGTTGCGATACACCGCGTTGCCAAGTCTCTTAGGCGCAACGAAGGCGACTTTTCCCAAGCCGCCTTCGTCATCCTTCAAAACTGTAGCGCGGACGAGCCTGTGATTAACCCGCTTTCCGCTGGAGAAGACCTCATCAAACTCCCTTTTGGATTTGATGGTCTTCATAAGTCTCCTAGACGGTAAGACGCTTGCGGCCCTTTGCGCGACGACGAGAAAGAACGGCGCGGCCAGCCTTAGTTGCCATGCGAGCACGGAAGCCGTGGGTCTTCGCGCGCTTCCTCTTGTTGGGCTGATATGTACGCTTCATGTCTAATCCTCCATGAATTTAGGTCGAACGTAATGCTTCAAGCTCCAAGATTGTAGTGGTGTTCTGCAAGAAATGTCAATTAATCCAAAGCTAGAAAGCTCAATTCACTGTTTGTCCGCTTTTCTCCACATGCCGTTCCTTTTTCACCACCCATCCCACCATTAGAATGACTCATGAATGGATTTGAGAATACTTCCGTCTCAACTGCGGGTTTACAGCGTTTCGATGATAATATCTTTCATCTATTAGAGAAATTTATTGGCAGGTTATCAACAATGTTTGTTCATGTGTTGAAAACTTTTATTCGGCATTCATTCGGTCTGAATAGTTTTCGACAGCAGATGAACAAATGTTGAAAAGGCATAATAAAATAGAGTCGAAGGTACTGAGGAAGACGGGGAGGGGGTCAGAATGGCCCACGCGTTTTACCCATTTGTAGAGAACGAGGGCCAGAATTCCTCCATGGAAAGAAACGTTGAAAAGGCCGAGGTGAAACTGGAAGCCAAATATCCAGCACGCATCGCCGTCTATGACGACGCTGCCGCCGCACCGCGCGTGGTGGTAGTTGAGCCGAAAGACGTCCGCGACTACCTGGAAGAAATCACCAATACCGTCGTCAGGCTCGAGAAGGAGCAGGGTGGGTCTATCCCCTTCATGGTCATCAGGGAAGTCGTGGAGAACTTCATCCACGCCTACTTTATCGAGCCTACGATCAGCATTCTCGACGGGGGAGAGACCATTCGCTTCTCGGACCAGGGTCCGGGCATCAAGGAGAAGGACCGCGCACTGGAGTACGGGACCTCCTCCGCAACCGAGCCCATGAAACAGTTCATACGCGGCGTTGGGTCGGGACTTCCTTACGCACAACAATATATGGAGGACCGAGGCGGCACCCTTACCATCGCAGACAACATCTCGGGTGGAACCGTCGTTACCCTTTCGACGCTGGGTGATGAGGAAGACCTCGTAGATGAGCCAGCATATCCGGGTTCGCCGATACAGGGGCAGCCGAAAGGCTACATACCACGGCAGGGATATCCCCAGGGATACCCGCAGGCCTACCCGCAGCAGACCTATGTGCAAGGGACCTATGGCTATCCACAGTACGGCCAGCAACTGGGAGCCTATCAACCTGCCTACCAGCAGATTCAGCAGGGGTATCCCATGGCGCCCGCGGGAGCGATGCCTCAGGGCACACCCTATAGCATGGGAGGCGCGCAACTGCCTATGCAGGCAACGCCCATGCAGGTTAGTGTCACCAACAGGGGAATGCAGATCCTCTCGTACCTGACCCATCACGAGTCAGTAGGCCCCACCGAGCTCTCAAAGAACTTCGAGGGATCCCAGCCGACCTGGTCGAGGGAGCTGCGTGCTCTTGAGCAGGCGGGTCTCATCCACAAGAGCAACGGCAGCCAGAAACGCGGGCTAACGCCGGCAGGCAAGGCCTTTATCTCCCAATTTCCACAGATGTAGTGCCCTGTAGAAAAGTTTTCATCATATAATGGGTCCACTTTTCAACAATTCTAAGATATACGGGGAAAAATGGACCAGTCACAGCAATCAGATGCGGACTTCCTCTGGCAGGACGCACTCACGCTCCTGGAGTCAGAGGGGCTTCCAGCGGCGAACGTAGCAATGCTCAAGAGCTGCGACCCCGTCTCGTTTGACGGGGAGACTCTGATCATCTCGACTAACCTTGGCTTTGCCCAGAGAAAGATTTCGCAGATCACGCCGACCATCGAGGAATGTCTCGAGAAGGCCGCCTTCCAGCCCGTGACCCTTCAGGTCACGCTGTCTCAGGACAGGACGCCAGTCACTATCGACACTAGGTCATCAATGACGGCAGAGGAGATCGGTCGCGCGAACAAGGAGTCCCACGAGCACGAGCTTAAGGACTTCTCATCCGCAAGTTGTCGACAGACTGCCGCAGAAGCTCCCACTCCGACCCCGAAACAAGAGATCAAGAGTTCCTTTGCCTCCGAAATCGTCGACCCAGCAACGTCTAAACTCACCTTTGACCGCTTCGTCGCCGGTGATGAGAACGAGCTCGCTTACGATGCCGCGAAGCAGGTCGCGAATGGAGAGAACAAGAGTTACAACCCCTTGTTCATATATGGAAAGAGCGGCCTGGGCAAAACACACCTACTTCGCTCCATCCAGAACTACATCATCCAGAACGACCCCTCGCGGCTTTGCGTCTACCGAACCTCTTCTGAGTTTATGGATGACTACATCAAAGCAATGAACGACCCTCAGAAGAGCGCCCGAGATGCCCTGGCGCGCGACTACCAGAACGTCGACGTGCTGATAATCGATGATATCCAGGGCATGAGCAAGGCAGCGGGCACCATCGGGTTCTTCTTCGACACCTTCAACTCCCTGGCATCCAGGGGCAAGCAGGTCGTGCTCGCGGCCGACCGCGCACCTTCTCAGCTGGGCATGGGCGACAGCAAGTTCGACGAGCGAGAGACGAGCCGCATGGACTCCGGCGTCACCGTCAGCGTTCAGGTGCCGGACTACGAGCTCAAGGTAAAGCTCATCAACAACTTCTACGCCCGTATGCGCGAGGACGCCGTCACCGAGCACATACCCCATATGGACGCAAACATCTCAGAGGAACTGCTAAGGCTCATGGCCGAGAGGGCAGGCACCAACATCCGCGTCATCGAGGGCTTCGTCCAAACCTGCCTCATGTCAGCCAGCAACAAGCGTGAGCACGGGCTCGACTTCACGCGAGACGACGTCATTCGCATAGCACAGGCAAAGTGGCCGAGCGGACAGCGCATCATGAGCATAGAGCAAATCCAGAAGGCCGTGGAAGCGTTCTACGACGTAGCCCACAATGATCTGGTAGGCTCCAAGCGCAATAAGGAGCTCATGGAGCCTCGTCACGTTGCCATCTGGATGGCGCGAGAGCTTACTGACAACACGCTGGCTGACATCGGGAAGAAGTTCGGCGGTAGAAGCCACGCAACGGTAAAGCACAGCATCCATTGGGTGGAGGACGCCTCTAAGGAAGACCGCATCTTCCAGAACCGCGTCGAGAGTCTAAAGGAGAGCATTACCGACAACAGCTAGTGTTGAATGGCTTGTCGAAAACCTGTCGAGCCTGTAAGAAAAGTCACCGAGGAATGTAGACAATAGTTTTCGACAAGAATTTGGTAGAAAAGTGGCTCGGAGTTTTAAGACGAAATCGTTTCTCAGATACCTCAATCTACCAGCAGTTTTAGAAAGCTTTGAACATTTCAACACCGGCTATTATTACTACTACTCTTTAATTTAAATATAAGTACTAATAATAGGAGGCCAAGGAGCACCATGAAGTTCACCGTCAGTCAGTCGTCTCTTGCCCAAGCCCTCTCTGTAGTCTCAAAGGGAATGGCATCCAACTCCACGCTTCCCGTCCTCTCGGGCATCTATATCAAGGCGGAAGAGGGGACGCTTGAGTTTCAGACCACGAACCTAACCATCTCCATTCGCCACAAGATCGCGGCAAACGTTGAGGAGCCCGGCACCACCGTCGTCTCTGGCAAGATTCTTGCCAACATCGTCAAGACGCTACCTGACGCCGCGGTCGAGTTCGAGGGAGGAGAGAGAGTCGTTTCCATCAGCTGTGACAAGTCCTCCTTTAGGCTCAACACTCTCGATCCCGTGGACTTCCCCGAGTTCCCCCAGTTCGCCCTCGATCAGACCATCGAGCTTCCCTCGGAGCTTTTGAGCGAAATGGTCGACAAGGTCTATAAGGTCACCTCTAAGGACACCTCGCGCCCCATCCTCTCTGGCATTCTGCTGAACGTCGAGGAGAACACAATTCGCCTCGTCGCGACTGACTCGTACCGTCTTGCGGTGTGCGATTCCAACGTCGAGACTTCGACGCTGGAGAGTGCCTTCCAGACCATCGTTCCGGGCAACACCTTCCACGACGTGCTCACGCTCCCATCGATGACCGAGAAGGTGCTCATTGGCACTACGGCAAGCCAAGTCGTGTTCGTGTTCGGCAATACCACCTACATCTCGCGCAAGATTGACGGGCAGTTCCCCAACTACAGACAGCTCCTTCCACCTAGCTGCAACACCTCGGTGAAGATTAACATCCCGCAGTTCAACGCCGCTCTCAAGCGCGTTTCGGTCATCGCTCTGACCAACCCCTCCGTCAGGTTCGACATCGATCCCGACGGAAAGGTGATGAAGCTCTCCGCGAGCTCGCCTGACCAGGGCGAGTCGACGGAACTTCTGCCCGTCGAGGTCGAGGGTGACGGCATGTCGATCGCACTGAACTACCACTACGTCTTTGACTGCGTCAACGCGGCGTCCGACGAGAAGGAGATTACCCTCGAGTTGCAGAGTACGATGCAGCCGGGCATCTTCAAGTCCTACTCCAAGATCAACTACCTCTACCTTCTCATGCCCGTCAGGATGTAGCGTGGGGCTGCTGGTTCGGAGCCTCGTCCTTCGCAATTGGCGAAACTTCGAGGAGAAGAGCATAGACTTCTCGGACGGAATGACCATCCTCTGTGGGCACAATGCCGTTGGGAAGACAAATACGGTCGAAGCCCTGCAGATTCTTACTGCGGGGTTTTCCTTCCGCAAGCCGAAGCCGTCGCAACTTATCCGCGAGGATGCCGCGTCAGCGAAAATCTCGGCGCGCCTCGAGGGGGACGGACGTGTCATTGACGTTGCATGCGAGGTCGACTCGAAACGCCGCCACTTTATGAGAAATGGGAAGAAATGCACTTCTCAGGATCTTCCCGAATCTCTGATGTCGGTGCTCTTCAATCCTGACGACCTCTCCTTCGTCAAAAGAGGTGCGTCGTATCGCCGCGATGAGCTCGATGGCTTTGGTCGTCAGGCGAATCGCGGCTACGGGAAGGTCTTCTCGGCGTATCAGAGGTCCGTCGAGCAGAGGAATCGCCTGTTGAAAGAGGACTGTCCCGACCTCGCGCTGCTGGACGCTTGGGATGCCTCGGTCGCCTTGGGAGGTGCCGCCCTCCTTGTGGCGCGCTATCGCCTGTTCGAGAGGCTTCGCACTCATCTGCGTGCCATATACCAAGAGATATCCGAGGGCGAGCAGGTCGATTGCACCTATGAGTCGTCGCTTGGGATAGACCTTGCGGGACGCGGCCGCGACGAGGTCTGCGAAGCATTCGCTGCAAAGCTCTGCGAGATGCGCTCGGCCGAGCTGCGAAGGCAGCAGACGCTTGTGGGTCCGCAGCGCGATGACCTCGCGTTTACCATTAATGGGCGCGACGCTCGCGCCTTTGGCTCGCAGGGACAGCAGCGCTCCATTGTTCTTGCGTGGAAGATGGCCGAGGTGGAGCTCTCGCGCGAGCTCTCCGGGGAAACGCCCCTGCTCCTGCTGGATGACGTTATGAGCGAGCTCGACGAGGGCAGGCGCGGCGCCATGACCAGGTTCGTCCAGGGCAGCATCCAGACGGTCGTCACCACGACCAACCTTGGGTACTTCCCGCAGGAGCTTCTTGACGCAGCTAAGACGGTGATCATGGATGAATAGCTATGACAACCTGGGGGAGCTTTTTGACGGCCGCGATGACAACTCCTCGTCGCTCTCCGACGCGCTCTCCAGCATGCTTGGCAAGGACCTACGCACCCATATGAGTGCCAACCAAAAGGCTGCCGCCACCTGGTATGGCGCCAACGGCGATGTGGAGCGCGAGCACACGACGGGTGTCTTCCTGAAGAAGCCCCGCGTCCGCGGGGCGGCGCCCATTTTGGGCGTCTACGTAGACTCTCACTCGCGCATGACTGACTTCACCGTCAATCGAGAGATCTATCTCTCGCGCATGTATGCTGCTGGCCTCGAGCTCTCTGGCATCGAGTTCATCCTCAACAAGCGCAAGCCCGCAGAGGCGAAATCCTCATTGGGGCGCGAGACCTCGCCGTCTGCAAGGAAGGTGGCACCTCTTCCTGAGCTGAGCGACGAGGAAAAGGAAACGATCGAGGAGGAGTGCTCCGTTCTGGAGGAGCCGCTTCGCTCGAAGGTGGCGAGAGCGATGGAATTCTCTCTTAGAAGAGAAAAGTCCAAAAAGTCGCAAAATGGCGAGAAGGGCGAAATTTAGCGTCCTGAGGCCCTCTGACGAGAATCAGCCACGTTATTTAGACCCTTTTTTTGCAAAGGCCCGCGGTTTTCTACAGAGTATGAAGTAAAATTGCTCCGTCTCTTTGCTATGAGATAGAGAGGAAAATCGCGTGGCAAACCAAGAAAACAACTATGGCGGAAGCGAGATCAAGGTCCTCAAGGGTCTCGAGGCCGTTCGCATGCGTCCTGGCATGTATATCGGCACGACCAGCTCCGCAGGTCTTCACCATCTCGTTTGGGAGATCGTCGACAACTCGGTTGATGAGGCAATGGCTGGCTACTGCCACAACATCGCCGTCACGGTGCACCCCGACAACTCCATTACGGTCGTCGACGATGGCCGCGGCATCCCCGTCGACCTTCACCCGACCGAGAAAAAGCCGACCCTCGAGGTCGTTCTGACGATTCTCCATGCGGGAGGCAAGTTCGACAACAACGCGTACAAGGTGTCCGGCGGCCTTCACGGAGTGGGCATCTCCGTCGTCAATGCGCTCTCCAAGAAGCTCGTCGCGCAGGTAAAACGCGACGGAAAGATCTTCGAGATGGAGTTTGCTCGCGGCAACACCACCCAGAAGATGAAGGAGATTGGCACTTCGGAGGAGACCGGCACCACTGTCACCTTCTGGCCTGACGAGACCATCTTCGAGACGACGGTCTACGACTTTGACACCCTCCACGATCACCTGCAGGAGACGGCGTTCCTGAACAGAAACCTCAAGATCACGCTTACCGACGAGCGCGAGATGGAACCCCGCGTCGTCGAGTTTTGCTATTCCGGCGGTATCAACGACTTCGTCAAGTACCTCAACGAGGGAAAGGCCATCCTCCCGGGCCTCAATCGTCCTATCTACATTGAGGGAAAGACCGACGAAGATACGCCCCTCGAGCGCCGTGGTGAGGTAGAGGTCTCGATCCAGTGGAATGCGGGCTTCTCGGAGCGCGTGATGTCGTTCGCCAATGACATCTACACCGAGGAAGGCGGCATGCACCTCGAGGGCTTCCGCACTGCTCTGACCAAGGTGGTCAACGAGTATGCGAGGTCTCACAAGCTGCTGAAGGAGAAGGAGGCCAACCTGACGGGTGACGACATCCGCGAGGGCCTCACGGCGGTTATTTCCGTTAAGCTCCCCGACCCCCAGTTTGAGGGTCAGACCAAGGCAAAGCTTGGCAGCTCGTACATGCGCACCCTCACCAACAAGATCGTGACCAAGGGGCTCTCCGAGTATCTTGAGGAGCATCCCAACCAGGCCAAGGAAATCTTCAAGAAGGGCTCCCAGGCGGCAAAGGGTCGCCTTGCCGCCCAGAAGGCCCGCCAGGCAACTCGTCGCAAGGGACTCCTCGAGAGTGCTTCTCTTCCCGGCAAGCTTGCGGACTGCTCGGTTAAGGATGCCGAGCTCACCGAGCTCTTCATCGTCGAGGGCGATTCCGCAGGCGGCTCTGCAAAGATGGCGCGTGACCGCTCCATCCAGGCAGTGCTGCCGCTTCGCGGAAAGATTCTGAACGTCGAGCGCGTCCAAGAGCACCGCGCCCTCTCCTCCGAGACCATCACCTCTCTCATCACGGCCATTGGCACCGGCGTCGGCCCCGAGTTCAACATCGAAAAGGCCCGCTACCACAAGATCGTCATCATGACCGATGCTGATGTCGACGGTGCCCACATCCGCATCCTCCTGCTCACGTTCTTCTACCGTTTCATGCGCCCCATGATCGAGGCGGGCTACATCTACGTCGCCCAGCCCCCTCTCTACCAGCTCAAGCCTAAGGGAAAGAAGCGCGGGAAATACCTCTACACGGACGAGGAGCTCGCGCTCGAGGCGAAGAAGTACGAGGACTCCAGCAAGTACACCGTCCAGCGCTACAAGGGTTTGGGCGAGATGGACCCCGATCAGCTGCAGACCACAACGATGGACCCCAAGAACCGCATCATGTTGAGGGTCACCATCGACGATGCGCTGGCTGCGGAGCGCGCGGTTGCCGACCTCATGGGTACGCAGGTGGAGAAGCGCAAGGACTTCATCCAAACGCACGCAAAGGACGTTCGCTTCCTCGACATCTAACGAAAGGCTAGATAGTGGCAGACGATAACAACAGAAACGACGACGATCTCGGAAACGAGACCGACGACCTGAACCAGAACGACGATCTGGATCTCAACGACGCGGACGACGTCGATGAAGAGGACCTCGACGAGTACGAGTCCGACGACGAGGACGATGACTTCGACTCTGATGAAGAGGATGAGGACGAGGACTACGGCTTCGAGGCCGACGACAACGCGAAGCTCGCGGGTGCGGGGCTTGATCACACCATCTCCGACGAGGCCGGCACGCGCCTTGACTTGACCGATATCCATGGCGGCGCACTCAAGCCCACTGACCTTTCCTCCGAGATGAAGGCCTCCTTCTTGGAATACTCCATGTCGGTCATCGTTGCCCGCGCACTCCCCGACGTGCGAGACGGCCTCAAGCCTGTCCACAGACGCATCCTGTACGCTATGAACGAGGCCCACATCGTCCCGACCCGCCCGCACAAGAAGAGTGCGTGGACGGTCGGCGAAGTCATGGGCAAGTATCACCCGCACGGTGATGCGGCCATCTACGACTCTATGGTTCGTATGGCGCAGGATTTCTCCATGCGCCTTCCTCTGGTTGACGGTCACGGCAACTTCGGCTCCATCGACGGCGATCCCCCCGCGGCAATGCGTTACACGGAGTCGCGTCTCACACATGCCGCCATGGCGATGCTCCAGGACCTCGACAAGGAGACCGTCGACCTTCAGCCCAACTACGATGAGTCTCTTCAGGAGCCTGCGGTGCTGCCGTCTCGCTTCCCGAATCTGCTCGTCAACGGCTCGGCCGGCATCGCGGTCGGCATGGCGACCAACGTTCCTCCTCACAACCTGAAGGAGGTCACCGACGCCGTTTGCATGATGATCGACAACCCTGACGTCACCATCGACGAGCTCATGACTGTGCTTCCCGGTCCCGATTTCCCGACCGGTGGTGTCATCATGGGCACTTCGGGAATTAAGGAGGCCTACGAGACGGGCCGTGGCACGATCACCATTCGCTCGAAAGTCCATGTCGAGAACATCGGCAAGGGCGGTCGTCAGCGCCTTGTCGTCACCGAGATTCCCTATGCCGTGAACAAGGGGACCCTGCAGGAGCGTATTGCCCAGCAGGTCAACGAGAAGCATATTGAGGGCATCTCCGACCTTCGTGATGAGTCCAACAGCAAGGGCATGCGAATCGTCATCGACCTCAAGAGTGGTGCGGTCCCGCAGGTTGTCCTGAACAACCTCTATAAGCGCACGCAGCTGCAGTCGAACTTCGGCGTTATCGACATTGCCCTTGTTGACGGCGTCCCCCGCACCCTTTCGCTGAGGGAGATGCTGCGCTACTACATCGACCATCAGGTCGACGTGGTTACTCGTCGTACGAAGTTTGACCTCGACAAGGCTCTCAAGCGTGTTCATATCCTCGAGGGTCTGCTCATCGCTGTCGACAACATCGACGAGATCGTCCACATCATTCGCTCCTCCCGCGATGACGCCGAGGCCAAGGCGCGCATGAACGACCGTTTTGGCATCGACGACATCCAGGGTGAGGCAATCCTTCAGATGCGCCTTCGTCGTCTCACCGGCCTTGCTCGCGATGAGCTCGTTGCGCAGATTAAGGACCTTCACGACAGGATTGACTACTACCGCGACCTCCTCGAGCACCCGAACAAGCTCCTTGGCGTCATCAAGGACGAGCTGCGCCAGATCTCCGATCGCTTCTCTAACAAGCGCCGTACGAGCATCTCGGAGCACTCGGTCGAGAACCTCGACGTCGAGGACCTCATTGCCGAGGAAGATATGGTTGTCACCTTTACACACGCCGGCTACGTCAAGCGCGTTCCCTTGGCGACCTATCGTGCGCAGAAGCGCGGTGGCAAGGGCATTCAGGGGCTCTCACTCAAGGACAACGACTTCGTCGAGGATCTCTTCGTTGCGTCGACGCATGACTATGTCATGTTCTTCACCAACAAGGGCAGGGTCTACCGCGTGAAGGTGCATGAGCTCCCGCTTGGAAGCCGCCATGCCCGTGGCTCCGCGCTCGTGAACGTCGTTCCCCTTTCCGAGCGCGAGCACCCGACGGCCGTCGTGTTTACCCGCGAGTTCCCGGCCGACGAGTACCTGCTCTTTGCAACGAGGAACGGAATGGTGAAGAAGACCGCCATGAGCGACTACGACAAGAGCCGCCGCGATGGCATCATCGCCATCAACCTCAAGCCGGGAGACGAGCTCGTCAACGTCCACCGCGTTAAGCCGGGCCAGAAGGTCATCATGTGCTCCGACGAAGGGAAGGCCATTCTGTTCGACGAGTCTGAGGTCAGGCCGACCGGCCGCGACACCTCCGGAGTCCGTGGCATCACGCTGAAGGATGGCGTGAGAATGCTCGGCATGGAGATTACCAACGGTCAGGGCGACCTTCTGGTCATGACCGAGAAGGGCTATGGAAAGCGTACTCCGGTTGCCGAGTATCCCGAGCACAAGCGTGGTGGCATGGGCGTCGCTACGATTGTCATGACCGAGAAGAAGGGCAACCTCGTGGCCTGCCGCGTCGTCGGGCCCCAGCACGAGCTCATGGTTGTCACCGAGGAGGGCGTCGTCATTCGCGTCAAGGCGACTGACATCTCGCGCCTCGGGCGCGCCACCCAGGGCGTGAAGATCATGAACATCGCCGACAGCGACAGGGTCGGTGCCGTTGCTCGCATGGTCGCCCACAAGAAGAAGGCCGCCAAGGCCGATCCCGCACAAGGGTCGCTTGCGATTCCTGTGACCAACAGCAATGACTTCGATGAGGAAGACAGCATCGACATTGGTAGTGACGATGACTTCGATGAGTCCGCCCTCGACGAGGACGAAGAGTAGCGAGACCAACGAGGTCACATCGCGAAACGAAAAGTCCGGCCACCTTCGGGTGGCCGGACTTCTTGTGTCGCGTCGGACATTTGGGCATGAATCTGAACAAGAGGGCGCGCCCTCTTTGGCGCGCGTTATGATATGTCGCTGTGACGGCGCGTGTTAAGAGAAGTCCTCGGGGGAGAGGGTCTCTACGAACTCGTGGAACTCGCGCATCTCCTGCTGCTTCTCGGCATCCTCTACCGCGGCGAAGTCTGGCATGGAGGCCGCATCGATGACCTTTTCCTCTGCAAAGATGGGGACATGTTGACGCACCGCTATGGCTATGGCGTCCGATGGGCGTGCGTCGACACGGGTAGAGGTTCCGTCCGCGCGTGTCAGGCGCAGCTCTGCGTAGAACGTCGTTCCATGCACGTCAACGATGTCTATGGCTTCGAGAGTGGCCCCGAGAGAGCGTATCGTCGCCGCAAGGAGGTCGTGTGTGAGAGGTCTCGTGGAAGAAGACCCCTCGGCTCCGAGCGAAATGGCGGTTGCCTCGATACTTCCGATGCGGATGGGAAGCTGGACCGAAGTGTTTCCCTTGTAAGGCGTGTGGGTGCGGAGAACCACAAGCGACGAGACTGGCCCGCCGCCGACAACGATAGTCTGAATGTCCATGCGAATCATGACGTTCACCTCTTCTCTTTTGTGGTGGTTATGGTACCCGCTTGGGGGAGAACTAGTAGAGAAATTCCTAAATCGGTACATATGTGAATAATTCTTCCATGTAAGTTATCAATGCTTAATTAGTAGTTACAAGCAGTCTAACAGTGATATTTTTTGATAGCTATCTGAAGTAAACATTCATTATTGATAATTGTACGAAGAAATTTGGAACGAATTTAATATTTCGGTTGACCTAAGAGGGAACCATGCGTAATATTACTTCTCGCGTTGGGCCCGTAGCTCAGTTGGTTAGAGCGTCCGGCTGATAACCGGGAGGTCACAAGTTCGAACCTTGTCGGGCCCACCATTTATTTGTGAATAGTCGCCCCAGCGTGAGCCGAGTCGCCGCTGGGGCGATTATTAATCACAAGAGGGCGATTCCCAATCGCGCGCAGAATCGGGGACGTAGCTCAGCTGGGAGAGCGCGGGCTTTGCAAGCCTGAGGTCGTGGGTTCGATCCCCATCGTCTCCACCAAATTATCTATAGGCCGAGGCACTTGCCCCGGCCTATTTTTGTGCCGACTGGCCGCCGCCAGCACAAGCATTTCTCTCGCGCTATCATCACAGAAAACGGGTGCGAAGGAGCCATTCATGAAAGAGGAAATCAAGCGCAAGGACGGCGTATCGCCCGAGACCGACGAGCTGTCGAGCACGCTTATGGGTGACGCCTTCGACCTCCTTGCCGAGGGAACGACTTTCAACGTCCTCCTGGTGATTCAGGATGGCGGTGGTGAGGTCGCCTCGTATGAGTTCTCGCACGACGGCGTCGAGGCTTGCCTCGAGGGCGCCCGAGAGAAGGTCAGGAAGGTCGCCTCTGCCCACGGCGATCCCGACGCGCATCTCGCCGACCCGCTTCGTTATGCGCTTTCGTACCTTGGTGCCGTGGAGGACGAATCCGGGGCTTACAGGGATGCACTTCTCCTCGAGTTTGGCGAGAAGGGTTATATCTCATATTCCGCATACTCGTTCGTCGAGGGCATCGGCTCAGGTGACGAATTCGCCTGGAGCGAGCCGGCGCCGGCGGGGGAGACGGAGCCCCTTCTGTAGCTTCGCGACGTGGCCGCCGACGTCACGTCCATACCACTCGCTGCCCTGTCTTGCAAAGCGGGCATATGGTGGGAAGGTGCCTTCGGCAAGCAATTTACATGGAGTAACGCGACGTACGCGTCACATCGCCTTTGGCTGAGATAAAGTTTTTCAGTCTATGTCGATTAATCTGCGCGCCGCGCAGCATCCTGACGTCAAAGAGGTACACATGCTCCAGGAGCACATTCGCAACATCGCAATCATCGCGCACGTTGACCACGGTAAGACCACTCTGGTTGACCAGATGCTCAAGGCGACTAACGCCTTCCGTGAGAATCAGCAGGTCGAGGACCGTGTTCTTGACTCCAACGATCAGGAACGCGAGCGCGGCATTACCATTCTGGCCAAGAACATCTCCATCGAGTACAACGGTATCAAGATCAACGTCATCGATACGCCTGGCCACGCTGACTTTGGCGGTGAGGTTGAGCGCGTCCTCAAGATGGCTGACGGTGCCGTTCTGCTGGTTGACGCGGCGGAGGGCCCCATGCCCCAGACGCGTTTCGTCCTGAGTCACGCCATCGCGGCCGGCCTGTCGATCATGATCTGCATCAACAAGATCGACCGTGACGGCGCCAACCCCGAGAAGGCCCTCAATGACTGCCTCGACCTCATGATGGACCTCGGTGCCGACGACGAGCAGCTCGAGTTCACCATGGAGCACGTTGTCTACGCCTCCGCGGTCAACGGCTTCGCCCGCCTTGACCCCGAGGATGGCAACATGGACATGCTGCCCCTTATGGACATGATCGTCGACGCGCTGCCCGCGCCCGATGTGGACGTTGAGGGCCCCCTCGCCATGCAGTGCGTTACCATCGACCACTCCGAGTACGTCGGCCGCATCGGCATTGGCCGCATCTACTCCGGCGCCATCCACGTGAACGACAAGATCCTGGTCGTCAAGAACGACGGCTCTCGTACGATGAGCCAGGTCAAGCAGCTCTTCACCTTCGACTACCTTGGTCGCAAGGAGTGCACCGAGGCGCAGGCCGGCGACATCGCCGCAGTGGTCGGTGTTGACTCCACGGATATTGGTGACGTCTACACCGACCCCGAGAACCCTGTAGAGCTCGATCCAATTGAGATTGATCCCCCGACCCTGTCGATCATCTTCGAGCCCTCCACCTCGCCGCTCGTCGGCCGCGAGGGCGATATCGTTGGCGGCCGCCAGCTTAAGGAGCGTCTCGAGCAGGAGCGCGAGAACAATGTCACCATGCGCATCGAAGAGCTCCCCGACAAGACCGGCACCGAGGTCTCCGGCCGCGGCATCCTTCACCTTTCCGTCCTGATGGAGCAGATGCGCCGCGAGGGCTTTGAGTTCCAGGTCGGCCGTCCCCGCGTCCTGTTCAAGAAGGACGAGCACGGCAACACACTTGAGCCAATCGAGCAGGCCGTCGTCGAGTGCCCCAACGAGTACTCCGGCAAGGTCATCGAGGTATTCGGTAACGTCGGTGGCACCATGACCAACATGATGGCCGGCGTGCAGCAGACGCACCTCGAGTTCAGCATCCCCACCCGTGGCATCATGGGCCTCAAGACGCGCATCCTCAACGTCACGCACGGTGATGCCGTCTTCTATCATACGTTCCAGGAGTACGGCCCCTATGCGGGCGACATCGCCGGTCGCCAGAACGGTGCCATGATCTCGATGTCGACCGAGAAGGCCGTTGCCTACGCGCTCGGCACCCTGCAGGAGCGCGGCCAGCTCTTTGTTGGCCCTGGCGACGAGTGCTACGAGGGCATGCTGGTTGGCGAGCGTTCCAAGCCTGGTGACATGGTCGTTAACATTGCGCGTACCAAGTCTTTGGGCAACCAGCGTTCCTCGACCGCTGACATTGCGGTGCAGCTGACCCCGCCCAAGTCTTTCACGCTCGAGGAGGCTCTCGAGTACATCATGGACGACGAGCTTGTTGAGATCACACCGCAGAACATTCGTATGCGCAAGCGCATTCTGAATGAGACCGACCGTCGCAAGTGGCGCGTCAAGAACGGCATGGTCAACAAGTAGTCTGCCTTGAGTCTGACGTTGGATGGCTAAGGTCGGCGTCCGTGCGCAAAGACACGTAGTGACGCAAATAGAGCGGCCGAGAAGGAAAGTCCTTCTCGGCCGCTCGCTTCATTTGTCTAGGCACTTGACAGGATGGAATGAGGCTTTGCTGGGTCCTGCTATTTGTTGCTGTCCTTCTTCTCTTCGTGGTCGTGGACCAGAACGAACCTGTGGTCATGGGCCTTTTTGCGCGCGAGCCTTCGGGTGATCTTCTTTGAGCGGTGCATGCCCTCGTCGATGGCCTGGCGGTACATTTCCCTTGCGCTCTCTTTGACCTTTGGCACGAGGTCGACGTCGGTGGGGGAGAGTACGTTGAACCGAAGCGAGTACCTTCTGAGGCCGACCGTTATCGCCACGCATAGAACCACGGCCCAGGTTCGGTTGAAGCAGATGAGAAGCACGCCCGCGTAGTAGGCGACGGCGCCGGCGAGGGCACACACCGCGTAGAAGTTGCTCCGTTGGAAGATGCGGGGCGTGTCTCCCAGACAAATGTCGCGCACCATGCCTCCTCCGACGCCCGTAATGGTGCCCATCAGCACCGCCGCCCAGGGGGTGAGGCTGTACACGATCGCCTTGTCTGTGCCGGCCGCGACAAAGAGCCCGACGGAGATGATGTCTACCCATTCGAGTAGGTTGGGGAATTTCTTAAGGATGCTCGGGAACAGGAAGCCGAACAGACCTGCCGTCACCGTAAGGGGAATGGCTGCGGCTGAGTCGAGCATGTAGACCCCACCACGCTGCATTATCACGTCACGAACCAGGCCGCCGCCCAAACCGCATATGACGGCGAGGGCAACATATCCGACGGGGTCAAGCTTGCGCTCCTGCGCGACAAGTATGCCCGACACCGAGCCGATGACGACGGCCGATAGGTCGAGCCAGACGGGAATGCTCATCGCGGACATGTCTGGTCCAGTGGAGGAAATGATCTCGGGTATCACAACGCGCTCCTCGTACACGCATCAAGCTGACAACTATATTTAAGTAAGAATATGATAGTAATATCTTAGAGTCGCTTCGGTATGCCCTGTCGGCAGATGAATTGGTATTGAAGAAATAATGTGCGTCGCAATGTGACTGGAAGTAATGTATACTACCCCTTGCGGTTTTAAGGAGAGTTGTCCGAGTGGCCGAAGGAGCACGATTGGAAATCGTGTATACGCCTAAAGCGTATCCTGGGTTCAAATCCCAGACTCTCCGCCAGAATCTTCCAAGTGGCGCCTCAGGGCGCCACTTTTGAATCACCCTTCGGAGGGGTGGCAGAGTGGTTGAATGCGGCGGTCTCGAAAACCGTTTACCCGCTTCGCGGGTACGAGGGTTCGAATCCCTCCTCCTCCGCCATTGCAAGAACAAGCCAGCCTACGGGCTGGCTTTTTCTTTACCTACAGGTTTCCTGTCATCGTGTGAAAAGCTCCCGGAACGCTGGAAAACGGGTTATGCCCTAGACTATACGTAGGTTAATCGCATGCCTATGATCGCCGGCATCCTTTGGATGCCGAAGACGAAAGGAGTATCACATGGCATCTGAGAGCGCAGGCTACTACGGCCGTGCATGGGCCCTCCTCACGAAGGATAAGGGTTGGATTAAGACCATTCTCGTCGCGGCCATCGCGCTTTGGGTCCCCGTTGCGGGCATCCTGGGCGTAAATGGCTACGTGCTTGAGTGGGCTCGCCTCACTGCCTGGGGCGTCGACTCTGCTCCCAAGCAGAAGAACGTTCAGGTTGGCGAGTGCATCAAGAGTGGTTGGCGCGCCTTCGTCCCCACGTTCGTTTGGGTTTGTGTCTGGGGTGCGGTGAACTACTTCATCAGCGTCCTGTTCAATCACCTGCCCATCGTTGAGCTTGCCGTCAACGTGCTGGGCATCTTCATCGGCGTCGCCTTCATGGTCAACCAAATCCGCGTGACCATCTATCAGAGCATGGGTGCAGGCTTCCAGCCCGTTGTCATTGCGAACATGATTAAGGCTGACGCCAAGGGCTTTGCCAAGGTCGCCGGCATCTTCACGCTCATGCAGCTCATCATCGGCATCGTCTTCGCCATTATCGTTACGGTTGCGATTGTTCCCACCATCGTCAGCATCGGCGCCAATGCCTATGACGCTTACTTCTATTCCTATAGCGACAGAATGATGATGTCCCACATCATTTCGGCGATCACCGGACTCATTCCGGTCATTCTTGTCGTCATTTACATTTGCTGCATGGGCGAGGTGTTCTCGACCATGATCGCCTACACGATGGCCGGACTCTGGGTCAGGCAGTTCAATGTTCCGGCCTGGGGCGACATGCACGCTCCTCTACCCGCCGTCACTCCGTATCAGCCTGTGACCTCTGCTCCTGCTAATCCGCAGCAGGGATATCAGCCCGTCGCCCAGGACCCTGCATACCCGCAGTCCGCTCAGCCCGCCGCTCAGCCTGCGCCGACTGCCCAGCCGGCTCCCGCAGTCCAGTCTAATCCCGCCCCTGAGGCCTCGGAGAGCGTTGAGACTATTTCCCTGAGCGGCAACGCTTCCCAGCATGGCGAGGAAGGTCCTTCTCAGCAGTAATGTGTCGACTTTGAGATTCTCAGAAGTCGAAAAGGAATAGCCGTAATTTCTTACAAGGGTTTGACCTGCGTCATCACTACCCCCGTGCAGTTACGCGCTGTACGGGGGTAGTTTTGTGTCAGGCGGGGCTATTAGCTTTGGATGTGGGATGTGTGTGGGAGAGGGAATGAGCCGATTGCGTATGAAGAGGCTGATGTCGTTTGTGTTAGCATGACAGACTGACCTTTCCTGCTCCGGATGCAACCTTCACTAACCGGAGCCGTTAGCCCAGAGGAGGTGACCACATGAAGGCTTATGAACTGCTGTATTTTGTCGATCCCGCGACCACCGAGGAGGCTCGCGCCGGCGTCTCCAAGCGTATTGACGTCGCTGTCACCGAGAACGGCGGCACGATCGACAACGTCGAGGACTGGGGCAAGCGCAAGCTCGCCTTTGAGATCGACAAGCTCACTGAGGGCGACTATACCCTCGTCAACTTCCACGCAGATCCCGCTCAGATCGCCGAGCTCGACCGCGTTCTCCGCATCAACGATGCCGTGAAGCGCCACATGGTCGTGCGTCGTACCGACAGGGACTAGTTTTGGAAGATCGGACGTAGAGTCCGTGGATGAGAGGCAGTGAGCAACGTGAGCATCAACAGGGTGAACATTTCCGGAAACCTAACTCGTGATCCCGAGCTGCGCGCAACGGGTGGCGGAACCTCGGTTCTTACCTTTGGCGTCGCCGTTAACGACCGTCGCCGCAACCCGCAGACTGGCGAGTGGGAGGACGTTCCCAACTTCGTAGATTGCGTCGTGTTCGGCAACCGCGCCGAGCCGCTCTCTCGTTTCCTCTCTAAGGGCCAGAAGGTTGCCATCGAGGGCAAGCTTCGCTGGAGCTCTTGGGAGCGCGACGGCCAGAAGCGCAGCAAGCTCGAGGTAATTGTTGACGAGGTTGAGTTCCTCTCCTCGAGGAACTCCGGCCAGCAGGGCGATGGTGGCTACCAGACCTACAGCGCTCCCGCTCCCGCGCGCGCCCCCCAGCAGTCTCGTCCCCCCGTCCAGAATCCGCCTGCGGCGGATGTCTACGACGAGGACATCCCGTTCTAGGATCTTAATGACGGCCCGTCAGGGCTGTCGGTAGAAAGGCATTAAAGACATGGCTAAGCAGAGGAAAGTTGAACAGCGCCAGCCGCGTCGCAAGTATTGCCAGTTCTGCAAGGAGGGTGTCGAGTTTATCGACTACAAGGACACCCAGCTCCTCCGCAAGTACATGACCGATCGTGGCAAGATCAAGCCCCGTCGCGTCACTGGCGCCTGCACGCAGCATCAGCACGACATTGCGATCGCCATCAAGCGCGCTCGCGAGATGGCTCTTCTTCCGTACACCGTCACCGTGGTTTCTAGCCGTGGTGGCCGCAATCGCGGGTAGTAGGGCTACTTCAGAAGGATCTAGTTATCGTTGAGTGAAGACTACGACAGCAAACGTCCCGTACCACCTCAGGGATACGAACGTATCCCAGGGGGTGAGGTTCCTGAGGCAAAAGCCTCTGGAGCACAGAAACGGGGAGACGGGCAACGCCTTGCAAGGCCCGGATCCTTTTGGGCTGTGTTTGGCGCCGCTATTGCCTACGCCAGCCCAAACGCGGGGTCGCTCCTGGCTTCGTATGGCATTTGCCGGATGGGGTTGGGGTCCAAGGGCAAGCCGAGGGCAATTCTTTTTGCCAGCCTGCTTGTTCCGGCCCTCCTCGCTGCCGTTCTCTTCGACTGGAGCCAGCTCCCCTATGTGGTGATTACCTGCGCTTGCGTTGGTTTCATCTCGTGGTGGGGCTTGGACCAGGAGGTTTCGGAGCAAAGGGTCATTCTTTTGGGAGTGGCCATAAGCCTTTGCTTCGCGGCCGTCGACGCCTGCGTCGCATGGATGAATGGATACACGCTGCCTGATGTCATCGAGCAAGTGATTGGCGCTTACTCCCAGTATCTCAGCGGATCCAACAACATTGCGGCACAGACGAACCTTTCGGTCGCGTCGGACCTTATCCGGCAGTACTGGCCGATGGCATACGTCATAAACGCCATCGGACTGTTGGTCTGCTCCCTTGTCGGAGCGAGCGCTGCGCTTCGTAAGCGTGCTAAGCGTCCCGTCCTGGGGCGCCTCTGCTCTTACGATGCCCCACGCTGGGTGGCGATTCCCTTTGTGGTGTCCGCCGCGCTTGCCGTGGCGGCACCTCATCTGGGCGACCAGTCCTCCCTAGCCGACTTCGTTGGCAGGAACGGGCTGGCGGCCTCGCGCATCGTCCTCGCTCTTCAGGGTGTGGCCGTTGCCGACTGGTACGCAAGGAAGCTCAATGTTGGATCCTTGTTGCGAGGCATTCTCGCAGCAGCCCTGATTTGGGCTGAAGTGTCGTTTGTTGTACCGAGCGTTTTGGGTCTTGTCGACCTGCTGGCGGCAAACTTTCGCGATTTAGATCGTGGCCGCAGGACAGTTGACAAGGCCGCTAAGTAAGCAAGGAGTCGACCGTAAGGTCGACCAACAAAAGGAGTTCCCATGAAAGTCATCCTTCTGGGTGAGCTCAGGGGCAAGGGCGGCGAGGGCGACATCGTAGAGGTCGCTCAGGGCTACGCGGAGAACTACCTGTTCCCCAGCAAGATTGCTCAGCCCGCCACCCCGGGCAACATCAAGCAGCTTGAGGAGCGCCGTCACGTCATCGCCAAGCGCGAAGAGAAGCGCATCGCTGACGCTACCGCCTCCAAGGAGCAGCTCGACGGCAAGACCGTCAAGATTGACGCCAAGGTTGGCGAGAACGACCAGCTCTTCGGCTCCGTTACCGCCGCTCAGATTGCCGACGCAATCAAGGAGCAGCTTGGAATCGAGATTGATCGCAAGCGCATCGTGCGCGGTGGCACGATCAAGACCGCTGGTACCCACCAGGTCGAGATCAATTTCTATCGTGAGATTGGCGCGGTCATCACCCTCCGCGTCGCTGATCCCGACGCCGAGGAGGAGGTTGTCGAGGCAGAGGAGACCGCTGAGGTCGAGGAGACTGCCGAGGCTGCTGAGACCGAGGAGTCCGCTGAGTAACTGTACTTGTCAACAAATGTTCCGTCCCAAATCGCGGATATCAACAATCCTTGAGCTGACGGATGGAACGGCCTGACAATTGACATGAGCTTAGTGTCACAAGAGCCCTGCTGGCATCGTTTTTGCGGTGTTGGCGGGGCTTCTTTTTGTGCGTTCGGGAAAATGCTGTCTACCTGCGGAAATATCATTTCTCATATTCAAATTCTCACTTTTTTTGACGATAGGCGCAGGTTGACGGGTACCTTCTGATGTCAACGCGAGAATGTTGAAAACTACCTCTCGGAAAATTTTTCAAATTTGTTGAAAACGTTGAAAAAGCAAGAATTGCCCGCTAACGCGAAATAGCTATCAACAATGCCCTGTTAATTGGGGATATGGACAAAATCGTCCATTTGGTTTTGCGGTACCATCCCCCTGCACCATCTTTTTTCATCGCTAGGAGTTGCTCCCATGCCGGACACCGTCTTCGAGAGTTATTCGATCCCCAACGTTCCCGAGGGCGGCGGAACAATGCCGCAGAACCTCTCGGCCGAGAAGTCGATCCTCTCGGCCATGATTCTGAGCCAAGAGGTTCTTCAGGAGTGTCTCGTCGTCCTCAAAGAGAAGGACTTCTTCCTCTACTCGCACAAGTGCATCTTCATCGCGATGCGCGAACTGTTCGATAACGGTCAGAATGTCGACCCGATCTCCCTCGCCGACCACCTCAAATCGTCCGGCAAGCTCGATCAGATTGGCGGCATGGCTTACCTCATCGAGCTGAACTCCAATTCCTTCTCGCTCGCTAGCTGGAAGCATCACGTTCAGATCCTTCACCGCGACGCCACGCTCCGTGCCCTGATTGAGGCTTCTTCCAAGATTACCGCCCTCGCCTTCGACGCACCCGAGGACACCAAGGAGGTTGTCGACACCGCAGAGGGGCTCCTGCGCGACGTCACCAACGACGAGATTGGTGACACGTTCCAGAGCCTGTCTGACGTCATGGGCGACCTCTACGAGGAGCTATCTGAGGCCTGCGAGAATCCCGACGGTGCCCTGGGCGTCCAGACCGGATACAGGGGAATCGATGCGAGGCTTCAGGGCCTACGCCCCGGCCAGATGGTCGTCATCGGCGCACGACCTGGTGTCGGTAAGACCTCGTTCGCGCTTAACCTTCTCATCAACGCGGCGGTTAACGGCGCGTCGGTCGCGTTCTTCTCGCTCGAGATGAGTAAGGCCGAGATCGCCCAGCGCCTGCTCTCGGCGCATGCCCACATTCCCCTGGGCGACCTCCGTGGCGCCAAGATTCAGGCAAACCAGTGGCCCACCATTCTGGACGCGACCAGAGAGCTTTCGACCCTCGACGTCATGATCGACGATACCCCTGGCACAACGGTTACCGAGATTCGAGCCAAGGCCCGCCGCATGCTCAAGGATAAGGAGAAGGGCATGGTCGTGGTCGACTACCTCCAGCTCCTTGAGCCGCCTTCGGGCAGCGGCGGTGCGGACAGCCGTGCCACCCAGGTCTCCGCCATGTCACGTGGCATCAAGATTATGGCTAAGGACCTTGGCGTTCCGGTAATCGCGCTTTCGCAGCTTAACCGTAACGTTACCGACCGCAAGGGCAAGCGCCCCGAGCTTTCCGACCTTCGCGAGTCGGGCTCCATCGAGCAGGACGCCGACATCGTAATCCTGCTGGATCGTTCGATGACCGAGGAGGAGGCGGCGAGCGAAGACCGCCCAGACTTCAACGTTACGGACTTTATCATCGCGAAGAACCGTTCCGGCCCGCTCGACATTATCCCGCTCGTATTCCTCCCAGGTACGACGAAGTTCGTCGAAATGGATCGCCACGAGGAATAGGCGAAGTCGTGTGCATGTTGCAAGAACGTTTAGCAGCCCTTGGCGGGGCGTATACTAAAGAATGGTGTGTAGAACAAATCCGAGAGGGGTAGTAATGCCTGCATCAGTGCTCGTTGGTACGCAGTGGGGAGACGAAGGAAAGGGTAAGGTGACAGACCTTATCTCCGGCGACTTCGACGTCGTATGCCGCTACGCGGGCGGCGCTAACGCTGGGCACACGGTCATCGCAAACGGCCACAAGCTCGCACTGCACCAGGTTCCCTCCGGCGTTATGTATAAGGGGACCTATCCCGTCATCGGCAACGGCTGCATCGTCGACCCCGAGGTCCTCCTGGGCGAGATTGACATGCTCGAGGAGCAGGGCATCGACTGCGGCGACCTCAAGATCTCCGGCAACGCCCACATTGTCATGCCGTATCACAAGGATCTCGACGGCGCTCACGAGAAGAAGCTCGGCAAGAACCTTATCGGCACTACCAAGCGTGGCGTCGGCCCGACCTACATGGACAAGATGAACCGCACGGGCCTTCGCGTTCAGGACATGTTGGACGAGAAGATCTTCCGCGAGAAGCTCGAGGCTGCCCTTGCATACACCAACCCCATTCTCGAGAAGGTCTACGAGATGCCGACCTACACGGTCGACCAGATCTGCGAGACCTACCTTCCCTTCGCCGAGCGCATTCGCCCCTACATCGTCGAGAGCTCGCTCTTCCTCAACGAGCAGCTCGAGTCCGGCAAGAACATTCTCTTCGAGGGTGCCCAGGCAACCATGCTCGACATCGACCACGGCACCTATCCGTTCGTGACGTCTTCCAACTGCACCGCCGGCGGCGCAGTTACCGGTTCTGGCGTTGGTCCCACCAACATCAAGCGCGTCCTTGGCATTGCCAAGGCCTATCTGACCCGCGTCGGCTCTGGTCCCTTCCCGACCGAGCTGTTCGACGAGACGGGCGACCTGCTCGGCGAGGTCGGTCACGAGTATGGCGTCACCACGGGTCGCAAGCGTCGCTGTGGCTGGTACGACGGCGTGGTCGTTAACTACGCCGCCCGCGTCAACGGCCTGACCGACCTCGCCATCACAAAGCTCGACGTCTTGGGTTGCCTGGACGAGATTAAGGTCTGCGTTGCCTACGAGTGTGACGGCAAGATCTACAAGACCGTCCCCGAGCACCAGAGCGTCTTCTATCACGCGAAGCCCGTTTACGAGACCCTGCCTGGCTGGAAGTGCGACATCTCGGGCGTCCGCAATTTCTACCAGCTCCCGCGCGAGGCGAAGGACTACATCGACTTCCTCGAGCAGCTCGCCGGCGTCCGCGTTTCCATCATCACCGTCGGTCCCGATCGCGAGCAGACGATCGACCGTTATTGGAACTAGGCTCCGTTCGTGATGATCGAGTCTCGCAAAAACTTTGCCATAGTATGTGACAGTGCCTGTGACCTCCCCCTTTCCGTTCTGGAGAGGGCGGGGGTCGCTCTTGTCCCTCTCAAGGTGCGCATTGCTGACGAGACCTACCGTGACTGCATTGACATCGACGCACCCGACTACTTCGTCTCGTTCTCGTCGCGTACGGGACAGGTCAACACCTACTCGCCGTCCGTCGAGGAGCTCGCTGACGTTTACAAGAGCCTCGTCTCCCAGGGTTACACCCAGATCGTTTCGGTGCACGTGTCATCCGAGATGCGTGATGCCTATCAGAACGCCGTCGCGGCTGCTCATGAGACCAAGGGTGCGCGCATTCAGGTGATGGACACGCGCGGCACCTCGGGCAAGTTCGCCCTCGTCCTCGCCCGCCTTGCGTGCGATCGTGACGCTGGCTTCGGGGTCGACGAATGCGTTGCACGTGCCGTCAGGGTGGCGCAGGAGTCCCGCATGCTGGTCATTCCCTCTGCTGCCGCTCGCCCTGATCACGGAATCGGGCACAGGAGCAGGGGAATTCTGGGCCACGTGACCAGTCTCCAGCGACGCGCGCTGGGCATCAGGGGCGTATTTGAGATCAATGGCGAGGGGCAGGCCAACGAGCTCTTCCGCTCGAGCGAGCTCTCGAGGCTCTCGGGCTTCATGGCGCGAACTATGAGCGCCTATGCCCAGAAGATGGGTCCGGTAATCTATGTCGAGGTCAGTGGTGGCGTTCCCAAGTTCCTCTCGGTTGTCGAGAAGCCCCTTGACACCAATGAGTTTGAGTCGGACTGCGCCGCCGTTCTTGACACCAACCCCACCACCACGAGTCAGCTGGGCGTCGGCGCCGTCGGGCTGGCCTATGTTCCCCAGAGCCTGCTGGACCCCGCCGAGGCGGCGTCCTTCTTTCAGGTAGACGAAGCGCTTGACAGCTAATAACTTTCAAGGCCGAGGAGGCAGAATGAGCAGCTCGAAAGACACGGTAGACATCCTTCTTCTTGGTGCGGGAGGAAGGGAGCATGCACTTCTTGCCAAGCTCGCCCAGTCCCCGCGTGCGGGAAAGCTCTACGTTGCCCCGGGCAACGGCGGCATGCATCAGCTTGCCGAGGCGGTCGACCTTGACCAGGAGTCTCCCGAGGCCGTCGCGGCATTTGCGCGCGACAATAACATCGGCCTCGTCGTGATCGGCCCCGAGGCCCCGCTCGTCGCCGGCGTCGCCGACGCTGTCCGCGCGGCTGGCATTCCCGTGTTCGGTCCGTCTGGAGCCGCCGCGCAGATGGAGGGCTCAAAGGAGTTTGCCAAGAAGGTCATGTCCCGCGCCGGCGTGCCCACCGCGTCTTACCGCTCCTTCACGGACGAGTCCGCCTGTGCTGACTACGTTCGCGAGCTCAACGGCCCCTGCGTGGTGAAGGCCGACGGCCTCGCTGCCGGCAAGGGCGTCGTCGTCGCGTTCACGGTCGAGGAGGCTCTCGAGGGCGTCCACGAGTGTTTCAACGCCTTCGGCGAGGCCGGAAACACTGTGGTCGTCGAGGAAATGCTTGAGGGACCCGAGTGCTCCCTGCTTGCGCTGACCGACGGCGCAACGGTCGTTCCCCTTGCCACCTCTCAGGATCACAAGCGCGCACTGGACGGCGACAAGGGTCCCAACACCGGTGGCATGGGCGTCTACTCTCCCGTCCCTATCCTGCTCGACGGCGAGCTCGAGAAGATGATCCAGATCGAGCAGAAGGTCGTCGACCAGCTTCGTGCCGACGGCATCCTGTATCAGGGTTGCCTCTACGGCGGCTTCATGCTCACCAAGGACGGTCCCAAGGTCCTCGAGTTCAACGCGCGCTTTGGCGACCCCGAGACGCAGGTCGTGCTGCCTCGCATGAAGGCCGACCTCGTCGAGTGCTTCCTCGCCTGTGACAACGGCACGCTCTCCTCCGACATGGTTCAGTGGGATGACGACTGGGCAGTATCGGTCGTCCTCACGTCGGCGGGCTATCCCGGTTCCTACGAGAAGGGCAAGATCATCTCTGGCGTCGACGATGCCAACGCGATGGACGGCGTGACGGTCTACCACGCGGGAACTAAGCTCGACGCCGACGGCAACGTCCTGACCAACGGCGGGCGCGTGCTGAACGTCACGGCGGTCGCGTCGACGTTTGAGGATGCTCGAAACCTTGCCTACCAGGCCTGCGACAAGATTAGCTTTGAGGGCAAGACCTACCGCCACGACATTGGCATCAAGGCCATCAAGGGCCGCTCCAACCTGTAGCGAACTAGTTCGATGAGTTGGGTTGCGGCGTCTGCGGGCGCCGCAATTGCATTGGAGGATTATGGCTGACGAGAATAGCAAGGCAACGGAGTCAATCATCGACGAGCCGACGTCGGGCGACCGGCTGACTGATGCCATTGATAGCATGCGCTCCAGCGTGACCGCCTTCACCTTCGACGGCGATCGCTCTTCTCATGATCACCAGTCCGGCACACCGGAGCGTCGCGAGCTCGTGCTGGGGGACAACGATCCGCGCGACGCCTCTCTCAGCGAGAGGGTGCTCTCCGAAGATGTTGCCTGGACAGGGAAGATATTCAACGTCGACCGTCTTCAGGTGGAGCTCCCCGATGGTCGCAAGGCCACGCGCGATGTCGTGCGCCATCCCGGCGCTGTCGCCGTCGTCGCCCTTACCGACGACGGCCGTATCTGTCTCGTGAGGCAGTATCGCACCGCCCTCGGGCGCGTCACGGTCGAGATTCCCGCCGGCAAGCTTGACCCTGGCGAGGACCCCCTGAGCTGCGCCGCTCGCGAGCTTCTGGAAGAGACGGGCCTCAAGGCCCAGAAGATGGCATTCCTTACCACCATCGCAACCTCCTGCGGCTTTGCCGACGAGCTCATCCACATCTACATGGCGACGGGCCTCGAGCAGGCTGCGTCCGACCCTGACGTCGACGAGTTCATCAACGTCGACCTCGTGGAGCTCCCAGAGTTCATCGATGCGGTGCTCGACGGCAAGATTGAGGATGCCAAGACCGTCGTGGGCGCGCTCATCTGCGACGCGGTCTCGCACCGTCTTGCGCCTCAGGAACAGTAGGCTGCGGCCAGGCTGTAGCCATTAGCTGTAAGGCGACGCTAAGAGGCCCAGGCACCTGTCGCCTTGCCTATACTTAGGGAAACCAACACGAAAAGAAATGCTGGCCGCCATGGGTGGCTTGAGATTGTTAGGAAGAGGCCGCATGGCAAACAGACACGATAGGGCCCGCATCCAGAAGGGCGCGCTCACCGCCGAGCAGGCCGAGAAGCTCTTCGCCACCGTTGACGAGACCGGTCACACCAACGAGGAGACCGCCAAGAAGCAGCGCAAGCGCCGTAAGGAGCTTGGCCACGGCGTCGACGTCGACCCGCTGTCCGATGCAGACCCCTCGGGTTCCAACGTCGAGAAGGTCATCACCAAGACGGCCGTCGGCTTCGTCATCGTATTCCTCGCAATCGTCGTCGTATCTCAGGTCTCCTGTGGTCTCGTGCGTCGCGCCAACACGGCCGACCTAGCCGAGAACGCCGACCTTACCAGCGTTGCTTCCGCACTTCACGGCGGCGTCGAGTGGGGCAATGGCTTCACGCAGTTCCCTGATACCTTCTCGGTCCAGGAGGCGGACGAGAACACGCACCGCATCGAGGTCACGGTCGTCGACACCACCTCGCAGAATGCCCTCGAGGCTTTCTCGGGCGCGCAGATCCAGGCGACGGCCTTCGCGGTCAACTCTCTGCTCAACCCCAACATCAACACGGTCACGTACCACGTGAACGTTCACGTGGACGAGAACGGCAAGTACCAGCAGTCCGCGCTGTTTGGGCTCCTGCAGCCAAAGGGCGAGGTCAAGACCATCATGACGTTCGTCTGGACCAAGACGACGAACGAGAACGGCGTGGTGCGCTTCAACTGCACGATTACCGGTCTCGACCAGAATATGCAGGACCAGCTGCGTGACAACATCACGTCGTCCTTCACGCCCACCTCGGTAATCAGCAACGTTCTGGGCACTTCTGAAAACGAGAAGGACTCCAAGTCGAAGTCCAAAGCTGATTCCGCCACGAGCTCGACCGAGGCCGCCGCGGCGACGTCGGACGAGTCCGCGACGTCTTCCGACGGAGGTTCCTCGGCAACCGTGGAATCGACCAGCTCGAGCGCCCAGTAAGGTTCTCTGCGGGCTATGCAGCAAGAAGGCCAGGTCATACGACCTGGCCTTCTTTTTCAGACAACATGTGCAGTCGAGCGGCTGGCTTTCGGGCGCGTGACTGGCGTGAGGCTAGCGCACGAGGTCGGTAATCTCGCCCAGGACGCTTTCGAAGCTGACTCCGCGCGTCTCGTAGTCCGGCTGCTGGCGGGTTACGATCATGGCATCGTGTACCAGCTTGCCAGCAAAGTTGACGCTGTCGTACAGGCTCTTGCCGCTCATGACCGCAGCCAGAAGGGCGGACGCGAACAGGTCGCCCGTGCCGTGGAGCATGTAGGGAAGCTGCTCTGCGCAGACCTCGCAGGTCTCGAAGTCCCTGCCCGCAACGTAGTTGCGGATGACGCCGTCGCCGTGGGCCACGCCCTTGATGACGACGGTCTTGGCGCCCATGTCCAGTAGGGCCTCCATGTTGCGCTTGATGAACTCAACGTCGACGTCCTGCCCGCGATACTCGATGCCGGTGATGATGGATGCCTCGGTGAGGTTAGGCGTCAGGATGTCAGCACCCTCGACCAGCTCGGCCGTGGCCTTGCACATCTCGTCGGTGTAGGTGGGGTACTTGCTGCCGCCATCGCCCATGACAGGGTCGACCACGCGCAGCGCCTTGGGATGCGCGTGGTAGATGCGGTTGATTGCCCCTACCTGCTCGGCGGAGCCAAGGAAGCCAGAGTAAACGGCGTCAAGCTCTATGCCCTCCTTGTCCCAGGCGTCCAGATACTCTTCGAGCATCGGCGTGGTGTCATGCATGTAGAAGAAGGGGAACTTGGTGTGCGCCGAGAATAGGGAAGTGGGCACGGGGCACACGTCGCAGCCGGCTGCGGACAGCACGGGAATCGCGACTCCCAGCGAGCACTTTCCGTAGCCGCACAGGTCATGGACGGCTGCGATGCGAGGGATGTAGGCTCCCTCTCGCTTGTACAGATACAGATCTTTGGCATTGCTCATGGCTATTCCTTTCGCATGGACTAATGGACCGATGCCTAAGGCACAAGGATAGCCATTTGCCCGCCCGAGGCGCGACTTGTGCTCGATTGGAAACAGCGCGCGGCGGCATGATGATTGCCTGCCGAGAAGGCGCGTAAAGAAGGCGAGAAGGACAAGTCCTTCTCGCCTTAGGCATAATCGTTGTGTCAGCGTCAGCTGACTGAGAGGTGTCCCGGCCGGCGGCTGGCCCACCCGACTCTAGAGGCCGACCGCATTGAACCTGTTCTCGAGCGCCTCTTGGTGAATGGCGTGCTGGAGAGCGACCTCCTTCGAGACGGTGCCCTGCTTCACCAGGTTGAAGAGGCTCTGGTCCATGGTGTGCATGCCCTGCGCGGAGGAGGAGGCGAGCACCGAGTCGATCTGGTAGCTCTTCTCCTCACGGATAAGGTTGCGGATGGCGGGGTTGCAGACCATGATCTCGAATGCGGGGACGATCTTCCCATCCGTCGTGGGGACGAGCTGCTCACTCACGACGGCCTGGAGGACCATGGAGAGCTGAAGCCGAATTTGACGCTGCTGCGAGGAGGGGAAGGTGTTGACGATGCGGTCCACCGTAGCCGACGCGCTCGAGGTGTGCATGGTCGAGAGGATGAGTTGGCTCATCTCTGCTGCGGTGACGGCGGTGGCCATCGTGTCCCTATCGCGCATCTCGCCCAGGAGGATGACGTCCGGGGACTCGCGCAGTGCCGAGCGCAACGCCTCGTCGTAGGTTGCGACGTCGGTGGGAACCTCACGTTGGGTGACGATGCAGGTGCCGTGATGATGCACGTACTCGATGGGGTCCTCCATGGTCACGATATGGCCGGCGCGCTCGTGGTTCAGGCGGTCGACCATGCAGGCGAGCGTCGTCGATTTGCCCGCTCCGGCGGTACCGGTGACCAGGACGAGACCGCGCTGGAATCTGACCAGGTCGAGCACCTCCTCAGGGATGCCGAACTCGTCAGGGTCGGGCAGGCCGAAGGGGATTACGCGGATGACCATGCCGAAGGACCCGCGCTGGCGGAAGGTGTTGGCGCGGAAGCGTCCGAGGCCCGCGATGGAGAGCGAGAAGTCCTCGTCGTGGTTGTAGTTCGACTCGAAGTGCGAGAAGTCGCGACCCGCAATCTCGTAGATGCGCCTGACCAGAGCCTCCGTGTCGGAAGGCATCAGTCGCTCGGAGTCGGTGCGATAGTGCTGACCACTCACCTTGTAGGACAGGGGGAGGCCGGCGATGACGAAGACGTCAGACGCCTTCTTGTCGATCATTTGCCTGAGCATGCTCTCGAGATCCATGGGGACTCCTAGTCTTTATTGGAGGCGTCGCCGCCCCAAAGTGAATAGTCGCTGGTATCGCTTTCGGTAACGGTGGAGAGCTCCCATTGCTCGATGGTGTAGGAGCGGTCGCCGTTGACGCCAATCTTGATCTTGAGCGTGTGGCCGTGCTTCGTGGTGATGGTTGCGGTCACAGCCGTTCCGTCGATGCTCGCGCTCACCGACGCGTCGTCCGTGGAGCACTCGCCCGTGAGGCTCGTGAGCTGGCTGGACACGGCGTCGATTGCGCTGTTCTGGTCCTTCGAACCTGAGACGATGCCGTCGATCTTGGAGAGCAGCGTCTGTCCCGTGGCCTCTGCCTCGTATCCCTCGGCAGCCATCGTGGCCTGCCTGTTGGCGAGCGAGCTCATCGCGTTCGAGGTCGAGACGGCGAGCACCGCAAGCACGGCCAGAACGATGATGATTACCAACGTCAAGATGGTCAGGAGGCCAATGCGCATGTTGCCGCCGGCCTTGCTGTAACGACTCATGAGCGCTCACCTCCCACGTAGCGTGCCGTATCCATCGAGAAGAGCTCGCTTCCGTCGACCTCGCGTACGGTGATGCGCGCGTGGTAGAGCGTTCCCCTGGAGGTGGGCTCTGCGGAGACGTCGCTGTCGACTACGAGGCCGCCCTGGGTGTCGCTCGTCTGTCCGACCTTTGGGTCCGCCGAGAAGGACTCGGCCTCGTTGGACGCCGCGAGGACTGCCTCGTTGAGCCGTGCGCTGTGCTTGCCGGCGACCAGCGCGGACGAGAACAGGGTCGAGAACACCGCCAGCGTCGCGATGAGGACCATGAGCAGGACGAGTGCCTCGACGAGGAAGGCCGTGTTGCCGCCGCCGACCAGGCGTGCGCTCAGGCGCTTTGTCATGGCTACTCACCTCCCTGGACGCTGCGGAGCGCGACGTTTGCGGTCCCGCTGTCGGTCGTAATTGAAAGCAGGCCGTCCTTGTACGAGAACGAGAAGGCCGAGCTTGCGCCGAGTACTGTCGCCTTCTGGGGCGTGTACGGGGTACCCGCGATGGCATACTCTTCGACGACGTTACCCTGGTAGAGGTAGATGCGCGTCTCGTACGTGCCACTCTCGAGCTTCTCGATGATGACGAGGGACTCGCCCTCCGGCCCCCTTCCGCGCGCGATGGAGCCTGCGGCATCGTTGGCGCGCACGGTGCTCACGACGGGGCCAAGGGCGAGCATGCCCTGCTGGCTGTCGACCTGCGTCTGGTGCAGCGAACGATAGCTTACGGTTGCCGCGGCGATGGCGACAAGGTCGATGATGATAAAGCTTGCAAGAAGGATCATCAGGAAGATGCGCATGGGGTCGCGTCGACTTCCCGCATCGATGGCGGCGCTCGCGGCGATGGCCTCGAAGCGCTTCTCGCCCGATTGGTCGGAAGGGGCTCTCATCGTGGAATCACCACCACGGTTGGCGCGACGTTTCCCGCGTATGCTTCGTAGGTAATGACGTAGTCGTTGTGGTTGACAACGAGGCCGTAGTTCCGCTCGAGGTAGCCGAGGGAGGTGGGGTAGGACCCCTCGACCGCGCAGCAGTGGTTTGCGGACTCCAGAATCGCCTCGCGTACCGAGGCGGCGCCCTGCTCAAGCGCACTGCGTCGGTACGCGTTGACGGCAAGACCACAGACCACGGCGAGTACGACGGTCACGACGAGCGAGATGATGCGCGCCCGCCGTCTGCTCTTGATGCGCTCCTGCGTAAGCTCGTGGTACATCGACGCCCCCTATCCGATGGACCTCATGATGCCGATGAGAGGAAGCATGACCGAGATCAGGGTCGCACCAACGGCGATGGTGAGGAAGGCCGCAAGCATCGGCTCGACGCGGGCGATCAGCTGGTCGACACGCTCGAGGGCCGCCTCGAAGAACACCTTCGAGAGCTTGTTCAGAACCGAGTCGACGCTTCCCGTTGAGGATCCGACCTGAATCATGCGCGCGTAGACCGGCTCGAAGATCTCGTGCTTCGAGATAACTTGTGCGAGGGAGAGCGGCGCCTCGGCATCGCACATGTCCTGGAAGGCGGCATCGAGCTTCTTGCGCAGGATGGGATTGGTAACGAGCTCCTTGGAACGCGCCATGGAGGTCTCGGTGTCGAGGCCGGAGGAAACGTAGGTGGACAGAGCGGAGGTGAAGCGGGCGAGCGCGAGCTCGTACATGGCCTCGCGCGTGAAGCTGAGCCTCTCGAAGAAGGCGATCGTGCGGTCGCGGCCCCTTTCGGACCCGCTTGCGATCGTCATCGCCGCAACGACCGCGGCCATGACGATGGTGACCACCAGAGCGATCCAGCCGATGACAATCGAGATGCCCACGGCGTTGAAGGACCCTGTCGTGAGGGAGCCGGAGATTCTCTCGTAGGAGTCGACGAAGACCGGGAGGATGAAGGCGACCGTGAAGGCGAGAATGACGGCCATGATGCACAGGAGGCCCGCAGGGTAGCTGACCGCCGCACGCAACTTTGCGAAGGCCGTGCTCTTCTCGTCAAAATAGGTGTCGAGGCTCCTGAGGACGTCCTCGATGCGGCCGGACTGCTCGCCCGCCTTGACCATCTCGATGGCGTAGAGCTGGAAGGCCCCGGTCTCTTCCATGGCGGTGGAGAGGGGCTTGCCTTCGATCAGGTGACTGTAAAGGTCCGCGCAGACGCTCTTGAATCGCGAGTCACTTTGGTTGTCCGCAAGCATGTGGACCGCCTCGTCCACCTGGATGCCCGCCGAGAGCATGTTTGCCATGCTTCCGCAGAACGCGCTCAGCGCACTGCTGTCCAGCAACGTGTCTGCCATACGACTGCCCCCTCGCATCGTCAGATTGCTGACGAAAATCAATAGATGTACCTGTCAGTATACGTCTTTCCATCACCCACATATTGGGTTGCGTCTGACGCAGCGGCAAAGGTTAGGTCAACGCGACTCCAGGTGTTTTGCTCGACGGTGAACGAGGCTGTTTGCCAGCTGCCGTCGACGTAGACCATCATCCATGCGTGATAGATGTCGCCGGGCGAGACGTAGCCGGTGACGAGCTGCGCCGGGATGCCTTGACTGCGCAGCATCGCGCAACCAAGCGCGGCGTAGTCAAAGCATATGCCCCTGCCCGTTGCCAGCGTCTCGTCCGGGTCGGGCACGTAGCCCTTTACGTTCCCGATGGACTGGGCCTTCTGGGTGTCGTATGAGATGTTGTCTACGATGAAGGCGCAGATCTTCTGGGCGGCCTCGCCCTGGTTCTGGGCGTCTGATACGATCTCGCGCGCCTTGGCGACGCAGGCACTGCTCTCGCTGTAGTTGCAGTACACGTTGGGCCTCAGGAAGGGCTCGAAGGGGGAGGCCAGCGTGACCGAGACGTTGGCGCTGGTGGTCTCGACGTAGTTGTTCTCGCTGGTATTACGCATGATTCTGATGACGTAGTCGCCGTCGCCCATGTTGAGGGGGAATACCGTGGGCGTACCGTCTGAGGGAAGGTCGTAGTTGTAGCTCTGCTCGCCGTGGGTGATTTGGACCTTCAGCCGTGCCTCCGAGGTCGCCGACGCGCTGACATAGCCGTCCGAGGTGTGCGAGGCGTCGATGTACCCGTCGTTTTGTGCGATGGCGGCCTCGCGAACAAACACGGCGTCGCGAATCGACTGGGCTGGCGCGAACGGCGCGCCCTGGGCGCTGCTTCCGCCGCAGCCAAGCAGGGCGAGACAGCAGAGCAAGACGGCGAGAAGCGCGCGGTGCCATGGGCACGTGGCCGCAGCGGGGCATGCGGACGAACGGCGTGCGATGCGCGACGCTATGTGGCGTGCCGAGCCCATCAGCCTATGCCCTTCTCGCGAGACGACGGCAGCATACAATGACTCGAATGTTGGTGCCGTGGCAGGATATGAAAATAGTAACGCCTTCGCCGCGCTTTTTTGCCACCACCCACGTCCGTCTTTATAAATGCTCTGTTGCAGTTTGCCTGCGGAGTAAAACAGGCGCATGCGCCCTCTATACTTGTGAAAAGACAGGGCGCTTGGCGCGCCAACCGTGAAAGGGCTTTGGAGGAGCAATGGCAGAGGCACCGCTCGTGGGAATCATCATGGGGTCCAAGTCGGACCTTCCGGCAATGGAGGCTTGCACCGAGCAGCTCGACGAGCTCGGCGTTCCCTACGAGCTTGTGATTGCGTCGGCTCACCGCGCGCCGGCGAGGGTTCACGAGTGGGCGTCCACCGCTGCGGACCGTGGCATCAAGGTGATCATCGCCGCTGCCGGCAAGGCCGCGCATCTTGGCGGAGTCGTTGCCGCGTATACCCCGCTCCCCATCGTCGGCGTGCCCATGAAGACGAGCGACCTGGGTGGCATGGATTCCCTTCTGTCCATGGTCCAGATGCCGTCGGGCGTTCCCGTGGCCTGCGTGGCCATCGGCGGCGCCAAGAACGCTGCGATCTATGCGACCCAGATTCTCGGCGCGACCATGCCCGAGTATCGCAGCAAGATCATAGAGTTCAAGAACGCGATGGCCGAGGCCTAGGCAGCCATGAAGACGACTCCCGACAACGAGAAGCGCGCAGCCTCCCGCGAGCAGGGGGTCTCTGGTCACAAGGCCCACCGTGCCCGCAGAATCGTGTCGAACATTCTGATCGTGTGCGGCGTCGCCCTTCTGCTCTACGCGGCCGGAAGCTGGGGCCTTGCCCAGTACAACTATTGGAAGCAGGACCAGGAGAACAAGAAGCTTGCGACGTATGCGAGCGTGCCGACGAGGGAGTCGGAGGCGCCCACCGTTGACTGGGAGGGGCTTAAGGCGGTCAACGGTGACGTTGTCGGCTGGCTCGAGGTTCCTGGCACTACGGTCAACTATCCCGTTTACCAGGGGGAAGACAATACCTGGTACCTGAGGCACAGTGCCGAGGGCTACTGGACCATCGGCGGACAGGTGTTCATGGACTACCAGAATACCGCTCCTGGCCTGGTGGACAACCAGACCATCCTGTACGGGCACCACCTCAAGGACGGGTCGATGTTCTACCCGCTCTTCCTCCTGAACGACCAGGCAACCTTCGATGCGACGAATACCGTCTGGTACGTAACCGAGGGCGGCGCCGTCGAGCTCGAGCCGCTTATGGTCTACTACACCGACCCCAACGACCAGAACGTCCGTCGCTTCCAGTTCGCTTCTGATGATGAGTTCCGTTCCTACCTTATGGGTCTGCTGGGCAAGTCGGTCACCCGCCGCGCCGACGCCGAGACCATCATTTCCGGAACGAGCCATGTTCTAACCATGTCTACCTGCAACTACTACGAAGGGTACGGTCGCTCCCTGCTGGTGTGCGTACCCAAGTCCGAGGCTCAGGCGGCAACGGTTGCCGCCTCTGTATAGGGGGATTTGTGCTAGAGAATTTTACCGGGCTTGACGTCCGCGAAGACGCCGACACGCTCCACGAGGAGTGCGGCGTCTTTGGCATTTGGGCACCCGACCGCGACGTTGCCCGACTCACCTGCTTTGCGCTCCGCGCCCTTCAGCATCGCGGACAGGAGTCCGCGGGCATCGCCGTGGGCAATGGCTCTACGGTGCTGGTCCGCAAGGACCTGGGTCTTGTTGCCGAGGTCTTCTCGGATTACGATTTGGGGGCTATGCCGGGCAAGCTTGCCGTCGGACACGTTCGCTATGGCACTTCGGGCGCGCGCAGCTGGGAGGCGGCTCAACCTCACCTGTCCACCATCGACGACGTCATTATCGCGCTTGCGCACAATGGCACCCTGGTGAACTCTGACCATCTCCGCGCGGAGCTCGACCGCGTGGGCGTGCGCTTCAGGTCCAACACCGACTCTGAGGTGGCCGCGAAGCTCATTGGCTTCTTCACGGGTCACGAGCATCGCATCATCAAGGGCATCAGGCACACGATGAACCTCATCGAGGGCGGATATGCCATGGCGCTCGCCCGCGAGAACGCGCTGTATGCCTTCAGGGATCCGCACGGAATCAGGCCGCTGGTTCTGGGGGAGCTTCCCGCTCGCGAGGACGGAACCGGCGCGGGTTGGGTCGTCGCGTCTGAAACCTGCGCCTTTGACATTGTCGGCGCTCGCTTCGTGCGCGAGATTGAACCGGGCGAGATCATTCGCATCTCCGAGGACGGCCTGGTCTCCGAGCCCGGCACCCAGGCACGTGCGACGCACAACTGCATCTTCGAAGAGGTGTACTTCTCGCGCCCCGACTCCATCGTCGACGGCAGCTCCGTGTACTCGATGCGCTACAACATGGGTCGCCAACTTGCCCGTGAGGCACCCGTCGACGCCGACCTCGTCATCGGCGTTCCCGACTCTGGCCTGCCTCCTGCGGAGGGCTTTGCCGCCGAGCTTGGGCTCAAGTTTGGCGAGGGCCTCATCAAGAACCGCTACGTCGCCCGCACCTTTATCCAGCCAACGCAGGAGATGCGCCAGATGGGCGTTCGCCTCAAGCTGAACGCGCTGCGCGACAACGTCGAGGGCAAGCGCATAGTCATGGTCGACGATTCCATCGTGCGCGGCACCACCTCCAAGCAGATCGTTCGTATGCTCAAGGACGCCGGCGCCAAGGAAGTCCACGTGCGCATCAACTGCCCCGAGGTCAAGTGGCCCTGCTTCTACGGCATCGACACGGACGTGCAGGCACAGCTGATCAGCGCCACCAAGAACGTCGAGGAGGTGTGCCAGTTCATCGAGGCCGACTCGCTTGCGTTCCTCTCGCTCGAGGGGCTCGAGAGCTGCGTGCCGAAGGTCGGGTGGTGCAAGGCCTGCTACAACGGCGAGTATCCCGTCGAGGTGCCACCTGCGTTCGCCGCCGGCAAGTTCGTCGAGGGATTCAAGCCCGTGAGCCTGTATCCGCCGACTGACGGCGCCACGCGCAGCATCGACGAGGAGCTTCAGGTCGAGGTTCAGTAGGGCATCCCCGGGGGAGAAGAGCCTGGCATCTTAGGTTGTAAATCGGCGGCGACGCCGCCTGGACTAAGGAGTAATGAATGACGACAGAGCAGACCAAGCACGTCACGTACGCCGACGCGGGTGTCGACGTCGATGAGGGGGCACGTGCGGTCGATGCGATCAAGGACACGGTCAAGGCGACCAGTCGCCCTGAGGTCATCGGCGGCCTGGGGGGCTTTGGCTCGTGCTTCTCCATGAAGCCATTCAAGGACATGGAGGATCCCGTCTTGGTGTCCGGAACCGACGGCGTTGGCACCAAGCTCGCCATCGCGCAGCTGCTCGACCGTCACGAGACCGTGGGTGAGGACCTTGTCGCCATGTGCGTCGACGATGTCGTGCCCATCGGCGCCGAACCCCTGTTCTTCCTGGACTACGTCGCCATCGGCAAGCTCAAGGCCGACCACGTCGCGAAGATCGTCAAGGGTATCGCGAACGGCTGCAAGAAGAGCGGCTGCGCCCTGGTCGGCGGCGAGATGGCGGAGCATCCCGGCGTCATGAAGGCTGACGACTACGACCTGGCCGGCTTTGTCGTCGGCGTCGTCGACCGACCGAAGATGATCGGTCCCGACAAGGTCAAGGCGGGCGACGTCATCATCGGTCTGCCCTCCAGTGGCATCCACTCCAACGGCTACTCCCTCGTGCGCAAGGTCGCCATCGAGGGCAAGACGATTGAGGAGCTCAACCAACCTCTCGACGAGCTGGGCGGAGAGTCCCTGGCAGATGCGGTCCTTCGACCCACGGCCATCTATGCAGGTGGCCTCGTCAAGGCACTCAAGGCTGGTGCGCCGATCCACGCAATGGCTCACATCACGGGTGGTGGCATCACCGAGAACCTCAACCGTGCCCTGCCCTCCAACGTCGACGCCGTCGTTGACCGCGGTGGCGATGATGGTCCCGCATGGGACGTTCCGCCCATCATCACCTACTGCGTCAAGGCCGCCGGCCTCACGCCCGACGAGGCCTACAAGACCTTCAACATGGGTGTCGGCATGAGCATCATCTGTGACCCCAACGACGTGGACGAGGTCTGCGGGGACCTAGTCGAGCAGGGCTTCGCTCCCTTCGTCATGGGCGAGTGCGTCGAGGGCGAGGGCAAGGTGACCTATCGATGAGCATCAAGCTCGGCGTTCTGCTCTCGGGCTCAGGCACCAACCTGCAGGCTATCATCGACCGCATTGACGCGGGCACGCTCGATGCACAGATCGCGATTGTAATTTCTTCTCGCCCGAGCGCCTACGGCCTCAAGCGCGCCGAGGCTGCTGGCATCCAGACGATGACCTTGAGCAAGGAGATCTATGCCGACCCGATGACGGCGGACGAGGTGATCGCGTCCGCGCTGAAGCGCGAGGGCGTCGACTACGTCATCATGGCTGGATACATGCGAATGGTCCACGCTCCCATTCTGCGTGCGTTCGAAAATCGCGTCGTGAACCTGCATCCAGCTCTGCTGCCCAGCTTCAAGGGCGCCCATGCCATTCAGGATGCCTACGACTACGGCGTCAAGGTGACGGGCGTGACCGTGCACTTTGCCGACGACAAGTACGACTGTGGCCCAATCATCGCGCAGCGTGCCCTGGTCGTTGAGGAGGGATGGGATGTCGATACGCTCGAGTCTCGCATCCACGACATCGAGCACGAGCTCTACCCCGACACCATTCAGCTGCTGTCGGAGGGCCGCGTGCGCGTTGAGGGCAACAAGGTTGTTGTCGACCCCGCCTAGGGGAGTCGCGAATCGTGCGTCGCGAAATGCGCCACGTGAAAAGGAAAGGGAGGCCGCCCGATGGACGGCCTCCCTTCTTTCTGTCCATGCCGTGCTGCGCGGACGTGTTTCCCGCGGACGCGCGGCCTAGCGCTCGAGAACCTCGCGGATCTCTTGCGCGATGGTTTCGGGGTTCAGGTGGTAGCGCTTGCGCATGGCCTCGCCGTCCACGCGGTCGAGATACTCTCGACGAGCGCCATAGTTGAGCACGCGCATGTCGTCGGCCGAGTAGAACGCGGTCACGGCAGAGCCGAAGCCTCCGGCGAGCATGCCGTCCTCAAGCGTGACGACCAGACGATGGTCTCCCTTGAGGGCCTGCAGCAGCTCTGCATCGATGTCGTTTGCGAAGACGGGGTCGATGACGGTGGCGTCGATGTCGCACTTCTCAAGCTCGGTCGCGACCTCCTGGGCGAGCGCCTGGAAGTTGCCGTAGCCCATCAGCGCGACATCGCGACCCATGCGCACGACGCGGTTGCGCTCGACGTCCTCCGTCGAGAAGCGCTGCGGGCCATGTGTCGCGGATTCGGGAACGTTGATGATGACCGGTCCCTCCTGCTGGTCGATGGCCCAGTCGAGGATGGCGTACTCGTCCTCCATTGAAGAGGGCGAGAAGACCCTTACATTTGGCACGATGTTCTCGAGCGAGGAGATATAGGTGCCGTTGTGAGTCGCGTCTCCCGTGCCGATGGAGGCTCCGCGGACCAGAATCACGCCGGCGCTGCGGTTGAGGGCGAGGTCCTGCATGAGCTGATCGTACGTGCGCTGCGCAAAGGAACCGCTTACCAGGTAGACCGGTTTGGCGCCGCCGCGGGCGAGACCCGAGGTGAAGGCAACCGCGTGCTCCTCCGCGATGCCGACGTCGACGAATTGCTTGCCGGCCTTGGCGCGCCACGCGGGTGTGAGCGACAGACCGCCCGGCGTGCCGGCGTTGATGACCACGACGGAGGGGTCCGCTTGGATCTTCTTTAGGAGGAAGTCGGCGTTGAGCTTGGTCGGGCTCTCCTCGTCCGACGGCTCGGCGCCCTTGGGGTCAACCCAGTGGCCCTCCTCCCTGTGCTCCTGCGCCCAGTCGGAGCCGAGGCCCTTCTGGGTGCAGATGTGTACGACGATGGGGTGGTCGATGTCTTTTACGGCACGCAGCTCCTGGATGAGCGCATCAAGGTCGTTGCCGCTCTCGAGGAAGCGGTACTCGAGCCCCATCGCGGTGAAGAAGTTGTTCGAGGCGGTGCCCTTCGTAGCGCGCAGTTCGGCGAAGTTTCGATACATGCCACCCTGGTTGGGCGCAATGGACATGTCATTGTCGTTGAACAGGATGATCATGTTCGAGTCGAGCATCGCCGCGTTGTTGAGGCCCTCGAAAGCCTCGCCGCCACTCATGCTCCCGTCGCCGATGACCGCCACAACGTTGCCCTTCCCGCCCGTCAGGTCGCGGGCCTTGGCCAGGCCGCAGGCAAGCGAGAGCGACGTGGAGGTGTGCCCGACCTTGAACTGGTCGTGCACGCTTTCCTCGGGGGCGCTGAAGCCGCTGTAGTCAAGGTACGTCTCGGGTTCGACCATCCCGCGCCGCCCGGTCAGGACCTTGTGCGTATACGACTGGTGAGAGACATCGAAGACGAACTTGTCGCGCGGGGAGTCGAATACGTAGTGCAGGGCTATCTCGAGCTCGACGGCACCAAGATTGGAGCCGAAGTGCCCTCCGACGGCCTCTAGGCGCCTGATGAGAGCGGAACGGATTTCCTTCGCAAGCTCGGGAAGCTCAGACTGCGGAATGCGTTTGAGGTCGGCGGGGCTATCGATGGAATCCAGGTACTTTGACATGCAAAAACTCCTCGTCTTTCTTGTATTTCAAAGCGCTGTAGCAAGCGCCGTCGGTGGCAAAATGCACCCTCACTTCAGTACCCGCGCGCAAGAGGGTCTATGCCTTGGGCACAAAAGGCACAGGGGAGAAGCGCGCGGCCCTACAGGTCGATCCAGTAGCGCTGCTCGATGGTTCCGTCAGGGAGCGACAGCTCGTTTTCGAGCACGCCGCCATTGTTGATGATGGACTTGGCAGATCCGACGTTGGTCTTGTTGCAGGTCATGAGCACGCGGTCGATGCCCAGGTCTCTGCATTTATCGAGTGCAAGGCCAATCATCTTGGTGGCGTAACCCTTTCGCCTCTCGCTGGGCCTGATTCCGTCACCAATGTGGCCACCGCACTCCAGCAATTCGTCGTTCAGGTGATGGCGGATGTCTACGGCGCCCAAGAGCCGGTCTCGCTCATCGTCCAGAAGGAAGTATACGGAGTTGGGAACGTGTCCCTCTGGCACGGGGTTTGGCTCGAGTCCGGCAAGGTAGGAATCGAAGTCGTGGTAATCGTTCCGGAAGATGGCGTAGGGGGAATGGTCGGTGCCGTTGGCCTCCTGATCGGCCTTCCACTCGTCTATCATTCGGCCAAGCTTGGTCTCGTACTTGCGGGATAGCTTGATGAGCCTGAGTCCCATGTACTTCTCCTCCTCTTTAGCTAGTAGCTCCTCGGGATGTCTAATCCAAGAAGAAGCTCCTTCTTGTGAGAGCTTGTCCCAAAGTCTCTCGCATCATACTCGTGAACATTTGCCAGGGAATCCGCAGCAAAGAGAAGCCGGCTGCCCGTCTAGCCGCGCTTGGTAAGCAACGCGACAGTCTCGATGTGCTTGGTGTGAGGGAACATGTCGACGGGGGTCAGCGTGCGCAGGCGATAGCCGCGCCTCTGCAGGTGCTCGATGTCTCGCAGCTGCGTCTTTGGGTTGCACGAGACGTAGACCACGGTCTTGGTCCCCATGTGTGTGACGCCGTCGAGGAACTGTGGCGTCGACCCCGCGCGTGGTGGGTCCATGACGACCACGTCGAAGCTCGCCTTTCCCGACTCTGCGATTGAGTTCATATACTCGGTTGCATCCGCCGCCACGAAGCGCGCACGCTGGTCTAGGCTGTTTGCGCGCGCGTTGCGCTTTGCGCAGTCGACCGCGTCATGAACCTGCTCGACTCCCGTGACGTGTACGGATCCGTCCTGTTTGGCGATGCACATGCCGATGGTTCCGGTTCCGCAGTAGGCGTCGAGCACGTTGAAGTTGCCCTCGCCTGAGACGGCTGCCTGTTGACAGGCGTCAATCGAGAGCTGGTACAGAACCTCGGTCTGGCGCGGGTTTGTCTGATAGAAGCTGGTCGGGCTGATCTCAAAGGTGCATCCCAGTAGCTTGTCGTGCATGATGCCGCTGCCAAAGAGCGTCTTGCACTCGCGGCCCAGCATCGCATTCGTGCGATGCTGGTTGATGTTCTGCGCGATGGAGCTGATCTCGGGGTGCCTCTGGGTGAGCTCAGCGACGAACTCGCGCTCGCGTGGAAGCCGCTGCCCGTTGGTGACGAGGGTCAGCAGGATGTCTTCGGTTGCGTAGCCGCAGCGTACAATGGCGTGGCGCAGCGTGCCACGGCCGCGGTCTTCCTGATACGCGCGAATTCCCAGACGCTCCGCCACGCGGGCGACGTCGTTCAGAATGTCGCGTGCGCGGGGGTCCTCCACCAGGCACGAGTCACAGCGAACGATGCGATGGGATCCCGCCGCAAAGAAGCCGCTGCGAATGCGCCCGCCCTTACCGGGCGCGAATGGCGTCGCGGCCTTGTTGCGAAAGGCTCTGGGGTCCTCCATCCCACGGATTGGCTCTATCGTTGCGTGGTCTCTTTCGGCCGCGGCGGAGAAGAGCTTCTCCACTTCCTTCTGCTTGCGCCTAAGCTGAATGGGGTAGGGCACCGCGAGCCATTCGCAGCCTCCGCATGCCTTTGCTATGGGGCAGGTGTATGTCTTAAAGCCCATTGAATACCTCGACTGGTGTCCGCCTTATTCTTGCGTATTGCAAGCTTAGGACTAGAAAACTGCGTGCGGCTACCCTTGCCTGGGCGGCTGCGCGATACTCACATGAATTCTGTGGCGCCGCCCGCCATCACTGGCGTTTGTCGCTATGTTTCCGCAATGCTTCCGACTCGTGTGACTGTGGCCTGGCTGGGGGCTTGCGCTTTACGATTTACCAGAATATAAGTTGTTCTGTCCGGAAGTATCGAGTGAATGGACGGCATTATGGGTTTGGTCAGCAAGATCGGCATCATCGGCATCAACCATGTGGGCGCTCATGTCGCCAACGCCCTTCTGTATCAGTCTCTCGCGTCCGAGCTATACATCTGCGACACCAATGAGGTTCTGTGTCGCGCACAGGTGAACGATCTGCTGGACGCCATGTCCTTCTATCCCCATTCTGCGCGCGTGTTCGAGTGCGACGACCGCTACGAGGAGCTTGCGCAGTGCGACGTCATCGTCAACGCCGCGGGCCATGTGGCTGCAGCCAAGGAGAATCGCGACGGCGAGCTGTTCGTGACGACGGAGGAAGCCAAGAAGTTCGCGCAGCGCATCGTCGACGCTGGCTTCAAGGGCGTTTGGGTAAGTATTGCCAACCCCAACGACGTCGTCGCGACCGAGATCTGGGGCCTTACGGGCTATGACCCCAAGAAGATCATCGGTTCGGGCACCACGCTCGACTCCTCCCGCTTCAAGCACGCCATCGCCAACGTGTGCGGCTACGACCCCCAGTGCATCAACTCGTGGATGCTGGGCGAGCATGGTCTGTCGGAGTTCGCGCTGTGGTCCCACGTCACGATCGGCTGCCTGACGCCGGAGGAGGTCGAGCGGCAGGCTGGCGTCAGCTTCGATCGACCCGACCTTGAGGAGCAGGCCCGTCACGGCGGCTACATCACCATGGCCGGCAAGATGTGTACCGAGTATTCCATCTCGAACGGCGCGGTCGAGATCATTAAGGCGATCGTCCACGACACCAAGCTGGTCACGCCCGTGTCCACGCTCGTTGAGGGCGCCTACGGCGAATCCGGCCTGTTCTCTTCGCTGCCCTGCGTCATCGGCGCCCAAGGCGTCGAGCGCGTCTTCGTGCCCGAGATGGCCGAGGGCGAAATTGCGAAGTGGCATGCGAGCTGCGCTCACATTCGGGAGAACATCGAAAAGGTGAAGTGCTGGTAAGCCCGACCATCCAACTAACTGGCAAGATGCCCGTCCGCATTCGTGCGGACGGGCTTTTTGTCCCGTGCGGTTGGGGTACGCTTGCGTAAAAGTGCGCATGCTCTTCTCGTCGAATGGGTAAAGAGACTCATAAGGTTTTTGAACGCGAGTCAAAAACCGGGGAAGGGCCCCGGGCTCACATTTTACGTGGGGAGTGATTGCCATGCAGTCAAAGGTTGCCCATGCCGCCGAGCGCGCGGCTTTCGGACTGGTCGTCGACAAAATACTCAAGGATGCGTCGGTGGAGGGCCGTGAGGAGAACATCGACCATCTCATCACGATGGCCGGAAAGCTTCTGAAGGACACGTCTCCCGGTGCCACCCGGGGTCTGCGAAAGGGAATCTATCCGGGCTCGAAGTGGGAGAGCTTCCTGTTTGATGTAATCGACCATACCGATCACAACGTGCTGAAGACTACCATCCTCAACGGTGGATACGAGGCCGCCTTCCGCGGTCTTCGCAATACCACGGCCAATGCCGAGAAGTACCAGTGCAACGTGCCCTGGATCATCCTCTTCGACCCGACGAGCGCATGCAATAAGCATTGCGTGGGCTGTTGGGCCGCCGACTACGGAAACCGCCTCAACCTGACGTATGACGAGATGGACAGCCTGGTATCGCAGGCGGAGGAGCTTGGCACTCACCTCTTCATGCTGACGGGTGGCGAGCCGCTCGTACGCAAGGCCGATGTCCTACGCCTGGCCGAGAAGCACAACGAGAGCCTCTTCAACATCTTTACCAACGCCTCCCTTGTGGACGAGGAGTTTTGTGCGAAGGTGGCCGAGCTGGGTAACATTGTGTTCTCGGTTTCGCTCGAGTCCTATGAGCCCAGCATCAACGACGGCCGCCGTGGTGACGGCTCCTTCGAGGAGGTCATGCATGCCTTCGACCTCATGCGCGAGCATGGCCTGCTCTTTGGAACCTCGACGGCCTACACGCGCGAAAACACCGAGAAGGTCTCGTCTGACGAGTTCTTTGACCTTCTGATTGGCAAGGGCTGCAGGTGGGCGTGGTTCTTCCACTACATGCCCGTGGGGGAAGGAGCGAACGCCGACCTTATGCCCACCGTCGAGCAGCGCCGCTACATGTTCCGCCGCATCCGCGAGCTTCGCGCACCGGAAGGCGGCAAGCCCATCTTCGCGATGGACTTCCAGAACGACGGCGAGTTCGTCGGCGGCTGCATCGCGGGCGGCCGCGTGTACTGCCACGTCAACGCGCGCGGCGACGTGGAGCCGTGCGTCTTCATCCACTACTCCAACGCGAACTTCAAGAAGAGCGGCAACTGGCTCGAATGCCTGCGCCAGCCCATCTTCCAGGCGTATCGCAAGCACTGGCTCTTCAACAAGAACCTGCTGATGCCCTGTCCGATGCTCGAGAACCCCCAGGAGCTTCCCAAGATGGTCGAGGAGTCTGCGGCGCGGCCTTCTGAGTACGTGGCCCCCGAAAGCGCGAAGGACCTCTGCGCTCGCGTCACCCCGTACGCAGAGGCATGGGCCAAGGTCGCCGAAGAGCTGTGGCTCGAGATGTATCCCACGGGCCAGAAGACCTATGCGGATAAGATGTCGCAGACCGACGTGGACGAGAAGGCCAAGATCATCGCCGAGGAGGACAAGAAGGCGGAGGCCATCGTGGCATAGGATCCTTCGCAGGGTGTGACATGCGCACGTTCTGGTGGGGCGGGCAGCAACGCTGACAGAAATGTTTCACCTAATCGCCGTCAGTGACGTCGCGATTGATGGAGGTGGGTTGCACTCGGGTAGAATGCAGATAATCTGCCCGGTTGCGACTCACCTTTTCGCGCTGTGGCGCTGTCGGACGCTGTCTAGGAGGTTGCGCGAGCGCGCATGGACATAGCCCTTTCAATCTTCGTTACCGTATTGCTCACGCTGGTGAACGGATACTTCTCGATGTCCGAGATGGCCCTCTCCACCGCGAAGAAGGTCATGCTTGACCACGACGCCGAGCAGGGCGACAAGGCTGCCGCGCGGGCTGCCCGCGTCATCGAGAACCCCACTGGGTTCCTTGCGGCCATACAGGTTGCGATCACGCTTGTCGGGTTCTTCTCGTCTGCCTTTGCCGCGACGAGCCTGTCCGCTCCGCTGGGTGCCTGGCTGGCGTCCTTGGGTGCGGACCCCGCGTTTGCCGGGGGCTTGGCTACCGTGCTCATCACCCTGGTGGTCTCGTACTTCTCCATCGTCGTGGGCGAGCTCGTGCCCAAGCGCATCGCGATGGCGGAAGCCGAGAAGGTCTCGAAGTCCGTCGCTGGACCCTTGAGCGCCTTCGCGCACTTTGTCCGGCCGCTTGTCGCGCTCACCTCGGCCAGCGCCAACGGCCTGGCTTGCGCGTTGGGAATCAAGAGTGCCGATGACCGTCAGGACGTCTCGGAGGACGAGATTCGCTACATGGTGACCGACTCCGACGAGCTGAGCGACGAAGAGAAGACGATGATCCACGAGATCTTCGACCTGGGCGACGCCAAGGCGCGCGAGGTCATGATTCCGCGCGTCGACCTGACGGCGCTCGAGGATACCTCCACCTTGTCCGAGGTCCTGGACGTCATGAGGAGCACGGGCTTCTCACGCATTCCCATCTTTCACGACGACGTGGACCGCATCGTGGGAATAGCCCATATCAAGGACCTCATCGGACCCATGGTCGATCTGGGCGAGGGCGACAAGCCCATCAGTAGGTACATGCGCAGCGCCGACTTCGTCCCCGACACCAAGGACATCATCCCGCTGCTGTCCGAGATGCAGAACAGCCGCGACCAGATGGTCATCGTGGTCGACGAGTACGGCGGAACCGCCGGCGTCATCACGATTGAGGACATTGTCGAGGAGGTCGTGGGCGAGATTGCCGACGAGTTCGATCCCGACAACAAGTACCTGACGCAGCTTTCGGATCGTGAGTGGCTGGTTGACGGGCGCTTCTCGATCGACGACGCCATCGAGCTGGGATGGCCCATCGAGGATAGCGAGGAGTACGAGACCGTTGCCGGCTTTGTGCTCGAGATTGCAGACGGGCTGCCCAAGCCCGGCGAGGTCTTCGAGGTCGAGGGGTATCGCTTCAGGGTACAGTCGATGCGCGGGCGACGTCTGGCTCTCCTGCGCGTGACGGCTCCCGAGCCTCCAGCGGACGCCGCGGATGAGGAGGAAACGGCGGAATAAGGCCGCTAGCAGCAGCGAACGAGGACAAGTAGCCAAGTTTTACTACAATGGCACTTAAGTATGCATTTCTAGGCGGAAGGCTTCACCAATGGCAAAGCTCATCGAAATCCAGAGGGTCGAGATTGGACTCGAGAATCTCACCGCGCGCGTGCGCATTGCCCCCGAAGCCCCGCTGTTCACAAGCGAGGACCTGCAGGGCACCACGCGCATCTACAACCTGATGCCGCACATCATCGACCACGTGTGCCTGGGCGACGCCGGCGAGACGTTCAAGGACTGCATGGGAAACACCGAGCTCGCTCACCTGCTTGAGCACGTGACGGTCGAGCTGCTCGCGCAGACCAACGTAGCAGGCGACGTCACGACGGGCAGGACCTATCCCGTCGAGGGCGAGGAGCGCGGGTTCGACATCGAGCTGTCCTGTCAGGATGACGTCCTCACGGTGGGCGCGCTCTCGAGTGCCGCATGGATCATCGACTGGGCCTTCACGGGCGGCGAAGATGCCAGCCCCGACGTGGACGCGATCGTCAGCGGCCTGTGCGGGATGATCGACTCCATGGGCGACGATCCGGCCGACGCCTACGAGCGCTCAGTGATGGAGGAGCTCGATGCCGAGGCGGCTGACCAGCACCAGCGTGCCCTCGAGGAGCGCCAGCGCGAGATCGCCCAGCGCGAGCAGGAGATCGAGGCCGCGCGCCAGGAGGCCGAGCGTCTGGCGGAAGAGAAGCGATTTCGCCTAGAGCAGGAGCGCCTGCGCAAGGAGGAGGCAGCCCGTTTGGCCCGCGAGGCTGCCGAGAGGGCCGAGGCCGAGGAGGCTGCCCGCGTTGCCCGCGAGCAGGCAGAGCGCGAGGCTGCCGAGAGGGAGCGCGAGCGCCGGGCCGAGGAGGAGCGCCTTGTGGCCGAGGCCCATCGCGCCGCAGCCGCACTCGCCGCCTCCGAGGCAGCCGCTGCCGAACGTGCCGCCGCCGGCCTGAACGGATCCTCCTCGTCTGACCCCACCATCTCTCCGGAGGCCTACCAGTCGGCCCATGACGAGCCGCTCAAGGCCTTCCCCACGGACCTCGTACGTGCCTCGGCGCCGGCCGATCATACCGCGAGCATTCCGGTTGACGCCACTGCCGCCCTCGGCGCATCCGAGACGACGGCCCTTGAGGTCGTCGACGCGGGCGAGACCTCTGTCATGGCGCCCGTAGGCGTAGACGTTGAGGCGTCCACGGAGGCTGCGCCTGAGGAGGCCCCCGAGGAGCCCACGGACGAGCCTGTTACCGTCGAGGCCGCCCCGGAGGAGGATGTCGCCGCAGGCGTCGGGCCTGATTCGGCTGCGGGGCCCGAGCCGGTTGCGGAAGACGGGGCGGACGAAGCCGAGAAGGGCGAGCCCTTCTCGGCTGAAGAGACCACGGTCATGGATGCGACGCTCATCGTTGCCGGAACCCAAGAGGCGGATGCCGACGGCCCCGACGAGGATGCTGCCGAGGACGTGCCTGCCGAGGACGAGGACATCGTAGACGATCCCGTCGCAGATGAGGCTGTCGTGGGCGCGGACGCTATCGCCGAGGATGGCTCGGACGAGGGTGCAGGCGCCTCGACCGATGGGTTCGAGGATGACCTCTCGGAGGAGGATGACCAGGAGGATGTCCCGTCTGACGACTATGGCCAGAGCTCTCTGTTTGACGTGCCAGTTGAGGAAGAAGAGCATATTCCCGGCCCCCGAAGGGTACGATAGAGAGCAATGTGGATGGAATGCGGCTGTGCCGCGTGAGATAGAAATGAGGCTGGCGCTTTCGCCAGGCATGAGGAGGATTTCATGGGCACGAAGGGCGTACTTGGATTCGTGGCGGGCACCATCCTGGGGGCCGCTGCTGGCGTTACGGCTGGCGTGCTGATGGCCCCGCGCTCCGGTGCGGAGAGCCGTGCCATGGCTGCCGATGCCATGAACGATGCCTGGGACACGGCCGTCGACTCCTACGAGCGCGGTTCTCGCATCGTAAACGACAGGATCAGCTCCGTTCGTCCGAGCGTGGACGCCACGACCGACGAGCTTCGCGCCAAGGTCGACCTTGCCCGCGAGCGCATGGACCAGCTTCGTGACTCGCTCTCCGATGCCGTCACGAGCACTACGGGCCAGGTTCAGGAGGCGGTCACTACGGTTACCGACACGGTCGTCTCTGCCGCTGGCGATGCCGCTGACCTTGGGTCTACTCCGGCCGAGGGCGTGCACGTCGAGGTTGTTGAAGACGGGAATGCCGAGTAGCCATCGTTTGTTGAAACTATGGGGAGCGTGGTGCGCTGGCACCGCGCTCCCTTTTTGATTTGGAGCGGTTATGCAGAGGGTTTCCAACCTGATTGGCGCGAAGGTATTCAAGAAGAAGGTCGACCGGAAAGGCAAGACGAAGGACGTTCGCCTGGGCAGGATGCACATGGCCGTCTTCTCGCCTGATGGCCGCCGCGTCGTGGGCTTCCAGGTCATGCAGCCCGACATGGTTGGCGTCGTCAAGAGACCCGACCTGTTCATGGCGTTCGACTCGTATCGCATCGAGAACGACTACGTATACCTGAACGAAGGGGAGGCTACCCTGGAGCAGGCCGCCCGAGACCGCCTTGGTCTCGACTGGGACCGCTGCATCATGTGGACCGGCATGGACTGCCAGACGGAGTCGGGCAAGCAGCTTGGCTACGTCGGCGACTGCATCTTCGACGAGCGGACGGGGGCTGTTCGCAAGCTGTGCGTCGGCGACGGTAGCGTGGCGAAGTCCCTCGTCGGCCAGCTCGAGATTCCCGTCGACATGCTCAAGGGCTATCGCGATGGCTGGATGATCGTCGACGACGCGGCGCCGAGCCTGCAGCTCTCTGGTGGCGTTGCGGCGGCGGCGGGCGAGGGCTACGCTCGCGTTAAGCAGGGTGGCCAGAAGGTTGTCGCCAAGGCGTCCGCCGCCTCGGCCAAGGCCGTAGACAAGGGCTCCTTCGCACTGGGAAAGGCCCTCGGCAAGGCGAAGCGTGCCCTCAGCGATGCCACAGCTGAGCCTGAGGAGCAGATGCCCTCCGCAAAGGCGGGAAATGTGCAGGTCTCTCCAGCCGCCGAGCCCGTCAAGCTCAAGGGAGGATCCTCCAAGGTGACCACCTATGCCCCCACAGGCAAGCCCGCGGCGAAGAGGCCGACTGCCAAGAAGGGTGTCAGTCCCAAGAAGAAGACCAGCAGCACATCCGACAAGGCCGCAAGATCAGTCGGACGACAGCTGGGCAAGATGGGCGGAATGTTCGGCTCGTTTATGGACGAGTACAAGAAGGCGAGCAAGTAGGCGAGAAGAGCCTTCGCTACGCTCCGAAGCCCATAGCCTGAAGCACGAACATGATGACGGTGAGGATGGTCACCGCGATGATGGTGAACCAGGTCAGCGCGGTCCAGGCTCGACCGTTGGCGTTCTGTCCCATGATGTGGCGGTCAGCCGCGATGATTACCATGCAAAGCAGAAGAACGGGCAGAAGCACGCCGTTGATCACCTGGGCGGCCATCATGATGCCGAACAGGTTGATATTGGGGACGAGCACCACGGCTGCCGATATCACCAGGATGATGGTGATTAGGCTGCGGTAGACGGGCGCGTCCTGCCAGCTGCGGTCGGCGCCGCGCTCCCAGCCGAATGCCTCGCAGACGGCGCTTGCGGTGATTCCCGGCAGTACGCAGGCTGCGAGGAACGACGCGCCGATGAGGCCCGTGCCGAAGAGCGCCTCCGCGTGCGGGCCGGCAAGCGGAGCCAGTGCCGCGGCGGCGTCCTCGGCGCCGTTCACTGCGACACCCGCGGGATGAAGGACCGCTCCGGTCGCGAGGATGATGAACCAGGAGATCGCACTTGCCACGACCGCTCCGGTCACGGTGTCGATGCGCTGGTAGGGAAGGTCCTCCTCGTCGGCGTTCTTGTCGACGACGTTTGACTGGGCCAGGAAGATCATCCATGGCGCGATGGTGGTGCCGACGTTTGCGACAAGCAGGGAGATATAGCTGGGGTCACCCGAGATCATCGGGATGACCGTCGCGCGTGCGGCTTCGCCCCAATCCGGCTTGACCATGAAGCCGGCAACGACGTAGGTCACGAACGCGCACGAGATGGCAAGCAGGATTTTCTCGATGCGGCGATAGGAACCACTCATGGTGAGCAGCCAGATAGCCAGCGCCGAGATTGGGACGGAGACATATACGGGAATGCCAAAGAGCGCCATGCCCGACGCGATGCCAGCGAACTCGGAGAGCGTGACGGTGGTGTTCGAGATGAGAAGCGCAAGCATGGCCAGGGCCGAGACCCTGATGCCAAAGCGCTCGCGAATGAGCGATGCGAAGCCCTTGCCTGTGACGCAGCCCATGCGTGCCGCGGTCTCCTGCACGACGATGAGCAGGAAGCACATTACCGGTACGGTCCAGAGCTGGCCGAAGCCAAAGAGAGCGCCTGCGTTCGAGTAGGTGGCCACGCCGCCGGCATCGGCTCCCGCCAGCGCGGCGACCATGCCCGGGCCCATTGCGCCCAGGACGAGCTTGGGGTCAAGTTTGGTGTGCGGCCGCTTTTCGACCTGCTTGCGCTTGCTTCCCATGGCTACACCAGCAGGATTCCCGGGCCCATGCCGAATGCCGCGACAAGGACGAACACGACGACCGCGACGAGCATGGCGACGCACGAGAGCGTGAAGCCCGAGGTCTCCTCGTTACGCTCGTCACGCGTGCGAAGAATCCAGAGGTACACGGGCGAAAGCGCAAACGACACGACGGTCGAGACGCCTGCGGCGATGAAGCCCGAAAGGATGGCCCTCGACAGCTCGAGATCGCCTGCTCCAGCAAACACGATCTTGTCGAACACGGTCACCAGCAGAGCGACGACCGCGCCAAACACGATGCCCAGCCCGATGCTCTTGAGCGAGAACCCTAGGAACGAGGGGGATGAGTCGTCGTCGGGGTCGTTCTCGAGGAAGAAGTTGGTGACATAGTTAATGGAGTCGTCAGCCAGCACGACGGCGACGGGCAGCGCCATGCAGCTCAGCAGGACGTTGAGAAGGGCAACCCTCGGAGCCGAGGCCACAGACAGGATGCAGACGGCGACGATCCAGATGAAGAACCACAGGTTGCGGCGGATGAGCCAGGCGATGTCGTGGGAGCTTCCGTCGCGCTCGCCGTCGCTGTTGCTCGCACCGGCAATCTGAAGGTCCTCGGCGTGCTCCTCCTCGAGGACGTCGAGTGCGTCGTCGACGGTGACGATACCCAGCAGGCGCCTGTTGTCGTCGACGACAGGCATTGCCATCAGGTTGTACTTGGCGATGTCCTCGGCAACGTCCTCCTGGTCGTCGTCGGGGCTTGCGGTAATCAGGTCGTCGTCGATCGCGATGTTGCGAAGCTGCTCGTTGCTCTCGGCGACGGCCAGCCTGTGAAGGGTGACAAGTCCGGTCAGGCGCTTCTCGTCATCCTCAAGATATATGTAGTGGACGGTCTCGAAGTCCTCGTCGAGGTTGCGCAGACGCTCGATGGCCTCGGCTACCGTCGCGTCCTCCGGAATGGAGACGACCTCGGACGTCATGATTCGTCCGGCGGTGTCCTCCTTGTAGCCCAGCAGCTGGCGGATGGCCTTCTGCTCCTTGACGCCCATGAGGCGCAGGAGCTTCTCGGCCTTCTCGTAGTCAAGCTCGCTGACCAGCTCTGCTGCGTCATCGGGGTCCATCTCGGAGAGCATGCGGGACGCGTCGAGCTCCTCCATGTCGCCCATGATCTCCGCGGCCATCGCGTCGTCGTCAAACTCGGCCATGGCCTCGGCGGCCTGCTCGTCATCGAGCTGCGCAAAGACCTGCCCGCGCAGGCGCGGGTCCAGGCGCTCGAGGATGTCCGCGATGTCGGCGGGGTGGAGCTCGTCGAGCGTCTTGTGCGAGACGGAGAGCTTTACGTTGGAAAGGTCTCGGTCCAGCAGGTCCATGTAGTTCCATGCGATGATCTTCTCGGGCATCGGCTTGCCCAGGGCCCTTGCGGCCTTGAGGGCCGCGGCCTCAAGGTGCGGCGACAGCGTGCGTAGCAGTCCACGCGCGCCGACTTCCGCCCCCAGCAGGCGAAGCTGAGAAGAGCTGGTATCCGAGAGCTTGAGGTCGTTTACGCGAACGACGCGCATGCCTCGGGTGTCGACGATCTGCTTGTTGAGAAGGTCTCGCGCAATGAGGACCTCATCAGGTTGTAGGTACGAGAAGCGGATGTCGGTTGCGACCACCTTGAGGGTGATCTCGTCCTCGTCGAACTCATCCACGTACTTGCGCCACGAGATCATAAGTGGAGTGTTTGCGGGACCCTGCACGGCAAGCGCCGTCACGCGGGGGAATACCTCGCCCGTTGCTATGCCGAGGTCGCTCACGCGACCGATGCGCTCGCCATTGAGGTCATAAACGGGGTTGCCCAGCAGCTGGGACAGATAGATCATGCGAACTCCTTAGTTGGTATATGCGAACTGTGCCGCGCGTGGCGCGACGGCCTGGGTTACCCCGCGGCGCAACCAACTAGGACACACCGGGGGTCATCGACTGTGAGGTCGAGGTTTCATCAATGCCCCTTCTCTTCGGTATCGAAAGGCCTTGTGCGGTGTGTGCGCAAGGCAAACCGTATTGTACACGCCCTTGCCCGCGATTGTCTCCGAAGCTTCCAAGGCGCACATATTCGCATGCAATACCGTCGCCGATTGGTCCTGCCGGACGCCTTGCTGCCGCGATTACAATGGGGCCGTTCTGTGGGCGGCTTGGCCGTCGGGCTGTTTTGAGAAGGGCGTGCAATGGATTCGTTTGAGCTTATCATCGACACTGCGGACCTCGACGGGATTAAGGAGTGCGATGACATCCTGAACGTTCAGGGTGTAACCACAAACCCAACCATCCTCACCAAGACCGGAAAGCCTGCGGAGCAGGCGATTCAGGACATCATCGACTACCTTCGCCCCGACCAGAAGCTCTTCGTGCAGGTCGTCGCGACGGACTATGAGTCGATCATGGACGAGGCGCGCTACATCGCCCAGCTGCGACCCGAGAACATCTACACGAAGATCCCCGTCACCCATCCGGGTCTCAAGGCCATCAAGCAGTGCGCGAGGGAGGGCATCCCCACGCTCGCCACGGCAATCTACAGCTCTGATGCCGCGTTCATGGCGGCGCATAACGGAGCAAACTACCTGGCCCCTTACGTCAATCGCATGTGCAACTATGGCAACGGCGTCCAAGACGTCATCGATCTCATCGACATGCTCGCCATACAGGACTCCGACACCAAGGTGCTTGCGGCCTCGTTCAAGAACGTCGACCAGGCGCACCAGCTCATCGCCGCTGGCGCGCAGGCGCTGACGCTCCCGCCCGATGTCGCCCTGAACCTCGTTGCCCACCTGGGCACCCAGTTTGCGGTCGACGAGTTCTCGGCCAACTGGGAGCGCGCCTACGGGCGCACGACGCTTCGTGCCTAGCGCTCGTGCTTCTGACACTTAGCAACGTGAGGGCTTCGATGACCGAAGTCGTCGGGCCCGTTTCTTACTGAAGGGGAGGAAGGGCGCGGAGGGTCGGAATGGCAAGCATCTGGAGCTTGCGAAGGACTTCAGGGTCCTGGGCGTCGGTGATGACCGCGGAGAAGTCCGAAAGCGACGCAAAGCGATATGCTCCGCGCAACTTGAACTTGGCCTCGTCTGCCAGCAGAAACTTGTACGAGGCGTTGTGGATGACGCGCTCCTTGACCGAGCCGCTGTCGATGTTGTTCGAAGTCACTGCGGCACGGTCGAGGTCCACTCCGCTGGCGCCTATGAACGCCTTGGCAAACAGGAGCGGCTCAAGCAAACTGACGGTCGCGGACCCCACGAACCCGTTGAGCTGAACGTTGAGGTAGCCGCCGGTTCCGAGTGCGGTGACATGGGGAAGGTTGGAGAGCGTCCGCAGAATGTCGATCATGTTGGTTGTGACGATGACCTTCTTGTCGCCCTCGGCGATCAAGCGGGCAAGAATCGCATTGGTTCTCGAGACGTCGAGGAAGACCGAGTCCCCAGGGTTTATCTCTAGGTAGGCGCGCCTTGCCACTGCAAGTCGGGCGAGGTAGTTGGCCTGGCTGCCCTGGCCGAGCCGCTGGGCGTCGATGTCTGGGGAGACGTCGCCCTGCGCATCCGTTGCATGTGCCGCGTTCGTAGAGGCATGCGGTGCGTGCTTGGCGTGCGAGCTGGAGCGCGCGTCCTTCTCGTCATCGAGGCGTGTCGCTCCGCCATAGACGCGGATGAGCTTGCCGGCCTTTGCGAGGTCCTGCAGGTCCTTGCGGATGCTGTCGACGCCCACGCCAAAGAGCCTTGCGAGGTTCTCGACCTCGACATGGCCTTCTCGACGGACAATGTCGAGAATCTTTTGGCGTCTCTCACGGCGAAACACGGCGGACCTCTTTCGCGGGCTTATTGCTGCGGGTCGTCCTTGGGCTTAGCTTGCTCAAAATACACTTCCCTAATCCAATTCTGGAACAATCTGGAAGATTTGTCACAAATCGTTCTTGCAAAACTGGAAAAAACTGGAATAGAATGTGACTGTTATTTGAAGTGTACGGTTTGAGCTATGTGTCAATCCACAAATCGTCCCCAAACACTAAGTTGCTCAAGAAAGACGGAGGCTCGAATGAGCGCAATGGAAGAGATGCTCAAGCGCGAGAACGTGCAGATCGTTCAGTCCTGCATCGATTGGGAGGATGCCGTACACGTGGCCGTGCAACCCCTTGTCGATGGGGGATTTGTTACGCCAGCCTACATTGACGGCATCATTCAGAACGCCCACGAGATGGGCCCGTACTTCGTTCTCGTGCCCGACCTTGCACTCCTTCACGCTCGTCCCGAACAGGGGGTCCTCAAGAAGCAGCTGGCCGTCACGGTCCTGCGCGAGGGTGCCGAGTTCAAGCCGGGCGAGCCCTGCCGCGTTCTCGTGACGCTGGCCGCCGAGGACTCTGACTCGCACATTGACGTCATGAGGACCCTCGCGATGATGTTCGCCGATCCGGGCAACATCGAGAAGGTCGCAACTGCCCAGACGGCAGACGACGTCTATCGCCTATTCACGGACTTCCCCACGGCGTAAACGGGGATGCCGTAGGAAGTCATGAAAATAGGAATGTAGCAAGAACGCAAAGTAAAGGGGGAACCATGGCAGTACTCGACTTTATAGTCAACATTCTGTCTACGCCGGCTATTCTCGTCGGCCTTCTTGCCCTTCTCGGCCTCTGCCTCCAGGGCAAGCCCGTGGAGGACGTCATCAAGGGGACCATTAAGACCATCGTTGGCTTCCTGGTTCTGTCTGCCGGCGCATCTTTCCTGCAGACCGGCTCTCTGCTCGCTTTCGGTGAGCTCTTCAACTACGCCTTCAACATGCAGGGCGTCGTTCCCAACAACGAGGCAGTCGTTGCGGACGCGCTTCAGAACTTCGGCACCAGCTCGGCCATCATCATGGCCCTCGGCATGGTCCTGAACATCGTTCTGGCTCGTTTCTCTCGCATGCCGTACATCTTCCTGACCGGCCATCACACGCTGTACATGGCGTGCATGCTTGCCGTCATCCTCGGCGGCGCCGGCCACCTCGAGGGCATCCAGCTCTACATCGCTGGCGGCTGCCTGCTCGGCCTCATTATGGTGCTTTCGCCTGCGTACTGCCAGGTTACCTTCCGCAAGGTCACTGGCTCTGACGGCGTCGCGCTCGGCCACTTTGGCGGCATCGGCTACGCGTTCTCCGGCCTGGTCGGCAAGCTGTTCGCGAACGACCCCAACCGCAAGAGCACCGAGGAGATCAACTTCTCCAAGCGCCTTGTGTTCCTGCGTGACACCACCGTCTCCATCTCCATCACGATGATGGTCTTCTTCCTCATCGTCGTGGGCGTTGCTGTCAGTAAGGGCCTGCTCGGCCTCGTTCCCGCTGGCACCGATGCCGCTGCAGCCGCCGAGATTCTCGAGCCCTACGGCATCACCGTTGCCAATTGCGGTGAGCTTTTGAACGTTGGCACCGAGACCACGACCAACTGGGTCGTCTGGGCGCTCACTGCTGGCATGAGCTTCGCGGGTGGCGTCTACATCATCCTCTCGGGCGTCCGCCTGATCATCGGCGAGATCGTTCCTGCCTTCAAGGGTATTGCCGACAAGCTCGTCCCCGGCGCCAAGCCCGCACTGGACTGCCCCGTTGCTTTCACCTATGCACCTAACGCCGTCATCATCGGCTTCCTGTGCTCCTTCCTCGGCGGCATCGTTGGCCTGCTGATCCTCAACGGCATCAACGCCGCCATCCCCGTGGCACTCATCCTCCCCGGCGTCGTGCCCCACTTCTTCTGCGGCGCGACCGCTGGCGTCTTCGGCAACGCCGAGGGCGGCCTGAAGGGCTGCGTTGCGGGCTCCTTCGCCCACGGCCTGCTCATCACCTTCCTGCCCATGATCTGCATGCCTGTCTTCAGCGCTCTGGGCTACGTCGGCACGACCTTCTCGGATGCTGACTTCTCGTGGATGGGCATCGTTTGGGGTAACGCGGTCAACTTCGCTCAGGGTGGCGTCCTTGTTGCCATCTGCGTGGTTGTCTATCTGCTCCCCATCATCTACAACTTCGTCGCTCCCAAGAGGGAGGCCAAGGAGGCCTAGTCTCCTGAGCTAAGGGCAACAAGCGAGCTGTTCACCGGGGTCGGGCCGTTTGGGCTCGGCTCCGGTTCGTATGCCGGGCCAAGTTGTGCGTCTATCGCATTTACGACCGCGCTCAGAGCAAAGTGGGTAGACTATTCAATGTTCTTACATGCTGCCAACGGGGTGGCAATCGTGCCAAAGAAGGAGAACAACATGGCAATTCGCAAGATCATCTGCGCCTGCGGCTCTGGCCTCGGCTCTTCGCTCATCGTTCACATGAACACGGAGGAAGCGGTCAAGAAGCTCGGCCACCCCGAGATCGAGGTCGATCACACCACCATTTCCGACATCAACCCCACCGCCGCGGACCTCTTCGTCGTCGGCGCCGACCTTGGTGACTTCATCTCTAACATCCCCGACGAGCAGAAGATCGTTCTGAGCAATATTCTTGATAAGGCGGAGCTGGAGGCTAAGCTCGCCGAGCACCTGGGCTAAGATTTGGTCGTCACTTTTGGCCGGACGCCTTGGTGTCCGGCTTATTTTTTTTGAGTATCGATATGCGAAGGAGTGAAAAGTGGAAGAGAAGGAACTCAAGAACGTCAAGCTCCTTGCTGCCAAGGTGCGTCGCGACGTTCTCTCGATGCTCCAGCATCGTGGCTATGGTCACGTCGGCGGCTCCCTGTCCCTCGTCGAGGCCTATGCGGTTCTCTACGGCAAGCAGCTGAGGTATGACGCCTCGAATCCCCACTGGGACGAGCGCGATCGCGTCGTCCTTTCCAAAGGTCATGCTGGTCCCGTCATGTACTCGACGCTTGCCGAGTGCGGCTTCTTCCCTAAGGAGTGGCTCAACACCCTCAACGATGGTGGCACCAGGCTTCCGTCTCACACCGATCGCCTGAAGACCCCCGGCGTCGACGCCACGACGGGCTCTCTGGGCCAGGGAACCTCCGAGGCCGTGGGCATAGCCCAGGCCCTTGCCGTGAAGGGTTCCAAGAACTACACCTACCTGTTCGTGGGCGACGGCGAGCTCAACGAGGGCCAGTGCTGGGAGGCTTTCCAGTACCTCGCCGCCAAGAAGCTCAGCCGCTGCATCGTCCTTATTGACGACAACAAGAAACAGCTCGACGGCACCACTGATGAGGTCATGTACAACTTCGACCTTGCCAAGAAGATGGAGTCCTTCGGCTTCAAGACGCAGGTTGTCAACGGTCAGGACGTCGAGGCCATTGACGCCGCCATCGACGTCGCCAAGCAGAATGCTGAGACTGCCAACTGCATCGTCCTCGACACCATCAAGGGCGCGGGCGTTCCCTACTTCGAGCAGGCCGTCTCCAACCACTCTATGAAGTGGAACAACGACGAGATCAACAAGGCCACTGATGAGGCTATCGCCAAGCTTGACGAGGAGATCGAAAGGGGTGAGGCGTAATGTTTAAGCTCGCTGAGGACTGGGGCACCGCTGGAAGGCCCTACCGTGACGCCATCGTCGACACCCTGATCGACATGATGAAGGACAACAAGTCCATCGTTATGCTCGAGGCTGATCTCGGCGGCGCCTCTGGCACCCTCAAGATCCAGAGGGAGCTGCCCGAGCAGTTCTTCGAGTGTGGTATCTCTGAGGCCAACATGATGGGCATGGCTGCTGGCATGAGCTCCGAGGGCCTCATCCCCTTCACGCACACCTTTGGCCCCTTCGCCTCTCGTCGCTGCTTCGACCAGGTCTACCTGTCTGGTGCCTACGCCCACAACACGATTAACATCTGGGGTTCCGATCCTGGCTTCACCGTCGGCGCCAATGGCGGCACGCACACCACGTGGGAGGACGTCGCCCTGATGCGCACCATCCCCGGCTCCGTCGTCGTCGACGGCGCGGACCCCGTCCAGACCGAGTGGGTCGTTCGCGAGTTCGCCAAGACCGAAGGCGTCCACTATCTCCGTACCGGCCGCAAGTCTTCTTACAAGATCTACGAGGAGGGCTCCACCTTCGAGCTTGGCAAGGGCAACGTTGTGAGGCAGGGCTCTGACGTCTTGATCGTGACTGCCGGCCAGCTGCTCAGGGATGCGCTCGAGGCTGCAGAGAGCCTCGAGAAGCAGGGCATTTCCACCGAGGTTATCGACATGTTCTGCATCAAGCCGCTCGACGCCAAGCTGGTCCTGTCCGAGTCTGCGGGCAAGAAGGCCGTCGTCACCTTCGAGAACCACGGCGTCATCGGCGGCCTCGGCGACGCATGCGCGTCCTGTCTGATGGAGGCTGGCGTGTCCGTGCCGTTCAAGCGCCATGGCGTGACCGAGTCCTTCGGTCAGGTCGGCACCGCCGACTGGCTGCAGGCTGAGTTCAAGCTTACCGCCGCAGACCTCGAGGAGACCGTCAAGGCTCTTCTTGCCTAAGCCTCGACAAGACCCGCGCAAAGCAGCCTTCGGCTAGACCAAGCAAGATGCCCGTCTGTATTTCAGGCGGGCTTTTTGTTTACGCGGTCTCGCTCACTTGCGATGCGAGACCGCTGCGAGGCTGTTCACGGGACGAGAAGTGCTTCCGCATTGGTTGCAAGGGGTGCCGCCGTCCTAGAATGGTGGCGATGCAGTTTCGGCAAGTTTGGGGCATGGCGTGCAGAATAAGGCAGAAAAGGGTCGTGTGCGGAGGGTCGTGGTGAGGGCCATGGGCGGTCTGCTGCTGGTCGCGGTCGTTGCGGCGAACGTCGTCGCCGTCATGTATGGCGAGACGATCGACTCGTACCTGGGGTCAGATCGCGTCGACGTGTCCAGGGAGGAGCTGAACGCCCAACAGGCGCGAGACGCCCAACTTGCCGAGGACGTCGAGTCCGAGGGGCTCGTTCTTCTCCAGAACAGGAACCAGACGTTGCCGCTCTCCAAGGACGACACTAAGGTCAACGTCTTTGGCTGGGCCTCCACGCAGTGGGTCTCGGGAGGCTCCGGCTCGGGCGGCGTCGCGGGCGAGTCTGCCGGCCTCCTCGACGCGCTCACGGCCTACGGCGTCTCGTACAACGAGGAGCTCGCGAATGCCTACCGTAGCTTCCAGGGCGAGCGGGCCAACCTGAGCGCCGGGTCGCTCAACAGCCATGACCGCGACTTCTGCCAGCTCTGCGAACCGCGCATGGACGACAAGACCGTCTATAGCGACCAGGTCCTGAATGACGCGAAGAAGTACTCCGACACGGCCATCGTCGTGCTGTCGCGCGTGGCGGGGGAGAGCATCGACTGCCCGCGTGCCCAGTACTGTGTGAACGAGCGTGGCGGCTCGCCTCGGGAGGTCGCGGGCAGGCAGTACCTCGAGCCGTCCCCCGAGGAGGAAGCGCTCATAAGGTACGTCGCGGCCAACTACGACAAGGTGATCGTGCTGGTGAACTCCACCAACCCCATGGAGCTTGGGCTGGTCGAGAGCATCGACGGAGTCGACAGCTGCATGCTCGTGGGAACGACGGGCACCAGTGCGGCGAGCGCCGTGGTAAAGGCGCTCTACGGCGACGTGAACCCGTCCGGGCGCACGACCGACACCTACCCGTACAGCTTCGAGACCAACGCGAGCTGGGTCAACTCTGGCGCGGACGGCGAGGGCTCCTACCTCAACGCGCGGGGATTCTATCCTGCGGACGGAACGACGAACTCGAATGTGGGAACCAGTGAGCCGTACGACGCGGTGCGCTACGTCGACTACGCGGAGGGCATATACGTCGGCTATCGGTGGTACGAGACGGCTGACGCCGAGGGCTATTGGAGCGACGTGAACGACGCCTATGGCACGGGGTACGACGGCGTCGTCCAGTATCCGTTTGGCTACGGGCTCTCGTACACCTCGTTCGACTGGAAGGTCGTCGACCGCTCCTTCGCCCGCGGCGCGCGCGTGGGCGCCGACGACACGCTGAGCATCACCGTCCGCGTCACCAACACGGGCTCTGTGGCGGGAAAAGATGTGGTGCAGCTCTACTACACCAGCCCCTACACGCCCGGCGGAATCGAGAAGTCCTCGACGGAGCTGTGCGACTACAAGAAGACCAACCTGCTCCAGCCGGGTGCGTCTGAGGACGTGACGCTTTCGGTCAGGGTGAGCGACATGGCGTCGTACGACTGCTATGACGCAAACCACAACGGGTTTTGTGGCTATGAGCTCGAGCCGGGCGAGTATTGCCTCGAGCTCAAGCGCGACGCGCACACGCTCGCCCCGTGCAAGGGGGCGCGCAGCAGCGTGAGGGTGGCCAAGGGAATCAAGCTGCAGGGCGACCCCGCGTCGGGCGCCGAGGTCACTAACCGCTTTACCGGGGACGCCTCCGAGGCGGGTATCTCGGTTGACGGAAGGACCACGGGCGCGAACATCACGTACCTCTCTCGCGCGGACTTCAAGGGGACGTTCCCCCGCATGCGTGTGGACGACCGAGAAATGCCCGATTCCCTCAAGCTGTTCAATCGCTATGACTCTGGACAGGCGTATGCGCAGGACCGCTCCGGAGAGGGCGCGGATGCCGTTGACGTGGCATCCCAGGGTACGAACTCGCTGGGTGCCGGGGCCTGCAACCTGTGCGAGAACGGCAAGCTCACCGACCTTGGTCGCGCGTTGGGTCGCGACTACAACGACGAGCGTTGGGACCTCGTGCTCGACCAGCTCTCGCAGAGGGACATGCTGAACCTGGTGCTCCACGGCTACTCGAACTCCGCGAAGCTCGACGCGGTGGGCAAGCCGCGCACCAAGGAGCTGGACGGCTCTTCTCAGGCGTCGTCGTTCAACCAGCTGACGTATGGCGTCGGCTTCCCCAACCCGACCACCCTGGCCCAGACGTGGAACCAGGACCTTGCGCACGACTTCGGCCGAGCCGTCGGAATGGAGTGCGCGATGCTGGGGATCGATGGCTGGTATGCGCCGGCCTGCAACATCCACCGCAGCCCGCTTGGAGGGCGAAACTACGAGTACTACTCGGAGGACCCGCTGCTGTCCGGGCGCATGGCCGCCGCGACCATCCAGGGCTCCGACGAGACCGGAACGTTCTGCTACCTCAAGCACCTGGTGCTGAACGAGCAGGACTCATACAGGGACTCGCTCTACACCTGGCTGACCGAGCAGTCGCTGCGCGAGCTGTACCTCGAACCCTTCCGCATTGCCGTGGAGGAGGGACATGCGACCGGCATCATGAGCTCGTACAACCGCATCGGTGGAATCTGGGCGGGTGGAAGCCACGCCCTGCTGACCGACGTGCTCAGGGGGGAGTGGGGCTTCAGGGGCTCGGTCATTACGGACTACAGCGACCACCATGCATACATGAACGCTGACCAGATGCTGCGCGCGGGTGGCAGCCTCTACATGGACGGCGTGTTTGCCGACGGCTCGTTCGCCCTGCCCACGAACACCGCGAACTTCCAGAGCAACCTGCGGCGCGCCACCAAGGACGTAATCTACGTCTGGCTCAACGCGCGCGCGTGCAACCTTGACTACAACGACGCGGCTGAGCAGGCGGGCGTGGCGACGATAGACAGGCCCATCAAGACGAGGGGAACCTCGCCGGTGATGGCAGTCATTGCGGTCCTGGACGCGGCTGCGGCGATCGCGCTCTGCTTGAAGCTGCGTCGGGTTCTGAGGCGCAGGCGCGAGGCGAGGTGACGATGGCGGCGCTTGGGGAGAAGGGCCTCCAATCCTGAGGGGCGAGGCACTTCTCCCTGGGTGCCCTCCGGTCACCTGGCTCGCATCGCCAGGGACACCTGGTGCTTGGCACTTGGTGCATGACTGCAACCGCCACCAATAAGGGGGGCACCGACCTGGTCGATGCCCCCCCTGTCGGTCGCGCCCCACGAAGCGCGCGGCGACGCGTGTGCCTGCGTCGCGGCTAGAACTTCACCTGCGGAGCCTGGCGCGCCGCGGCGTCTGCCACCTCGAAGCCCGCACGGGTCTTGAACTTGCCGCCGCCAAAGAGGCTGGCGACAAGGCTTCCCGGGAAGGTCTCGATCGCGTTGTTGTACTCGAGCACGCAGTCGTTGAAGCTCATGCGCGCGTAGCTGATCTTGTCCTCGGTCTGGCCGAGCTCCTCCTGCAGCTGCTGGAAGTTCGTGTTCGCCTTGAGGTCGGGATAGGCCTCGGCAACGGCGAAGAGCGTCTTCAGCGTTCCGGAGAGCTGGTTGGAGGCCTCCATCTTCTCTTCAGGGGTACCCGCGTTGGCGACGGCCGCGCGCGCCTCGGTGACCGCCTGGAGCGTGCCAGACTCGTGTGCCGCGTAGCCCTTGACAGTTTCGACCAGGTTGGGGATGAGGTCGTTTCGACGCTGAAGCTGCGCGTCAATCGTCTGCCACGCGTTGTCGCAGCGGTTGTCCTTGGTGACAATGCCGTTGTACAGCGAGACGAGCAGGGCGGCGAGTACGACCAGAACGATGACTACGATGATGAGTGCCATTTGTGCCCCTTTCTACCTACGCGTCCGCCGCGCGGGTTTCGCTCTCGGAGTCATAGCGACAGTATACCCGGCGGATATGTCACCCAATACAACAAAAAAGCGGGTCGCCCTAGGCGGCCCGCGAGCAATTATGGCGGAGGGAGAGAGATTCGAACTCTCGGAACGTTATTCGCGCTCGACGGTTTTCAAGACCGCTGCAATCAACCACTCTGCCATCCCTCCAAGGACGTGAGTGGATATATCCTACCTCATAAGGATGCAAACGGAAACGGAGAAGACGCTTATGGTCGATTCTGACGCCTTCCGCCGGGACGCCCAATCTGAGGCTCAGACCGCGCTGGACGAGAAGTACATGCGCCTCGCGCTCGAGGAGGCTCGTGCCGCAGCTAGCGAGGGCGAGGTGCCCATCGGTGCGGTGGTGGCGTGCGGTGGCGAGGTGGTTGCCCGGGCGCACAACCGCCGGGAGACCGACCGAGACCCCTCAGCGCACGCGGAGTTCCTGGCGATGCTGGGCGCCTCTCGCAAGTTGGACCGCTGGCGCCTGACGGGGTGCACCGTATACGTGACCCTCGAGCCCTGCCTGATGTGCGCGGGGCTCATGGTCAACGCGCGTGTCGACCGTTGCGTGTATGGCGCCGGCGACCCTAAGGGCGGGGCCCTGGGCACGCTCTTCGACCTGAGTCACGACGAGCGTCTGAACCATGCCTTTGAGGTCACGCCACACGTGCTTGAGGATGAATGTGCTGACGTTCTTCGCTCATTCTTTCGTGAGTGCCGCCGCAGGCGGAAACGTAGTGCCGCCGAAGCGATCGCAGAGCAGGAGAGCAAGCGTTCTCGCAGGGACGGCGACGATTGCTGACGATTGAGTCTCTTTCGTCAAGATGTGCTACCGCAAGCTGATTATCTGAACGCTATTGGTTATCTTTTGCATTTTTATGCGCTAGATTAGTGGTTGTACATTTTTCGGGCTACGAAGGAGCGGCGCATGAAGGAGTGGTTTACCGCGCAGGGCGTGCGTGATGCCCGCGAGCGCATTCGCAACTACATTCGCGAAACCCCTCTTGAGGAATCCATCTACCTCGACGACGAGGACCGCCGCTACTTCTTCAAGCTTGAGAGCCAGCAGCTGGGCAGGAGCTTCAAGATTCGCGGAGCCCTGAACACCATCTCCCAGCTCAGCGAGTGCGAAAAGGCAAGCGGAGTCGGTACGGTTTCGACCGGAAACCATGGCGTGGCCGTCGCCATGGCGGCCAAGGCTCTGGGCATACGGGACTGCGCCGTGGTCGTGCCGCTTGGCACACCTCACGCGAAGACCGATCGCATTCGCTACTACGGCGCTCGCAGCATGATGCTTGGCGCCGACTACGACGAGGCCCTGACGCTCGGAATCAACTACATCGACCGCGCCGAGATGTTCTACGTCGACCCCTTCGAGCACGATCCTCGAGTGTATGAGGGGCAGGGGACCATAGGGTTCGAGATCATGGAGCAGAATCCCCGGATCGACACCATCGTCGCGCCCATTGGCGGCGGCGGCCTCATCACGGGCATTGCCGTTGCCGCGAAGTCCGTAAACCCTGACGTCCGCATTATTGGCGTTCAGACGAAGGCCTGTCCCGCCATGTCTGATGCGCTTCGCGACGGCGTCTGTTACAGCCGCTACCCAACCAAGGGCGAGACGGTCTGCGAGGCGATCGTGGGCGGCATTGGTGAGATCTCGTTCGAAATGCTGCCCGACCTGGTCGACGACATCATCCTCGTTTCGGAGGAGAGCATCGTCGACGCCTTCAAGTTCATGATCGAGAAGGAACAGCTTGCGGTTGAGGCTGGCAGTGCCATGGTGGTCGCTGCGGCCTGCGAGTACCCCGACCGCATAGGCGGACGAAACATCGCGCTTGTCATCAGTGGCGGCAATATTGATGTCAACATACTCACCAGCGTGTTCCAAGGTCCGCTCGCGTCCTAGGATTCCCTCCCAAATCGCTCGCGAGCCGTGCGGGACCTTCCATCGCAACCTAGTCGATACCGTTCTGCTTACGTTATTGTCACATGGCGGAATACGTGAACACTGGCTCTTTAAGCCAGTGTTCAGGCGTGCTATTTTTTTATATGTATGTGATTGGGTGTCGTTTCGCATTGTCTCGTGTGAGGAGGTTCCCATGAAGAAATTGCACGCATGGCTCGCGTTAACGCTGTCGTTTGTTCTGGCTGCTGCCTTGGTGCCATCGGCGGCGTTCGCAGATGACGGGGCTATTGGAGACGCCTCTGGCCAGGGCCAGGAGGAGCCGACGACTATCGTGGAGGCCGCGTCCGCGGATGGGTCCGCGTCGGCGTCTGCGTCCGCTGTCAATGCAACGGCGGGTGCGACAGACAGTACGCCAGACGGCCAGGCTTCTACTCCCACTCTTGGCGTTGCGGAGGCTTCGGCTCCCACGCTTGGGCCGGCAGTGGCCGGCGCGAACTTTACCGTTACGAGCGAGGGCGATGACAAGGGCATTGCCATCGTCACGACCGAGCGCAATGGGGAGACAACGCACTGGTATGACGACGCCGAGATGGGTGGAGCCACTGATCGCGTCGAGGGTACGGCCGTTCCCCCTAGCACCCTGAATGTTACGGTGGCGTTTGGCTTGATTGCCGATTCCGTAACCATCAACAATGTACCATTTGACGTCGATGACCCTACTCACTTTAGCCTTCCGCTCGCAAGCACGGGTGACTACAACATCCATCTCGTCGCGAAGGTCGACCCTCTCCAGACCACGCTGATATGGTCTACCGCAAAGAAGCCCGTGCCGGATAAGGACCACTTCGTCGTCAATGGTGACGTGGATGTCCTTAGCGTGACCTACGAGGGGGTGACGTACTCGCGCGAGGATCTGTACAAGAACGGAGAAGAGGATGGTCAAGATGGATTTACCCCTGGTCGCCCCAGCGGTTCCAAGGGCTCGGATCCAGATGACCCCGACTCCATCTCGTTCTATTACTTCCGCATTCCCGCCGGCGCAACGGTAACCATCAAGCTCAAGCCCGAGTACGGCTACCAGTACCTCAAGGGCGCCCTCAACGGGCAGGCGGAAATCACGCCGCAGCAGGAGATGGGCACCTTCACGTTTGTGATGCCCCGCTGCAACCTTCACCTTGCGGCCCTGTTCACTCAGGTGGATGATAGCGTCGTAAACAATGACGCGAACATTGCTTCTGGCACCGTCAAGGGCAACGGGAACATCATCGATTCCGGTAACCTCCGCCTCGAGATTCAAGAGATGGGTGCGGCGGACAGGGCGACGATGGACCAGAGCAGCGCCGCCAATGGCGGCACGGGCGTTCTCTACCTCGACCTCTCCCTTGACCAGCTGGTCGCAAAGGGCAATGCGAACTCCGCATGGACCAGCTCGCTGAGCGAGCTCAACGACTCCGCGCAGATGAGCTTCGTGCTGTCCGACGAGGCCGCGGCGAAGATTCCCGACGGCGCTACGGTGTTCGTCGTCCGCAACCACAATGGTGTGACCGAACGTATTCCGGCAACGTATGACGCCGCCACCAAGACACTTACGTTCAGCTCCGACAGGTTCTCCGACTATGCCGTCTACTTCGAGGAGGGCAAGGCCACGCCTCCCGCCCCTTCCTTTAAGATGGCGGCCGCGACGGCCCCGACGGCCCCGACGACCTCTGCGCCGGGCTCCGAGCGCAGTCCCCAGACGGGTGATCTGTCCACGAACGTGGCGCCGATCGTCCTTCTTGCCGTCGGTCTTCTGGCGGTCGGCCTGTTCGGAAAGGCTAGGGCTCGCGTGTAGGGTGGGCATCGTTTGACCGTTAGTTAGCGTGACGATGGAAGAAAGGGTCCACGGCCAGGCCGTGGACCCTTTTCACGTCTTCAGGCTGGGGTGCGTGCCCTAGATGACCTGGAAGATGAAGAAGTCCAGGTAGTGCGTCTCGGGCACTCCCCACAGAATGGGGTGATCGGGAGCCTGCTGCAGCTCCTGCACCTGTTTGAGCTGCACGTTGGCGTTGTGCGCGGCCTCGGCGATGGCCTTGGCCAGAAGGTCACGCGTCATGAAGTGGCTGCAACTGCAGGTCGCAAGGTAGCCGCCGCGCGGCAGCAGGCGCATGGCGGCCTGGTTGATCTCGCGATATCCCTTCGAGGCGTGGTTGACCGTGCCGCGACTCTTGGTGAAGGCGGGCGGGTCGAGAACGATGAGGTCAAAGGGTCCGCCCTCCTCGCGCAGGCGCGCCCTGTCCTTTGCGAGTTCGGGAAGGTACTCGAGCACGTTTGCGCAGGTGAATCCCATGGTTGAGTCGAGCTTGTTGAGTCGCGCGTTCTCGCCCGCAAGGTCGATGGCCGCCTGGCTCACGTCAACGCAGCGCACGAACTCGGCGCCGCCCGCGGCGGCGTTCAGGCCAAAGGGGCCCACGTGGCAAAAGCAGTCGAGCACGCGACGCCCGCCGGCGATGTCGCGAACGGCGCGACGGTTGTACTTCTGGTCCAGGAAGAAGCCGGTCTTCTGGCTGTTCTCGATGTCGAGATCAAACGCGATGCCGTTCTCGCGCACCGTGACGCGTGCGCTGTCAGGCGTGTCCAGCGCAAGGTCGCTCGACGAAAAGTCATACCACCCCTTGTCCAGGCCAAGTCCGTCCTTTGCGCGTGCGGGCGAGTCGTTGCGTTCGTAGATGCCGCGGATTTCCTGGCCGTCAGCACGCAGCGTCTGGATGATGAGCGGATAGATGGCCCCCTTGAGTCGCTCCATGCCCACGGTTCCCACCTGGGAGACGAGCACATCCTCGTAGCGGTCGACAATCAGGCCGGGAAGCCCGTCCGCCTCGCTGAAGATGATGCGGCAGCAGTTGGTGTCGGGCTCACAGCCGGGCAAGGCGCGCCCTCCCATCGCGACCTTGCGATGGTCCCAGGCCCACTGGACCCTGCGACTCCAGAACGCGTTGTCAAAGCGGTCGTTCGCATTGCGGCTGACAATGCGAACGCGAATCTTTGACTCCAGCGAGATGAGTCCTGCGCCCTGCCAGGTTCCGTTTTCCTCGAACACGTCGACTACGCAGCCGTTCTTGACGGCGTCGTCGTTGGCGGGGGAGGGCTCCGTCCTGATTACCTCGCCCTCGAACACCCAAGGGTGTCCGCTCTTGAGCGACCGTGCCGCCTTCTTCGTGACGATGACTCGGGGGTAGGGACGAACCTGCTTCATGCGTGGCTCCTTGCTGACAGGAATGCGCGTACTTCTCACTGTCATTTTGAGACACCGGAGCCTTCGCAAGGACGAGGTTGCGGGCATCTGACGGAGGCTACACGACCTCGTTTGTAACAAGAGGGTTCAATTGGCGTTTCTCAATGGTTTCGTTCGGACGAACGGCATAAAACTGCAGCGTAAACGGCTTTAGCATGGCTGCACTTCGCGTCAGGGCAAGAAAGGCTTGCCAGCGCTCGATCCCCAAGGGGAGGTATGACACATGAATGGTTTGGCTGTTATTGTCGTTGCTGCGGTGGTCCTGGTTATTGGATACGTCGTATACGGTCGCTGGCTAGCGAAGTCCTGGGGCGTTGACGCTGACGCCCTGACCCCCGCGGTTCGCATGGAGGACGACAAGAGCTTCGCCCCTGCGTCACGCTTTACGGTCTTCTCTCACCAGTTCTCCTCTATCTGTGGCGCAGGCCCCGTGACGGGCACCATCGTCGCCATGATGTTTGGCTGGCTGCCCGTACTGCTGTGGGTTCTCGTGGGTGGCATCTTCTTCGGTGCCGTTCATGACTTCGGCGCGCTCTACGCGTCCGTCAAGAACAACGGCAAGTCGCTGGCACAGCTCATCGAGAAGTACATCGGCAGGACCGGCCGTCGCCTGTTCCTCCTGTTCAGCTGGCTCTTCTGCGGCATCGTCATCGCTGCCTTCACCTCTATGGTCGCAGGCACCTTCAAGATGACCGTCGGCGATGCGGGCATCGACTTCGCCAAGTCCTACGCCGCCGGTACCGCAGGCACGATTTCGATCCTCTTCACCTTCGTGGCCATGTTCTTCGGCTGGGTCTGCCGCAAGTTCGACCTCAAGGGCGCCAAGGAGTTCGCCCTCGCGGTTCTGCTCATCGCCGTCATGTTCTTCGCCGGCATGCACTTCCCGATCTACCTCGACATCAACGGCTGGATCGCCGTGGTCATGGTGTACCTGGTGCTTGCTTCCGCCATGCCCATCCAGGTTCTGAAGCAGCCGCGTGACTACCTCACGACCATCATGATGGTCGCAATGATTCTCGGCGCCATCGCCGGCATCTTTGTCCTCGCAATCCACGGTCAGGCAACCATGACCGCCCCGATGATTGCCTCCACCGAGGCCATGGACAAGCTTGCCGCCAGCGGCAACTTCATGTTCCCCGTTCTGTTCGTGTCCGTCGCCTGCGGCGCCCTCTCCGGATTCCATAGCCTCGTCTCGTCCGGCACCTCCTCTAAGCAGGTCGCGAATGAGAAGGACATGCTTTCCGTCGGCTACGGCGCCATGGTCCTCGAGAGCCTCGTCGCCGTCATCGCTATCGTTACCGCTGGAATCATGTACGGCGACATGAACACCGCCGGCACCGGCGCCCTGAACGGCGGCGTCGCAAGCACCCCGTTCCAGATCTTCGCGGCCGGTCTCGCCAAGGGCATGACCACCATCGGCCTGGACTCCACGTTCACGACCGTCTTCATGACCATGAACGTCTCTGCTCTTGCCCTCACCTCCCTTGATGCGGTTGCCCGCATCGGCCGCTCTTCGTTCCAGGAGTTCTTCTTCAAGACCAACGATGCCCTCCAGTCCGACCAGAAGCAGTCTGGCGCCATGGGGGTCATCACGAACGTCTGGTTCGCGACCATCGTCACCCTGCTGCTGGGCCTCTCGCTCACCTTTGGTGGCTACCTCAACATCTGGCCGCTCTTCGGCGCGTCCAACCAGCTGCTCGGCGGCATGACCATGATCACGCTTGCCGTCTTCTGCAAGGCGACCGGCCGTAAGGGTTGGATTCTCTACGCCCCCGTCGCCTTCCTGCTTGTCTGCACCTTTACCTCGCTTGCCATGAGCGTGTACGGCTGCGCTACCGCCCTTGCCGCGGGCGTCACCGCCGACGTCCTTGCCACCAAGGGCCTCCAGCTCATCTTCGCGGTTCTGCTGATGGTGCTCGGCCTCATCGTCGCCGTCAACTGCCTCAAGGAGTTCTTCGGTGCCGAGGCTGGCTCGATGCCCGACGAGGAGCCCGAGTGGACCGAGCTCGGTCGCCAGCGCGTTGCGGACGCCGCAAAGGATGCGCTGCACGACTCCGTGTCTGGTACGGCTGCGCCCGCCGAGGCGTAACGCTACCTCTCGGACGGCGGCTGCAACGCTTCCCGCCAGCTAGTGAACGGGGCGGCCCGGATGATCCGGGCCGCCCTGGCTTTTAGCGAGGCCTTGTTGTTGCGCTGTCCCTCTTTGCGTGGGCGAGGGGTGGCTCTAGTAGTGCCTGCCGTAGCGTCCGCCACTCATTCCGCGCCCACGGCTGCGCGAGCCGCTGAAGAGGCTGCGGGTTGGCTTGTTGGTGGAGCGTCTGGCGTTGGGGACGATGCGTGACGAGTCGTACTCGAAGCCCTCGAGGTCCCACACCGGCACGAGCTTCTTGGTGAAGTACTCTATCTCGCGCAGCGGGCTGATTTCGTCAGGCGCGACGAAGGTGTAGGCGTGTCCCGTGGCGCCGGCTCGGCCGGTGCGTCCGATGCGGTGTACGTAGTCCTCGGGGTCCATGGGAACGTCGAAGTTCACGACGGCATCGATGCCGCTGACGTCGATTCCACGGCTCATGACGTCGGTCGCCACCAACACCTGGATCTTGCCTGCGCGGAAGCGCTCCAGCGCTCGCTCGCGGGCCCTCTGCGGGCGGTCGGCATGCATGACGTCGACCTTCACCCCCGCGTTCTTTAGGTACTTCTCGAGATCGTCGACACGATGCTTCGTGCGGCAGAACACCAGCACGCGCTCTGGTCGCTCGCCGGATGCCGCGCCGGCCAGGAGCTGCTCGAGCAGTTGCGTCTTCTGTCCCTGGGTGACGGGGCACAGGTGCTCCTCGACGGTGTCGGCGGTCTCGCCCACGCGAGCGATCTCGACGACTACGGGCTCGTGGAGCATCGCGTTGACCGTTCCCTTGATGGAGGGAGGTAGCGTTGCCGAGAAGAGCAGGGTCTGGCGCTTCTGGGGGAGTGCTGCGATGATGCGTCGGACGCTGGGCCAGAAACCCATATCCAGCATGCGGTCGGCCTCGTCGAGCACGAAGACCTGGACGTCTTTCAGGTTCACGTGGTCGTGCTCCATCAGGTCGATCAGACGGCCTGGCGTGGCTACCAGGAGGTCGCAGCCCTCCTCGAGCTCGCGAATCTGGCGTTCGAACTTGGTGCCGCCCATGACGACGACGGACTTCTGGTTCGTGTGCTCGCATACGGTGGTGACGACCTTCTCGATCTGGGAGGCGAGCTCACGCGTGGGCGTAACGACCAGCGCGAAGGGTCCGAATGGCTTGGCGTTGGGGTCGGCCGCGCGCGTCTCGGCAGCGCTGCTCCTTGAGGATGCCTTCCTCTTGCGACGGCGCTTCGGCTTGGGGGCCTGGCCCTTCTCGCCTGTCTTTGCAGAGCGATCGGATGGCTTGCGGGTGCGCGTGCGCCTCTTGTCGGAGCTCTCGGACGCCTCGTCGGATGCGTTGGCGGTTGCGCCCGGTGCCTTCCTGTGGTGACGCCTGCGCCTGCGCTTGGGGCGCTCGATCCTGCCGTCGGAGTCGACGCCGGCGGAAACCGATGCGCCCGCGCCTCCCGCCTCGTCGGCGATGACGTCGGGCGTGTCGCTATCGCCCTCGTTTGGGGGCAGGTCTTCCCGCGGCGCGTCGGCCTCGACGTCGCGCGCCTGTTCCTCTCGCGCGGCGCTGGAGAAGGGCTCGATCACCTGGAGGAGGGGCAGCGCGAACGCCGCGGTTTTTCCCGTACCCGTCTGGGCGGATGCTATGACGTCTCTGCCGGCGAGGACGGCGGGGATTGCTTGCGCCTGAACGGGGGTGGGCGTGGTAAAGCCGAGGGCTGCGACGCCCTCGAGTATGTGCTCGTTTAGCCCGAGCTCGGCAAATGTGGTGTTCATGGCTCCTAGTATCCAACAACTGGTCGTTTTCTGCATCCCGTGAGGTGGGCGTCGCGCGCATCTCCACATGTGTATGGAGGTCGTTTTCGCTGATGCCGCATGCGTTGCCGCGCCGAGCATAGGAGAAAAGCTGATAATCTAAGTGCACGAACCAAGAAGGAGCTAGCATGCCCATCAACATCCCCGACGGTCTGCCCGCAAAGCGCATCCTGAGCCAGGAGCGCATCTTTGCCATTGAGGAAGAGGTTGCGACCAGGCAGCAGATTCGACCGCTGCACGTTTTGATCCTCAACCTGATGCCGACCAAGATAGAGACCGAGACGCAGATACTCCGTCTCATCTCTAAGTCGCCGCTCCAAGTGAGCTGCGACTTCATGCGCGTCTCGAGCCATGAGTCGACGCATGTCTCGGCGGACCATCTGGTCAAGTTCTACGAGACCTTCGACACGCTTGAGGGCAACAACTACGATGCGCTCATCGTCACGGGCGCACCGGTCGAGAAGCTGCCGTTCGAGCAGGTGGACTACTGGGACGAGCTCTGTCGGATTCTGGATTGGAGCCAGGAGCACGTCTTCAGCACGATGTTCCTGTGTTGGGGTGCCCTTGCCGGTCTGTACCACCTCTACGGCATCCCCAAGAAGCAGCTGGGGCAGAAGCTGTTCGGCGTCTTCCCGCAGCGCCTTTGCGATGAGTACAGCTTCCTGACCAACGGCTTCGATGAAGTCCACAACATGCCGCACTCGCGTCACGCCGCGATTGACACCCTTGAGCTTGCCAACCACCCGGAGCTGCACGTGCTCTCCGAGGGCTTCAAGACCGGCCCCGCCCTCATCGCCACGCGCGACTTTCACGAGATCTATGTCACCGGTCACTTCGAGTATGGGCGCGACACCCTTGCCGGTGAGTACTGGCGAGACTTCAAGAAGGGGCTGCCCATCCGCGTGCCCGAGAACTACTTCCCGGACGACGACCCCGAGCGCCAGCCCATCTTTACTTGGCGTGCCCATGCGAACCTTCTGTATCGCAACTGGCTGAACTGGGTCTACCAGATGACTCCCTACGACCTCGCCGCCATCCCTCGCACCATCGCTGCTCTCAGGGCGGACTCCGATGGTATGGTTGACAAGTTCGAGGCCTAGTCCCATTTCAAATTGCTCGTCTTGGGGTGCCTTCCCCTTGGCGGTGGCCTGACGTGTCGCCGCCGACGGCGATGGCGCCGTATGCGGGTTTTAACGTTTAGGCAACAGCTCACGGGATATCTTCTCCTTACTTCCGCGCGACAGGCGTCGCGGGTCTTCTGCGAGAGGATGTGCCGTGGCAGTCACCATCGATACAGACCTTACCGTCGTCGACTACCTTCGACGCAACGCCCGCGAGCACGGTGACGACGTCGCTCTGGTCGAGATCAATCCGCAGCGCCCCGAGAACCGTCACATTACCTGGCGCGACTACGACCTGATCGAAACCACCAACGACGAGCCCCTCCGCCGCGAGATTACCTGGTCCGTTTTCGACGAGAAGGCCAACAGGTTTGCCAACCTGCTCCTGAGCCGAGGGGTGCGTAGGGGCGACAAGGTTGCCATCCTCCTGTACAACTGCATCGAGTGGCTGCCCATCTACTTTGGCGTCCTCAAGACCGGCGCGATTGCCGTGCCCCTCAACTTTCGCTATGCGGCTGACGAGATCAGCTACTGCATCGACAAGGCCGACGTGAACGTCTTGGTCTTCGGCCCCGAGTTCATCGGTCGCCTCGAGAGCGTCGTGGGCAAGGTGCAGCCGGGCCGGCTCCTGCTCTACGTTGGCGATGACTGCCCCACGTGGGCCGAGCCCTACCAGGAGCTGGCAAGTCTCTGCTCGAGCATCGACCCCGACGTGCCGATTTCCAACGAGGACGACGCCGCCATCTACTACAGCTCGGGAACGACGGGCTTCCCCAAGGCCATCCTGCACCAGCACCAGAGCCTGACCCAGGCCGCCCAGATGGAACAGGTGCACCACGGCCAGACGAGGGGCGACGTGTTTCTGTGCATACCGCCCCTCTACCACACCGGCGCAAAGTTCCACTGGATGGGGTCGCTCGTGAGCGGAGGCAAGGCGGTCCTGCTGCGCGGCGTCTCGCCGCAATTCATATTCGACACCGTCAGCAAGGAGCGCTGCACCATCGTCTGGCTGCTCGTGCCTTGGGTCCAGGACATTCTCACGGCCATCGAGCGCGGAGAGCTGCGGCTGGAAGACTATCACCTCGACCAGTGGCGGCTGATGCACGTCGGCGCCCAGCCGGTGCCCAAGAGCCTCATCCAGCGCTGGCGCAAGGTCTTTCCCCGGCACGATTACGACACCAACTACGGCCTGTCCGAATCGACTGGCCCCGGCTGCGTGCACCTGGGCGTCCAGAACGTCGATCACGTGGGCGCCATTGGCGTGCCGGGATATCGCTGGGAGTGCAAGATTGTGGACGAGAAGGGCATTCCCGTTGCCCCAGGGGAGGTTGGCGAGCTCTGCGTTCGTGGTCCCGGACTCATGAAGTGCTACTACGGGGACCCTGTCGCCACGGCCGAAGCCCTTGTCGACGGATGGCTGCTTACGGGTGACATGGCCCGACGCGACGACGATGGCTTCTACTGGCTGGTCGACCGCAAGAAGGACGTGATCATCACGGGCGGAGAGAACCTCTATCCCGTCCAGATAGAGGACTTCATGAGCTCGTACGACGCCATACAGGATGTGGCCGTCATCGGTCTGCCCGACGAGCGCCTGGGCGAGGTCGCCGCGGCCATCGTCGAACTCAAGCCAGACTACGTCGGCAGGGTGGGTGAGGAGGAGGTGCTCGACTTCTGCCAGGCCCTGCCGCGCTACAAGCGCCCGCGAAAGATCATCTTTGCCGATGTTCCGCGCAACGCGACCGGAAAGATCGAGAAGCCGCTTCTGCGCAGACGCTACGGGGCCTCCGGGCTCGTGGACAAAGAGAACCGGTCCTGATGGCGCAAGGGGCCGTTGCCTTCATTCTGTCCATTACATAGTTGCGGCAAAGGATGCGGACGTACTTCTCACCGTCGCCCGATGATTGCGTATTGACATGTGAAGGTTGGCTATCAATACGTGTACAAGATGGTGCAAAAAATGAACATTCTGGAATGGTCAATGCGTCTCATCGCATGAAAATAGGTAATTCTTGTGTCATTGAGACGTTTCTTCTGTGTAAATCACGCATACAATTGTCCCTGTCGAACGCAAGCATGACATCACTGCGGACCCCGCTAGTGATGCAAGGCAAGACAAAGGAGGAACAATGTCCGAAGAGGCCAAGGTCACTCAGGCCGAGACCGTCAGCGACGCACCCGCAATCGTCGTTCACAGCGACGAGGAGCTCTCTGACAAGCTCGCGCTCATGCGCGAGGCCCAGAAGAAGTTTGCAACGTTCTCCCAAGAGCAGGTCGACAAGATTTTCAAGGCTGCAGCTCTTGCCGCTAACGCGCAGCGTATTCCCCTCGCCCAGCTTGCCGTCGAGGAGACGGGCTACGGCGTCATGGAGGACAAGGTCATCAAGAACCACTACGCTGCCGAGTTTGTGTATAACAAGTACAAGGACACCAAGACCTGCGGCGTCCTCGAGGAGGACAAGGCCGGTGGCATGACCAAGGTCGCCGAGCCCGTTGGCATTGTCGCGGCGGTCATCCCGACCACCAACCCCACCTCCACCGCCATCTTCAAGGCACTGCTCTGCCTCAAGACGCGCAACGCCATGATGATCAGCCCGCACCCGCGCGCGAAGAAGTCCACCACGGCCGCGGCGCGCATCGTGCTCGAGGCTGCGGTCGAGGCCGGCGCTCCCGAGGGAATCATCGGCTGGATCGAGAACCCCTCACTGGTCGCCACAAACACGCTCATGTCCGAGGCCGACATCATCCTGGCGACCGGTGGCCCCGGCATGGTCAACGCCGCCTACAGCTCCGGCACTCCGGCCCTCGGCGTCGGTCCGGGCAACAACCCCGCCATCATCGACGACTCCGCCGACATTCTCATGGCCGTCAACTCCATCATGCAGTCGAAGACCTTCGACAACGGCATGATCTGCGCGACCGAGCAGAACGTGATTGTTCTCGACGGGGTCTACGACGCCGTCAAGGAGGAGTTCGCCAAGCGCGGCGCCTACTTCCTGAGGGGCGATGAGATCGACAAGGTCGGCAACACCGTCATCGTCAACGGTGGCGTTAACGCCAAGATGGTCGGCCAGCCTGCTCCCACCATCGCCAAGACCGCCGGCGTCGAGGTTCCTGCCTGGACCAAGGTGCTCATCGGCGAGACCGAGTCCGTCGAGCCCTCCAACCCCTGGGCTCACGAGAAGCTGACCACCATCCTGGGCATGTATCGCGCCTCTGACTTCGAGGACGCACTCGCCAAGGCCTCCCGCCTCGTCGCTGACGGCGGCTACGGCCACACCTCCTCGCTGTTCATCGACACGCGTGAGACCGAAAAGATGGAGGCTCACCGCAGTGCGATGAAGACCTGCCGCATTCTCATTAACTGCCCGGCTGCGCAGGGTGGCATCGGTGACATCTACAACTTCCAGCTGACGCCCTCGCTCACGCTCGGCTGCGGCTCATGGGGTGGCAACTCGTTCTCGGGCAACCTCGATGTCCATCAGCTGCTTAACGTCAAGTCGGTCGCAGAGAGGCGAGAGAATATGCTGTGGTTCCGCACTCCCGAGAAGGTCTACTTCAAGAAGGGCTGCATGCCCGTCGCCCTGCGCGAGCTCGGCGAGGTCTACGGCTGCAAGCGCGCCTTCATCGTCACGGACAGCTTCCTGTACAAGAACGGCAACACCCAGCCGATCGAGCGTGCCCTCGACGAGATGGGCATCGTCCACAGCTCCTTCTGGAACGTCCAGCCCGACCCCACGATCCAGTCTGCCCGCGAGGGCCTGAAGCAGATCGTCGCCTTCGAGCCTGACGTGATCATCGCCATGGGCGGCGGCTCCGCAATGGATGCCGGCAAGATCATGTGGACCATGTACGAGCACCCGGAGGAGAAGTTCGACGACATGGCCGTCGACTTCATGGACATCCGCAAGCGCGTCTATCGCTTCAAGAAGATGGGCGAGAAGGCCAAGTTCGTCGCGATCCCGACCTCCTCGGGCACGGGCTCCGAGTGCACGCCGTTTGCCATCATCACGGATGCGGAGACCGGCATCAAATGGCCCATCACCGACTACGAGCTCATGCCGACCATGGCCATCGTCGACACCGACAACATGATGACTCAGCCGCGCGGCCTGACCTCCGCGTCCGGCATCGACGTCCTCACGCACGCCATCGAGGCATACGTCTCGATCATGGCCTCCGACTACACCGACGGTCTCGCTCTGCGTGCGGCCAAGCTGGTCTTCGACTACCTGCCAACTGCCTACAACGAGCCAACCAACGTCGAGGCTCGCGACAGGATGGCAAACGCGTCCTGCCTCGCCGGCATTGCCTTTGCCAACGCGTTCCTGGGCGTCAACCACTCCATGGCACACAAGCTCGGTGCCTACCATCACATTCCCCACGGCTGGGCCAACGCGGTCATCCTCACGCGCGTCTGCCGCTACAACGCAGCCGAGCGTCCGACCCGCATGGGCACCTTCTCACAGTACCAGTACCCTCACGCCAAGGCGCGCTACGCCGAGATGGGCCGCTACTGCGGCTTCGCCGGCAGGGACGACGACGAGGTGTTCGAGAACTTCATGGCGGGCATCGAGGACCTCAAGAAGACCATCGGCGTGAAGGAGACCATTGCCGACTACGGCGTGGACGAGCAGTACTTCCTCGACACCCTCGACGAGATGTCGCTTAATGCCTTCAACGACCAGTGCACGGGTGCCAACCCGCGCTACCCGCTCGTGGAGGAGATCAAGTCCATGTACATGGATGCCTACTACGGACGCCCGGCCACCTCTTACGAGGACAAGGGCCTGAGCATTCGCGATTCTGAGTAGGCTTGTCTCAACGACGTACGATTGAGGAGATGACTGCATCATGGAACTGCCCCAAGACAAGAAGGTCATCAAGGTCCGCGCGAACAAGGTCGTCTATGACTGCGGAGACTTCGTTGCCAAGGTCTACAACGCGACCAAGCCGCCGGCGGGCGTCTTTAACGAGGCTCTCAATCTGACTCGCGCCGAGCAGTCTGGCCTGGACGTGACCCCGATTGTCGAGGTCAGCAAGGTCGATGGGTCGTGGTCTCTCATCACGAAGAAGGTTGAGGGAAAGACCATGCGCGAGCTTGGTGACGAGGACCACGAGCGCCGCCCCGAGCTCACGCGCCAGTTCGTCGAGCTGCAGCTGGACGTCCACAAGTACACCAACGACCTCATGCCGCGCCAGCAGGACAAGTACACGCGCATGATTAACTCGGTCACCGAGGTCCTCGACGAGTCGACGCGCTACGACCTGCTGATGAGGCTGGATGGCATGTCCAACCACCAGAACATCTGCCACGGCGACTTCGTTCCCTCGAACGTCATCGTCCGCGAGGATGGCAGCTACTGCATCTGCGATTGGGCCCATGCCAGCCAGGGTGACGGCGCGGCCGACTGCGCGGTCTCGTACCTGCGCTTCAAGCTGCGCGGTGCGGACGAGTTCGCCGAGAACTACATCCGCACCTACTGCGAGCTCTCCGGCACCAGCATGGAGACGGTCGAGAACTGGTTCCCCATCGTTGCGGGCGCCGAGCTTGCGCGCGGTCGCGTGATCGAGAAGGACTTCCTTCTGAGCTGGATTGACATCGCCTCCGTCGACTAGCTTCCTCTCGCAAGAGCCAGGAGCGGACGCGCGGGACGGCTTCGGCCGACCGCGCGTCCTTTTTCTGTGCGTGCGTCAGCGCGGTGTGACTGACCTGGCGCATTCGCCTCGAATTGGCGGGGCAGTCCTTCTCCGATGCGCCATTCCCACCGTTCGCCGTTCGCCGGAACACTGTTGTTCCGTTCGAAACACGGCTGACCGAAAATGTGTGGACGCTTGTTTCGGCCGCACGGCGGGACTGCGGTGAGAGAGGGGATCCGAATGGGAAAACAGCTGCTCTCGGGTAACGAGGCCATCGCTCAGGGCGCATGGGAGGCGGGTGTCGCGGTCGGCACCGGATATCCCGGCACCCCGTCGACCGAGACGTTGGAGAACCTGGTCGAGAAGGACGGCGTCTACTGCGAGTGGGCTCCCAACGAGAAGGTTGCCCTCGAGGTCGCCATCGGCTCCATGATGGGGGGCGCCCGCTCGATGGCTACCATGAAGCACGTGGGGCTGAACGTCGCCGCAGACCCGTTCATGTCGGTCGCCAACACGGGCGTGAACGCCGGCCTGGTCATTCTGGTCGCAGACGACCCCTCGTGCTACAGCTCCCAGAACGAGCAGGACTCCCGCAACTACGCGGCGTTCGCGCGCGTGCCGTGCCTTGACCCCAGCGACTCGCAGGAGGCTTACGAGTTCTCCCGGAAGGCCTTCGAACTGTCCGAGCGCTTTGACACCCCTGTCATGCTGCACGAGACGATGCGCGTGGCCCACACCAAGACCATGGTCGACGTTGCGGGAGGGCGTGCCGCCGTCGCGCCCCGCGACTACAAGACGCAGATTTCCAAGTACGTGATGATGCCGGCGATGGCCGTCGCGCGCACGGCGGCCACGAACGCACGCGAGGACGCGCTTTGCGAATACGCGGAGAAGTGCGAGTTCAACCGTGTCGAGATGCGCGACCGCGGCGTGGGCGTCGTCGCCGCCGGGGCGCTCTACAACCATGTGCGCGAGGCGCTGCCTGATGCCTCGACGTTCAAGCTTGGCCTTACCTGGCCGCTTCCCGCCCGCGCCCTGGCGGACTTCGCCGCCTCGGTCGACAAGCTCTACGTTGTGGAAGAGGCCTGCACATACTTCGAGACGCGGGTTCGTGCGCTGGGCATCGAGGTCTCCGAGCCGCCGGCTGGCCGCCTGCCGCGCTCGGGGGAGGTCCTTCCGGCCCACATCCGCGCGTCTTTCTCGCAAGGCGAGCCTCCCCACCTGCCAAACGCCGAGGGCCTGCCGCCCCGTCCCCCCGCGTTCTGCGCGGGCTGCCCGCATCGCCTTGTCTACGTCGAGCTGCGGCGCATGAAGGCGATCGTCACGGGCGACATCGGCTGCTACACTCTTGGCGCGGTCGCGCCGTATCGCGCCGTCGACTCTGTGATTGACATGGGAGCCTCGCTCTCGATGGCGCATGGCATGGAGCTGGCGGGCGCACGCGAGCGCACGGGGCGCCCCGTTGTGGGCGTCATCGGCGACTCGACTTTCGCCCATTCGGGAATCACGAGCCTCCTGGGCACGGTCTACAACGGCGGCAAGGGGACCATCTGCATTCTGGACAACCGGACCACTGCCATGACCGGAACGCAGGGCAACCCCGTAAATGGCGTCACGCTCTCGGAGCAGATGGCCGGCAAGTCGCCACTCGACGAGCCCAGTGGCAAGCCGCTCGACCTTGAACGACTTTGCCGCGCCATAGGCGTCGACGAGGTCGCAACCATCGACTCGCAGGACGCCAAGTCCATTCGCGCAGCGCTCAAGGATGCGATCGGTCACGAGGACAAGCTGTCCGTCCTCATCTTCCGGTCTCCTTGCCGCTTGATTGACCGCTCGCGCAGGCCCATGCCCGTCATACGAGACTGCCGCCGCTGTGGTACCTGCGTCCAGATAGGCTGCCCCGCGCTCGGAAAGGACAAGACCGGGCACGCAGTCATCGATCCCGACCAGTGCATCGGCTGCGGCCAGTGCGTGCAGTCCTGTCCCTTCGGCTGCATCGAGGAGGAGTAGAAATGGCACATGCAATCGCGTCGGACGCCGCGTCGACGGTGACGCTGGGCGCACGGGTGGAGGTCGAGAAGACCAAGACCGTCCTTCTGGTTGGCGTGGGCGGACAGGGCACGATCCTCGCTGGCAACATACTCGCGATGTGCGCCGCCGAGGCCGGCCTGGACGTGAAGGTCTCCGAGATCCATGGCATGTCCCAGCGTGGTGGCTCGGTGTCGACCGTCATTCGCATGGGCAACAAGGTTGACTCCATGGTCTGCGACCCGGGCTGCGCTGACGTGGTCGTCGCGTTCGAGGAGCTCGAGGCGCTCAGGGCCCAGCAGTACCTGCGCGAGGGCGGCAAGCTGTTCGTGAACGACGAGACCATTGTGCCTGTTCCCGTGAACATCGGGAACGCGCGCATGCCCGAGCGCATCTCGAAGCGGCTTGACGAGGTGGGGGCTATCCGCATCGATGCCGGCTTCATTGCACGTCAGACGGGGAACCCGCGCTCGGCAAACGTCGTTCTGGTGGGTGCGCTCTCCACCGCGTTGCCGTTCGATGAGACCGCCTGGCATGATGCAATCTGCAAGCGCGTGCCGCCCAAGACCAGAGGGACGAACCTCGAGGCCTTCGCGCGCGGTCGCGACGCCGCCCTTCAATAGCAAGGCCGCCGGACGGGCCGTCGCCATGGCGTCGGCCTCTTAACGAAAGGTGGATGTCGTGGGACAATGGCCCGTAAGAACGCGAAAGGGCCGAACCATGTCTTCAATCTCAAACCATAGCCAGTCCTCGTCCCTGGAGGACGAGCCCCTGACTGAGGAGCTGCTGAAGCGCCTGCTTGCCAGCACTTCTCCCGAGGCATATCTCGATCGCGAGCAGATTGTCGCATGCGACTTTTCGCAGGAGATTACCGCTTTGGCAAAGGAGAAGGGCCTTTCGCGCGCGACGGTGCTCAGGCGTGCCCACGTGGCCGCGTCCTATGGCTATCAGGTCTTCGGCGGGGAGCGCCACCCCCATCGAAACGTCGTGATTGCGCTGTCGTTCGGCCTGCAGTGCAGCCTCGTAGAGACCCAGCGGCTGCTCAAGCGGGCCGGGTACTCCGAGCTCTACTGCAAGGACCGCCGCGACGCGATCATCATCTCGTGCGTGAATCGTCGTCTCGAAATCGATCGCTGCGACGACGAGCTCTATCGGTTGGGAGAAGACACGCTGCTGGATGAAAACGGTTACGTCAGACGTAGTTCCGCTCGATAGGGGGTTCCTCTGTCGTGACTGATGAAGAGCTGCTTGCGACCCTCGACGCTGACGACTCCTATACGGTCCTGAACGTGCTTGCGCACGGTGAGGCCGGCGAGACCCAGCTGGTCTGCCTTCCGGACTCCACGCTGCGATGCCTTGGGTCGGGACTTCCGGTCGTGGTGGCCGACAAGCTGCTGGTCCGCAAGTACATTCGCTCCGAGTTGGAGAACAGGGGCGTATGGGAGGCCGTGGCGGCGCTCGATGACCCACGCCTCCCTCGCGTGCGACAGATCTACGAGCTTCCCGACAAGCTGGCCGTGGTGTATGACTACGTTCCGGGCGAGACGCTTCGCGAGCGAATCAAGCGCGCCGGTGCCATGGGCCCGCGCGAGGTGGCCGACGTGCTTGCCGAGCTTTGCCAGGTCCTCTCTCGCCTGCATGGGATTGGTCTGGTGCACCGTGACGTGACCCCGGGCAACGTTGTACTCGCCTCGGACGGCGTGCACCTTATAGACATGGGCATCGCCCGCAAGAAGGTTTCCGGAGCGACGCGCGACACGATGCAGCTTGGCACCTGGGGCTTTGCGTCCCCGGAGCAGTATGGCTTCGGCCAGACCGACGCGCGCTCGGACGTCTATTCGCTTGGTCGCCTGCTTGGCTATCTTCTGAGCGCCACCGAACCCTCCGACCCCAGCTTCGACCAGCGTGTCCGTGAGGCAACGGGGGGAGCGTCTGCCCTGCTAAAGGTGTTTGAGACCGCATGTGCCCTTGCGCCGGACGATCGTTTCCAGAGTGCCGAAAAGTTCTCCCGCGCCCTTCGGAAGGCCCTGCCGCCACAGCCGAAGAGGGGCGCCTCGAGGGGAGGCACGGAGCACTTCTCTGCTGCGGGAAAACGCGCTCACGACAGGAACCACGCTGATGCCAGGCGTGGCCTGGCGAGAAGTGCGCGCGACTACCTTGTCGAGACTCCGCGCGCGTTCGCTGCCGCAGCGGCGTCGACGCACGGTTGGCGACGCCTGGTCTTGGTCATGGTCCTTCTGGTTGCTGTCTTTGAATGCCTCTTATTCGTGGGCTCCGGGGTGATGTTGATCGTCAGTCCGAAGGAAGCCACGGACCCCGCCTCTGGAATCCTGTCCTTTCTTGCCGCGGCCTATTTTGTGTACGCCGTGGTGATGGAGCCTACGCTGTGCGCCCTTGGCTGGGGGCCATATGACGGGGGCGGGCGTGCGCGCGTGCTCGGTAGGCGCGAGGCGTATCTGCTGGGTCTGCTAGCCGTCGCGGAGCTTGCCCTCGTCTTTCTGTCGTTCTTCGCCGGTGCGGTGACGAGGTGACGGCTTCTGTTGTCGGATGGCTGCGTTTTTTAAAAATGATTTGAATTCAATCGTTTCTTATTTGTAAACTAGTTCAGTATGTTATGTGCTAAAGGCTAGGACTAGGGATTCAGATGACAACGGATTGGCACTTTCTTCAGGAGGCCTCGAGCGCCGAGGACGCCGTGGCCGCGGCGAACATAAGCAACGTCACGCTCAAGGCCTGGATCAACGCAAAGCTCGAGGAGCTTGGCGTTCGCAAGAATGTCGTCGTGGCGCGCTCGGGCCTCAACCAGACGTACGGCTACCAGATCATGGCCGGCCTGCGCACCGCATCGCGCGACAAGCTGATCCAGCTGGCCTTTGGACTCGGCCTGGATGTCGGCGACTGCTCGACCATGATGTCGCTGGGCGGCGTGTCGCCTCTGAGTGACTCCTGCCGACGTGACGTAATTATTGCCTGGGCCATCCAGAAGGGGCTCGACGTCACCGACTGCAACTCGACCTTGAAGCATCTTCGCGAGAAGCCCCTGGTGGAGCATCGCTAGGGATTACAGCGATAACTGAGGCAAATGAAGGGGCGGTCGCCACGGCGTGTCGCCCCTGTTCATATCAATAATCAAATTACGCTCCCAGCGGAAGACTTTCTCTCCTCTTCTCCCTATCATCGTGCAAACGCACGCAAGCGTTGCTTCGAGTCGCATTGGATCAAGTCGCATAAAAGAAGAATCGAGAGGAAGCACCATGAGAGTCGCATCAATCGCAGCGCCAACGATCCTCGCCGCTACCTTGGCCCTTTCGCTGGGCGCATGTGGGGCGTCTTCGGGAAGCTCGAACCAGGACCAGGGGCAGTCGTCTGAGCCCGAGGCCGCCCAGAAGGCTCCCGAGTCATCCGTCGCCGTCACGATCGACGGCGTGACTACCACCACGGACTATGAGGGAAAGCCCTGCGCGGTGGTGAGCTATACCTTCACCAACGTTTCGAGTGACGAGGCACAGGCCTTCTCCACCTCGACGTACCAGGAGGTCTATCAGGGCGGCGTGCAGTGCGACGTCACCATGGCGACGGACGGCAGTGCGGACGGGCAGTCGTCGCTTACCAAGGTCAAGGCGGGCAACTCCGTTTCGGTCAAAATCGCCTACGAGCTTAAGGACAACTCCGACCTCGAGGTGAACGTCTACCCGATGGACTTCAGCGGAAACCCGCTCGCGAGCAAGACGTTCACGCTCTCATAAGCGTTGCCGTGTCTTACCGCAGCTGAAACGTTCGACGATTTTCGAAGGTGATATGTATGAAGAAAAGCAAGCTGCTGCTCGTCGCCCTCATCCTGGGCGCATTGTACGTTTTCTATAGCGCATGGTATTGGCTGGGCGGGGGAGTGGATTCCTCCAACGCGGGCGCAGCGATTGCAACGGTCTTGGTCGCTCCGCACCTTTTCTGCACGGCAATGGCCGTGCTTTTCAACGCGCTAGGCTACTTCATGGCTCGTCGAGCCTTCGCGCTCACCGCCGGCATCCTCTATGCCGTGGCCATGGTGCTCTTTCCGGTCTACTTCTTCTTCGTTCTGATCCAGATGATCCTGTGCTTCGTGGCGTTTGCGAAGATGTCGAAAGCTAGCTCCGTCACGGCGTAGCCCAAGGGCCATTGGCCCAAGCAGAACAAGTCGCATCGGCAAAAGCGAGGCGGCCGACCCGGAAGGGTCGACCGCCTTGGCTGTCTCTACGAGATGGCCTTGCGAGGACTAGTCCTCGGTGACCTCGATGGCACCCACGGGGCAGGTGTCCTGGCAGGCGCCGCAGCCGACGCAATCGTCGGAGTTGGCGGCGGTGGCGACGTCCTCGACCTCGATGACGCCAGCGGGGCAGGCGTCTGCACACGCGCCGCAGGCGATGCAGGCGTCGGTATCGATAACCGGCTTAGACATGATGGTTCCTCTCCTAGTAATTGCTTACGCGCGAGACCGGCAAGCCCTTCCGCTGCAGGTCCACTTTTTTATGAGGTTACTAAAGTGCCGCCCGCGCGCAAGCATCATTTTCCGAATAGGTCCCCGAACGTCCCTTAACGGTAATGGCGCTTGCGCCGCACCGGTCTCTACTGCAGCAGGATGTGCTCGAACCTCCCGTCTTGGTAGAGGCCATAGCTGTGCGTCCCGTCCTTGGGGATCCCGACGCTGCCGGGGTTGAAGCACCAGACGGCGGGGTTGGCCGCGCTCTTCTCGCTGACCTTCTTATGCGTGTGCCCGTACGCGATCGCCGCCCCGGCGGGCAGCGTCGGCATGCGGTCCACGGAGTTGTGGATTCCCGGGCCCCAGATGTGGCCGTGGGTCAGGAAGAGCTCTCGACCCGTGCTTCCGGTATGGGGGTTTGTGGCGTCGGGATCCCACAGGGTGTTGTAGTCGGCCATGCAGGGGAAGTCGAGCACCATCTGGTCGACCTCGGCCTCGCAGTTTCCCCTGACCGCGACGATGGAATCCGCGATGCCATTGAGCATCGCGATGACCTCCTTGGGGGCGTAGTCGGCAGGCAGATCGTTTCGGGGGCCGTGGTACAGCAGGTCGCCAAGAAGAACAACTCTGTCGGGCTGGCGTTCGTCGATGGCCTGCATGAGCTTGCCGCACCACGACGCGGCTCCGTGAATGTCAGAGGCGATGAGCAGCTTCATGTCATCCTCCCATGAGATTGGTTCGCCTCTTGGGATTATCCGTCTATTTGCTCTTTCCGCCAGCGAGACGCGCGGGTTTTGACGTCACCGGAAATCTTTCGGGACAATGTGAGGCGCGGATCAAGCTCTGGCATGCGGTGGGCGGGGCTATGCCTATGACCTGCATATTCCTTGCGTTGTGAAAGATTAAAAAATCTAATGTGTCTAGACTTAGATAATGTATAGAATCAAAACGCATGGGAACAATGCTAGACGTACAACAAGGAAACAAGCCTCGCGCAGCCCTGGCAGGAAGTCACGGCGCCCAAGGCAGAAGAAAGGAACAGCACCATGGGCAAGATTCTTGGTATCGACCTTGGCACCACGAACTCCGCTATGGCGGTCCTCGAGGGTGGCGAGCCTACGATCATCGTTAACGCCGAGGGCGACCGCACCACGCCGTCCGTCGTCGGCTTCCGCGCCGACGGCGACCGCATCGTCGGCAAGGCCGCAAAGAACCAGGCGGTCACCAACCCGCAGAACACGGTCTTCTCCATCAAGCGCTTCATGGGCCGTCGCTACGACGAGGTCGGCTCCGAGCTCAAGACCGTTCCGTACAGCGTCAAGAGCGGCACCGGCAACCGTGCCGTCGTCGAGATCGACGGCGAGGAGTACACGCCAGAGCAGGTCTCCGCAATGACGCTCGCCAAGATGAAGGCTGACGCCGAGAAGTATCTGGGGGAGCCGGTCACCGACGCCGTCATCACCGTCCCCGCCTACTTCAACGATGCCCAGCGTCAGGCAACCAAGGACGCCGGCAAGATCGCTGGTCTCAACGTCCAGCGCATCGTCAACGAGCCGACTGCGGCCGCACTGGCCTACGGCCTGGACAAGAAGGACATCGACCAGAAGGTTCTCGTCTTCGACCTTGGTGGCGGCACCTTCGACGTCTCCCTGCTTGACCTTGCCGACGGCGTGGTCGAGGTTCTGGCAACCAGCGGCGACAACCACCTGGGCGGCGACGACTGGGACCAGAAGGTCATCGACTGGATGGCTGACAAGTTCCAGCAGGAGAACAACATCGACCTGCGTAAGGACCCCATGGCACTCCAGCGTCTCAAGGAGGCCGCCGAGAACGCCAAGAAGGAGCTCTCCTCTGCCCAGCAGGCCGACATCAACCTCCCGTTCATCACCGCTGACGCGACCGGCCCCAAGCACCTCAACTACACGCTGACCCGTGCGGAGTTCGAGCGCATCACCCGCGACCTCCTCGACCGTTGTAAGGAGCCCGTCACCAAGGCCCTGCGTGACGCGAACCTCCAGATCTCCGATGTCAACGAGGTCATTCTCGTCGGCGGCTCCTCTCGTATGCCCGCCGTCCAGGAGCTCGTCAAGACCATGACCGGCAAGCAGCCGAACATGTCCGTCAACCCTGACGAGGTCGTTGCCGACGGCGCGGCTGTCCAGGGCGGCGTCCTTACCGGTGACGTCTCTGGCATCCTGCTGCTCGACGTCACGCCGCTCTCCCTGGGCGTCGAGACCATGGGCGGCGTCATGACCAAGATGATCGACCGCAACACCACCATCCCGACCTCCAAGACCGAGGTCTACTCCACCGCTGCGGACAACCAGACCTCCGTTGAGATCAACGTCCTCCAGGGCGAGCGTGAGATGGCCGCCGACAACAAGAGCCTTGGCAAGTTCAACCTGACCGGCATCCCTGCCGCACGTCGCGGCGTCCCTCAGATCGAGGTTACCTTCGACATCGACGCCAACGGCATCGTCAAGGTTACCGCTAAGGACAAGGGCACCGGCAAGCAGCAGCAGATCACCATCTCCGGCTCCACGGCCCTGTCCGACGACGAGGTCGACCGCATGGTGAAGGACGCTGAGTCCCATGCCGAGGAGGACAAGAAGCACAAGGACGAGATTGAGGTCCGCAACCAGACCGACTCGCTGTGCTACTCCACCGAGCAGACCCTGAAGGACCTCGGCGACAAGGTTCCCGCAGACATGAAGTCCGAGGTCGAGGCGGCCGTTGCCGACGCCAAGAAGGCCCTCGACGGCTCCGACATCGACGCCATCAAGACCGCTGGCGAGAAGCTCCAGGAGGTTGGTCACAAGCTCGCCGAGATCGTCTACTCTGACGCGCAGGCGCAGACCTCTCAGGACGGCCCCGCCGCAACGAGCAACCCCGATGACGTTGTCGATGCCGACTACGAGGTCGTTGACGACGACAAGTAATTCCGGCTATTGCAGTAGCAAGACATTGCGGGGCGGCCTTTCGGGGCCGCCCCGTCGACACCACGAAGGAGTGTGACGTGAAAGTGCCCGTCGAAGACGAGGAGAACAAGAACGTCTCGCCCGAAGCCGAGACCGAGGCACCCACGGCTGACGTGGAGCTTGACGATGAGTCCGCGCAGGTCGAGGCCGCCAAGCGCGCCGGCGAGGCTGCGGCGGAGGCTGACTTCAAGGCCGAGGCCGAGAAGGCCGCAGGCGAGCGTGATGACCTTCAGCAGCAGCTCGACGATGCCATGGGACAGGTTGAGGTTGCCAAGAAGGAGGCCGCTGACGCGGTCGACCGCCTCGCGCGCCTCCAGGCTGACTGGGACAACTACCGCCGCCGTACCGCGCAGGAGCGCCTCGACGAGAAGCAGCGCGCCGCAGAGAAGCTCGTGCTGAACCTGCTTCCCGTGCTTGATGACATGGAGCGCGCGTCGGAGCATGCCGCCAAGACCGCTTCTGACGACGAGAACCTGATGCAGTTCGTCGACGGCGTCAATGCGGTCCACGACAAGATGCTCTCGATCCTGAACAAGGAGGGCGTAGAAGTCATCGATCCCGCAGGCGAGGCGTTTGATCCCATGAACCACCAGGCGGTGGGTCGCGAGGAGAACGCTGACGTTTACGACGAGACCGTCGCGCAGGTCTACCAGAAGGGCTATTCGATGGGTGGCAAGACCATTCGCAGCGCGATGGTCACGGTTACCTTTGGAGGCCCTAAGCGCCCGGCTTCGTCTGACGGGGACGAGAAGGGCGACGCAGAGTCTGCTTCGGACTCTGACGCAGAGTAAAGCGTAAGACGAGCGCCCGGACCGACAGGTTCGGGCGCAGCCATTGAAAGGGGGCGTTAGCTTCGCATGGCAGACAAGAGAAATTACTACGACGTGCTGGGCGTCAAGCGCGATGCCAACGCCGATGAGATAAAAAGGGCCTTTCGCAAGCTTGCGGCGAAGTACCATCCTGACGCGGGTGGCGACGAGCGTAAGTTCAAGGAGGTCAGCGAGGCATACACCACGCTGTCTGACCCGCAGAAGCGGCGCGAGTACGACCAGATGCTGATGTTTGGCGGCATTCCCGGTGCCGACTTTGGCGGATCCGGTGGCCGCAACCGTACGTATACCTACACGGGCGGTGCGGGTGCCGACTGGTCGGAGATCTTCGACAACATCCGCGCCGGCGACGGTGCCTTTGGCGGCTTCGACTTTTCGAGCATCTTTGGCGGACAACCGGGCGGGCGTCAGTCCACGAGGCCCGTCAAGGGCGGCGATCTCACCATGGTCATCGAGGTCGATGCGGACGAGGCCTTTTCCGGCGCACAGCGCAAGGTGAGTTACACCATCCCCTCGACCGGCGAGAAGCAGTCCCTTACCGTTAAGGTGCCTGCGGGCGCTGTTGACGGTGGCAAGCTTCGCTATCGCGGCCGCGGCGAGTACGGTATGAACGGAGGGGCCCGTGGCGACCTTGTCGTCACGACGCGCGTTGCGGAGCACCACCTGTTCAAGCGTGATGGTGCCGACGTTCGCATGGAGCTTCCCATCAGCGTGTTCGAGGCGGCCCTAGGTGCCACGGTCGACGTGCCGACGCCCGATGGGACGGAGGTCAGGCTCAAGGTTCCGGCCGGAACCCAGGACGGGAAGACCTTCCGCTTCCGTGACCTTGGTGCACCTGACGTCAAGCACAAGGGCGTTCGCGGTGCCCTGTACGTGAAGGTCCGGGTCCAGGTTCCCACGCGACTGAGCACGAAGGAGCGCGAGGCTCTCGAGGCGCTTCGCTCTGCGGATACGCGCGACTACAGGAAGGATGTTGAGCGCTATGGCACAAAGTGAGGCAGAGGGCAAGAACAAGCCCCTCTACATGATCAGCGTGGCCGCCGAGCTGACCGGCATGCATCCCCAGACCCTGCGCGTCTACGAGCAGAAAGGCCTTGTAACACCTGGTAGGTCGCGGGGCAACACGCGCCTTTACTCCCAGGGCGACATCGAGCGCCTGAACCTGATCAGCAAGCTTACGGACGAGGGCATCAACCTTGCCGGCGTGGTCAGGATTCTTGACATGCGAGAGCGCGCGGTCGAGCGCGACAAGCAGATCGATCGCCTGCGTGAGCGCGTACGCGAGCTCGAGGACGAGGTGCACGAGTTCAAGATGCGCGAGAAGATCACGGCTCTCGCGCGCTATGACGGTGCGGGACCCGAGCAGGTCATGCGCGGGCTCCTCTCAAACGGCGGGGGTCGCGAGGCCTAAGGCCGTCTTGCCGCTTCGTGGCAGGCGCTTCTTGTGCGCGTCGGTGACAACAAGCGCAAAACGTAGTACGGGACACCCCTCGCGTTCGCCGGGGGGTGCTTTTTGGCTGTGACCGTCTCGCGCGTAGGGAGGGCGGGACACGGAGGCCGTATCTCGGTTTCCTCTACCACGCGCAGAAAATCTATCAAATAAGGACTTAGATTTTTGTTTAGACCCCTGTCCGCGGGGAACAATGAACCTTGATAAAGACTTTCCCAGAAGGGAGAAAAGCATGAGGTTCGACAAGTGGGCGGTTACCGCCCAGGAAGCCCTGCAGGCATCAGTCTCCATTGCCGCAGACGCCGAGGCGGGGCAGGTTAAGCCCATCCATCTGCTCAAGGCGCTGCTGTCTTCGGGAGAGCGCAACCTGAGTGCTGTCATCGAGCGCGTCGGTGCCGATCCCGCCCAGGTCGAGGCACAGGTCGACGACGAGATTGCGAAGTCCCCGCGCGTGACGGGCGATATGAGCCAGATGGGTATCTCGAGCGAGCTTACGCGCGTGGGTGACGCGGCCGAGAAGCTCGCCTCGAAGATGGGCGACAGCTATGTGACCAGCGAGCATCTCCTGTGTGCCCTGGCCGACGACAAGACTGAGGCGGGTGGCACCCTCAAGGCCGCGGGCGTAACGAGCAGGCGCGTGCAGGAGGCCTATGAGGACCTGCGCGGCAACGAGCGCGTGACCTCCCAGGACCAGAAGACGCAGTTCGAGGCGCTCGAGCAGTATGGTCGCAACGTGACCGACCTTGCCCGTCAGGGCAAGCTCGACCCCGTCATCGGCCGCGTCGAGGAGATTCGTCGCACCATCCAGGTGCTGAGCCGCCGCACCAAGAACAACCCCGTACTTATCGGTGAGCCAGGTGTCGGCAAGACCGCCATCGTCGAGGGACTTGCTGAGCGCATCGTCGCCGGCGACGTCCCCTCCACCATCCGCGACAAGGACATCGTCGAGCTTGACATGAGCGCGCTCGTCGCCGGCGCAAAGTACCGCGGCGAGTTCGAGGACCGCCTCAAGAGCGTGCTGAAGGAAGTCGAGAAGTCCGCGGGCAGGATCATCCTGTTCATCGACGAGCTCCACACCATCGTGGGCGCCGGCGCCACCGAGGGGTCGATGGACGCGGGCAACATCCTCAAGCCCGCGTTGGCCCGCGGCGAGCTCCACGCCATTGGCGCCACGACGCTGGACGAGTATCGCAAGTACATCGAGAAGGACCAGGCCCTTGCTCGCCGCTTCCAGACCGTCTTGGTGAGCGAGCCCAGCGTCGAGGACAGCGTCAGCATTCTCCGCGGCCTCAAGGAGAAGTACGAGCAGCACCATCGCGTTCGCATCACCGATGCGGCGCTGGTCTCTGCGGCCGACCTCTCGAACCGATACATCAGCGGGCGCTTTCTGCCCGACAAGGCCATCGACCTGGTAGACGAGGCCGCATCGCGCCTGCGCATGGAGCTGGACTCCATGCCGGCCGAGATCGACGCCGTTGATCGCCAGCTCACGCAGATGCAAATCGAGGAGCAGGCCCTCCTGAAGGAGGAGGATGCCGCGAGTCGCGAGAGGCTGGAGGCGCTTCGCAAGGAGATCGCCGTCACGCGCGAGAAGCTTGATGGAATGAAGGCCAATTGGCAGAACGAGAAGGGTGCAATCGACCGGGTCCAGGATCTCAAGGGCAAGATCGAGGAGGCCAAGGGTCAGGTTGAGCTCGCCACGCGCGCGGGAGACCTCGCAAAGGCATCCGAGCTGCGCTATGGCACGCTTCCGGAGCTGCAGCGCCAGTACGACGAGGCCGAACGGGCACTTTCTGCCAAGCAGGAAGCCGGCGGCATCCTGAAGGAGGAGGTCACGAGTGAGGAGATCGCGGAAGTGGTCTCCTCGTGGACCGGCATCCCCGTCTCCAAGATGATGCAGGGCGAGATGGACAAGCTCAAGGGGCTCGAGGATGAGCTGCACAAGCGCGTCATCGGGCAGGATGAGGCTGTCTCGGCCGTAGCTGCCGCCGTTCGCCGCAGCCGCGCGGGCCTGTCTGACCCCAGCCGTCCGCTGGGAAGCTTCTTCTTCCTAGGCCCCACTGGCGTCGGCAAGACCGAGCTCGCGAAGACGCTCGCCGAGCGTCTGTTCGACGATGAGAAGGCCTTGGTGCGCATCGACATGTCCGAGTACATGGAGAAGTTCAGCGTCCAGCGCCTTATCGGCGCCCCTCCCGGATACGTGGGCTACGACGAGGGTGGCCAGCTGACAGAGGCCGTTCGGCGCCGTCCCTATTCCGTCATCCTTCTGGACGAGATGGAGAAGGCGCATCCGGACGTGTTCAACGTCCTGCTCCAGGTGCTCGACGACGGCCGCCTGACTGACGGCCAGGGCCGCGTGGTGAGCTTCAAGAACACGATCATCATCATGACCAGCAACGTCGGCAGTCAGTTTATCGCCGGCGCGACTGCCTCGAGCGATCCCGATGCCGTTCAGAAGCAGGTGAACGATGCGTTGCGTGCGACGTTCAAGCCGGAGTTCCTCAACCGCATCGATGACGTCGTGGTCTTCCACGCGCTTGGCCTTGGCGACATCGAGAAGATCGTGGACATCCAACTCGCAGACGTTCGCCGGCGCCTTGCCCGCGAGCGCATCACGCTCGAGCTGACTCCGGCTGCCATCCAGTCGCTCTCTCTTGACGGCCTCGACCCCGTCTATGGAGCGCGTCCGCTCAAGCGCCTGATCCAGCGCCAGGTGGTCGACAACGTCGCAGGCCTCGTCATTGACGGCAAGCTGCACGAGGGCGATACGGTGCGCGTTGACGTTGGGGCGGATGACCGCCTGTTCGCCGAGCGCGTCGAGACGCCTTCCGTCTATGCTCACGCGGCGAGCTCCGAGGCACCAGGGGCTCATTCAGATGTCGACCCGATCGAGGCCGATGGGGTGGAGTAGTAGAAGCGGCCCGCGGGCTGTCCTGGGGGTTGCGGTGCGCATCGATGCGAAGGTCGACCTGGTTCTTGTGCTAGAAGAACGACATGGTGTGGTCCAAGGGGCTGCCGGGCAGACGTCCGGCAGCCCCTCTCGGTTGCGCCTGCGCCACGTGTGGCGCTCAGGCGAGCAGGGATGCGCGATAATGATGCAAAAGCTGGTGAGAGGGGGGCATAAATGGGACTCGAAGAGGATGCGGGGCAGGTCGAGGAGCCGGCAGCCGAGGCCAAGCCGATGCAGGGTCGCCTGAGCGATCCCTCTGCCGAGCCGACGACGCCTCTCTCGCAGAACTCGGAGGACGTCGTCGAGGACGCCTCGGGGTCTGCGGTGAACAGCCTCGACAGCTTCGGGCAGGTTTCGCCCGAGAAGACCGTGCTTCGCTCCGTGAGGCCGCCGAGCACGAGCGTCCCGCAGGAGCCCCAGCTGGAAAGGAAACGTCGCAGGCGTGCCGTCGTGGTCGCCGCGGCTTTGGTTGCGGCAGGACTTGCCGCCGTCGCAGCGTTCGTGACCTATGGCATGGAGCTTTGGGGTGGTCGAAGCATTCCCGAGGTCACGGGCTACACGCGGCGTGCAGCTACCGAGAAGCTCGAGGCTCGTGGCTTCCAGGTCGTGGTGGAGGATCAGCCGAGCGACAAGACGGCGGGCATCGTGCTCGAGACGCGCCCCCCGGTGGGGGCGCGCGTGGCAGAGGGTTCCCAGGTCATCCTGGTGGTCGCCGCGCCCCACGTCGTGCCCGACGTGGTGGGCAAGCCGCTCGAGGAGGGTCGCAAGGCAATCGAGGACGCTGGTGCCGAGAACGTAGCCATCGAGTTCGTCTCTTCTGACGACCCCGAGGGGAGCATTGTCTCGGTGTGTCCCGAGGCCGGCCAGACCTTTTCCTCTCAAGACACCATCACGATTACCGTTGCCCAGGCCTACACCGTGCCCTACGTGCTCGGCATGCAGGAGGCCGAGGCGAGTAAGAAGGTCACTGCGGCGGGACTGAGCCCCAAGGTGGCCTACGTCCGCTCCAAGAAGCCGGCCGGCACCGTCGTGGCGGTCAATCCCGACCAAGGCACCAAGATATCTGCCGGCGGCGCTGTGGAGCTCAGCGTCTCCGCCTACGTTCCCGAGGACTACCGTCACCTGCTTGAGTACTTCTCCTGTCCCACAGACAAGCTCGAACAGTTCCTGGGCGAGCAGGGCTTTGCACTTTCGAGCTCGCAAAGCGAAGGCGAGGGCTACGAGATCGTCTATAACGCTGCCCACGCCACCGTCGTGTTCGATGACCAGCCCTTCTCGCACCATTACGGCATTCCGTCGGGCGAGTCGCTTGGACATGGCGTGGACGGCACGTTCTTCAACGGGATACGTCTCGACATGGACGCATCGGAGCTTTCCGGCGTGACGACCGACGACCGCTCGGCTGTGGAGTCGGTTGCCAACGCCTGTGGGTTTGGCAACATCCAGGACCTGTGTACGCAAGACGACATCAAGGCTCCCGGAGGCATGGTGCCCTCTGGTGCCGGTGGCATGACCTTCGCCTGCGGCAGTGGGGTTGAGGGAGACTACACCTGGACCGTGCTCGTCTGGAGCTACGACGGCACGCGCCACGCCTGCGCCACGTGTGCGCTCTCGACGATATACGACGGAAGGATCCAGGGGTTCGGCGGCGTTTGCGATTATGTCGCGACGATCGACCTCTTTACGGAATAGGAGTGATTCGCATGGCCGGCGAAAGCGAGCCGCGAGAGGACGTTCTACAGGATTCGGGCAAGGCGGCCGACTCGCGTTCCGTTGCAAAGAAGCCAAGGGGAGAAGTGCGCGGCCCAAGATCCACGGGAGACTCCCAGCCGGCGAACGACCCCTTCATCCGTGCGGAAAACGAGGACGACGATGGCTACGATCCCTATTCCGATAGGCGGCCTGCGGCGGAGCCCCTGTTCGAGCGAGACCCCTGGGACTAGTTGCCCAGCATCTTTGCGATGAGGAGCACGACCAGTGTCAGGGCAAGAATGATGACCAGGAGTCCGATGGTCGCACGGCGCTTCTTTGCGCGCTCGCGTGACTCGAAGATGGTCCTGCGGCCCTTGGGTACCTCGAGGTACTGACCATACTGGCCACCCGTGAAGCCGCTTCGGTCGTTTCGGGCACGGCGATAGGTCCTGCTGCCCGAAAGCGCGCCCCCCCTTACGGTGATGTTGGAGTCATGTGCGTAGCCGCTCGTGCTGATGTTGCCGTCTTCGCTCAGGTCGTTGATGGCCTCCTGGGTCTTGTGGGGAGCCCTCTGGCGCACGTAGGGCGGGATGTTGCTGGGGTGGTTCTTCCCGAATAGAGGGTCGGTCGAGGGCTGGCCTGCCGGTCGCTTTGCCCAGGGCAGGTCCTCCTGCTGCGGCTGCTGCGCACGTGGTTGGGAATTCTGCCAAGCGTCCTGCTCCGACGTGGCTGAACGCGGCTGCTCGGGCCCCGGGGCGGACGCTCCCTGCGTCTGGCTTGGGCTCTGATCGAAGTCGTCAACGTCTGACATAGATTCCCCCTATGGCCTCCCACACTCTCGCATCTCATGATACGGCAGTGTCGTGACCGTCCTTCCGAAAATAGCGTTCTTGGCACTAACGTGGGGGAAGGGTCATAAAACCTAATGTAACCTTACTTAGATTTGCTTAGTATTTGTAACTTAGAAAACCTTTTGAACTGAGTATAAATCTTGCGGCAGTGGGAACATATAACAGCGAACCCAGGGGCGTCCAAAAGAGGCGCCAAATCGCAAGGAGTGATTCGCTATGGCAAGCATGGTTCCGTATGGCAACTTTGACAGGGCCCTCCGCAGGGCTTGGCCGCTCGACGCATTTGACGAGTTCTTCTCGCCGCTGAGCACCCTAAGCACCGACGCGGGCTTCAAGATGAACGTCGAGGACGCGGACGACAGGTACGTCATCACCGCGGAGCTTGCGGGCGTCAAGCGCGACGAGATCGACGTTGAGCTCAATGAAGGCCGCCTGTCCATCTCGGTCGACAAGAAGGAGTCCGACGAGGAGAAGGGCAAGAATTACCTGCACAAGGAATCCACGGAGTGGAAGGCGTCCCGTGGCGTCTACCTCAAGGACGCCTCGACCTCTGGCCTGAGCGCAAAGCTCGAGGGTGGCATCCTCACCGTCAACGTTCCGAAGCAGGAGGAGAAGGCCAACGTCACCAAGGTCTCGATTGACTAATTCCCTGCGCCTCGCCGCGAGCGAGTTGCGACAGAAGAACTGACTTGGACGGGAGGCGATGCAACGCATCGCCTCCCGTTTCTTGTTTGGTGCGCGACACGGCTTGCTGGGGGGGGCTAGTTGCTGGGGGGCTAGCTCGAGGCGCCCGCCGACGCAGAAAAAGGGCACCCACGTCGCACTGTGTGTTGAGCGTAGGTGCCCTATGGGTTGCTTTGGCGTTGTGCGGATAGGCTAGTTCGCGGCGCCCGTGCCGCTGTGGCCGTCCGTGGAGGGTTCGGGCCCTGTGGAAACCTTGATGGTGACCGTTGTCCCAGGGTCAGCCGTGCCCGTAATGTCTTGGCTAATTACCTGGCCCGAGGAAACGTCGCTCGTTGTGGTGACGACGTTGTACTTAAAGCCGGCATTTGCGAGAGCGGCCTCTGCGGCGTCCTGCTGCATACCGACGACCGACGGCACCTTGACCTTCGAATTTCCGGTGGAAACCGTGATCGTGATCGTTGCGCCCTTCTCGGCGGTGCCGGTCTTGGACTGCTTAATGACCAAACCCTTGTCCACGGAGCTGCTCTCGGCCGTGGTGACCTGCACTTCGAAGCCGGCATCCTTCAACTGTGCGGTCGCATCGCTTTCGGTCTGTCCCGTGACGTCGGGAACGTCCACGGTCTCGGGGCCCTTGGAGAGCTGGTAGGTTACGGTATCGCCGGCCTTTGCGGTGGCGCCTCCGTTGGGGCTCTGCTGGGCGACGGTGCCCACCGGCGTGTCGCTGTCGTAGACGGAGTCGCCCGCCTGGCCGACTAGACCGACCTTGGTGAGCGCGGCCTCGGCCTCGCTGGGGGTCATACCGGTAAGGTCGGGCACGGTTACCGTCTCTGCGGGCTCTTCTCCCTTGGAGATGACGAGATTGATCTGCGTGCCCTTGGAGACCTGCCGTCCGGGATCCGGGTCCTGGTCGATGACGAGGCCCTTGGCGACGGACGAGGAGTACTCCTCCTTTACGGTTCCGCGCTGGAAGAACCCAGATTCGTCAATCTGGCTCAGGGCCTGCTCCTGCGTGAGGTTGAGCAGGTTCGGGACGGGCTGCGTCGCGTTGTTTCCGAACATCGAGAACACGCCGACGATGATCGCTACGACTGCGATGGCGCCCACGATGGCGGCGGAGATGAGTCGGCGCTTGTGCTTGCGCTCCTTCTCCTCTGCCTCTTGCTGGGCCTTCTCGGTTGCGGTCTGGGGCTTGATTCGGCCCGTCTCGCTGATTCGGGACATGCTCTGCGTGCTGCTGACGGGAGAGAGGGGCGTCGTTACGGGCACCGCTCCGACGGGGTTCATCATGGCCGTGGCGTTGCTGACGGCGGCAAGTCGTCCCGAGAGGTAGTCGCGCAGTACGTGGTAGAGCTCGTCGGCAGTCTGGAAGCGGTCGTCGGGGTTCTTCTGCATGCACTTGAGGATGATCGACTCAAGAGACGCGTCGACGGCGGGGTTGACCTGGCTGGGCGGAACGGGAAGCTCGTTCACCTGCTTGAGCGCGACCGAAATCGCGTCGTCGCCGTCGAAGGGAACCTTGCCCGTGGCGGCCTCGTACATGACGATACCGAGCGAGTAGATGTCCGTGGTGGGGCCAAGCGCCTTGCCCTGGGTTTGCTCGGGAGAGACGTAGTGAGCGGTGCCCAGGACAGAGTTGTCCTGCGTGAGGTGGCTGTTCTTGGCACGTGCGATGCCAAAGTCCATCACCTTGATGTTGCCGTCGGGCTGGACCATGATGTTCTGCGGCTTGATGTCGCGGTGGATGATGTCATGCCTGTGTGCGACGGAAAGCGCCTGGGCAATCTGGGAGCCAATTTGTGCGACCTTCTTGCCGTCCAGGGCACCGTGCTTGCGGATGCCGCTCTTGAGGTCGGTTCCGCGCAGGTACTCCATGACGATGTAGTACGTGTCGCCGTCCTTGCCCCAGTCGTATACGGCGACGATGTAGGGGCTTTGCAGTGCGGCTGCAGCCTGGGCCTCCTGCTTGAAGCGAGCTGCGAAGGAGGGGTCTGCCGCATACTGCGGAAGCATCGTCTTGATTGCCACGGTCCTGCCAAGGACCTCGTCGAGGCCACGGTAGACAATGGCCATGCCACCGGTGCCGATTTTGTCCTGCACCGTGTAGCGTCCGCCTAGAACTCTCTCTGACATCGTCTCTCCCATCGTAAACACGGTCTCCCGTGAAGTAACTCATCTTACAAACGCGAGGTTCGTGCGGCTTGGCCGCTGCGCTCGGGCGCTCCCCTTCCTTAGGAGGACGCCCCCATTGCCTGCACGTTCAGGCAGGCCGCGATCACGCTTCCCGCGACAGCCGATGCCGTGCCCGTGTCCTCGTTCTCAAGGCAGATTGAAACGGCAATGGTTGGCTGGTCGTAGGGAGCGAAGCCCACGAACAGGGAATTGACTTGGGATGCGCTGGCCTCTGCGGTGCCGGTCTTTCCGGCGACCTTGACGCCCGAGACGCGCGCGGCGACGCCGGTGCCACTCTCGACAACGTCAAGCATGGCCTCCTTAACCTGGCCCGCGGTCTGGGACGATACCGCCTGGCCAAGGGCGCGTGGCTGGGTCTTCGACGTCGTGGCGCCCTCGGGGGAGAGGATGTGGTCCACGACGTAGGGGTTCATGGCGATGCCGTTGTTGGCAATCGCGGCGACCATGACGGCGTTCTGCATGACCGTCGTCTGGGGGCCCGCCGGACTCGCGTGGTTGCCGACGGGCTGGCCGCAGGCTGCCCAGGCGGTCTCCCACTCGGTCATCTCCTTGGGGTCGGGCATGAGCGACGGCGTGGTCGAGAAGTCCTGGCCAAGCGCGCTGCCATAGCCGAACGCACGCGCATAGCTCACCAGCCTGTCGGCGCCGACCTTGGTTCCGACCTGGCCGAACACGGTGTTTGCAGACTCGGCCATGGCCTCCTTGAGGGAGAGCGCGCTCCACTCCTCGCCCCTGAAGTTGGTGACGGGGGCGCCGCCGATTTCGAGGGTTGCGGGGGCCTTGTAGCTGCTGTCGAGCGTGGCCAGGTTGGAATCGAGGGCGGCCGAGAGCGTAATGGTCTTGAAGGTGGAGCCTGGCGTGTACAGCGTATTGGTTGACCTGTCCACCAGTGCGCCGGTGTCGGAGGTCATCGACGCCCCGATGTCGGTGTAGCTGAAGGAGGGGCTGGACGCCTTTGCCAGAACCGCGCCCGTGGTGGGGTCAAGCACCACGATGGCTCCGCGGTGCCCGGCAAGCGCCGACTCCACGGCCTTCTGCATCTGCGCGTTGAGGGTCAGCACGACGCTCGAGCCCGGCGTCTCGATGCCGGCCATCGCGTTGAGCGCGCTCAGCCAGCTGGAGTAGTCGGCGTGACCGGTGAGGGTCTCGTTGAGCGAGGCCTCGATGCCCGTGGCGCCGTACTGCGTGGAGAGGTAGCCGACGGTGTGCGTCGCGACGTTGCCCAGCGGGTACTGGCGGACGTACGTGCCATCCTCCTGGCGGACGCTCTCCGCTAGCGTGGCGCCGTCAGCGGTGATGATCGCACCGCGCTGGACCTTGGAGCTCTTCGCGATGGTGTGGTTGTTGTTCGGGAGGTTCTGATAGTAGTCGGCCCTCACCACCTGTATGTACGTAAGGTTGGCGATGAGCAGAGCAAACATGAAGGTGAAGAGGGTGACCAGCGCTACCAGTCGCTTTCCGAGCGCAACGCGACCCAGGACCCCGGACTCGGCCGTGGTCAGCGAGAAGCGGCCGCGTGCATGGGCGCCGTGAACCACGGCGTTGCCCCTGCCGCCGCCCTCGGCGGGCGAGAAGGTCGGGCCATCTGGGTTGGCGGCAGACTCGATCTGCGCCTCGTGGCCGGTTCCCTCGTCCCCGGTCTTGAGTAGGAGGCCAACGATGACGAAGCTGGCAAGCAGGGAGCTGCCGCCCTGGCTCATGAAGGGGAGCGTTACGCCCGTGAGGGGCAGGAACTTGGTTGTGCCGCCGACGATCAGGAATGCCTGGAACGCAATGGCAACCGTGAGACCGACCGCGGTAAACGCGGCGATGTCAGACTTTGCCCGCGCGGCCGTGACGAATCCGCGGATCGCGAGGAGCATGTAGCAGATGAGGACCGCGGAGCCGCCCAGGAGGCCCATCTCTTCTCCGATGGCAGAGAAGATGAAGTCGGACTCGACGACGGGGATGAGGGTGGGGAGGCCCTTGCCGATGCCGGTGCCCACGAGGCCGCCGTCGGCAAGCGAGTAGAGCGACTGGACGATCTGCAGGCCCTTGTTGGAAGGATCCGAGAACGGATCGAGCCAAATCTGGATTCGAACCTGCACGTGCGAGAAGAGCGAGTAGCAGACCACGCCGCCAATGGCCAGAAGCACGATGGAGGCGATCACGTAGCTCACGCGACCGGTGCAGACGTAGATCATGACTACGAAGAACGTGAAGAACAGAAGGGCGCTGCCCAGATCGCGCTCGAAGACGACCAGCAGGAGCGAGATTCCCCACATGACCAGAAGGGGCGCGAGCATGCGCGGCTTCGGAAGGGCCAGCGGACCGAACTTGCGCGTGGAGGCCGAGAGCAGCTCACGGTTCTCGGCGAGGTAGGCCGCCAGGAACAAGACGATCAGGATCTTTGCAATCTCGCCCGGCTGGAACGAGAAGGGTCCGAACACCAGCCACAGCTTGGAGCCACCGCGCTCGGTGCCGATGAGCATTGGCAGGAGCAGAAGGATGACGCCGGCTATGCCCATGGTGAACTTGTACTCTGCAAGCTTCTCGATGGAGGGTACGAAGACCAGCACTGCGATCATCGCGGCAACCGATATGAAGAGCCATGCGACCTGGCTCACGGCAAGGTCGGGGGCGAGCCTCGTCACGAAGGCTATGCCGATGCCCGAAAGCACGAACACCACGGGGAGGATTGCCGGGTCTGCGCCGGGGGCGAACTTGCGCGTCGAAATGTGCGCCGCGACAAATGCCGCGAGCAGGCCTATGGGGACCGCGAGCGAGCTGAAGCTGATCGTGACCGACATGTTTATGACGTACATCGCATACAGCAGAACCACCGGCACGGCTGCAGTCATCAGCAGCGCGAGCTCGGTGTTCCTGCGGGTGTTTCCCTGGCGCCTGGCCATCATGTTACTCACCTGCGCCTTCGCTTGGTGTTGCGGGCACTGTGGCGGGTGCGTCCGTGCCCGTGGTCGAACGGTCCGCCGCTACGGCCGCGGCGGTCTTGTCGGCATCGATCTGGTCGCGGTAGCTCTCGACCGTGGCGCGCGCCTCCGCCTCGCTGGAGGCGGGGAGGCCGTGTTTCAGGCTTTCCTGCGTCGCCGCGGGAAGGTCCGAGGTCGAGACCGAGGTGGTCTCCTCGAGATGCGAGAGCTCGATGCCCAGGAAATTGTCATTTATGCCCTGGTAGATACCAACGGTCCCATTGTTGTCTCCCAAGTACCAGGAGCTGTTGACGTAGAGCGCCATGAGGACCGTGATGATGGCCCCAAGGACAAGAAGGAGCACGAACGCCGAGAAGATCCTGCGCCTGCGCAGCTTGCGGTGTGCCTCCAGGATGCCGTCGTCCAGCACGTCGACGATTACGACGCTCACGTTGTCGTGACCGCCGCCCTCAAGCGCGGCTGCCACGAGGTTGTCCGCTGCGGCTTGTGGGGTCGCCGAGCTTACCGCGGTCGCCTCGATCTCGGAGTCCTCGACCATGGAGGAAAGTCCGTCCGAGCAGATGATGATACGGTCTCCCGACGAGACGTCCAGGGTGAAGTGATCTGCGTACATGTCGGGGTCGGAGCCGAGCGCACGCGTGATGATGGAGCGCGACGGATGCACGCGCGCCTCGTCCGCGGTGATCTCGCCGGCGTCGACAAGCTCCTCTACGTACGAGTGGTCTCGCGTCAGACGAACCAGCATACCCTCGTGAAGAAGGTAGATGCGCGAGTCGCCGACGTGCGCGATGGCCATGCGGTTGTTCTCGATAAGGACGCAGGAGGCGGTGCAGCCCATGCCCGGTTTGCCCTTGCCGGTCTTGGCACCATCGATAACCTCGGCGTTGGCCGCCTCGACGGCGGCGCCCAACAGAACGTCGTCCGCGTGGAGCGGAGCGTGGCTGCCGATGGTCGATACTGCGATGGAGCTAGCCACCTCGCCGGCGGCATGGCCACCCATTCCGTCGCACACGGCGAACACCGGCGGCTGCACGAGGAAGGAGTCCTCGTTGTGGGACCTGACGAGGCCTATGTCGGTGCGTGCTCCCCATGCGAGCGTCGCGTTCGCGCCGCTCTTCGAGTCAGTGCCCTCGCGCGTCTCCACCTGGACGGTGTCATGGCCCGGGCTGTTGACGGGCTCGGTCTTGGAGCTTGCGTGCCTATGGAGCGGAAATGATCTCATCGACGACTCACTCGCATCACTGCGTCGCCAATTTGCACTTCGTCGCCATCGCGCAGTGTGACGGGCTGGCCGATGCCATGGCCGTTGACCAGCGTGCCGTTGGTCGAGTTGAGGTCCTCCAGGACCAGTGCGGGGCCCTGCAGGGTGAAGCGCGCGTGAGCCGCAGACACGAACGGCTCGTCGATGACGATGTCGGAAGAGGGTGCTCTGCCAATGACGACGGGGCCCAGAATGTCCACGTGCAGGCCGCGGAGCTCCTTGGTTCCCTTCTCCACGTCGACTGACCAGATGGCTGCGTCTCGACGCTGCCCGCGCACTAGGCCGACGCCGGTGCGCATGACGGCAAACAGGAAGGCGTACAGGAGCACGACAAACGCGATGCGACCTGCAAAGAGGACGAGATCGATCATGCTAGTTCTCCCTGAACTCGAGGTTCATCAGGCCAACGGTGATGAGATCACCGTTGCGCAGCATGTAGCTGTCGACGTCGCGGTCGTTCACCATGGTTCCATTGGTCGAGTTGAGGTCCGTGATGCTCCAGTTGCGGCCGTCGAAGGCGAGCTCTGCGTGGTGACGGCTGACGTTGGGGTCACGAAGGACAATGCCGTGGGGCGTGCGCTCGCGGCCGATGATGGTGGTGGGGGCGACGCCCGTATAGGTGCGGCCGGTCTGGTGGTCGATGAGCAGGCAAGTCGGCGCGTCTGCCTCGGCAGGCGCCGTGGCGCTGCGCTGGGGGTTGACCAGGGGGACGTTCCTGCGCTGGGTGACGGGGACCTCGCGCTGGCCTGCGCCGTGCGTCGAGACGGGCGCAGGAGTGGGCTCGGGGGTCGGTGCCATCATTATGGAGTCCTCGTAGCCCGTCGGCGCCTGGTAACGCGGCGCGGGCTGGGGGTATGCGCCAAAGTCAGCCTCGTCCTGCGAGAGGACGTCGTCCACGACGCTCGTCGGAATCACGCCAAGGCCGGCGGATGCGTCGAGCTCGACGGGCTCGACGAGAGGCGCGAACTCGCCTTCGACGGTCGCGCCTGCGGCGGCACTGGCCTGCGGCTGGTTCGCGACGGGGGCTGCGGCCTGGTGCTCTGCGGAGTGGCGTGCGGGTGCGGGGGCCGCCTGGGGCTCCTGCTGGGGGAGCGGCTGCATGACCGGCTCGCCCTGCTGCCTGGGCCTGCGCGTCTGGCCAACGCCGGCTGCCGCGCCGCCTACTCCCGCGGAGCCGGAGAGGAAGGCGTTCTCCTCTATGCGAAGACGCTCGAGCGTGCGCGCGTCGACGTTCTCGGCGAACACGGCGAACTTGCCGCTCTTGAGAGACGGGTCGACCATGAAGCGAGCAAGCGGCTTCCCAACGAACACATAGCGCTTCTCCTGCGCCTTCGCCTCAACGAAGGAGACGACCTCACTCGTGAGCTGGCCATAGAGGGGGCGCATCGTGGCGTCGTCGGCCGAGGCCACGAGGATGGTGATCAGGGCCGGCGCGGTGTCGACGCCGTCGATCTCATATGTCTCAGCCTCCATCTCGCGCGCCGCGCGCTTCGCGAGCTTCTTGAACGAGATGGGCGCGGCGTACCCCTGCGGCGCCGCGCCGAAGGCGTCGCTCACACGGCTTTCGAAGGTCTTAAGCAAGTTCATGTATGTCCTCAACTTCCTCTTCTGCTGGTTGCGGACCCCGAATGGCGGTCGTAATGCACAGAAGCACACATAAGACTACCGCAACGCCCACCGAGTCCCAGCTAGGAGCTTCCCATATACCGCCATTTTTCACTCGATGCACGACGGCCTGAGAAAATAAAAAAATCAAGGTTGCTGAAATCTGCCCAAATACTCCCATGCCTGTTGTAGGGCGAAAACGCGTGATAGCTGAGCCGATTGCTGCGGAAAACGTGCATCCAAGAAGTGCTGCCCACGTCTCTGCGGAGCCAGCCAGCGACAGAAGTGCCGTCGCCGTTGCCGGCGCAGAAAAGCCTGCCGAGCGCGCAGAAACATATATAGTTGCGAAAAACCACCCACCCATCGCGGTCGCGGCGGCCCCGAGGGGTGCGAACGCGTATGCGCTGGGCGCGATGCCGCCACAGGGAGTCGAGAGGGCGGCTGACAGGAGGACGGCGGGGGTCGAGAGCTTCTCGCGCGTCCCGAACTTGATCCACCAGCACAGGAACAGCGCCACGATGGCGGCGGGCAGCATGACTGATGCGGCACCACCCTCTCCGCCAAGTCCGATGGCGAGGGCGAGTCCCACGGCGACGAGCGCCGCCCCTGCGGGCTGCCACAGTGCGGCGACGGCCGTCGCGATGGCGCACAGGATCGCGCAGCTGACCGCGCCGTCGCCCGTCCACGTGCCTCCCGCACCCGAAAGAATGTGTGGTGCCAGGGGGACCGACAATACCGCCGTCGCCAGCGCCGCGCCACCACGCTCGAAGAGGCCCCCGAGCCAGGGATAGCGATAGCTGAGGGGGAGGTCGGAGGGGTTCCAGTCTCCCTCCGACGCCTGGCTGGCCTCGTCCTGCCCCATCAGCAGGCGAATTGAGTCCGCGCCCTGAGCGCTGTCGCCCAGACCGAACGAAACCTCGCTCGAGAACGCCTCGATGGAGGGGATGCGAGAGCTTGGGTTTGGGTCGAGGGCCTGCATGAGGGCCTCCTCGGCCATGCCCTCGTACTCCGGGTTCGTCTTCGAGAGGGCCGGCTTTGGTCCCCGGTCGATCTTCCTGCGGGACTCCTCGGCAGAGTTCGAGGCGAAGGGGTTGCTTCCCGTGAGCGACTGCCAGACGACCACGGCGAGCGAGAACACGTCGCAGCGCTCGTCGACCAGGTCGCCGTCAATCTGCTCGGGAGGCATGTAGCCCACGGTGCCGCCGCGCGCGCCGCCGTAGCCGGCCGCGGAGGCCAGGGTGGCCATGCCGAAATCGCAGAGCTTAACGACCCCGCTGTGATCGATCATTATGTTGGACGGTTTGATGTCCAGGTGGAGTACGCCGTTGTCGTGTGCGAACTGCAGCGCTTTGGCGACCGATTCGACCAGGTACGCGCATTCGTCTCCCGTGAGAGTGCCGCCCTCGACGCGCGAGAGGAGCTCGGCGAGCGTAAGCCCGTCGACGTACTCCATCACGAGGTAGGCGTAGGCCGGGTCGATCTCGAAGTCGAAGACCGTGACGATGTTGGGGTGGGCAAGCATGCTGGACGTGCGCGCTTCGGCCAGGGCCTCTTCGATTGTCGAGGTCTCCCGAGCGTAGCCGGCTTGCGCCACCAAGGGCATACGCTTGATTGCGACGCGCCGTTGGAGGCGTGTGTCCCAACAGGTGAGGACCGTGCCGAAGCCTCCCGACTCGTTCGACCCCATGATGCGGTACCGATTGAGCAGAAGGGCGTAATTCGGCCTGGGAGAGAGGTGGGACGGCGTGACGTCCGTCGCCCCACCGGCGGGATATGAGCGTCCTGGTCGCAATTGTGACTGAGGGTAGTTGTCCACGGCTCGTCCTCTGGTGTGTCTGATTAAGCTGCATTGTGCTGAGCCGGCGCCAAATGTATGGCGCATGGCATCATTCTAGCGCGTTTGCGCTGGTAGGTCACGTTCTGAATGAATCTGCAGCTCAAATTGCCCACTTTTTTCTGGACGAGAAAAATTGTGCATTGCACTTTTTGGCAAAGTAGTAGTAGAATCCTGTCTCACGCGGGCGTGGCGGAATTGGCAGACGCGTACGGTTCAGGTCCGTATGAGAGCAATCTCATGAAGGTTCAAGTCCTTTCGCCCGCACCATCTAATGCAAGGAGCTCCTGTCGTGAGTCAGGAGCTCTTTTTTTTGTTGCTTGGGCCATTTTGTTGCGCAGGAGAACGAGGGGCATAGCTTGGGCGCCCTCGCCACGTAAAGAAAAAGCCGCGGACCAAGGTTCCGCGGCACGTTGTGCGGCTTTGGGTGAGAGGAGCAGGGCCCTCTCTACTTGTTGTCCTCCTCGAACTCCGACCAACCGCTCTCGTCGTCGCTGTCGAAGAGGTCCCAGTCGCCTTCCTTCTTTTCGTGGTTCTTGAAGCGCTTCCTCGTCTTCACCTCGAGGCAGACGGAGATGATCAGAAACAGGACGATTCCGCCCGCAACGAGAGCGATGACGCCAGGCCTGGTGCCGAAGAGCCATCCGAAAAACTGACTAACTGCATCCATGAGATGCCCTTTCTGTTTGAGGCGAGCGATTCACCTGCACAAGTATATACTTGATGACATTGTGCGGCCGAAGCCAGAGGCCGCGTTTTTTCGATACAAGAGGGGTAGCAAGATGCTCGACATCAAGTTCGTACGCGAGAATCCCGACGTCGTCGACAAGTCGTGCGAGTCGCGTCAGAACGCTCACTGGGACCGCGAGAGGTTTTTCGAGCTCGACGAGGAGCGTCGATCCGTCATCGCCGAGGTAGAGAAGCTGCAGGCGGACCGCAACGCCATCTCCAAGCAGATTGGCGTCCTCATGCGAGAGGGCAAGAAGGACGAGGCCGAGGCTGCAAAGGCTCAGGTCAGCGCCAACAAGGGTCGCATCTCGGAGCTGGACGAGAAGCGCGGTGCGGTCGAGAAGGAGCTTTTCGACCTCGTCGCGGCAATTCCGAACATCCCCCACGAGTCCGTTCCCTATGGCAAGGATGATTCCGACAACCCCGAGGTTCGCGCCTGGGGCGAGCCCACGAAGTTCGACTTCGAGCCCAAGGCCCACTGGGACCTTGGCCCGTCGACCGGCATGATCGACTTCGACCGCGGCGTCAAGCTTGCGGGCACGCGCTTCTACCTCCTGGGTGGCAACGGCGCCCTGATGGAGCGCGCCCTCATCAACTTCTTCATCGACCAGCACGTCAAGGCCGGCTTCAAGGAATGGTGGCCGCCCGTCATCACCAACTATGACTCGCTGTTCGGCACCGGGCAGCTGCCGAAGTTCGACGAGGACCTCTTCCACGTCTCTGGTGGGATGTATCTGATCCCGACCGCCGAGGTCATGCTGACCAACATCCACCGTGATGAGACCCTGGACGCGTCGCAGCTGCCCCTGCTCTACACCGCCTTCACGCCGTGCTTCCGCGAGGAGGCTGGCTCCGCCGGCCGCGACACGCGTGGCATCATTCGCGTTCATGAGTTCGACAAGGTCGAGATGGTAAAGTTCGCCAAGCCCGAGGACTCGATGAACCAGCTCGAGTCGATGGTCGCCGAAGCCGAGCGCTGCCTCCAGCTCCTCGGTCTTCCGTACCACGTCGTTACCCTCTGTACCGGCGACATCGGATTCTCGGCTACCAAGTGCTACGACATCGAGGTCTGGCTCCCGAGCTACAACGCCTACAAGGAGATCTCCTCCTGCTCGAACTGCTGGGACTTCCAGGCTCGCCGCGCGAACATCAAGTACAAGGATCCCTCCGAGTTCAAGGGCTCGCGCTACGTGCACACACTAAACGGCTCTGGTCTCGCCGTGGGCCGTACCATGGCAGCCATCATCGAGAACTACCAGAACGCCGATGGCTCCATCACCGTCCCCGAGGTGCTTCGTCCGTACATGCGCGGCCTTGAGGTCATCAAGCCCGAGGCATAGGCCTAGGCCCTCACTAAAGCACCGATGCCCACCCTCCTCTTCAAGCGGGTGGGCATTTTTCTTACCGATATACAGAACACATGTTCTATTTCTTGTGCATGGCGGGTACAAAAGAGGTAGACGTCGGGGAGGGGAGCAGCAATGGATGAGAAGAACAATATGACAGCGTGCAAGGTGCTCAGGAGCTCCTGCGAAGGCGGTGAGCAGCGCAAGATAGTAATGGGGAGGGAGCGTGACTCGCTGGTGGTTCGCGAGTGCACGGAAGGCGAGCTGACGAAAGCGATCTTTGGTGACTATCGGCATGACCACTCGCTCCGCCTTGCGCGGAAGCAGGAAGAGGAGGTCGCGCGGCTTGCGAACGTTGGGGCTGCGGCGCAGGCGCTGCAGGCGTTCTTTGGCGGAACGGGTCGAGTCCTCTTGGACCTGGAAGATTGGCTTGATGCCAACGGAGTGGCGTTTGAGTATCGCTCTAAGACCGGAGAGGACGTTGTCTTTCGTCCCGCTCGGGGGTGACGGCCACGTCACACCTTCGGGCCGGTGAGCGTGGATATGAAAAGAGCCCCTTTCGGGGCTCTGAACGTTCGCTGGTGCGGCGTACAGGATTCGAACCTGTGACGTTCTGATTCGTAGTCAGACCCTCTATCCAGCTGAGGTAACGCCGCTTGCGCAGTAACTAAAATGACACTCTTATTCGGGTGCGTCAAGCAAAAGTTCAAATCAGTTTGTCCGTTCGCCCATACTTCACATTGACTGGAAGAGCGACAAAAAAAGAGCCCCTTTCGGGGCTCTGAACGTTCGCTGGTGCGGCGTACAGGATTCGAACCTGTGACGTTCTGATTCGTAGTCAGACCCTCTATCCAGCTGAGGTAACGCCGCTTGCGCAGTAACTAAAATGACACTCTTATTCGGGTGCGTCAAGCGACAAAAACAATTTTTTGAATGCATCACACTATTCTTCGCAATGAGCTGGTGAAACGCGGCAAAAAACTCAGCGATCGACTTGTGGGAACAATGATGGCGCGTCCTACGGGGGGTCGAAGGAGGCCAAGAAAACCCGCCCCGCCTTGTCAGGCGGGGCGGGCAGGCTTCTCTGGCGGAGAGCTGGGGATTCGAACCCCAGATAGGATTTGGTCCTATACTCGCTTAGCAGGCGAGCACCTTCGGCCTCTCGGTCAGCTCTCCAAAATGTGATGCTTACGCATCATACCCTACATTTGGCGGAAGTCACAACACTATCTTCCCAAAATAAAAGAATCATCAACCGCAACGTCAGCGACGTGCATCCTGATTGCCTCCCACGAGAAGCGCTCTACGAACTGCGTCGCTGTCAGCTCTTCTCCGGCTTCCGCAAGGTCGATGGCGTGGGCGAGGGAGCCTATCACCTGCTCGGGATGTATCCCGCGGGCCCTCAGGGCACCCAGGTCTAGGTCCCCGTCGCGCTTCGAGAGACGCCTGCCGTCTGGCGCAACCAGCAGGGGGACGTGCCCGTAGCGAGGGGGCTCGAAGCCGAGGAGCCTTGCTATGTATGACTGCCGCGCCGATGATGCGAGCAGGTCGTGCCCGCGTACCACCTCGTTAACCCCCATAAGGCTGTCATCCACTACTACGGCGAGCTGGTAGGCGATGACTCCGTCGCTGCGGCGAATCAGGAAGTCGCCGCAGTCGTCCGCCAGGATTTCATGCTGATGGCCGTAGCCAAGGTCGTCGTAGTCGAAGGTTCCGTTGGGGTCCGATCTCTCTGGCACCACGAGTCGCTTTGCGGGAGGGCGCTGGAGGCTCTTCTCGGCAATCTCTTGGGCATTGAGGTGCCGGCAGGTTCCTTGGTAGATATAGGTTCCGTCGGAGGCGTGTGGGGCTGATGCTGCGTGCAGTTCCGAACGCGTGCAGAAGCAGGGGTATGTTAGTCCCTTGTTGTCGAGTCGCGCGATGGCGTCCAGGTAGTAATTCTGGCGTTCGCTCTGGTAGTAGGGCCCCTCGTCCCAGTCGAGGCCAAGCCACCGAAGGTCGTCCAGAACCAGACGGGCCTTCTGGGGATCCTGGGTGCGCGGATCTAGGTCTTCGATGCGCATGACCATGCGGCCGCCTTGGGACCTGGCCGAAGACCACGCAATAAGCGCCGAGAAGGCGTTGCCCAGGTGCATCCTGCCCGAAGGGGAGGGAGCAAAACGCCCGATGATCTGTGAAGTCGACTTGTTCATGCAAGTAATCCTAGCGCGTGACACGCGCGGTTTAGCAAGGTTGAGCCAAAAAAGCTGCAGGGGAGTTCTTGCGGGGCGTCGGCGTCTAAAAAAGATGATATGTACAACTGAATACAATATATTGGATAAACATAAAATGCCATGCAAGACAATGTGTAAGAACTATCTATCTACCTTTGAAAACGAAAAAACTACCGTTTATAGAATCGGCAATTATGCCAACATTATCTTCAAATGAGCGGTATAGTTTTAGGCCCGATAGGAGAGGCGGCTTAGGCCGCCTTCATATTTTCGAACTCTTGCGAAGGAGAGAAACATGTCCAAGGCATTCGGCAAGCCTAACCGCGTTGTCATCGCCCTCGGCGGCAATGCACTCGGCAACACCCCCGAGGAGCAGATCGAGAAGGTTCGTGCTGCTGCCCCCACCTTGCTTAAGGTTATCGAGCAGGGCAACGAGATCATCATCACCCACGGCAATGGCCCGCAGGTCGGCATGATCCAGAACGCTTTCGCGTCTGCCCACAAGGACAACCCCGAGAAGATCCCCGCGATGGATCTTCCCGAGTGCGGTGCCATGTCTCAGGGCTACATTGGCTACCACCTGCAGCAGGCAATTGGTGCGGCAATGCACAAGGAGTACAAGCGTTGGCACGTTGCTTCCGTTGTGACTCAGATCGAGGTTGACCCCGATGACGACGCGTTCAAGAACCCCACCAAGCCCATCGGCGCCTTCATGACCAAAGAGGAGGCTGACGCCGAGCTCGTCAAGCACCCTGACTGGAACATCGTCGAGGACTCCGGCCGTGGCTACCGTCGCGTCGTCGCTTCCCCGCAGCCCAAGAAGATCGTCGAGTACGAGAGCATCCTGAACCTCCTCGACAACGAGTTCATCGTCATCGCCTGTGGCGGCGGCGGAATCCCCGTCGTCCGCGACTACTCCGACAAGGGCACCTACAAGGGTGTTGCCGCTGTCATCGACAAGGACATGGGCGGCGAGCTCCTTGCTGAGGACTGCTCTGCTGACATGCTCGTCCTCCTTACCGCTGTCGACCATGTTGCCATCAACTTCGGCAAGCCCGATCAGCAGGACCTCGAGGACATTACCGTCGAGCAGGCCCGCGAGTACGTCGAGGCCGGCCAGTTCGGCAAGGGCTCCATGGAGCCCAAGGTCAAGGCTGGCATCAAGTTCGCCGAGTCTCGTCCGGGCCGCGTCTGCATCATCGGCTCCCTCGACAAGGCGGCAGAGGCCATGGCTGGTCTTTCCGGCACCCGCATCCACGCCTAATCGCGCGGGCAACCGAAATGCCAAAGGAGGTCGCAACTCAGGTTGCGACCTCCTTTTTCGTTGCGATTCCTGCAAGAGGGCAAGGCTCTTCTTGCCTGAGCTAGCTTGCCCAGAAGTCCTTGCGGAGCTCCTCGCGGTTTGGCGTCTCGCACTTCTTCATAATGTTGTGCAGGTGCGTCTTGACGGTACCCTCGGCCAGGAAGAGCTCCGTGGCAATTTCGCGATTGGTTTTGCCCTCCATTGCGAACGCAAGAATCTCCCGCTCCCTTTTTGAGAGGGAATGCTCTGCTGCGTACCTCGGCAGGCGGTTCTCGATGTGGTTGAGCAGGTTCGAGTCGCGCTCCGCGTCATTGACGATCTCGGGAGGCTCGTTGAAGCGTAGTGCCAGGTCCTTAACCGTCTGGTGAATGACGGTGGCCGCAATGCAGCACATCATGAGGTTCTCTGAGACGCTTCGGCTCGAGAGGAAAACGCCCGCGAAATCGTTGTCTCCCGAGGGAATCGGAGCCACCAGGATGACGACGGTGTCCTCCACGACGATGAGCACGATAAGGACAATGAGAAGAAGGATCTGACGCTTCCGCTTGAGCATCCTCTTGTGGAGCACATCGTCCTCAGAGCGCTTGCACTTTACGAGGCCGTAGACTAGGCAGCCAATGAGAGAGACTTGTCTCATGCCGTAGAAGAGCCACTGGCGAAGGGGGCCGTAGGGCATGAGGATGAGAATAAGGGTCTGAGATATGACCAGCACCGTGGCGGGGACGGCGACCGCCCAGGGGCTCTTCTCGTCGATTATGTCAAAGACGATGAGCCAGAAGCAGACGAGCACGATCGCGCCGATGATGATTCTGAACGCGGGATTGTCAATCGCGTAGTAGTTGTCGTAGTTGATCTGGCCGATGTTCTGTATAGCCCACTCTCCCGCGAAGATGCTCGCTAGTTCGATGAAGTAGGCGATGAAGAACGTCGTCTGGGGCAGGTACTTTATGCGGTGGGAGACGACGAAGGCCGAGAGCGAAATCGATGCGGTGCTAAGACAAACGCACAGGATGGCAATGGTGTAGATGAAGAAGAACATGCTCATAAGGCTGCCCAATCACCCCTAATGTCGGCTTATCCTGAACCGGATCGAGTCGGCCGGCCAATCCAGAAGTATACCGTGAAACAAGAAGACGCCCCGATCGGCAAGATGTCGCGGTTTGAGATTGAGGGCACGGCCGCTCGGGGAATTGGGTAATTACTGCAACAAATATATGTTGCTGAGGGCCTCTGCTGCAGCGAGGCATCGAGGACAGGAGACGCGAGTGACAGACGAGCACAACAGCTTTGACCCCGACTTTACCCTGGGAACCCCCTCGATCGTGTGCCGATGGAGGCTGTCGGGCGCATCGCTTCCCATGGAGAACCGGCACCTTCGCGCGCTGGGCAAGCGCGTGGGGCCTTCCGGGAAGCCCGTGTCCTGCGACCTGATAGCGTGGGCGAAGCAACACATCGAATGGACGCTGAAGGAGGGCGCTTCTCGCCATCCTGAAGGAACCCTCATGGTGGTCATCGACGAGGAGGGTAGGGCGGCCATGTCCGTCGGCCCCTACGAGCCTCTTGAGGACCTGAGGTTTGCCTCGCTTCTGGGAAGGATTGACCTCTCGTACCGTGAGGGCGAGAAGACCGGCGTTCCTCCCGAGACCATCTGGGCCGTCGTGGAGGGCGTCCTCTGCTGGGGCCTTGACGAGCAGGAGAGCCCCTCGGGCGCCGCGACGCTTGTCGAGGACCTCGCCAAGACGCTTGGCATCCGCGTTGAGAGGAGGCCGGGGCTCCTCAATTTGGTGCGCTCGCGACAAGTGATTCCGAGCGAGGTGTTCTTCGTTTCGGACGAGCACGGCATCGTCCTTCCGGACGAACTCTCGGGAGAAATGGGCGAGAAATTTGCGAGTGGTTATAGACGGCTACTTGAACGGTCGAAATAACCAAAAAGTGACCTACTACCAAGCACCGAATAGGTAGTTTAACCTTGGATTTTCTCACTCTGTCGCATCGCATTTGCGCGATAATTCACCTATGTGCGTCCGCTTTGCATCGCAGTGTTTGCGTTTGTTCCAGGCGTGAACGAGGACGCCTGGAGAAGATATGTAAGGAGAGGATATGGCAAGGAAATTCAAGTCGATGGACGGCAACGAGGCCGCTGCTTGGGTCTCGTACGCCTTCACCGAGGTGGCGGGTATTTATCCTATTACCCCGTCCAGCCCCATGGCCGACCACGTCGACCAGTGGGCGGCAAAGGGGCTGAAGAACGTCTTCGGCACCCCTGTCCGCGTGGTCGAGATGGAGTCTGAGGCTGGCGCGTCCGGCACGGTTCACGGCTCTCTCGGCGCGGGCGCCCTCACGACGACCTATACGGCGTCACAGGGTCTACTCCTCATGATTCCGAACATGTACAAGATTGCTGGCGAGGGACTCCCGGGCGTCTTCCACGTCTCTGCGCGTACGGTTGCCTCTCACGCTCTGAACATCTTCGGCGACCACTCGGACGTCATGGCCTGTCGCCAGACTGGCTTTGCCATGCTCGCCGAGGGCAATGTCCAGGAGGTTATGGACCTCGCTCCCGTCGCCCACCTCGCCGCTATCGAAGGCAAGGTTCCGTTCCTGAACTTCTTCGACGGCTTCCGCACTTCTCACGAGATCCAGAAGGTCGCAACCTGGGACTTCGACGACCTCGCCGACATGCTCGATATGGATGCGGTCCAGGAGTTCCGCGATCACGCCCTCAACCCTGAGCACCCGCACGCGCGCGGCGCCCACGAGAACGGCGACATCTTCTTCCAGCACCGTGAGGCCTGCAACTCCTATTACGACGCGCTTCCCGCCGTCGTCCAGGGTTACATGGACAAGATCAACGAGAAGCTGGGCACCGACTATCACCTGTTTGACTACTATGGTGCCGAGGACGCGGACCGCGTTGTCGTCTGCATGGGCTCCTTCTGCGACACGCTCGAGGAGGTCATCGATTACCTCAACGCCCACGGCGAAAAGGTCGGCCTGGTCAAGGTTCGCCTCTACCGCCCCTGGTCCGTCAAGGACTTCGTTGCCGCCCTGCCCAAGAGCGTTAAGAAGGTCGCTGTTCTCGACCGCACCAAGGAGCCGGGTTCCATCGGCGAGCCCCTCTATCAGGACGTCGTTTCCGCGCTCTATGAGTCTGGCATGACCGATCTTGTGACCGTCGGCGGCCGCTATGGCCTCGGTTCCAAGGACGAGCCCCCCGCGGCTGCGTTTGCGATCTACGAGGAGCTCAAGAAGGACGAGCCCAAGCGCGAGTTCACCGTCGGCATCGTCGACGATGTCACGAACCTCTCGCTGCCGATGGACGAGGACGCGCCCAACACGTCCGCGCCTGGCACCATCGAGTGCAAGTTCTGGGGCCTTGGTGGCGACGGTACCGTCGGCGCCAACAAGAACTCTATCAAGATCATCGGCGACCACACCGACAAGTACGTTCAGGCGTACTTCCAGTACGACTCCAAGAAGACTGGTGGCGTCACGATTTCCCACTTGCGTTTTGGTGACTCTCCCATTCGTTCGCCCTACTACGTGACTAAGGCCGATTTCGTCGCCTGCCACAACCCCAGTTACATTATCAAGGGCTTTAAGATGGTCCGCGACGTGAAGCCGGGCGGCGCCTTCCTTGTCAACTGCCAGTGGAGCGACGAGGAGTTTGCGAAGCATATGCCCGCGAACGCCAAGCGCTACATCGCGAAGAACGACATCAACGTCTACCTGATCGACGCAATTGACCTTGCGGCCAAGGTCGGCATGGGCAAGCGCACCAACACGGTTCTCCAGTCCGCCTTCTTCGCGCTGGCCAAGGTGCTTCCCGCGGAGGACGCGCTCCAGTACATGAAGGACGCGGCGACCAAGTCTTACTCCAAGAAGGGCGAGGCCATCGTCGCCGCAAACCACAAGGCGATCGATGCCGGCGCGACCGCGTTCCGCAAGTTCGAGGTTCCCGCCGACTGGGCTACTGCCGAGGACAAGCCTGAGGTCTTGTCCCTCGAGGGCCGCGAGGCAATCGTCAAGCAGGTCAAGGACCTCCTTACCCCCATCAACAAGATGGACGGCGACTCCCTGCCCGTCTCCGCGTTCAAGTGCAACCCTGACGGCCAGTGGGAGCTTGGTGCCTCCGCCTACGAGAAGCGTGGAACCGCCGTTATGGTTCCCCGCTGGGACGAGACGAAGTGCATCCAGTGCAACCAGTGCGCCTATGTGTGCCCGCACGCCACGATCCGTCCGGTTGCCATGACCGCAGACGAGGCTGCTGCCGCGCCCGAGGCCATGAAGATGTCCGACCTCAAGATTCCGAAGGACACCGGCTACAAGTTCGCAATCGCCGTCTCGCCGCTTGACTGCATGGGCTGCTGGAACTGTCTTGCCGTCTGCCCCAAGAGCGACCTCAAGGAGGGTGGTGCCCTCACGATGGTCCCGCAGGAGGAAGAGGCTGCACAGGCAGAGGTCTGGGACTACGCCGTCAAGAAGGTGAGCGAGAAGACCGAGCTCGCTAACGACAAAAACGTCAAGGGCTCTCAGTTCCACAAGCCGCTGCTCGAGTTCTCCGGCTCCTGCGCCGGCTGCGCCGAGACCTCGTACGCACGCCTGGTGACCCAGCTCTTCGGCGACCGCATGTTCATCTCCAATGCCACCGGCTGCTCCTCCATTTGGGGCAACCCCGCGGCGACCGCGCCGTACACCGTCAACGCCGAGGGCCACGGCCCCGCGTGGAACAACTCGCTGTTCGAGGACAACGCGGAGCACGGCCTTGGCTTCAACGTCGGCTACGAGGCGGAGCAGGATCGTCTGGTCGCGGCGACCGAGGCACTTCTCGACACTGACGTCTCCGATGAGTTCAAGGCGGCCGCCCAGGCCTGGCTTGAGTCCAGGAACGACAGCGCCCTCTCCAGGTCGGTCTCCGATGCCTACATCGAGGCTCTGGAGAAGAACGGCTCCGATACCGCCAGGGCAATCCTGGCCGACAAGTCCTACCTCTCCAAGAAGTCCTTCTGGATTTTCGGCGGCGACGGCTGGGCCTACGACATCGGCTTCGGTGGCCTTGACCACGTGCTTGCCTCTGGCCGCAACGTCAACGTCTTCGTCTTCGACACCGAGGTCTACTCAAACACCGGTGGCCAGGCTTCCAAGGCGTCCAACATCGGTCAGGTCGCACAGTTTGCCGCTGCCGGCAAGGAGACCAAGAAGAAGTCTCTCGCCGAGATCGAGATGAGCTATGGCTACGTCTACGTCGCTCAGGTCGCTATGGGCGCCAACCAGGCGCAGACCCTCAAGGCCATCGCCGAGGCCGAGGCTTACGATGGTCCGTCACTGATCATCGGCTACAGCCCCTGCGAGATGCACTCCATCGCCAAGGGCGGCATGATGCACTGCCAGGAAGAGATGAAGAAGGCTGTCGACTGCGGTTACTGGAACCTCTTCCGCTTCAACCCCGCGGCTGAGCCCGGCAAGAAGTTCTCCCTCGACTCCAAGGAGCCGAAGGGCGGCTATCAGGAGTTCCTCAAGAATGAGGCGCGCTATAGCCGTCTGACCCGCGAGTTCCCCGAGCGTGCGGAGCAGCTCTTCGAGCAGAACGAGAAGAACGCCATGGAGCGCTACGAGCACCTGCTTAAGCTCAAGGCGATGTACGCCGAGGCCTAGTGCCTTCGTGGCATGGTCGTCTTTCGGGCCCACGCGAAAGCGTGGGCCCTTTTTTGTGCCGCGAAGGCGTGAGCGACGGGAGGGCTGTGTCCTAAACCTCTCTAGTCCGCATCGCCGAGGCGTCGCGGACGGTAGCTATCGGGCTGCGGGCGGTTGAGAAGGCCAGTCCGCCACCTTGCCCCGTCTGGCCGCCCTTGTCCTTCTCCTGCTTGAGGACGTTTCGAGCCTACGTTCTCTACCAGCTGATTTACCGAAGGTTTAGGGAGGGGTTAGGCCTCCTGTCACCCAAAGAATCCGCTATAAACTGGCGGACGAAAATGGTCGAGCCGAATATGGGGTCGTGCATTTTCGAGCGCTCTCCAATCGTGCCGGAGAGCCGCTCGGTGTGAATGGGGGCTCCGGTCCAGAAGGGGGGCGGAGCGAGTCGACGGGCGTCACTTCGGCGCAATCGTAAGAAAGGAAGCACGACATGACCATGCCCAAGGATTACATCGACACCAATGCCTATACCAAGGAGGAACTCCTTGCCCTCGAGGACCTCGGTCTTGCAATGAAGAAGGCCATCAAGGTCGACGGTTTCTATCCCCACCTGAAGCGCAACAAGTCTCTCGGCATGATCTTCCAGCAGGTGTCCACGCGTACCCGCCTGTCCTTCGAGACTGCAATGACCGACCTTGGCGGCCACGCGCAGTTCTATGGCCCCGGCACCATCCAGCTCGGCGGCCACGAGTCTCTCGGCGACACCGCTCGCGTCATGGGCTCCCTGCTCGACATCATGATGGCTCGCGTCAACCGTCACAAGGACGTCGTCGGCCTTGCCGAGGGGTCTGCGGTTCCCGTGATCAACGGCATGTCTGAGTACAACCACCCCACCCAAGAGCTGGGTGACCTCATGACCATGCTCGAAAACCTCCCCGAGGGCAAGAAGATTGAGGACTGTACCCTCGCCTTCATCGGCGACGCGACCCAGGTCTGTGTCTCTCTCATGTTCATATGCTCGAAGATCGGCATGAAGTTCGTGCAGTACGGCCCCAAGGGTCACCAGATCACCGACGGCGGCCTTCAGGTCGAGAACAAGGTCGACTTGCTTGCCATTGGCGAGGAGAACTGCAAGAAGTCTGGCGGCTCCATCGTGATTTCCGACGACATCGAGTGCATCAAGGGTGCTGACTTCATCTACACCGACGTTTGGTACGGCCTGTACGACGACGAGGAGGGCGGCGAGTCTTACATGGACGTCTTCTACCCCAAGTACCAGGTCACCATGGACATGATGAACTACGCTTCCCCCAACTCCAAGTTCATGCACTGCCTGCCCGCCACCCGCGGCGAGGAGGTTACCGACGAGGTTATGGATAACCCCGAGCGCTCCCTCTGCTGGGTCGAGGCTGAGAACCGCAAGCATTCCATCCGCGCTCTCCTCGCCGCCCTCGGCGAGCGTACCCCGCTCAACGACGAGGACCTCGAGTACTCCGCCAAGGCTGAGCTCCACGCTGCTCTGGACAAGATCGCCGAGCTCCAGAAGTAAGCGCTCCCTGCGCCTGCGTTACGGGGTAGGGCACGCCCCGGTATCAAGCTGCCCCTCCCGCCCGCGGAGTCGGGCGGGAGGATTCTATTGTGTCGCGGCGCGTCGGCGCCGCGACGATCGTCACGAAAGAGGAGAAGCGCAATGGGTGAGAAGAAGGGCCTTTCGTTCCTCACCGTCATTTCGACGGTCATCTGCGTCGTCTTCGTGTGCGAGGCTGCGGCTCCTGCGGCGGCCATTGGTAATCAGCAGTTCTTCTGGTGGATCTTCCTGATCCTCACCTTCCTGATTCCCTATGGCCTTGCGGTTGCCGAGCTTGGCACCACGTACGACAGCGAGGGCGGCATCATCGACTGGATTCGAGACGGACTCGGCGACAAGTGGGCGGCCCGCGCGTCCTACTACTACTGGGTCAACTACCCGTTCTGGATCGCGTCGCTGTCCACGCTGTTTCCAGCGGTCATCAACATGGCCTTTGGCATCGAGTTCACCACGGTCACTGGTCTTCTTGTCGAGCTGGCCTTTACCTGGATCGTCACCTTCATGTCGTTCTCGAAGGTCTCCGACTCCGAGATCATCCTGAACGGTGGCGCAATCATCAAGGTCATCGTCGCGGTGCTCGTCGGCTGCCTGGGCATCTGGTTCGCCTCCCAGAACGGCTTCGCCAACGACATGAGCTTCCAGACCTTCCTGCCTTCCGGCGACCTCAACGCTCTGAGCTACATCTCGATCATCATCTTCAACTTCATGGGCTTCGAGGTCATCTGCACCATGACGGGTGACATGAAGGATCCCAACAAGGACATCCCCAAGGCCATCATCCTTGGCGGCGTCGCAATCGCGGCCATCTACCTCTTTGCCGGCTTTGGTATCGGTGCCGCAATTCCTTCCGATCAGATCGACCCTGACTACGGCATGATCGTCGCCGTTCAGGCCATGGTTGGTGACTCCATCCTGTTCAAGGCCGTCTGCGTCGCCTTCCTCGTCACGCTCTTCGCAAACATGGCCTCGTGGTCCTTCGGCGTCAACTCCGCGGCGGCATACGCTGCTAAGACGGGCAACATGCCCAAGGCGTTTGGCAAGATGAACCCCAAGACCGGCATGCCCGACCAGGCCGCCATCATCAACGGCGTCGTCGCCTCGCTGGTCCTCTGCATCCAGCTCATCCCCATTGAGGCAATCTCCAACGGCATCTTCTGGATGCTCTTCGGACTCTCGGTCGTGTTCCTGCTCCTGACCTACGTACCCATGTTCCCGGCGTTCATGAACCTGCGCAAGAACGACCCGAATCGCGAGCGCGTGTACAAGCTTCCCTTTAAGGGTGTCCTGCTGAAGATCGCCATGGTTGTTCCCATGGTCGAGCTCATCGCGGTGACCATCACCACGGTCGTCCCCCTCAGCGCCGCCGAGGTTGACGGAAAGCTTCCGAAGCTCATCGGCTTCATCGTCCTTCTGGCCATCGGCGAGGTCGTGCGCATCGTCTCCGCCAAGGATCGCGACGAGGAGTACATGGGTCTGACGCCCGAGCTCGCCCAGAAGCGCCTGGCCGAGGAGGCCGCGGCCGAGTAGGAGAAGGTCTTCTCCGCTTGCGTCGGAACGTGTTCCGACTCGCTCTAACCACCTTGTTCGTATTGTTCTCGAAGCGCGGCCGCCGCATGGGCGGCGGCCGCCTCAAGAGGAGGAAATGCAATGCGTACCATATTTGAGTCTGACTCAACCCCCAAGGCCGACGGCTTCCGCATGCCCGCCGAGTTCGACCCGCAGGATCGCGTCTGGATGGGCTGGCCCACCCGCACCGACACCTGGTCGTTCGGCGCCAAGCCTGCACAGGAGCAGTATGCAAACATCGCTCGCGCCATCGCCGAGTTCACGCCGGTTACCATGTGCGCCAACGAGCGCGACTACGCCAACTGCAAGGCCGTCTTCGAGGAGGACGAGAACGTCCGCGTCATCGAGATGACCACCGACGACGCCTGGTTCCGCGATACCGGAGCGACCTTCGTCGTGAACGACACGGGCGAGAAGCGCGCGGTCAACTGGCACTTCAACGCCTACGGCGGACTGGTGGACGGCCTCTACTTCCCCTGGCGCGCTGACGACGAGATCGCCCAGAAGATTGCCGAGATTGCTGGCGTGAAGGCCTATCGTCCCGACTACGTCATCCTCGAGGGCGGCTCCATTACCGTCGACGGCGAGGGCACCCTTGTCGTGACCGACCAGTGCCTGCTCTCTCCCGGCCGCACCTGCTCTGCCCTCGTGGCCGATGAGGAGAGAGGGGACACCATCTGGCCCAAGTGCGCTCGCAAGTTCGAGCCTTGGTCCGAGGAGCTTCGCGAGTACATGAACGAGGAGCTCAAGAAGTACCTGGGCGTCGAGAAGGTCATCTGGGTCAAGGAGGGCATCGATCCCGAGGAGACCAACGGCCACATCGACGACGTCGCGACCTTCATCGCGCCGGGCGTCATGGCCTGCATCTGGACCGACGATCCCGAGTACCCGTTCTACCGCCAGTGCCACGAGGCATACGAGACTCTCAGCAACGCGACCGACGCGCAGGGCCGGAAGCTCAAGGTCTACAAGCTCCCGATGCCCGTGAAGCCGCTGTACATGACGCAGGAGGCCTGCGACTCCATCGACGTCGACGAGGCTGCGGAGCCGCGCGTTCCCGACGAGCCCCTGATCGCCTCCTACATGAATTACCTCGTCACCAACCACGGCGTCATCACCCCGCAGTACGGCGACGAGAACGACCAGCTTGCCGTCGACACGCTCCAGAAGATCTATGACGAGACCTGGGGCGAGGGCGTCTATAAGGTTGTGGGTGTCAAGTCCGAGCAGGTCGTCTACGGCGGCGGCAATATCCACTGCATCACCCAGCAGGAGCCTTCCGCTCAGGCCAAGTAGGTCCTCCCACCTCCTTGGGGCGTACGGATAGGCGGACGGCACCAAGCGAAACGTCATGGGGACGTCCCCGGCTTGCCGGGGACGTCCCCATGACTGTAAAAGGACGTTCGGTTGCGCGTGCCTGAGACGTGGGGCGCCGATTGTGCATGCCTGTGGCATGGTGCTGTCACTGGTGCTGTCACTGGAGCTCGGTCGGCGTCGTCGCCCTACCTGCGTCCGGCGAGGGGCGATGGGCTAGACGCCGCGGAAGCCCCTGCCGATGATTTCCGAGCTGCTGACGATGGTGATGAACGCGTCTGGGTCGTTGTCGCGCAGGAAGACGCGCAGCTGCTTGGCTTCGCTGCGAGAAAGGACGGAGACCAGAACCGTCTCGCGCTTTCCGGTGAAGCCGCCACGCTCTTCTCGAATGGTTGCGGTGCGATGGAGGTTCCTGACCAGGTAGGTCAGCACGGTGTCGGGGTCTCGGCTGATGACGGTGCAGACCTTGCGCTGGTTGACGCTCTCGATGACGGTATCGACCACGAAGGCCTTGCCAAACAGGCCGAGCACGCAGTAGAGGCCGGTGCGTGGCCCATACAGGGTTGCGGCACCGGCGACGATGGCGGCGTCGACCACCATGAGGGCCTTTCCGATTTCGAGCGAGCTGTACTTCTTCAGGATCATCGCCAGGATGTCGGTGCCACCCGTCGACGCGCCGATGTTGAAGATGATGCCGCTGCCCACGGCCGGAAGCAGCACGGCGAAGATGAGCTCGAGCAAGGTGTCGTCCGTCATGGGGCCGCTCAGGTGAATGGCGATCTCGAGCAGCGAGGTGAACGCCGAGAGTGCCAGCGACGAGTATACGGTCCAGCCGATGGTCTTCCTGTCCAGGAAGATTAGGCCGAGCACGACCAGGATGATGTTGATGACCCACATGAACGCGCTGACCGGCAGGGTGGGGAAGAGCGTCGAGAGGATGATTGACATGCCCGATGTGCCGCCCATGGCGAAGTGGTTGGGCGACTTGAAGGCGACGATGCCCAATGCCGTGATGAAGAGGCCCACATTGAGGGTGATGAAGAAACGCGCGGGAGAGGGCTTCTCGCGCCTGCGCGATATCTTCCCGCCTTCCTCTATCTCGCTGTCGGACAATTGCTCTTGTATTGGCTGCATATTACATTCTCTCTTACTCACGCAAGCGCTGGTGCGCCTTTCATTTCCAACCGTTGCATTCGTTATATTTGAACGGCACTTCGAAAGACTGATTCGGCTGGGGTGGCAAGTCAACCGGTTCTCGCGGACCTGCACATAATAGTCCATAAACGGAGCGAACGGGGTAGAATGGTCCCAACACGGCCAACGGTCGCTGGCACGGCCCCTGCGCACTTGGAGGAACAACGTGAAACGCGGTACTAAGTCCGGTGCACTTATTCAGCGTCGGGCGCTTATGCCCGCCGCGCGCGGGGTCATGGTTGCCGTCGGCGCCTCCCTGACGGTCGGGAGGTGTGCGCTCAGGTGAATCCCGCCATCGTCATCCCCTCCTATTGGGCCGAAACCGACCAGCCTACCGAAATCGGAGAGGCTGGCGTCTACGACCATGTCACTCCCATCACGAAGCCGGTTCCCGAGCTCGAGACCTGTCTCAGGTCCCTGGAGGCGGTCCGTGGCGTGCTGAGGGTTATCGTCTTGCTCGTTGCGCCCGCGGAGTGCGAGGAGTCTGCCCGCGCACGCGTCGACGCGATCTGCCGGCAGCACCTCTCGCTGAGCCCTATCGTCATCGGCAGCCGCGAGGGTTCCATCGTGAGCGGGGCGGTCGAGAAGGTGGTTCCGCGCATGGACGCCGACTACGTCTCCCTGCGCGGCTATGGCGCCATTCGCAATATGGGTCTTGCGATTGCGGCCATGCTCAACCATGACGTGGTCGTCTTCCTGAACGATGACGAGGTCGTTCTGGACGAGAACTTCCTTATTGACGCGGTCTACGGAATCGGCTCGATCACGCGGCAGGGCATCCCCATCCGCTGCAAGAGCGGCCTGTTTCTTGACTGGCAGAACTCGCCCTACGCAAACGTTGGCCGTCCGCGCTGGTCCGAGCGCCTTTGGTCGAAGCGTATAGAGTTCAACCAGTGGATGCACCGCGCCCTGACGGGAACGCGCATATCGCGTGCCAACTCCCTGTGCGGCGGGTGTTTCGTCGTGAGTGCGGAGGCCTATACCAAGGTTCCATTTGATCCCATCATCAGCAGGGGAGAAGACCTTGACTACCTCTTCAACCTCCGCATGAACGGCATAGATGTCTGGATTGACAACGCCTGGCGCGTGCGCCACCTCCCCCCGGACCTCCCCCAGACGGCCGAGCATTTCGTGCAGGGGGTCTACCGGTGGAGCTACGAGACCGAGAAGATTGCCGCGGCCAATGCTACGCCTGGCATCAGGCAGATTCGCGCGGAGTCGCTCAGGCCGTATCCTTCGGGCTGGATTTCGCCTGACGTGCATCGTCGTATCCGTGGGACGGCGTTCCGTCGGGCGCTTGTGGGGCCCCAGCGGCTTGCATATCTTAAGATACTGTTGTCGGGTCACCGCCGCGCTCGAGCGTGGGCAAAGGAGCACTCGACTGAGTACTTCTCGTTTCAAACGTACTGGCCCCGCATCATGTCGGATCTTTGGGACAGTAAACTGCTTGCCAAGAGACTGCTCAACATGGCGTCTCCAAAACCCGTCGAGGGGGGTTCTCGCTCGTGAATCGTTGGCTTTCTGCGCACTACGGCTCGCTGATGCACATTGGACTCGTCCTGGTCACCATCGTTCTTCTCGCCCTGCTCTCCTGGGGCCTCATCGCCAGCAACCTCTTTGCGGCGATGATTGCTGGCGCGGGTTTGGCCATCGACATCGTTCTTGGCGGCACCAACCTGTTGGTTCCCGATGACTTGCGATCTCAGGCGACCGAGCGCACGCTGCGCGTTGCCTCGGGCACGCTTGCCCACATGGCGGGCGGCCTCACTCCCGAGGGCTGCGTCGCGGTATGCCAGCTGCTGCTCCCCGAGACCTCGGCTGCGGCCATTGCGATGACCGACGTGATCCAGACGATGGCCTACGTGGGCGGCGAAACGCTGGGCACCCATGCCGGCGTGCCCAACACCGCCCCGACGCGCGAGGTCATTTCCAGCGGGCGCATGCAGACCTTCAGCTCGCTCGACCGCGACGAGCGCAACCTGCTCGCGGCATCCGCAAGGCCGGTTGACGGCGATGCGCAGGGGGACGACCTCTATCCCATCGGCATCATCGCGCCACTGACCGTTGCCGACCGCACCGTGGGAACGCTGAAGCTCTACTACCGTCACGCCCGTGAGGTAGACAGGACCCAGCTGACCATCGCGCGTGGCTTTGCCGAGCTCCTCTCCACGCAGCTCTCTACGTACGAGCTGGACCGCCAGGCCGAGCTTACGGCGCGCGCGGAGGTCAAGGCCCTGCAGGCGCAGATCAACCCGCATTTCCTCTTCAACACGCTCAACACCATCGCTGCGCTGACCCGCACCGACCCCACGAAGGCGCGCAACGTGCTGCGCGAGTTCTCGTCCTTCTACCGACGCACGCTCGAAAGCAGCTCAAAGAGCCTCATTCCCCTGTTCGAGGAGCTCGAGCAGACGCGTCGCTACCTGACCATCGAGAAAGCCCGCTTCGGCGAGGACCGCATCGTGGAGACCGAGGCCGTCGAGGAAGGCTGCGGCGAGGTCATGGTTCCGGGCTTCATTGTGCAGCCCATTGTCGAGAACGCCGTGCGCCACGCCATGCGCGACGAGGGGCCGCTCCGTATTGACATCCAAGTGGTCCGCGACGGCGACGACGTCATGCTTGCCGTCGTCGACGACGGAAACGGCATGGACGAGTCCGTTGCCGAGAGACTTCTCGAGGGATCGTCGCAGAACTCCTCGAGCGAGTCCAAGGGCACGGGCATCGCCCTGCGCAACGTCGCCGAGCGCATCGAGCGCTTCTACGGTAAGGGCTCGGGAGTCGAGATCATGAGCAAGGTGGGCGAGGGGACGAGCGTCACGCTGCGCCTAAAGGGGGCCGCTCCCGCGCACGAGTAGCGTCTTGGCCCTGGGCACTAATACAATTGCTTGACGCATTGTCAAATAGACGCAGTTGTCAGCTAAAGGTAAGATTGAGGATGTTGTTGTTGTGTGCCCGCGCCCGCGGGCAAGGAAAGTTGGGTGATTCACGTGCTTAATGCTCTCATTGTCGACGACGAAGCCCCCGCCCGCTCTGAGCTTAGGTTCCTCCTGGAGGAAACCGGGCGCATTGGCAACATCGAAGAGGCTTCCAACGCCCGCGAGGCCGTCGAGGCTCTGGTCAGGAGTCGTGAGGGAACCGACGCCCGCACCGATGTGCTGTTCCTGGACATCTCGATGCCCAAGACCTCTGGCATGCAGCTTGCCGAGGCGCTCCACAAGCTCAAGAACCCGCCTGCGGTCGTCTTCGTCACCGCGTACAGCGAGTATGCGGTCGAGGCCTTCAGCGTCGACGCCGTCGACTACCTCATGAAGCCCGTTGAGACCGACCGTCTGAACCACGCCCTCGACAAGGTCGAGACGCGCGTCAAGCCCTCCGGTGGCAATCATGGTGCGGTCGAGCGCATCCCGGTCGAAAAGGGCGGCCGCAAGGTCCTCGTCCCCATCGACCAGATTCGCTACATCGAGGCCAAGGACGACTACTCCTGCATCTACACCGACTCCGATCGTTACCTCTCGACCATCTCACTCGCCAAGCTCGAGCAGAAGCTGGTTCCCCACGGCTTCTTCCGCGTGCATCGTGGCTACATCGTCAACCTCGAGCACGTCGAGGACGTTGAGGTCATCTCCAGCGGAATCCTCCAGCTCGGCCTCAAGGGCATCGAGGACAAGAAGATTCCCGTGTCGCGTCGTCGCGTCGTCGCCCTCAAACGCGCTCTCGGCCTCTAGCGAGCGTCATGCGCTACGACATCGTTTCCGACACGCACGGGCACATCTCGGAGGAGCTTGAGTCGGCGCTCCAGGGTGCGGACGTCATCGTTCACGCGGGAGACATCTGCTCGGACATCGACCTTCTGCACCTCGAGACCATCGCCCCTGTCCATGCGTGCTACGGCAACAACGACTGGGGCTACGACTACGGTCCGTTCGTGATGCACAACATCACGCGTTTCTTCTCGGAGGGGCTTCGCTGGGAGATTTGCCACTATCGCGAGCGGCTTGACCTCGAGACTTGCGAGGTTGCCGTCTGCGGGCACACCCATCGTCCCTTTGTCGAGAAGGACCCGCGTACCGGGGCGCTGGTCATGAATCCTGGCAGCCCGACCTATCCCCGTGCGGGGTATCCCTCGATGGGGAGAATCATCGTGGAGAAAGGCGCCATTCTGAGTGCCGAGATCATCCGTCTTTAGGGAGCTGTCAAGACACGCAAGAAAGTCGGCCCCTCGCGCCTTCGAACGCGAGGGGCCGATTGTCGTTTGGGGAGGCATGGTTCGGGCGGATGAGACAGCAACGCCCCCAGCTAGGTTTGCGCGCTCTCGCCGTGCTCGCCTAGGAAGAGGGGTGCCACCAGCTTCGTGTAGACGCACAGCCAGGCCAGCGACACGCAGAAGCCTGCGATGACGTCGGAGGCGTAGTGAACGCCTAAGTACACGCGGCTCAGACCGACCAACAGGACGACGGTTCCGAACCCCGCGACGCCGAGCCACTTGACGAAGCGGTCCTTCTCGTAGTGCCAGACCATCCAGGCGAGCAGCCCGTAGAAGCCCATTGACACCATCGAGTGGCCCGAGGGGAAGCTGTAGCCGGTCTCGGCGATCAGACGGAAGCCATCCGGGCGAGGGCGCTGCACGACCTCCTTCAGGATGAGGTTCAGGAGGGCGATGCCAACCAGGTTGACCGTCGCGCACATGCCCGGCTTGCGCCCCGGTGCGAAGACCTCGACGGCCAGAAGCATCACCAGCAGGACTACCGGCAGTGCGAGCTCAGAGATTGACTGCATGATCGGCGTGAGCCAGGGGCGGCGCAGGAACAGGACGAAGAACTTGTAGGCCGAGACGTCAAAGCTGAACATGCCGACCTGGTTGACCTCGCCCATCAGCCAGACAAACAGAACGAGCGCCACCGAAAAGACGATGGCGCGCGGGTTGTTGCTTACGAGATTTGCGAATCCCTGCGTGGCCTGGCGTATGCGCGCGATCAGGTTGTGCACTAGAGGCATGCCCTGATCTCTGCTTCCAGGTCGGCGCGGGGCATGTTGCCCACAAGCGTGCGGACGCACTCTCCACCCTTGAAGACCATGATGGTCGGGATGGAGACGATCTGGAAGCGCTGCGCCAGCTCGGCTTCGTCGTCTACGTTGCACTTGTAGAGGACTGCCTGGTCGGACATGCCGCCGACGACGGCCTCAATAACGGGGCCCAGCGCGCGGCAGGGACCGCACCAGGAAGCCCAGAAGTCAACGACGACGGCCCTGTCGCTGTTCGCGATGACGGAGTCGAACGACGCTGCGGAAATAGCCTCTGCCATGAATAAACTCCTAACGGTTTGTGCGGAAGTCTGATTCCGCGCTCTTTACTGTTGCCCTTATACCCACGCGTGTGGGATTGCAGCGTTAGAATTGGCGAGAAACACAACTGGCGGGGTCGCGCCCCACCTCCAAGGAGGGCATTCATGCAAGAAAGCGCCGCACGAAAGCAGGAGTACGTCGAGAAGGCCAGGGCGGAGCTTGCCACTCTGGCCGCTGAGGGGCTCAGGAGCTCTGGCAATGCGTTCTCGTCGGTGCTGTTTCTGAAGGGCGACCTGTCGGAAGACGAGAAGGGCGGCCAGCCCCTGCTCTCGGGCGAGGACGGCAAAGCCTTGCGCGCCTCGCTTGTGGCGCTGGGCTATGCGCCTGAGGACTGGGTCTGCGTCGCCGCAGCGGGAAATGACGGCGAGCCGATTGACCCGGCACTTCTCCGCAAGGCCATAATGACCCTCGATCCCGCCACGGTCATCGCCTGCGACGACGCGGCGACGGCAGACCTGCGCGAGGCCTTCTCGGACGAGCTCAGTGACCTCGAGAGCTTTGAGCAGGCCATGATGCTTCCGGGCGAGCTAGCGACCATCATGGGAATGCGCATGATGAACCTGGGCGGCTTTGCCGCTGCCCTGGCCGACAAGGAGCAGAAGCAGCTCATGTGGTCGCGTCTCAAGAGGCTGCCCCCTCTGGGCGCGCCTTACTAGTTCGGTTGATTCTGCTGGACAAACGACTTCGAATCAGCGTCCACCTGGCTTCTGATGGCAAGAAAAAATGGCAAACGGCTTGATGTTCTCGGTATCCGCGCTCCTGCGCCGCTAAAATAAACACGCATGGCTATGCGTCCACGTGGCGCGCGACATCATCGAGCCCGCCGCATGGTGCGGCGGCTTAAGCAGAGGAGCTAGCATGGCAGACGTTCCTGCACCTATCGATGTTACCCAGACTTCCGAGTGGCATGCCCTCCAGCAGCACTTCGAGAAGATTCAGTCTTCGGGCGCCAACCTCAAGTCGTGGTTTGCCAACGACCCGCAGCGCGTGAAGAAGCTCTCCTACGATCTCTCCGACCTTCACTTCGACCTCTCGAAGAACCTCGTGAGCGACGAGACGATCAAGCTTCTCGTCGCCCTGGGCAAGGCCGTCGACCTTGAGGGCCGTCGTGACGCGATGTTCTCGGGCGTCCACATCAACACTACCGAGGACCGCGCCGTTCTGCACACCGCCCTTCGCCGTCCGGCGAGCGAGGCCGGCAGCCTGATTGTCGACGGGCAGGACGCCGTCGCTGACGTGCACGAGGTGCTCGACCGCATGTACGCCTTCGCCAACAAGGTTCGCTCCGGCGAGTGGAAGGGCGTCACGGGCAAGAAGATCGAGAACGTCGTCTCCATCGGCATTGGTGGCTCCGACCTCGGTCCGGTCATGGTGTACGAGGCGCTCAAGCCCTACGCTGACGCCGGAATCAACGTCCGCTACGTCTCTAACATCGACCCCAACGACATGGCCGAGAAGGTCAAGGGACTCGACCCCGAGACCACGCTGGTGATCATCGTCTCCAAGACCTTCACCACGCTCGAGACCATGACCAACGCGCGCGAGGCGAAGGCCTGGCTGCTTGAGGGCCTCAAGTCCCAGGGCGCCATCGACGGCGGCGACGCATCCGTCGAGAGGGCCATAAAGAGCCACTTCGTGGCCGTCTCCACCAACCTCGAGCTCGTCGAGCAGTTCGGCATCGACCCCCAGAACGCCTTCGGCTTCTGGAGCTGGGTTGGCGGCCGCTACTCCGTCGATGCCGCGGTCGGCCTGTCCCTCATTATCGCCTTTGGCCCCGAGGTCTTTAAGGACTTCCTCGCTGGCTTCCACGACCTGGACACCTACTTCTGCGAGACTCCGCTCGAGCAGAACGTCGTTGCCCTGATGGGCCTGCTCAACGTCTGGTATGTGAACTTCTACAAGGCCGAGAGCCATGCGGTCCTTCCGTATGACCAGTACCTGCACCGCTTCCCGGCGTACCTGCAGCAGCTCACCATGGAGTCCAACGGCAAGTCCACGCGCTGGGACGGCACGCCCGTGACCTGCGAGACCGGCGAGATCTTCTGGGGTGAGGCGGGCACTAACGGCCAGCATGCGTTCTACCAGCTGATTCACCAGGGCACCCGCATGATTCCCGCTGACTTTATCGCGTTCGCCAACACCCCCAACCCCACCAAGGACGGCGAGCAGGACGTTCACGAGCTCTTCCTGGGTAACTTCCTGGCTCAGACCAAGGCCCTTGCCTTCGGCAAGACGGCAGACGAGGTTCGTGCTGAGGGCACGGCGGAGTGGATGGTTCCCGCCCGCGTGTTCACGGGCAACCGTCCGACCACGTCCGTCTTCGGCGAGGCTCTGACCCCGCACGCCCTGGGCGAGCTCATCGCGCTCTACGAGCACATCACCTTCGTTGAGGGCACGGTCTGGGGCCTTGACTCCTACGACCAGTGGGGTGTCGAGCTCGGCAAGCAGCTTGCCAAGCAGATTACTCCCGCCCTTCACGATGACGAGGCCCTTGCTTCGCAGGACGAGTCTACTAAGGCGCTCATCGCGTACTACCGCGCTCACCGCAAGTAGCCAGAAGCGCATGTTGCGACCATAGAGTGGCGCAAAGCCGCCTGTTTCCCATGCTGGGGGGCAGGCGGCTTTTTCATCGACCTATGGCGCGTCGAGCGTGGGGCGTCGCGTGGACGTCTAGTTGTTTAGGAGAGATGCCGAGGGCATTGAGGGGTCGACGCGTAGGATTTTTTTGACGCCCGCTTCCGAAAGGCGGGTCACCTGATCGTCCGTGATGCCCGTGTCGGTAATCAAAAGGTCGACCTCGTCAGCTAATCCGAACTGAAAGCTTGAGGTGACCCCGATTTTTGAGGAGTCGGCAAGGACGACGTGGTATTTAGAGCGCTCGAGCATCATGGCGTTGACCGCGGGCTCCGGAGCGGTTGCTGACGTGAGGCCGTATTCTGCCGAGATGCCGGTGCAGCCAAGGAAGCACTTCGCTGCCGTAACCTTGGCAATGCTGTTGATAGCGGCGGCTCCGGTAAGGGAGCTGCGCGGCGGGTGGACTTCTCCGCCGGTAAGCAGCAGTGACACATTGGGACGGATTCCATCAAGCAGGACTGCCTTTCCCATGTTCGTCATGCATGTGACGTCTTCGGCTTCGATGTGGTCGAGGACCCCAATGGCTGTGGCGCTGGTGTTGATGAGAATCAGGTCGCCGTCCTCCACGTAGCCTGCGGCGAGGCGTGAGATTGCCGTTATCGCTCGGATTTGGCGCGACCCAGACGGTCTTCCCATGGGGTTCAGCAGCTTGGCGGTTCCGTACTCTCGCGTGAGCACTCTGCGCGCCTCGAGGTAATCTCTGGAATCAAGGAGAGGTTCGGCGATGACATGATTGTCGGCGCCGGTACCGTCATGGAGGCGGCTACCGCGCGCATGGCGGTCATGTCTGGGGCACAGTTTGTCGTCGCGAACATGATGAGCGACGAGGTCGCGACAATCTGCAATCTCTATCAGATTCCCTATGCACCGGGCTGCACAACGATGACTGAGGCGAACCATGCCCTCTCGATCGGGGCGTCTTTCGTCAAGTGCTTCCCCATCTCGAATACCTATGGCCCACAGCTCGTCGGGCTCTTTAAGACGCCGACTCCCTGGATGCCCCTCATGATTTCTGGCGGTATCAACCTGGATAACCTTGCCGACTGGGTGAGGTCGGGCGCCGAATGCTATGGCATGGGGAGCCCCCTCACGAAGGGAACTGCTGGCGAAATCGCGTCCAACGCAGCGCAGGTTCGCAAGATCATCGACGAGACTCGCGCGAGCATGTAGCTCGCTGTGGCCAAGCTCTCGAAGGGGCTTCTCGGCCGCATTGCACAACCGCCTATGTGCGGGCGATTCATTTTCGTCCCGCGACGATGCCTTCAAAAGAAAGGGAAAACATGAAGTTCTTTATCGACACTGCTGACATTGACGAGATCAAGGAGGCCATGAGCTGGGGGTGTCTGGCGGGAGTGACGACAAACCCCTCGCTGTATGCGCGAACTGGCGGCAAGCTTGCCGATTTCGAGGGTCACATGGTGAAGATTGCCGAGATCTGCAAGGGGCTGCCCGTCTCCGCTGAGTCCCAGTCCAAAACCGTCGAGGGAATGATTGAGGACGGTCGTCGCCTTTCTGCCCTTGCTCCAAACATCGTCGTCAAGCTCCCCATCTGCGCTGAGTCGCTTGCTGCCACGCACATACTTGCCTCTGAGGGCGTTCGCATCAACATGACGCTTATCTTCAGCGCTCCGCAGGCACTTCTCGCCGCGAATGCCGGCGCGCGCTACGTAAGCCCCTTTGTAGGCCGCTTCGATGACATCGGAGAGGATGGCATCTCCGAGCTCAATAATGTCGTTTCGGCAATCGGCAACTATGACTGGGGCGGAAAGAACGTCGACAACCAGGTCGAGATTATTACCGCTTCCGTCAGAACTCCGAATCATGTAACCCAGGCCGCCCTCATGGGGGCCGACATTGCCACCGTTCCGCTCTCCGCCCTCAAGAAGTGCCTCAAGCATCCCCTGACCGACCAGGGCATGGCGTCCTTTGATGCGGATTGGGCCAAGGTCGTCGCCCAGTAGTCGTCTGCCGCACGACTGAACGGCGCGACGTATCAACATCAATAAGGAAAGGGCATTATGACAGACCAAGAGCTGGCGCGCATTGCCAATGAGGTCCGTCGCGGCATCGTCACCGCGGTTCATGCCGCCAAATCCGGCCACCCAGGCGGGTCGCTGTCGATAGCCGACATTCTTACCTATCTGTACTTTGAGGACATGAGCGTCGATCCGACCGACCCTGGTTGCACGAACCGCGACCGTCTCGTTCTCTCCAAGGGACACGCCGCTCCAGCGCTCTATTCGGTCCTTGCGGCTCGGGGATTCTTCCACGCGGAAGAGCTTGAGACGCTCCGGCGCATCGGAAGCCGTCTCCAGGGGCATCCGAACATGAACGATACGCCGGGCGTCGACATGTCGACCGGCTCGCTCGGGCAGGGCGTCAGCGCAGCCGTCGGCATGGCTCTTGCCGCCAAGCATTGGCATGAGAGCTGGCGCACGTATGCCATTTTGGGCGACGGTGAACTTGAAGAAGGGCAGGTCTGGGAGGCCGCAATGCTTGCCGGCAACATGCAACTGGACAACCTGTGCATCGTTGTCGACCACAACGGGCTTCAGATCGACGGGACCATCGAGGAGGTCAACTCGGCCATGCCCGTTGCGGACAAGTTCCACGCATTCAGGTTCAACGTGATCGAGCTGACGGACGGCAACGACATGGCCAAGATCCGAGATGCCTTCCAGAAGGCTCGCACACACAAGGGGGAGCCGACCTGCATCGTGGCCGAGACGGTCAAGGGCAAGGGCGTCTCCTTCATGGAGAACCAGGTCGGATGGCACGGCAAGGCGCCAAACGACGAACAGTTCGCGCGGGCGATGGCCGAGCTCGTGGCCGCCGGGAAGGAGCTCTAATGGCTGAGGAGAAGAGAATCGCCACTCGCGTCAGCTACGGTGAGGAGCTTGTGGCGTTGGGCGCCGAGCGCGACGACTTTGTGGTCCTGGATGCCGACCTCGCGGCAGCAACCCAAACGAGCAGGTTCAAAGCTGCATATCCGGATCGCTTCTTCGACTGCGGAATTGCCGAGGGCAACATGGTTGGCGTCGCCGCAGGCATTGCGGCTGCGGGTAAGAAAGTATTCTGCTCGACCTTTGCGATGTTTGCCGCCGGGCGCGCGTTCGAGCAGGTCAGGAATTCCATCGGCTATCCCCATCTCAACGTTAACATCCGTGCGACCCATGCGGGGATTTCGGTTGGCGAGGACGGTGCTACCCATCAGTGCTGCGAGGACATCGCCCTCATGCGCTCCATCCCCGGCATGACCGTTATCGTTCCCTCTGACGACACGGAGGCTCGTGCGGCGGTTCGCGCGGCTCTCGACTGCGCTGGGCCCGTCTACATTCGCCTTGGCCGTCTAGCGGCCCCTGTCATCAACGACCCTGTGGCATACGACTTCAAGATGGGAAGGGGTGTCACTCTTCGCGAGGGGGGCGACGTGACCATCGTCGCAACGGGACTCATGGTCGCGGCAGCCATAGAGGCCGCCGAAGCGCTTTCTGCAAAGGGCGTGGCCGCCGAGGTAATCAATATCCACACCGTGAAGCCTCTCGACGAAGAGCTTGTGCGCGCCTCGGCCAAGAAGACGGGCCGAGTTGTGACATGCGAGGAGCACTCAATCATTGGTGGCCTCGGGGATGCCGTTTTGGCTGCTCTGGCCTCTGACCCGGTTCCCGTGCGCAAGGTCGGGATTAATGACGTCTTCGGTGAGTCTGGACCCGCTCTTGAGCTGCTGAAAAAGTATGGTCTCGACGCCACTGGCATTGAGCGCGAGGTCTTGGACTTCTTGAAGGATTAGTATGACGCCCGCCTTGAGCGTTTGGTGGTCGCCGAGCGTCCCGCTGCGAAAAGGCGCAGCGGGATGCCTTTCGTTTGTGTGGCTCGTCACCTGTCGAGCAACCCAAACGCGTCTGTCGAAAGAATTGCGACTGCGCGGTGGGGGACAACCTGGCCAACAAGAACATCCTCGAGACGGCTGATGCCTGGTCGAGCACCGTCAGGCTACCGAAGACGGCATGGTGGACTGCGTCTATCCGTTGCGCGACCACACGAGCGACATGGCGACAGCGAACGAGCTCCTGGCCGACAGCCAGGATCCCTACGGCTTCCTTTGCGGCAAGACGCGCGAGGTCATAGGGGACGAGTTCCCGATCGACATGTGACGGCGGCCGGGGGACGGGCCTAGCAGTTGCCGACCACGACGCTGGCAAGCTCTTCTCGCGCGACGTCTGCCAGGCGATAGACGTCTTCCACGGGCGTCGCCGGGCGGTCGCGGAGCCGCCAGCGGGGGAAGAACCTCGTGACGTGCAGCACGATGTTGGGGTCGACGGAGGCGAGCCACCGGGCGATCTGGCGCATCTCGTCTGCGGAGTCGTTTATGCCCGTCACGACGAGGGTCGTGATCTCCAGGTGGCACGAGGGCTCGGCGGCCAGGATCTCTATCGTCCTTCGCGTTGCGTCGAGGTCGCCGGCGCAGCTCTGGTAGAACGCGGGCGAGAAGGACTTCAGATCGATGTTTGCGGCGTCCGTCAGGGGCGCGAGCGCGCGGACGACCGACTCGCTCGCGCATCCGTTCGAGACGAGCACGCAGGCGAGGTCGGAGTCGCGTGCGAGCTTGGCGCAGTCCCGCACGTATTCCCAGCCAATAAGCGGCTCGTTGTAGGTGAAGGCGAGGCCGACCATGCGCGGGTCTCGCCTGCGTTCGCGCGCGGCCAGGTCGACGAGCTCATGGGGCGAGACGTAGCGCCAGGCGACGTCGCCTGATTCCGCCTGGGATATCTGCCAGTTCTGGCAAAAGGGGCAGCGCAGGTTGCAGCCATAGCTGCCGACCGAGAGCACGGTGCCCCCGGACCTCCAGCGTGCGATGGGCTTCTTTTCGATTGGGTCGAGCGCAAGCGAGGTCGCGCGTCCGTAATTCTGGGCGACGATGTGCCCGTCCACGTTCCGCCGCGCACGGCAGAATCCCATGGCGCCTTCTTTCAGGCTACAGTGCCTGGGGCAGACGTCGCAGAACGCGCTCTTGCCTTCGCCTGCGCTCACCGGTGTCTCACGACCTCAAAGCGCTCCAGCCGCCAGTCGTCGTCCGTCAGGCTGATGCCTCCCTTGCGGGCGGCGATGGAGATCTGGCTCTGCGTGCCGTCGACGCCGTCGAGGTCGGGAAGGAGCAGGCCGTGCCTGCCGTCGGACGTGCTGACGATGACGCCGTAGCGACGGGGGTCGAGTTGGCTGGCGTCCGAGATGGACTCGGGCTTGCCCATGACGTCCACGTCGTAGACCAGCTGCGCCAGCTCGTCCTTGCGCACGGGGCTGAAGCGCGGGTCATGGCAGGCGGCCGAAAGGGCGTTGGCGACGATCTCCTCGGCCAGATTGCGCCGGACGGGAAGGATGGTGCCGATGCAGCCCCTCAGCTCGCCGTTTAGCGTGAGCGAGACAAAGCAGCCGGAGGGGGAGGAGAGCTCTTCGACCTCGGGTGCCAGCGGGTTGTCCAGCAACCCCTCGGCGTCGGGGCGGACTCCCTCGCGGACGAAGGTCTCCACCGCACGCCGCGCGAGCCTGACCAGGGAGTCCTCGTGCGAGCGCAGCTCCCGCATCTTCCGGTCCCGGGCCTCCTCGTACTGGGGCAGGAACGCGCGGGAGAAGGACGCGCGCTCTTCTCCGCAGGGCGTGAACGCGGCGACGCCGTATCCCACTCCAAAGGGACCCTCGTAGGAGAGGAGCTCGGCCTTGACCTCCGTCTGGTCCAGCGCGCCGGCCATGATCTGGAAGCTGCGCAGCCCGCACTCTGCGGCCCGCTTGGCCAGGCTATGGTCGGTGGTAAGAAGGTCGAGGAACGATCCGGACCTGAAGGCTTGGCAGACGTGGTCGTCGAAGCGCGGTGCCTCGGGAGCGAAGCCGTAGGGACCTTCTTCCAAAAGCTTGTGCGACAGGTCTCCCGAGGCGACGTACACCACCCGGCGCCCCAGGACGTCGGCGCAGCGCTGCACGAGCATTCCCATGCGATAGTGGTCTGCGGGAGACAGCCCGGATATCCCCATGCGCACCAGCTTGAAGTCGACCGCGTGGCCTGCCCGCGTGTAGGCCTCGCGGACGAAGTGGAGGGGGATGAGGGTGCCATGGTCGAGCTCGGGCGAGCGCTCGCCCTGGCTTCCGGCGCTCAGGGCGTCGGCCTGGGCGGCCGCGTCCAGGGCGCTTACGAAGGCGCTGTCGTAGTCCGCTTCGTATGCCGCGTCCGGAGCTCCGAACTGCAAGAAGTCGCCGCGCGCGCCGGTTCCGGGCGAAACGTGGACGTAGTCGCGGTAGCACGTGGCGTGGGGCGACGACAGGACTATCGTCTGCGGGGCGAGCCGCTCTATGCGCCGGGCGACCTCCTGGTACGCCTCGACGGTCGCGCGAATACCCTCCTCGCGCCCATGGCCGACCGCCGGAATGATGAGGGGCGGGTGCGGTACCGCAAACGCTGCGACGATGGACATGCTCTTCTCCCTTAGCCTCGCTCTGTGCTACAGGCAACATAGCGCGCTTGTGCGACGGGCGCGTCGGGAAATCGGGCAATCGGGAGCGTGTGGGGCCGCCGGGTCAGGGGCTACCAGATCGTCAGAGGCTCGGTCTGGGAGGCACAACAGAGGCTCAGGAGCCCGTCGGGAGTCCGTGCCTCGTTTGGACGCCCGGCGTCTACCGTCGCGCCCATGGCCGCGGCCAGCGTTCGCATGCAGACGCTGGGGCGGTTGTTCTTTTGCGAGAGGTGCAAGGCGACCACGGTTTCGGTGTCCTCCCCCACAAGAAGCGGCAGCGCGTCGGCGCACTGGTCGTTCGAGAGGTGTCCGCGCTCGCCACCCACGCGCTGTCGCAGGAAGTACGGGTAGGGGCCGTTTTTTAGCATCTCGCTGTCGTGGTTGCTCTCGATGCCCAGGATGCGGGCGTCGCGCAGCAGGCCGAGGGCCTCCGCCGTCAGGACGCCCGTATCAGTGCACCAGCCCACGGCGTCGGCCGGCTCACCGTCCGCGCCCGAAACCTCGAAGCGAATGCCAAAGGGGTCGGCGACGTCGTGCGAGGTGGGGAACAGGCGCAGCGTCATCCCGGCAAGCTCGAGGACGTCGTCGTGACCGACGAGTTCGAAGGGGGTGCCCGCAATGCTCTTTCGCGCGCTTGCGGTTCCGGCGGTCGAGAAGACCGGGCCGCCGTAGTTGTTGCAGAAGGCGGGCAGACCGCTCACGTGGTCCGAGTGCTCGTGCGTCACGATGACGGCGTCTACGGCTTCCACGTCCACCCCCAGCGCGCCGCCGCGCCTGAGCAGCTCGCGGCGAGAGATGCCGCAGTCGACGAGCACACTTCCCGCGGGCCCCTCGACGACGGCGGCGTTGCCTTTGGAGCCGCTGGCCAGTATGTGCAGGTGCAGTTGGGGTGTCATGGGCGTCGCTCTCGAATGTCGTCGTTGTCTGCCGGTATGGCAGAACTCTAGCGCACGGCGGAATGCGTGAGTGCGGGGGCGCGTGCCGTGGCATACTCTAGTCGAGAAAAAACATCGGTGCGGCCGCGGCCGCAAGGGAGGTACCGTGCCCAGCGTCAATCGAAGGTATGCGGCAACGGAGCTGCGCTTCAAGCGTCCGCCGGCGGCGCGGGGCGACGAGTCGCGCGCCCCGGTCGTGCTCATGGTCTCGGGCGGCGCGGACTCCACGGCGCTGGTCGTGCTTGCGGCCACGAGCCCCCTGGACATCGACGACGGTCGCGGGGCGCAGCGCATCATGCGCGAGCGCCTTCACATCCTGCACGTGAACCATCAGCTTAGGGGCATCGACGCGGAGGAAGACGAGGAGTTCGTTCGTCAGCTCGCGTCGCGCTTTGGCATGCCCTGCACCGTCCATAGAGCGGACGTCAGGGCCCTGGCGGAGGAGGCCGCCCGTCGCACGGGCTCAAGCGATGACGCCAACGTGGAGAACGTGGGTCGCGAGGTTCGCTACGAGGCCGCGCGAAAGCTGGCGAACGACCTTTGCGACCAGCTGGGGGCCCCGCGTTCCGCGGCACGTATCGTCACGGCCCACACGGCCGATGACCGCGCGGAGACGTTCTTCATGAACGCCATCCGAGGCACGGGGCCTGCGGGCCTCTCGTCCATCCCTCGCAGGCGCAACCGCATCGTCCGCCCCCTGCTCGACTACACGCACGAGGAGCTATGCGATCTGCTTCGCATGCGCGGCATCATCTGGCGCGAGGACGTGACTAACAAGGACACCCACTACCTGCGCGCCTACGTTCGCCACGAGGTCATGCCCGTGGTGCGCAAGCGAAATGCCCGCGTGGCCGGCAGCATTGCCACGACCTGCGACATCCTCTCTGATGAGGACGCCTACATGAACCAGGTCGCCTCGAAGACCTATCGCGAGCTGATTCGCAGGAGCTCCGACAGCATGGTCGCCCTCGACGCCCGCCGGCTTGCCGCTTGCGAGGTAGCCATCGCCCGTCGCGTCGTGCGCAAGGCGATCGTTGACATCTGCCCCGACGCGCGCCTCGAGGCGCGTCACATTGCGAGGGCGCTCGAGCTCGTTGCCGCGGATCACGGTTCCGCGAGCATTCCGTTGGGAGCCGACGTGCGTGTCGAGTATGGCCTGCTGTTCATTCGCGCTCATGGGTCCTCGCGTCGCGAGCTTGCCCTCTGGCTTGAGGTTCCGGGGCGTGTCGCCCTTCCCGACGGCCGCGCCCTCTCCGCACGCCTGGTCAGCCTGCCTGCGGGCGCCAGCGCGCCCGACGTGGCACGGGCCCACGCGTTGGAGTTCAAAGGAAGCTCCGTGCTGCTCGACGCGGAGGCCTGCGGGCTGTCGCGCTCCCAGGGCGGAAGGCTTTGGGTGGACGCTGCGGCCCCGGGCGACGTCATGTGCCCCCTGGGCATGCATGGCCAGTCGAAGAAGCTCTCGGACGTCCTCAATGAGGCTAAGGTTCCTGCGGCTGACCGTCCCGGCGTGCCCATTGTCCGACTGGACGCGACGGGCCCCGTTGCGTGGGTGGCAGGAATTCGCCCCGACGAGCGAGTTCGCTGCGCGTCAGATACCAAGCTGCTGCTAGAATTGGGCATTATCGACGGGTAACCCCGTTCGCTTGACACAGTACGTCTCAAAAGGAGAGCAACCAGAATGGCTGAGCTGCACAAGGATATAGAGAGGGTCGTTCTCACCGAGGACGAGATTAAGGAGATCATCGCCCGCCTGGGAGACCAGATCAACCACGACTACGCGGACAAGAACCCCCTGATCGTTGCGGTTCTCCGCGGCGCCTTCGTGTTCACCGCGGACCTCATGCGTGCCATCAAGGTTCCCTGCGCCGTGGACTTCATGGCCGTCTCGAGCTACGGCGACGGCGTCAAGAGCTCTGGCGTGGTCCGCATCGTGAAGGACCTCGACACCAAGATCGAAGGCCGCGACGTCCTGATCGCCGAGGACATTCTGGATTCCGGTCTGACCCTGAGCTACCTGGTCGACCTCTTCAAGGGCCGTAGGCCGCGCTCCATCAGGATCTGCGCCTTCGCTGTGAAGGACATTCCCAACCACACCGCGGCGGTCGTGCCCGACTACGTGGGCACCCACGTTCCCGACGAGTTCATCGTCGGCTACGGTCTCGACTACGCTGAGCGCTATCGCAACCTGCCCTACGTCGGCGTGCTTAAGTCCGAGGTTTACAGCTAATGGCCGACGCGTGCCCCCGATTAGGTCGGGGGCACGCTCATACTGGGCGATGAGAGTCCCGCGCACCAAACGCAGCAAGGAGCACCTTCGTGGCAGACCAAAACAACAACGAGGATTTCGATCCCAACGACATTCTGGGCTCCGGCCCCAACAAGAACAGGCAAGCCGTCATCGCGACGCTCATCGTGCTCGCGGCCATAGCCTTTGTCGCCTACAACTTTGCCAAGTCCTTCATGTCGGCTCCCGAGGTCGACGCGCTCAGCACGAGCGAGTACGTGACCGCCGTGAAGGAGGGCCGTGTGGACGAGGTCACCTACAAGACCTCTGACGGATCGCTCAAGGGTAGCTACTGGAAGGACACCGAGTCCAAGGGCGACGAGGACAAGGCCGTTGCGTTCACGAGTTCCTACGTAGGCTCGGACAGCCTGCAGGAGCTGATGGCGAAGCACAGCGACACCAAGTTCTCCATTGACACGTCGTCCGACGAGCTGTGGACCACCCTGGCCGTGTCCTTCGTGCCGACGATCATCATCGTGGCCGCCCTCGTCTACTTCATGAACCAGATGAACGGCGCCAACGGCAAGCAGATGAGCTTTGGCCGCGCAAGCCACGCGCGAACCTCGGAGGAGACGAGGCCCAAGGTCAAGTTCTCGGACGTGGCGGGCATCGACGAGGTGGTCGAGGAGCTCAAGGAGGTTCGTGACTTCCTGAAGGAGCCCGAGCGCTACAGCAAGATGGGTGCCAAGATACCCCATGGCGTGCTGCTGGTCGGCCCTCCGGGAACCGGCAAGACCCTGATCGCCAAGGCCGTTGCCGGCGAGGCGGGGGTTCCGTTCTTCTCGATCTCGGGCTCTGACTTCGTCGAGATGTTCGTAGGCGTCGGCGCCAGTCGCGTGCGTGACCTCTTCAAGCAGGCAAAGGAGTCCTCGCCCTCGATCATTTTCATCGACGAGATCGACGCGGTCGGCCGTCAGCGCGGCGCCGGCCTGGGCGGCGGTCACGACGAGCGCGAGCAGACGCTCAACCAGCTGCTGGTCGAGATGGACGGCTTCGAAGACACCTCCGCCGTCATCCTCATCGCGGCGACCAATCGCCCGGACATCCTCGACCCCGCACTGCTGAGGCCGGGGCGCTTCGACCGCCAGGTTACGGTCGACAGGCCTGACGTCAAGGGGCGCGAGAAGATTCTCGCAGTCCACTCGAAGAACAAGCCGCTGGAAGACGAGGTCAAGCTCGACAAGATCGCAAAGCTGACTCCGGGCTTCACCGGTGCGGACCTGGCCAACCTCATGAACGAGTCCGCGCTGCTCGCCGCGCGCAGGCGCGAGGACACGATCTCGATGGCCGACGTGGAGGAGGCAATGGAGCGCGTCATCGCCGGACCCGAGAAGAAGGGCCGCGTGATGACCGAGAGCGAGCGCACCACCATTGCCTACCACGAGAGCGGCCACGCGCTCGTGGGGCACGTTCTCGAGAACTCCGACCCGGTGCACAAGATTTCGATCATCAGCCGCGGACGCGCGCTTGGCTACACGCTCCAGCTTCCTGAGGAGGATCGCTTCCTCGAGACGCGTGATGGCATGCTCGACCAGATCGCCACGCTGCTGGGCGGCCGCACCGCAGAGGAGCTCTTCTGCGAAGACATCACGACCGGCGCCTCGAACGACCTCGACCGTGCGACCAAGATCGCCCGCGAAATGGTCACGCGCTACGGCATGAGCGAGGAGCTGGGCGCTCAGGTCTTTGGCGAGGCGAGCCACGAGGTCTTCCTCGGCCGCGACTACGCCAGCCACTCCGACCTCTCGGCGGAGACCTCCAAACGCATCGATGACGAGGTCGAGCGCATCATGCGCGAGGCCCACGACCGCGCCCGCAGGGTTCTCGACGAGCGTCGCACGCAGATGAAGACCATGGTCGATGTTCTGCTTGCGTGCGAGACCGTCGAGGGTAAGCTCGTCGACGCGCTTCTCGACGACAAATGGGACGAGTGGGTTGCCGCCCATCCCGAGGACGCGCCAACATTGCCAAATGAGTAACAGCACGGGCATCTGATTGCCATGCGCTTACAATGAAGCCAACCGACGGCGTGCGGCTTGTCGCGCGTCGTCTTCTTTTTTCGACGAGCAAGAGGGGAAGAGCGCATGTCAATTAACGAGAAGAGCTACGCATTCGGCGCCGCAAAGTCCTCGATCCGCGAGATCGCCGCCTATGGCGCGGCGCGCAAGGCCGAGATTGGCGCGGAGAATGTCTTCGACTTCTCGATTGGCAACCCCTCGGTGCCCGCGCCCGAGTCGGTTCGCGCCGCTATCGAGCGCTGCGCACAGCTGCCGCCGACGGAGCTTCACGGCTATACTCCCGCGGCGGGCCTTCCCCAGGCGCGCAAGGCGGTCGCCGACTCGCTCAACCGTAGGTTCTCCACTAGCTATGGCCTCGAGGACCTCTACCTGACCTGCGGTGCAGCTGCCTCCATCTCGATTACCCTCCATGCGCTGGTCAACCCGGGTGACGAGGTCATCGTCATCGCCCCCTACTTCCCGGAGTACCGTGTCTGGATCGAGACTGCTGGCGCCACCTGCGTCGAGGTCATGGCGGACCCCGAGACCTTCCAGATCGACACCGCGGCCGTCGCCGCGGCAATCACGCCGGCTACCAAGGCCATCATCGTCGACTCGCCCAACAATCCTGTTGGCTCCGTCTACTCTGCGCAGAACCTCGCCGACTTGGCGCAGGTTCTCACCACGCGCGGCGAGGAGATCGGCCACCCCATCTACCTCGTGTCCGACGAACCGTATCGCGAGATAACCTATGGCGTCGAGGTTCCCTGGGTGCCTGCTGCGTACGAGCGGACTATCGTCTGCTACTCCTACTCGAAGTCGCTTTCGCTCCCTGGCGAGCGCATTGGTTGGGTCCTGGTCCCCAACACCAACCCTGATCACGATGAGCTCATGTTTGCCGTTGCGGGTGCAGGCCGCAAGCTGGGATTCGTCTGCGCCCCTGCGCTGTTCCAGCGCGTCCTGGCAGAGTGCGTCGACGAGCCCACGGATATCGATGCCTATGCCCGCAATCGCGAGGCCCTCACGCGTGGCCTCTCCGAGCTCGGCTATGAGTACATCGAGCCGCAGGGCGCCTTCTACCTGTGGGTCAAGGCGCTCGAACCCGATGCCGAGGCCTTCTTCCGGAAGGCGAAGGCCTTCGAGATTCTTCCCGTTCCCTCCGACAGCTTCGGCTGTGGCGGTTGGGTGCGCCTTGGCTACTGCGTCAGCTACGATACAATCGTTAACTCCATGCCCGCATGGAAGAAGCTGATGGAGCAGTACCGGTAGCGTCGCCTGGGCGCCGCTGCGTTTTCGGGGGAGAGACATGACTGGTGACCTTAGGTGCAGGGACTGCATTTTCCTGAGCGAGAAGACCGGCCTCTTGCGCTCCCACGCCGTCTGCATCCAGGGCTCTCGCCGCGGACGCCAGCGCGTGAGCGAGGACAATCGCGCCTGCGGGCACTTCAAGCCCCAAATGGTGAAGCCGGGCCTCAGCTTAGTTCGAACGCTCGAGAAGGGCGTGCGCCACTCATATGACGTCCTGTCTTCTCAGACAGGGGAGGTCGAGGCCCCGAAGGCCGACGGCGGACAGCAGGTTGATGCCACCGACCTCGACCTTGCGGCACTCGAGGCGCGTGCCGCTGCGGCTGAGGCCCGCGCGCAGGCACTTGAGGCAAAGGCCGCCCTCGCCGAGGCCCGCGCCCGCGCGCGCCGTTACAACGAAAGGTAAGTTGATGCTCCGTATCGCCTGCGACGTGCATACGCACACGCTGTACTCTCGCCATGCCTATTCCACGATAGAGGAGAACGTTCGCGCGGCTCGGGAGGCCTCTCTCGAGCTCCTGGGGTCCACCGATCACTTCTCGCGCATGGTGTACGCCCCGCGAGGCACCGCGGGCGACGAGCGGTTCGACGTGCGCGACTATCAGTACTTCCTCAACTACCTTTGCTGGCCGCGCACGTGGCGTGAAGTGAGCCTGGTCCGCGGCTGCGAGGCCGACATCGTCGACCTTGACGGTCACCTGTTCGGCTGGGACGTCTCGGTTCCCGAGGCCATCAACGGCTACGTGTACGACAAGCCCCAGAACCTGAAGGAGCGCGTGTTCAGGGAGAGCGACTACGTCATCGCGAGCGTTCACGACGAGAGCATCTGCGACGGCGCGTCGGTCGAGCACGCGACGCAGATGTACCTCAATGCCTTGAAGGACCCCAAGGTGCTCATCCTGGGGCATGTCATTCGCTCGGGCGTGAACTTCGAGCTCGATCCCGTTCTCGACGCCGTCCGCGAGTCGGGCAAGCTGGTCGAGATCAACGAGTCGACGCTGGCTGACTACCCGGAGCTTGTGCCCGCGGTGAAGGACCTCGCGCGGCGCTGCGCCCAGAAGGGCGTCATGGTCTCCACGGGAAGCGACTCTCACATCTCCGCGACCATCGGCCGCTTCGAGCGGACGCGCGCCCTGCTGGAAGAGGTCGACTTCCCCCAGGAGCTTGTTGCCACCTCCAGCGCAGAGACCTTCCTCAAGGCCATGAGAAGGGCCATCGCCTAGAGCTTAGATGCGAATGCGCAGTTCGATGGGACAGTGGTCGGATCCGATTATCTCGTCGTGGATGGAAGCGTCGACGATGGAGCCCGCGATGCGGTCGCTCGTTAGAAAGTAGTCGATGCGCCAGCCCACGTTGCGCTCGCGAGCGCGCATGCGATAGCTCCACCAGCTGTAGGCGCCCTCAAGGGTGGGGTGGAGCGTCCTGAAGCTGTCGGTCAGGCCCGCACCCAGAAGCTTGCCGAAGCTCTCTCGCTCCTGGTCCGAGAAGCCCGGGCTCTCGTGATTCGTGGCAGGGTTCTTCAGGTCGATCTCCTCGTGGGCAACGTTGAAGTCCCCACAGGCGATGATCGGCTTGCTCTGGTCCAGCTCGCAGAGGAACTCTCGGAAGCGGCTGTCCCAGACCAGGCGCTCGTCCAAGCGGGCCAGCCCCTGCTTCGAGTTGGGCGTATAGACGTTGACGAGCCAGTAGCCGGGAAACTCCAGCGCGCAGACGCGGCCCTCGTCGTCTGCCACGTCGCAGCCGATCTGGCGGACGACGTGGGTGGGCTTCTCTCGCGAGAACACGGCAGTGCCCGAGTAGCCCTTGCGCTCTGCGTGGCTCCAGGTTTGGTGGTAGCCGGGCAGCTCAAGGTCGACCTGCCCTTCCTGGAGCTTGGTTTCCTGAATCGCGAACACGTCGGCGTCGAGCGTCGCAAAAATGCTCTTGAAGTCGGGGTCCTTCCGGAGGGTCGCCCTCAGCCCGTTGACGTTCCACGAGACGAGCTTTACTTCGCGCGCGCCCAAGGCATCAGCCATGATTCCTCCTAGGTGACGTTGCCGGTCGTTGCGGTCGAGCTGCCGTACAGGAACTCTCGCCAGCGTGGGAGCTCGCGCAGGGCCTGGGCGTGGCCCATCTTGTATGCCTGCTGCAGTTCCACGGTGTCGAGGTTGGTGCTCGAGACCGGCATGAAGTCCGGGCGGACCCACAGGAGGTCGCCGGCGCGCTCCATGCGCTCAAGGCGATCGAGCTCGGCGTTGTATCGCTCCCAACGGGTGAGAAGTGCGTTGCGAAGGTACGGATGGCTTTTGCCCAGACGGGCGATGACCTTGCGCTCGCGATCGGTGGGGGGGCTGCTTGCGGTATCCCGCGGGCCTCGTCGCGACGAAGAAGAACTTCTTGTAGCCGGCTTCCTCAGCCATGTGAAGCGGGATGCCGGCGCCCTTGCCCAGGCCGCCGTCGAGGAAGGTTCGCCCATCGATGGGCTCGGGCTTCATCATGATGGGAAGCGTCGAGCTCGCGCGAACGCAGCGGATGAGCGACCACACGTCGGGCATGTCGTCCTTGGTGAAGGTCACGGTCCGGCCCGTGTCCCGCTCGAACGCCTGGATGGCGATCTTTGCGGGGTTGTCCGAGAACGCTCGGAAGTTGAACGGCAGGTAGCCGTCTTCGATACAGCCCTCGTAGAGGTAGTCTGCGTTGAAGTAGCCCTTTCCGCGCAGGAAGAAGCCGAGGCCTCCGACCCCCTCGTTTCCGGGCGTTGCGAGGAAGGCCTGCTCGACGCGGCGCCGGTCGCGGCTCACGTAGTTGACGGTGTGACTGGCGCCTGCGGAGAGGCCGCACACGAAGTCGAAGTAGATGTGGTTCTCCAGCAAAGCGTTGGCAATGCCGGCCGTGTAGGCACCGCGGTAGCCGCCACCCTCAAACACCAGGGCACAGTCGTGAATCATGCCATCTGTGGAAACGTTGAATGCGGAGCCGTCGCGAGGCTCGCTGACGAGACCTTTGGCTTCGTCGCTCATGCGTGTGACCTTCCTTCCTCTGCCTCCCTAGAAGGTACCCGTTTGGCGTTTCGCTAAGCAAGCGGGTGCGTCGCCTGCCGAAGTGTTAACGTTGGCCCAAGACACTCGATTGAGGGGGGGCACATGGCACAGGTCATTCGCGATTGCGCGCAGGCTGCCGAGGAGCTGAGGGGCATCGTCGAGCAAGCACGGGACGTCGTCTTCTTTGGTGGTGCGGGCGTGTCGACGGCAAGCGGAATCCCCGACTTCCGAAGCGAGAACGGACTGTACAACCAGCACTTCTCCAGCAAATACTCTCCGGAGGCGCTCCTGAGCCACCAGATCTGGCGCGATGATCCCGAGGCGTTCTACGACTTCTACCGCAAGATGATGTGCGCGCCTGAGGCGCGCCCCAACCAGGCCCATCTGAAGCTCGCGGAGCTCGAGGAGCAGGGCAAGGTGTCGGCGGTCATCACCCAGAACATCGATGGGCTCCATCAGATTGCCGGCTCGCGCAACGTCATCGAGCTCCATGGATCGACCCACCGCAACTACTGCGTATCCTGTGGCGCTGGCTACGACGAGGAGTGGATGCTCCAGACCGACGGCATCCCTCGCTGCGAGAAGTGCGGATCTATCGTCAAGCCCGACGTCGTCCTGTATGGCGAGTCGCTCGACGAGTCGAACATCACCCGCGCCGTCAGGGCGATCAGCTCCTGTGACGTGCTGATCGTAGGAGGGACCTCACTCGTGGTCTATCCCGCGGCGGGCCTCGTCCAGTACTTCCAGGGCAAGAAGCTCGTCATCTGCAACCTCGAGCCCACGCCGCAGGACGCCCAGGCCGATCTGCTATGCGCCTGTGACATCGCTGGGGCCTTCGACTGGTAGCGCGCTCATCCGGCCGTTCGCGTTACGGATAATGCGCAGCTTTTGGTGAGGGGGCGCAGACCCGCTACAATCAGGAAGACGAAAGGGGACCGTGGGTTGTGGTGACCTGGCCCCACGCTACTCTTGGAGGATCCGATCCCATGCTTCGTGAAGACTATTCCGTCTGGCGCTGCGGCCGCCACGAGCTTTCGCTCGCCCGCCCGCGCGTCATGGGCATCCTCAACGTCACCCCGGACTCATTCTCGGATGGTGGCAAGAACCTTGATCCCCAGAAGGCCGTCACCCGCGCCCTCCAGATGCTGGACGAGGGTGCCGACATCATCGACGTTGGAGGCGAGTCCACGAGGCCGGGCTTTACGCCCGTCTCTCCCGACGAGGAGGCTGGGCGCATCGTCCCGGTTATCCGCGGCATCCTCGAGGCGGCTCCCACTGCGATCATCTCGGTAGACACGCGCCACGCGCCCGTCGCCAAGGTGTGCGCGCGACTGGGCGTCTCGATCATCAACGACGTCAACGGATTCTCCGATCCGGCGATGGTCCAGGTTGCGGCAGAGACCGGCCTGGGATGCATTGTCATGCACTGGAACAAGCTGGGCGCCGGCAGCAGCCGTCGCTCCGTCACGCTCGACTCCGTCCGTCCCGCGCGCTCGGTTCCCACCAGCACGCGCCGATTCACCCTGCCCGAAGAGGCACCCATCATGCGCGAGATCATGGGCTTCTTGGGCGACCAGGCTCGCATCCTCATGCGTGCGGGCGTCAAGCGCGAGTGCATCTGCGTCGACCCGGGCCCTGGCTTCGACAAGACGGCCGACGAGGACGTCGTCATCCAGCGCGCCACGCGCAAGCTCACCTCGATGGGCTACCCCGTCTGCTGCGCGCCTTCCCGCAAGCGCTTCGTCGGCGCAATCTCGGGAGTAACCGAGGCTCCGCAGAGGGACTTCGCCACAGCCGGCGTCGTGCTCTCGGCGGTCGAGGGCGGCGCGCGTGTCCTGCGCGTCCACGACGTCGCGGGTACGGCCCAGGCGGTCAACTCCTATTGGGCAGTCGCCAAGAACGACGCGCGCCAGGGCTTCATCTCGCTCGGCTCGAACGTGGGCGACCGCATCGGCCACCTCACCCAGGCCGTCAGGCTCATCAACGAGATCCCCCTCACCTGTGTGGTCCAGGTCTCCCACGCTTACGAGACGGAGCCGGCCTACGGAATCGCGACTCCGGTCGTCAACGCCGTCGCGGAGATCAGGACCGAGTTGCACCCGACCGTCCTGGTCGAGGCGCTCATGGACGTCGAGGCCAAGCTCAAGCGCGTTCGCGACCCGCGCATGGCGGGTCACGGCCCTCGCACCATCGACTGCGACCTGTGCTGGGTCGAGGACGAGGAGCACGCCGGCGCCAAGCTCACGCTCCCGCACCCCCACCTGGGCGAGAGGGACTACGTCCTGGTCCCGATGGAGGACCTCATGCACGATCCCGCGCGCTTCCTCATTCATGCAGGCGTGCCCGTCTACGCTCCGGGCGATCGCGTCGGTCACGTTACCGCCGAGATTGGCGAGCTCGACTGGCAGTAGCCGCATCACATGTACGATGACCTGGCGGCGCCCCTCGTGGGCGCCGCTTCCCCTGAGTTTCCAAGCAAAGGAGAAGAACGTGGCCGATTCGCTCGATAGGCTCACGGTGACCGTCCGCCCCGACGTCCCCATGCAGATGTACACCTGCGTCCAGCACGTCATGGCGCTCGGCTGCGTCCGCGCGCTGCGCGACGCTGGCCTCGAGGCGCACATTGTTTGGCCGGCAGAGGTTGCGGTCGATGGCGAGGAGGCGCTTCACGTGAGGGCCCGTGCCGGCTACGAGGAGGGCCTCTTTGCCGAGGTGACCCTAGCTGCGACGGAGCGGGGCACGTCTCTTCTGGCACAGAGGAGGCAGCTTCTTTCCGAGGCCCTTGAGGCCAGCGCGCGCGAGTGGGAGGCCTCCCTGCGCAGGGCGGGCACCGTTGCCGGTCCCCTGGCCCCCGTTTTGGACGAGTACTTCTCGCTCCTGCTTCTTGCCCAGAAGGAAGTGGACGTCGTCTACCCCAACGGAAACCTGTGCGCCCGCGGCGTGCTCGCCGGCATGGACGTGTGGGGGAGGGCCGCGGTTCGCACCGCGTCCGGTCGCGTCGTGGACATCTCGCCCGAGCAGGCGAGCCTCAGGGGCGCGACCGCCTAGCTGCCGGGGATGCTCGAAGTCCGCTCGCGCTCGGCCGCGTTGCGATGCCTGGCTTCTGGGCGCGTCTACTTGCGCGCCGCGCGCTTCGCGGCGCGGTGGCGCCAGATGCTGTAGATGCCTCGTACGGTGAGGTCCGGGTCGATGGTGTCAAACATGTCGGTCGCACGGGTGATCTCCTCGGCGAGTCCGCCCGTGCCGACGACCGTCGCGTCTGGCTCCCCGAGCTCAGACTTGATGCGGGCCACCAGCCCCTCGGCGGCACAGGCCGCGCCAATCACGATGCCCGATTGGACGGCGCACTCGGTGGAGACTCCCAAGGCGTGCTCTGGCGCCACAAGGGGAACGCTCGAGAGCTTTGCCGCGCGCTCGAAGAGCGAGTTGGCCGACAGCAGGAGGCCCGGCATGATCACGCCACCTCGGAAGGTGCCCGTCTTGTCGACGACGTCGATGTTCGTGGCGGTGCCGAAGTCGACCACGATGGTCGAGGGGCCATAGCTGTCTCGGGCGGCCACCGCGTTCGCGATGCGGTCGGCGCCAACCTGGCGCGGATCGGGAATGCCGACGGCGATGCCGCAGTCGCGGGTCGCGTCGACCATCAGGACGTCCTCCGCCTTGAGGACGTTGGTCATCATGTAGCTCCACTGCTGCGAGAGGATGGGGACGACGCTCGAGATCGCGACGTCGGTCACGCTCTCCATCTTCATTCCCAGCATCAGGAAGTAGCCAAACAGGCGCTCGTGCAGCTCGTCTGCCGTGTCGGTACGGTCGGTCGCCATGCGCCACTGGACGACGAGCTCGCCTCCCTCGTCGAAGAGGCCAAGGGTGGTCTGCGTGTTTCCTACGTCTACGGTCAGGAGCATGGAGTCCTCCGGTGAGCGCGGTGGTTTTATTCGGGCGCCGTGCCGCCGGCAGGGCGTCCCTCTTGGAGTGTAGCAACTGCGGGATGGGAGCCGTGGCACAAACTGCAGGTTCTTCTCCACCGGCTCGCCACATAATCGGGGGCATTGCATTTAGTTCTGGAAATGGCCCGACCTTGCGTGCTACTATTCAAAAGCTTGAGGCCCCTGGTCGGAACCAGGGGCAGTACCATCCTCGCCTGGTCGGAAACCAGGCCAATCAAAGGAGTCCTGAGATGAAGCAAGGCATCCATCCTGACTACGTGGAGTGCACCGTCCGCTGCACCTGTGGCAACACCTGGACCACGCGTTCCACCAAGAGCGAGATGACCGTCGACCTGTGCGACAAGTGCCACCCGTTCTACACTGGCCAGCAGAAGCTCGTCGACACCGGCGGACGCGTCCAGCGCTTCTCCGACAAGTTCGGTGGCGCAGCTGCTGCCCAGCTCAAGAAGGCCCAGGAGGCCAAGGCTGCTAAGGCCGCCAAGGCTGCCGAGGAGGCCGCTGCCAAGAAGGCTGCCAAGGAGGCCAAGGCCGCAGAGAAGGCCAAGCGTGCTGCCGAGTACGCCAAGAAGGCTGAGGCACAGGCTGCCAAGCAGGCCGAGCAGGAGGCCGCTGAGGCCGAGGCTGCCGCAGAGACCGTCGAGGAGTCTGCCGAGTAGGCTCTCGCGTACGCACTGCATACCGCAGGGGGGAGGTCGACGTTGGTCGGCCTCCCCTTTTTGCGGGAACGACGCTCGCCGGGGCTCGCCCGTGCGAGGGAAGGGGTAGCGTGCGACCGGCTTGGGTAAAATCCCCTTGCACATCGGCCGCATCGGCGCCATTGACCAGAGGAGCTCTCACATGACATGCGTTCCGCCTGACACCTCCGCCATCAAGACCGACCTGCTCATCGTGGGTGCCGGTCCCGCCGGCATCTTCACCGCGCTGGGACTCCTGCGCAAGGGCGACTGCCGCTCGATCACGATGGTCGAGAAGGGGCTGCCCATCGAGCGCCGCTCGTGTCCCAAGCAGAAGGTCGGCCACTGCGTCCACTGCAAGCCCTGCCGCATCACCACGGGCTTCAGCGGCGCCGGTGCGTTCTCGGACGGCAAGCTCTCGCTCTCGCATGAGGTTGGCGGCGACCTGCCTGAGCTCATCGGGGCGGACCTCGCGCAGGAGACCATCAAGAGGGCCGATGACATCTATCTCGAGTTTGGTGCCGACACGCACGTCGAGGGCGTCGGCCGCAAGGACGAGGTTGCGGCTATCCGGCGTCGCGCCATCAAGGCCGGCCTCAAGCTGGTCGACTGTCCCATCCGCCACCTGGGAACCGAGAAGGCCCAGACCATCTACGGCAAGATCGAGCAGGAGCTCCTTGCTGCCGGCGTGAACATCATCTTCGAGCACGAGTGCGTCGAGATGCTCATCGAGGACGAGAGGTGCCGAGGCGCCGTCATCGCGGCGGTCGGCAACCACAGCGACCTCACGCGGATCGAGGCAAAGGAGACCGTCGTCTGCACCGGCCGCCGTGGCGCGCTCTGGTTTGACGAGATGTGCAGCCAGCACGGCATTAGCCACTCCGCCGGCCCCGTTGACCTGGGCGTGCGCGTCGAGGTCCGCAACGAGATCATGGACGAGGTCAACGACGTCCTCTACGAGTCCAAGCTCGTAGGCTATCCCGACCCCTTCCGCAACAAGGTCCGCACATTCTGCCAGAACCCCGGAGGCTTCGTTAGCCAGGAGAACTACGACGGCGGCCTCGCTGTGGTTAACGGGCACTCGTACAAGGAGCTCAAGAGCCCCAACACCAACCTCGCCATCCTCGCGACCTTCAACTTCCGCGAGCCGTTCAACGAGCCCATCGTATACGCCCAGAACGTCGGCCGCCTGGTGAACATGCTGGGCGCGGGCCACATTCTGGTGCAGCGCTTCGGCGACATCCTCGACGGCAAGCGTACCTGGCCCAAGGAGCTCAGCCAGTCCAACGTCGTGCCCACGCTCAAGGATGCCGAGGCCGGCGACATCACCGCGGCCATGCCGTATCGCGCGATGACCGAGATCATCGAGTTCATCAAGGCCGTCGACATCGTCGTCCCCGGCTTCGCCTCCGACGAGACGTTGCTCTACGCGCCGGAGCTCAAGTTCTACAGCAACCGCGTCAAGATGGACGAGCGCTTCGACACCAACATCGAGCACCTCCACTGCCTGGGCGACAGCTCCGGTTGGACGCGCGGCCTCATGATGTCGAGCGTCATGGGACTGCTCATGGGAGAAGAGCTCGCAGGCCGGGCATAAAGGCACTTTTCGCCGGTGGGACGTGACTCCCTTCGGACTGCTCTCCCCGCGACCGGGCTTCGGTCGCGGGGAGAGCTGTGTACGGACGAAATACATGGATGCCGCGTGTAGCGGATATACCTGCATGAATATAAGTTCGCCGTAGGTGGTATCCTCACTACGCAAATATTTGAGCCGCGTCACCGCACCCTCGGGCGAGGGGCGCCGCGGATTTGTTAGGAGAACAACATGCGAGACAAGCTAGAGAAGCTTATCGCCGCGTATCAGGAGCTTGAGCAGAAGATGGTCGACCCGGCCGTCGTCTCGGATCCCAAGGAGTATGCGCGCATCGCCAAGGAGCATGCCAACCAGGCGGAGCTCGTCGCCAAGGCGCGCGAGTACCTCCAGGCAATCGACGACATCGAGGCCGCGAAGGAGATGCTGCACGAGACCTCCGACGCGGAGGAGAAGGAGATGCTCCAGGAGGACATCTCCTCCAACGAAGCAAAGCTCCCCGACCTCGAGGACGAGATCAAGTACCTGCTGATTCCGGCTGACCCCAACGACGACAAGGACACCATCGTCGAGATTCGCGCCGGCGTCGGCGGCGACGAGGCCGGCATCTTCGCGGGCGACCTCTTCAGCATGTACGAGCGCTTTGCGAGCTCGCGCGGCTGGAAGGTCCAGGTCCTCTCCTCGAGCCCCAGCGATTCGGGTGGTTTCAAGACCATCGAGTTCAAGGTCCTGGGCGAGAAGGTCTACTCCGTCATGAAGTACGAGAGTGGTGTCCACCGCGTGCAGCGCGTTCCCAAGACCGAGTCCCAGGGCCGCATCCAGACCTCGACCGCGACCGTGGCCGTCCTGCCCGAGGCCGACGAGATTGACATCACCATTGCCCAGGAGGACCTGCGCGTCGACACCTATTGCGCCTCCGGTCCTGGCGGCCAGGGCGTCAACACGACCTATTCCGCCGTGCGCATCACGCACCTGCCCACGAACACGGTCGTCCAGTCGCAGGACCAGCGCTCGCAGATCCAGAACCGTGAGGTCTGCATGCAGATGCTCCGTGCGCGCCTGTACGAGATGGAGCTCGAGAAGCAGCAGGCCGAGCAGGGCGCCGAGCGTCTCTCGCAGATCGGCCACGGCAACCGCTCCGAGAAGATCCGCACCTACAACCAGCCGCAGGATCGCGTGACCGACCACCGTATCGGCTTCAACAGCACCTACACCAGCGTCCTGCAGAACGACGGCCTCGCCTCCGTCATCGACGCGCTGGCAGCCGCCGAGCGCGCCGAGAAGCTTGCGCAGGCGGTCTAAGTTTCGCAAAGCTTGCAGAGGCGGCGTCGGCTTGGGCCGGCGCCGCTTTTTCGTAGGAAGACTGGCCGGGCGCGAGGCGCGCCAATGGGGCCCGAATGGAAGTGTTGCAACGTGTCTGAAGAGGTCTGGACCATCAAGCGCATGCTCGACTGGACGTGCGGCTATCTGGAGCGCAGGGGAGAAGAGCGTCCGCGTCTTTCCGCGGAGTGGCTCCTGGGCTCGGTGACGGGCCTTTCTCGCGTGCAGATATATACCAGCTTCGACCGGCCGCTCTCCCAGGAGGAGCTCAATCGTATGCACGACGCCGTGGTCAGACGCGGCAAGGGCGAGCCCCTGCAGTACCTGACGGGCGAGATGCCCTTCCGTCACATCATCCTGAAGTGCGAGGAGGGCGTCCTGATTCCGCGCCCCGAGACCGAGGTGCTGGTCGATGCCGCGCTCGAGGGCGTCGACGCCGCGACGGCTGCCGGACACGCCCCACGCGTGCTCGAGGTGGGCTGCGGCACGGGCTGCATCGCGTGCTCGGTCGCGTCCGAGCGCTTGGGCGCTTGCGTCACCGCAACGGACATATCCCCCAAAGCCGCATCGCTCGCACGACGCAACAGGACGGCCCTGGGTCTGGATAACCGCGTCGACGTCGTCGAGTGCGATCTGGCCGAGGGGGTGGACGAGTGCCTCATGGGCACGTTTGACGTGCTGGTCTCCAATCCGCCTTACATTCCCTCTGACGTGGTTCCCACGCTTCCGGGTGAGGTCAAGTTGCACGAGCCGTGGCTCGCGCTTGACGGCGGCGCCGACGGCCTCGACGTCTTCCGCCGTCTGCTCGAGCTCGCCCCGCACGCGCTGCGACCTGGTGGCGTGTTTGCCGTTGAGCTTTTCGAGACGAACGTGGGCGACGCCGCCGAGCTCTGCCGCCGGCAGGGAGGTTGGTCCACGGTCGAGGTACGCGAGGATCTGACTCGCAGGCCGCGCGTCCTGTTTGCCGTCAGGGGCGGCTCTCTTGCCGACGAGCTCGGACCTGCGCGCGAGCTTGAGATGGCCCGCCTTCAGAAGGTGGTCAAGGTAGACCAGAACGATCCCGACGAGGCGGCGGTGCGCCGCGGCACCCTGGCCCTCGAGGACGGTGGCGTCGTCGTCGTCCCGACCGACTCGGTCTACGGCATCGGCTGTGCGGCGACCCCGACGAACCCCGGCCTCTCCCGCACGTTCCAGATTAAGCGGCGCCCTGCGGGGCAGACCCTGCCCTGGCTCATTGCGAATGATTCCGACCTGCTGGTCTACGGGCGAGACGTGCCCGACTGGGCGCAGGAGCTTGCGCGTCGCTTCTGGCCGGGGGCGCTGACGCTGGTCGTCAAGGCGAGCGAGCTGGTTCCGCGCGAGTACGTCCTTCCCGTGACGGGCACCATAGCGCTCAGGCTGCCCGACTCTAACCTGGTGCGCCAGCTGGCCCGTTCCGTCGGCGCACCGCTTGCCATTACGAGTGCGAACACGCACGGGCGGGACGCCGCCGTCGACGGCGGCTCCGTGGAGGAGCGCCTCGTGAAGATGGTCGACCTGGTGTTTGACGGGGGCGCCGCGCCCGTTGCCGTCAACTCGACGATCGTGGACTGCTCGGGCGACGCACCCGCGATTCTGCGAGAGGGAGCCATTCCGTCGGAGGAGATCTTCTCTGCCCTGAGGGGCTAGCCCTTCTCGGCTGGTGCCACCCCGCCATCGGCCTCCACGCTGCCACCTGCTATTCGTTTTGCGCTTCTTGCCAGACCGATGGCCGCGTCCGCTTGCGTTGCGATAGGCTAGGGGAGAAACGAAAAACCCTTGTCATGAGGAGCAAACCGCATGAAGATCGCCATCGCGTCTGACCACGCCGGCTTTGATCAGAAGCCTGCCATGATCGAGTATCTCAAGGGTCTCGGCCACGAAGTCGTCGACCTTGGGCCTGACAGCGCAGAGCGTTGCGACTACCCCGACTATGCTGACAAGGTGGCCCGTCGCGTCGCGTCCGGCGATGCCGAGCGCGGCGTGCTCATCTGCGGGACCGGCATCGGCATGGCGCTCACGGCTGACAAGGTCGCTGGCGTTCGCGCCGCAGTCATCCAGACGCCGCAGTTCGCCCATCTGTTCCGCGAGCACAACAACGGCAACGTGCTGTGCATCTCTGGTCGCTTCACCACCTTCGAGGTGAACAAGCAGATCGTCGACGAGTTTCTCACCACCGAGTTCGGCGGCGGCCGCCACGAGGGACGCGTCCAGAAGATCATGCGCGAGGACGACCCCGATTTTGGTGGAGTAGAGGAGTAGCGCGCTCTTTTTGACCGAGGTCCCCTGGCGGGACCTCGTGTTGTAAAATCCCCCAGGCTAAGTTCGCGGCCAAGGGCCGCGTTGTAATGCAGATGAACCGAAAGGATCCCACATGGAGTTTGACGAGAACCGCTTCAAGGTTATCGACCACCCTCTGGTCCAGCACAAGCTGTCCATCCTGCGTGACAAGAACACGGTGACCAAGGACTTCCGCCAGCTGGTGACCGAGCTCGCCATGCTCGAGGGCTACGAGGCCATGCGTGACTTCCCGCTTGAGGACTGCGTGGTCGAGACGCCGCTTGAGACTGCCACGTTCAAGCGCGTCGCTGGCAAGAAGGTCGCGATCATCCCCATCCTGCGCGCAGGTCTGGGCATGGTCGACGGCATTCTCGCGCTCGTTCCCTCCGCGCGCGTTGGTCACGTGGGCATGTATCGTGACCCCGAGACCCACGAGCCCGTGCAGTATTACTGCAAGTTCCCGCCCTCGATCGAGGACCGCACCTGCCTTATCGTCGACCCCATGCTCGCGACGGGCGGCTCGCTCATCGCTGCCATCAAGTACCTCCGCGACGCTGGTGCCAAGGACGTTCGCGCCCTGACGATCGTCTCTTCTCCCGAGGGCGTCAAGGCGGTGCTCGACTATGATCCCAACGTGCGCCTGTACACCTGCGCGCTCGACCGCGAGCTTAACGACGCCGCCTACATCCTTCCCGGTCTCGGCGACGCCGGCGACCGCATCTACGGCACGCTCTAGTGCCACTCTCCGTGGTGATGCCGGATGGCATCGTCTGACCTCAGGCCCATCGCTCGCGCGGTGGGCTTTTTTATGAGGCCCGCACACCTCGACGTGCCTGCCGGGGCGAGGGGGGGGGGGTGCCTGCCCGCCATGGCGTATTGCGATGGAAGGGTGAAGTTTTGCGTATTTTTTAAATTGAGTTCAAAAAAACCGAATTGAAAAATAGGCATATTTAACTGGTTAAACGTTACTGATAATTTTTGAAACAGGTACGGAGTAGGCAAAATGTCCCCGTGGGTTGTGGACTTTGGGGAATAAGACTACTAGACTTCTCTCGCCTGTTAAAAAGGCACGTAGGAGGGTTTCCTTGGACATGGTGCTGCACATAATCGTCGGTGCCGTTTGCGGGTTAGTTGGGTGTGCTCCAACTGCCTTTTTGTTTGAGGTTGCTCTCAAACGGGGTACAACACAGGAAGCGAGCATCGCTCGGGGCCTGATTGCCATTGCGGTTTCATTTACGATGCTGTCGGTGGCAGTCTTTGTGGTATATCTCGTCAAACGAGAAGCGACGCTCGCCTTTGGGTGTGCAGTCGCGGTAGCGTTCCTCGCGTTTTGGGGGATTGAGTCTGTAAGGGCCTGTCGTGACGCGACGGCGTCGCCGCGGGCCGAGGGGAAGGACCGATAGTGAATCCGCTTGATAAGCTGCCTGAGGAAATGGATGAGCTGCTCGATGGCTTTATGACTCACGCCATTGCCGGTGACACCACCGTGGGGCTCACCAACTACATCTTCTGGATGTGCGTTGCCCTTGCTCTGATGCTCGTGGCGGTCTTCGTGTTCAAGAAGAAGCAGGCCAAGAGCCTCGTCCCCCAGGGAACCTTCGTGAACGCCATGGAGTTCGTCGTCGAGTACGTGCGTGACGACATGTGCAAGTCGATTCTGGGCGACACCTGGAAGAAGCACTTCAGCTTCTTGTCGGCCATCTTCTTCTTCATCGTCGCCAACAGCATCGTCGGCGTCATTCCTGGCTGCCACCCCGGAACCGGCACCATTGGCGTCACGTCGGCGCTGGCACTCTGCTCGTTCGTCTACTTCATCGTCGTGGGCGTCAAGCGCATGGGGCCCATAGGCTACCTTAAGAGCCTCGCACCCGAGGGCATCGGCTTCCCGATGAACGTTCCCCTTTGGATCATTGAGGTCTTCTCGACGTTCCTTCGTCTTATCACGCTGGCCGTCCGACTCTTCTGCAACATGTTTGCAGGCCATGTCGTAATGGGCGCCTTCGCGATTCTCGCGTCCCTGTTCGTGCAGCCTCTCCTGCAGGGCTTCTCGGCGGTGGCTCTTGGCCAGGCGGGTGCGTCGATCTTCTGGATTATCATCCTCATCATCATCTATGCGGTCGAGATTATGGTCGGAGTCATTCAGGCCTACGTCTTTACGCTGCTCTCGTCCGTCTACATCCAGCTCGTGGAGAACGAGTAGCTCACCCCAATATGGGTAATCGCGGGGCCACGCCCGCTATTACATAGTCAGGTCATGAAAGTCGTCCCCGTCGGGGCGAATGACAAAGGAGGAATCGTGGGAGTCATTGGTTATGGTCTTGGCGTAATCGGCGCCGGCATTGGTATTGGTCTGGCAGCCTTTGGCGCCACTACCGCAATGGCGCGTCAGCCGGAGATGCAGGGTCGTCTGTTCACGACCTTCATTCTGGGCTCCGCTTTCGTCGAGGCACTTGCACTCATCGGCTTCGTTGTAAGTCTTATTGTCAAATAACTCTTACAAGCACGAGACGCTGAGTGGAGGCACGTATGAAAAGCACTATGAAGGGGATCACCCGAGTCGCGGGAGCGGCGCTTGCGGTCTATGCCGCTCCGTCGGTTGCGCTTGCTGACTCGCTGAGTGGTCCGGACCTTCTGCTTCCCAAGCCCGCAGAGTTCATCCCGGCGCTTATCGCTTTCCTCATCATCTGGTTCGTCCTGGGCAAGCTTGCTTGGCCTTCGGTACTCGAGATGATGGAGAAGCGCCAGCAGAAGATCCAGGATGACCTCGATGCCGCGGCAGAGTCCAAGGCCAAGGCTGCCGAGGAGGCAAAGAGCTACGAGGCTCGTATCGTCGAGGCGAACAAGGAGGCCGAGAGCATCATCGCCAAGGCCAAGAAGGAGGCTGAGGAGCAGCGCTCCCAGATTCTCGCCAAGGCCCAGAGGGAGGCTGCCGATATCATCGCCAAGTCGCGTGGTGCGGTCGACTCCGAGCGCAAGAAGGCAATGATCGAGCTTTCCGGCTCCGTGGTGGATCTCTCCGTCGAGATCGCCAGCAAGATTATCGGTAACGAGCTGAGCGAGGATGCGCAGCGCAGGCTCGCAGAGAAGTACCTCGCGGAAGTGAGCGCACCAAATGAGCGCTAAGCAGGACAACTCCGAGAAGGTCGAGGCCTACGCCCGCGCCCTCATCGAGGCTGCGCGAGGCGAGGGAAGGGCTAACGCCGACCTCGTCATGTGGGAGCATGCGCGCAAGTTTTCGCCTGAGGTCCTTGAGACCATAAGCGCGATGCGCGATGCCGATGACCTTGACCTTATCGAGAAGGTTGCCAAGCAGTACAAGGAGATTCTGGACTCTGAGGACAAGACGGTGTCCGTCACGGTGACCACCTCCGTTCCCCTGAGCGATGAGCTCCGAGAGAAAGTTCGCACCAAGGCCGAGAACAACCTGAAGGCTCCTGTGTTCCTCGTCGAGCGCGTCGATCCCGAAATTCTGGGTGGCGTCATCCTCGAGGCTCGCGGCAAGCGCTATGACGCTTCCGTCAAGGCGCAGCTTGCCAACATCAGGAAGACGCTCGCCTCGACCTTCATCGGAAGTGATGAGCAATGACAGATAAGATCAGTTCCGCGGAGATCATGGACACGCTGCGAGAGCAGCTTGGCCAGATCAACGCGACCGTTGACAGGCAGGAGGCGTCTGTCGTTACCGAGGTAGGCGACGGCATCGCTCACGTCTCCGGTCTGAAGACCGCCATGGCTGGCGAGCTCCTGCAGTTCACCAGCTCTACGTCTGGTCGTAGCGTCTACGGCCTGGCGCAGAACCTCGACGAGGAAGAGGTCGGCGCGGTTCTCTTCGGTGACGTGGACTCCATCAAGGAGGGAGACGAGTGCCGTACCACGGGCCGCGTTATGGATATTCCCGTTGGTCGCGCCATGCTCGGCCGTGTCGTCAATCCCTTGGGGCAGCCGATCGACGGCCTCGGCGCAATCGACGCCACGCACCGTCGTCCGATTGAGTTCAAGGCGCCCGGCATCATGGAGCGCCAGCCCGTCTGTGAGCCTGTTCAGACCGGACTTCTCGCCATTGACGCTATGGTTCCCGTTGGCCGTGGTCAGCGTGAGCTCATCATTGGCGACCGCAAGACCGGTAAGACGGCCATCGCCATCGACGCAATCGTCAATCAGCGCGACACCGACATGGTTTGTATCTATGTAGCAATCGGCCAGAAGGCGTCTACCGTCGCCGCGATCAAGGACACCCTCGCACAGCGTGGCGTTCTGAACAAGACGATCATCGTCGCGGCCACTGCAGCGGATTCTGCTCCTATGCAGTACATTGCTCCTATGGCCGGAGCGGCAATCGGCGAGTTCTTCATGTACAACGACGAGAACGGCAATCCTGCGGATGAGGTTCACCCCGGCGGCCACGTGCTCGTGGTGTATGACGATCTGTCCAAGCAGGCCGTGGCATACCGTCAGATGTCGCTTACGCTTCATCGTCCACCTGGACGCGAGGCTTATCCTGGTGACATCTTCTATCTGCATTCTCGCCTTCTCGAGCGTGCATGCAAGCTGTCTGACAAGAATGGTGGCGGCTCGCTCACGGCTCTGCCGATCATCGAGACGCAGGAGGGCGACGTTTCGGCGTACATTCCTACCAACGTCATCTCGATTACCGACGGCCAGATTTACTTGCAGTCCAACCTCTTCTTCCAGGGTCAGCGCCCCGCAGTTGACGTAGGCATCTCCGTCTCTCGTGTCGGCGGTGCGGCGCAGCTCAAGTCTATGAAGCAGGTTGCCGGTACGCTTCGTCTTGACCTCGCGAGCTATCGCGAGAAGCAGGCGTTCGCGCAGTTCGGCTCCGACCTTGATGCTGCCACGCAGTACCAGCTCAACCACGGTGCCCACATGATGGAGCTTCTCAAGCAGCCGCGCTACGCAGCTCTTGACGTTGCCGACCAGGTCATTTCCATCTTCGCTGCCAAGGAGGACTTCCTCGACGACGTTGACCTCGATCACGTCACGCTCTTCCGCGACGAGCTTGCCAAGTACATGGGCGAGCGTCACTCGAAGCTCCGCCAGGAGATTCGCGAGAAGAAGATCGACGACGAGATGAGCGAGAGGCTCAGGACGCACATCGCCAACTTCAAGCGCGAGTTCCTGCTGCAGCATCCCAACAAGAAGTCCGTCGTTGACGTCGAGGCCCACGCCGAGGACACCGAGGCGGCCGAAGACCCTTCGCTCGAGGGCCAGGAGAACTAACAAATGGCCAATCTTCGCGAAATATCGAGGCGCATGAGCTCCATTAGGAGCATCATGCAAATCACGCGAACCATGGAGATGATTTCCACGGCTCGCATTCAGAAGGCGCTTGCGCGTGCTGAGGAGGCATCTCCGTACAAGGATGCCATCACGAACATGCTCGCAAATGTTGCTGGCGCAGGCTTTGATGACTCTCAGCCCCTGCTGAGTGCTCACGATGAGGAGAAGAACGTGCTCTTCATCATCATCGCGTCCGACCGTGGCCTTGCTGGAGGATTCAACATTCTTCAGCAGCGCACAGTCGAGCGAGAGATGGAGAAGCTCTCCGAGCAGGGCATCAAGTCCTCTGTCATCACCTGCGGCAGGAAGCCCACCGAGTACTTCACGTACCGCAAGGTCAAGCCGGTCCTCTCCTTCGTCGGCATCTCTTCCGAACCGAACATGGACGAGGCGGACAGGATTGCGTCGTACGTGATGGATGGCTACTCGAACGGGAGCATCGACCGAGTCGAGCTGCTGTATTGGCACGCGAAGAACCGCGTCGACCAAGAGCAGGTCTCGGAGCAGCTGCTTCCCGTCTCGCGCGAAGCGCTGATGATGCCTAACCAGCCGCGCGATCCCGAGGCGCTTTCCGAGGTTGAGCACAAACCCTTCTCCGACTACTCCTTTGAGCCGTCGGCACAGGAGGTCCTTGGTTACCTCATGCCGGCGTACTTGAGGACGGTTATTTTCCACGCACTTCTTGACTCGGCAGCAGCCGAGCACGGTGCAAGGCGTCGAGCAATGCAGTCGGCTACCGACAACGCCAACGAGGTTCTTGGTACCCTGAGCAGGACGTTCAACCGCGAGCGCCAGGGCGCCATCACGACCGAGCTGAACGAGATCATTGGCGGCGCTTCCGCATTGGAGGACAACTAATGTCAGAAACCGTAGAAACGAAGCGCACCCCTCTTGAGGAGGCTGCCTTCAACCACATGAACAGGAGCGTTGGCACGGGCACCATCGTCCGTATCGTCGGCCCTGTCGTCGACGTCAAGTTCGACGACCAGGTTCCTGCGATTTACACCGCCCTTGTCGTCGACGACGATACGCCCATGGGCCACGTCTCGACCGTTCTCGAGGTCGAGTCGCAGCTTCCGCATGGCGTCGTCCGCGCAGTCGCCATGTCGTCCACCGACGGCCTCCAGAGGGGGCTGAGGGTTAAGGACACGGGGCACCCCATGATGATGCCCGTCGGCCCCTCGACCCTCGGTCGCGTTTGGAGCGTCACGGGCCAGCCTGTCGATGGCGGCGAGATTCCCGACGACGTTCAGTACTATCCCATCCACCATCCCGCGCCTGCCTTCGAGGAGCTCACCACTCAGACTGAGATCTTCGAGACCGGCATTAAGGCCATCGACCTTCTCGAGCCGTACGTTCGCGGCGGCAAGACGGGCCTGTTCGGCGGCGCTGGCGTCGGCAAGACCGTTCTGATTCAGGAGCTCATCAACAACCTCGCGCAGGAGCATGGCGGCACCTCCGTTTTCACCGGCGTCGGCGAGCGCACTCGTGAGGGCACTGACCTGTTCCTCGAGATGACCGAGTCTGGTGTCATCGAGAAGACCTGCTTGGTCTACGGACAGATGAACGAGCCGCCTGGAGCACGTCTGCGCGTCGGCCTCGCCGGCCTGACCACCGCGGAGTACTTCCGCGACCAGGGCCAGGACGTTCTCCTCTTCATCGACAACATCTTCCGCTTCTCGCAGGCAGGCTCTGAGGTCTCCGCACTTCTTGGTCGTATGCCTTCCGCGGTTGGTTACCAGCCGACGTTGGCAACCGAGATGGGTGACCTCCAGGAGCGCATCACCTCCACCAAGGAGGGCTCGATTACGTCCGTTCAGGCTGTCTATGTTCCCGCCGACGACCTTACGGACCCCGCGCCTGCGACGACTTTCACGCACCTCGACGCGACCACGGTTCTTTCGCGCTCCATCACGGAGCTCGGCATCTACCCCGCAGTCGATCCTCTGGCAAGCTCCAGCTCGGCGCTTGACCCGTCGGTTGTCGGTGAGGAGCACTACCGCGTCGCCATGGCCGTTCAGGAGACGCTCCAGGAGTACTCCGACCTCCAGGACATCATTGCGATTCTTGGTATGGACGAGCTCTCCGAGGAGCAGCAGCAGGTCGTTGCTCGCGCCCGTAAGATCCAGCAGTTCCTCTCCCAGTCGTTCCACGTTGCCGAGAAGTTCACGGGCAACCCGGGAGTCTACTGCACCGTCGAGGACACCGTCCGCTCCTTCGCGGCGATTGTCGACGGCAAGTGTGACGATATCCCCGAGCAGGCGTTCCGCTATGCAGGCACCATCGAAGACGTGCGCGAGCGCGCCGAGAAGATGAAGGCCGAATCCGCGGACGCAGAGTAGGGAAGTCTTCATGGCTGAGCTTAAATGTCAGTTCGTGCGTCCGGACAGACTTCTGTACGAGGGACCCGTGGCGAGCCTGATCCTTGTCGCCCACTCGGGTGAGCTTGGTGTCTGGCCAGGCCACGCGTCCGAGATCTGCTCGCTGGGCGACGGGGTCGTCCGCCTCCACCTCCGCGAGGAGGATGGGGGCGGTACCCGTCGGGTCGTCATCTCCGGTGGCTATGCCGAGATCAACCCCGATGGCGTCATCATCCTCGCCGACCATGCACGCGACGTTGACGACATCGAGCCTGACGTCGTTCGTGAGACGAGGGAGAGGGCCTTCGACGCCCGTGACGAGTATCCCGAGGGCGACCACAGGCGCGCGTATTACGACAACAAGATCAAATGGTGTAACCTTCTGCTTAAACAAGCAGGGGCAAATGAAAGCGCATAGCCGGAGGTATTTTGGAAGTTATTAAGGTTGAAGGCGGCTATCCGATAGGTGGCGAAGTCAACGTTGAGGGCGCAAAGAACTCAGCGCTCAAACTCATGGCGGCGACCATTCTCGCTCCTGGAGTGAACACCCTCACCAACGTCCCCAATATCTCCGACGTGCACGTGATGGGCAAGGTCCTTGAGTGCCTCGGCGCGAAGATCACCGTCAAGGGCCTGCACGAGCTCGAGATCGATACGTCTTCCGTCGACAAGTGGGAGACCCCGTATCACCTCGTCGCCAAGATGCGCGCCTCCACGGCCGTGCTTGGCCCGCTCTTGGGGCGCTTTGGCAAGGCCGTCGTGGCCATGCCGGGCGGCTGCAACATCGGTGCTCGCAAGATTGACATGCACATCCTGGGTCTCGAGGCCCTGGGCGTGAACTTCGAGATCGATCACGGCAACATCCACGCCACGACGCCCACGGGTCTCAAAGGCACCACGGTGACGCTGGACTTCGCGAGCGTTGGCGCGACCGAGAACCTGATGATGGCCTCGGTCATGGCCGAGGGTGTCACGACCATCGACAACGCGGCCCGCGAACCCGAGATCGTTGACCTCGCAAACCTTCTTAACGAGATGGGGGCCAAGGTCAACGGTGCCGGCTCGCCCGTCATCGAGGTCGAGGGCGTGCGTGAGCTCCGTCCCGTCAGCCACCGCGTCGTGGGCGACCGCATCGAAGCCGGCACGTTCATCGCGATGGCCGGCCTGTGCGGACAGCCGGTGACCGTCAAGGGCTTCGAGCCGCATCACCTGGGACTCGTTCTTAAGAAGTACGAGCTCATGGGTCTCAAGGTCGAGCGCGGCGACCAGCAGTGCACGGTCGGCAGGGAGGGCGATATCAAGCCCGTCGATATCCAGACGCTGCCGTTCCCTGGTTTCCCGACCGACATGCAGGCCCAGACGATGACGCTTCTGGCGCTGTCCAGCGGCAGCTGCATCGTCACCGAGAATGTCTTCGAGAACCGCTTCATGCTCGCGAGTGAGCTTCAGCGCATGGGTGCCGACATCCGCATCGAGGGGCATCATGCCATCGTCCACGGCGTCAAGGGCTTCTCGGGTGCTGAGGTTAAGTCCCCGGACCTGCGTGGCGGAGCGGCGCTGGTAATGGCCGGGCTCGTTGCGGACGGCGAGACCACTGTGTCTGCGATCCACCACATCGATCGCGGATATGAGGGGTTCGTCGACAAGCTCCAGGCTCTTGGCGCGCGCGTCTCGCGTGTTGAGGTTCCCGACCCTGACGAGTTCTAGGCCAGACGACATTGAGTTAAGGTAAAGTCCCGCCGTGCTGCGCATGGCGGGATTTTTGTGCGCCTGCCCCCGCGCGCATGTACGTCCGGTGGGGCGGGCGGCCAAATGGGTACAAAGGTAGCGAATGATTACCGTCTTCAGTTGAACGGAGAAGTACATGCCCCGATCTTCCAAGAGCGCCTTGACTCAGGTGGATGGTGAGCCCAGGCGCTTGACCATGGCAAACGAGGACTACCTTGAGTCGATCTACCGCATCGCGGTCGAGTCCGGGTCTTCGGACGGCATACGTTCCGTCGACGTTGCTGAGCAGCTCAACGTATCCAAGGCGAGCGTCAACAAGGCGCTCTCGACGCTCAAGGACGCGGGGCTCGTGGAGCAGAACTACTACGGACGCGTGCAGCTGACCGCCGAGGGCAGGGAGTATGCCCGCCACGTCTGGCGCTGTCACCGTATGCTCAGGCTCTTCCTCGAGCGTGACCTGGGCGTCGATCCCAAGACGGCCGACGAGGAGGCCTGTCTGATGGAGCACGCGCTCTCGCGCGACACCCAGGACAGGTGGATAGCGTATCTCGAGGGGCAGGGCATTGTCGTTGACTGAGAGCGCATACGCCCCTGACCTCAGGTCGGTTCTTCCCGACTTGCAACATGAGGACGCAGACGACGAGATCGTTGCCGACCTTGCGCGAGCACTTCGGGGGCCTGCCGAGAAGTGCCTGGTCGCCTCGGGTGACTTTTCTGCCACCTTTGCGGGTCAGCCTCACTCCGCGGGCATTTCTCCGGCGGAGTGGAACCTGAGCGACCAAGTGGCCCTCGCCCAGATGCATGCGGTCTGCGCGCTCGCGGGCTGTGACATTTCCGTTGCGCACACGGGCGGCTGCACTCCGCTCGAGCTTGAGCGACTCGGCCTGGGCGAGGCGTCTCCCGCCGTCTTGGGCAACGCCATCTCTGCGGCGCGCTCGGCCGGCTCCAAGTACGTGATGGCCGAGCTTGCCTACGACAGCGTGCGCAAATGCGCTGGCGCCGCCGAGGCCGCAGAGCAGCTGGCCGGGCAGGTGGTTCAGATTGCCGACAGCAACGTGCATGGTCTTCTTGTCACCATTGGCGATGCCGACGCGTCGCCTGCGGTCGTCCGAGCGCTTCGCGAGGTGACCGCCCTGCCCCTGGCCGTTCTTCTGGGGATTTCGCCCGCGGCGGCCGCCGCGCGAGGCGACGACTGGCTGGTGGAGCTGTGCGAAGACCTCTCGGGGCAAGGCGTTGCGTGTCTGGGCCTCGACTGCTGCTGCGTGGCAGACCTTGAGCCGATGCGGGATGTCGACCAAGCCGTGCGCGGGTGCCGGATGGGCGTCTGGTTGCGCATCTCTGATGAAAAAACCGTGTTGGCTGCGTGTGCTGAGCAAGAAGCTTTTGACAGCGCGGCCCCACGCGGTAGGGTCAGGAACGCAAGCGCGGGACGCCGTGGGCTGATTGGCAGCCTGTGTGCATCGCGCGAGTTCATTCGACCGAACGTCTGCTCGCTGGGTGTTGGCTTCACCCATGCCGATGCAGGCGGCCTCGTGGAGTGCCTTGAGAGATCGCGCGCTTAGCAGCGCGTGGCTGCGACGGCTGGGGACCGCCTGCGGATGGCCTCGTGAACGGCGGCGGAAGCAGAGGGGTATTCTCTAGGGGTTGAGACAGCGCCTATTCGGGTGCTCAGATTGAAAGGAACCAGTACATGAAGGCGATCATTCCGGCCGCTGGCCTCGGAACGCGTTTTTTGCCTGCGACTAAGAGCATCCCTAAGGAGCTCTTGCCCGTTCTCAACAAGCCCGTCATCCAGTACGTGGTTGAGGAGGCTCTCGAGCCCGAGGGTGTTGACGGCGTCGTCATTGTCAACTCGCACGAGAAGCCCCAGATCGAGTCGTACTTCACCGTCGACGGCGAGTTCGAGTCCCTCCTCCAGTCTCGCGGCAAGGCTGCCGAGGCCCAGGTGGTGCATGAGGCCTCGAGCCTGCCCGTCTCCTTTGTCTATCAGGACGACCCCAAGGGCCTGGGCCATGCGGTCCACTGCGCTGCGGACGATATCGACGGCCAGCCCTTCTTTGTCCTTCTCGGCGATTATTTCGTGCCCGATCGCAAGATGTGCGTGCGCATGGCCGAGGTCTCCAAGGCGCATGGCGGCGCTTCCGTGATCGCCGTCGCCCCCGTTCCGGCCGACCAGGTCAGCCGCTACGGCATCATCGCTGGCGAGTGCGTCGGCTCCCTCGACGGCAACTCCGCGGAGGACGAGCAGGAGGGCGCGGTCTGGAAGGTGACCGGCCTTGTCGAGAAGCCCGCCCCCAAGGACGCGCCCTCGCACCTCTTCATCGTGGGTCGCTACCTGCTGAGCCCGCGCGTGATGGAGCTCTTGGCCGACCAGGGCGTCGGCGCTGGCGGCGAGATTCAGCTGACCGATGCCATGGAGCGCCTGCTTGCCGAGGAAGAGATGTACGCGCTCGTCGTCGATCCCGCCGAGGGCTGCGACACGGGCACTCCGGCGGCCTGGGCCGCGACCAATGCCCGCCTTGCCCTGAGGGATGAGGCCTCGTGTGCGGCCTTCCTCGAGGCAATGGGCAACGAGGCAGCCGACAAGCTGGCCTAGTACCAATGCAGATAATCCGCTTTGGAACAAACGGCTGGCACGAGCGCTTCGAAGACGGGTTTGACGAGAAGAGCGTGAGCGCCATTGCGTCGGCGCTGGGCTATGCCTGGGGCGAGGACGCGGCTGGAAAGACCGTCATGGTGACCTACGATGCGAGGCACCATTCGGAGGAGTTTGCCCTTCGCGCGAGTGGCATCCTCTCAACGTATGGGCTGCGCGTCAAGCTCAGCGCATCGCCTGCTCCGACACCCGCGCTCGGCTGGGCCGTGGCCTGCGACGACGAATGCGTCGGCGGCGTGGCCATCTGCGCCGGCGACCTGCCGCATGAGTATGGCGGCATACTCGTTCGGGGCGCAGACGGCGGACCGGTCTCCGAGGCTTTTGCCGAGCGCGTCGATTCGCTCATCTCGCCCGTGGCGAGTGCGGAGGGCGGGGCGCTTGAGCGCATCGACCTCGTGACGCCCTATTTGACGAGCGTGCTCTCGGCCATCGACGTCGAGAAGATCAGGCTCCGTCGCCCCAGGGTCGTCGTCGACTCCATGCACGGCAGCTGCAGCGGCAGCGCGGCAAGTCTGCTGCGAGCCGCGGGCTGCTCGGTTATCGACTTGCACGGAGATGCACGAGAGGACTTCGGCGGGCTCCATCCCGAGGCTGCCGAGCCCTGGGTAGACGAGTGCGAGCGAACGGTGACCAAGCTTGGCGCGGATTTCGGAATCGTATTCGACGGAGACGGCGAGAGGTGCGCGTTCGTTGACGAGCGGGGAAGGCTTGTCCCACCGCATACCATGCTCGCCCTTCTCCTTCGCCACCTTGTCCTGAGGCGCGGGGAGACGGGTCGTGTCGTGACCACCCACGCCAGCTCCGCGCGCATCACACGCGAGGCCGACCGGCTTGGCGTGGAGCTGTCCTCCGTTCCCGTTGGATTCAGGCGTCTGTACGTCGAGGCCAAGGTCGGCGACGTGCTGCTCGCGTGTGACGAATACGGCGGCGCATGCTTCCCGGCTCACTTTCCCGAGCGCGACGCGCTGCTGTGCGCGCTTCACGTCGTCGAGGCCCTCTGCGACGAAGCCGGCTCTGCGGGCCAGATCTTCGACGAGGTGGAGGAAGAGACTGGACGCATGTACTATGCCCACAAGGACGTGAGGCTTGATGCCGCCTCACTTCAGGCTTTCAGCAATCTGCTGCCCGGCCTCAATCCCCGGAGCATGGCGGGCCGTGTCCCGGTCGCGGTGAGCCATGCGGACGGCATGAAGGTCTTCTTCGAGGGCGACGCCTGGGTCATGGTTCGCCCCTCGCGAACAGAGTCGCTCGTCCGCGTGTACGCCGAGTCCTCCACGCCGGGAGACCGAGACAGCCTTCTGGCCGAGGCCTGCGACTTAGCTCGCGGAGATGTCGGTGGCTCCATGGAGGGCTAGGAGAGAAGTGCTTGGGCTCGGGCTTGCAGCTCGCTCCTGCCGAGCATCCTAGCAGGCTTGTTTTGGGGGCGTCCCAAGATGGGCCTTTGAGCGCGTGAAGGCTTACGACGATATATGTAAAAGAATGGGAAGGCAGCTTAGACCTAGTCTGAGCTGCCTTTTTGCGCCCCGCCCGCCGATTCCGCGTTGCCCCAGGGGCCGAAATGTATAGGAGTTGTGGAGGCCGCGATTCCCGGCCCCACGGGGCCGGAAGGTGCGTATAGTTATCTCTCGCGCCGCAGCGGGGCGAGGAGCTCCGGGCGACGCGGCGGACCTTGAAAACCGGATACTGCGATCGAAAGATCGACGAAAGACAGCACAAGCGAAGTTCGAATTTACGAACAGTCAATTCAAACCAAGCGAATCCAGATCAGCGGGATCCAGAGACGGACCTGTCTCCTTTTTCACTCGTGACCGGCCTCGGCC
>NZ_FUWQ01000008.1:0-57131 GCF_900167315.1 Olsenella sp. KH1P3 | reverse complement strand
ATGCCGAACCTCTCCATGGCCTCGGGCTTCGTCATGCCCTCGTCGACGACGGCGCGCGCGGCGGCGACCTTGGTCTCATATGAGTAGACGGCGTATTTCTTTCCCATGTCTGTCAGCCCCTCGATGCCGACGGATCTGTACGTGTCGATCCATTTTCTCACGGCCTCGTAGGGAACACCGATCAGGCTGGAGATGGCTTTGACACCGTTCCCCGCGTCGTAGAGCTCGGTGGCTTTCGACCTCGTGGCGGCGTCGTACAAAGTTCTTCGGGTCATGAAAGAAGCCTCCCTTTTCTCATGTCCAAGAAAAGGGAGGCGGTTCACACCTTGGATGGGGGCCGCCTCACCTTGGTCGCGCCCGCCACAGGGACCGCGGGCACTTCTCGCCCGTGGCCCCTTGCGTTCCTTGCTTGCAGGCGCCTTTTGCCCGCGGTTCCCTGGCCCTACTCGTTCTGCTCGAGGAAGCCCTCCACGACGGCGCCAAAATGTTCCTGCTGCTCGCCGTGGACCCAGTGAGTGCCGTCCTTGAAGAGCTCCCAGCGCGCGCCGGGGATGCCGTCGGCGATCTGCTTTGCGATGATCGGCGTGCACTCGTCGGCCGCACCCGAGGTGACCAGGGTCGGGACGTCAATCTGCCCCAGCTGGTCGACCACGCTCCAGTGCGAGAGCGCGCCCGTGACGACGAACTCGCTCATGCCCTGCATGAAGTGGTAGCACTGGTCGCCCACTGGGTCTGGCGGCGTGACGTCCTCGGGACAAAGCGCCTCGCTGGGGTTGAGCGAAACGTGGCGGCGGTAGTACTCCGCGGCCGCGGCCTTGACTTCGGGCCGCTCGTAGTCACCGTCGACATCCGCCTGCTCGAGCGCCTCCCTCATCTGCTGGGGAAGGTAGCTCCTCAGACGGATCGCCTCGCTGAGCCAGAGGTCCATGTCAGCCGGGGAGCTCGAGACCGTCATCGAGGCGAGGCCCTCGTGGCCGAAGCCGTGCCACGGCTCGCCGATGGCGTACATCATCGCCAGCATGCCGCCCCAGCTCTGCCCGAGGGCGTGCAGGCGGTCCCATCCATAGTGCTCCGCAAGGTACGAGCGGACGCAGCTGAGCTCTTCCAGGAAGAACGAGCAGCCCCACTTGTCGGGAAGAGGCGGCGTCTTCGAGTTGCCGCACGAGAGCTGGTCGTAGTAGACGACGGCACGCCCGTACTTTTGCGCGATTATGTCGAGCGGCCGCAGGTAGTAATGCGAGGCGCCCGGGCCGCCGTGAATCACCAGGAGCGGGAGCCTTCCCGACTCGCACTCCCCCACGACGCGGTAGTACGTCTGGTATCCCGCAAACGGGATGTAGCCTTCTTCTATCTTCATGGGCATGTTCCCCAGGTGTCGAGACGGTTACGTTCTTCTTATCATAACGCGAGGTAGATGCCCTTATTTATAGCCCTATCCGAACTGTCGCTATCACGTAACGCAAACGCGCGACAACACGTTTTGCGGCCGAGAAGTACCTAGCCCTCGCGCCTGATGGCGCGGAACATGCAGCTGCGGTGCCCGGTGTGGCAGGCGGGACCCGGCGAGTCGACGACAGCCAGCAGCGTGTCGCCGTCGCAGTCGACCAGGAGCGCCTTAAGCTGCTGCACGTTGCCCGAGGTGGCACCCTTGTTCCAGAGCTCCGAGCGGCTGCGCGACCAGAACCAGGTCGTGCCCGTCTGAAGCGTCAGGCGCAGCGACTCCTGGTTCATCCACGCGACCATGAGCACCTCGCCGGTGCCGTGCTGCTGGACCACGCAGGGCACAAGCCCCCTTTGGTCGAACTTGATGCCCGCGGCGTCGAGGTCGACCAGCTCGAGCGGCTCTCCCGCGTAGCACAGCGTCGCGTCCGATGGCAAAGTCTCGTCTGACATGGCATGCCCTTCTCTCTAGAAGCCTCTTAGAAGTCCAAGCGCACGGGAATGCCCTGTGACGCCATGTACTCCTTGACTTGGCGGATCGAGAACGTGCCGAAGTGGAAGACCGATGCGGCCAGGACCGCGTCCGCCTCGCCCTCGATGATGCCCTCAGCAAAGTGCTCGAGCGTGCCGACGCCACCCGAGGCGATGACGGGGATGGGGACGGCGCGGGCCACGGCGCGCGTCAGGGCGAGGTCGAAGCCCTCCTTGGTGCCGTCACGGTCCATGCTAGTCAGCAGGATCTCGCCAGCGCCGCGACGCGCGGCCTCCGTGGCCCATTCGACGGCGTCGATGCCGGTGGCAACACGACCGCCCGCCAGGTAGACCTCCCACTTGTCGGCCGTACCCTGGCGCTTTGCGTCGATCGCGCAGATGACCGCCTGGCTGCCGAAGGCCGTGGCGGCCGCGGTAATGAGCGCGGGGTCCTTGATGGCCGCGGAGTTGACGGACACCTTGTCCGCCCCGACCGAGATCATCTTGCGCATGCCCGCGACGTCGCGAAAGCCACCTCCCACGGTGTAGGGAATGCGCAGCTCCTGGGCTGCGCGGCTGGCAAGGTCAATGGTCGTCCTGCGATCGTCCGAGGTCGCCGTGATGTCGAGGAAGACGACCTCGTCAGCGCCCTCCCGGTCGTAGACGCGCGCGAGCTCGACGGGGTCGCCGGCATCGCGCAGGTCGACGAAGTTGACGCCCTTGACGACGCGACCGTCCTTCACGTCCAGGCAGGGTATGACTCGCTTGGTAAGCATGTGGCTCCTTCCTACAGGGCCGCCGCGAGGGCATCCTCGAGCGTGAAGTTCCCCTCGTAGAGTGCGCGGCCGGTGATGGCCCCCTCGATCACGTCGTTGCCGGCGGCGGCACAGGCGCGGATGTCGTCCAGGCTCGCAATGCCGCCCGAGGCGACCACCGGGAAGCCCGCGACGCGCGAGATGCGCCGGTACGCCTCGACGTCGATGCCCGTCTGCATGCCGTCACGGGCGATGTCGGTATAGACGAGGTGCCTGAAGCCCTGGTCGCGCAGGTCTGCGACGAGGGTCTCGGCCGAGACGCCTTCGCCCTCGCGCCAGCCGTCGATGCGCACCTCGCCGTCGCGGGCGGCGACATCGGCCACCACGTAGTCGGCGAAGTCGCGGGCGGCAGCCTCGCTGAAGGCGGGGTCGCGCACGAGCGCCGTGCCGATGGCGATGCGCTTGGCGCCGGCGTCGACCAGACGCTCGATTGCCGCCATGTCACGCACGCCGCCGCCGGTGTCCACGCTTATCCCCTCGACGGAGCAGATTGCGGCAATGGCGCGCGCATTCTTCTGCCTCGCGTCGGCGTCCTCGCGAAAGGCCGCCGAAAGGTCGACGACGTGGACCCAGTGGGCACCGCGCGCCGCGAAGTCGCGCGCGACGGCCACCGGGTCGTCGGAGTAAACGTCCATCTTCGAGCGGTCGCCGCGCTGCAGGCGCACCACCTGGCCGGCAACCAGGTCGATTGCGGGAAAGAGAATCACCACTACCCCCTGACGACGTTAACGAAGTTGCGCAGGATGACCTTGCCCGTACGCGAGGACTTCTCGGGATGGAACTGCACTCCAAAGACGTTGTCGGCCCACACGCCAGACGCGAAGCTGCGCGCGTAGTGCGTGACGGTCGCGACGATGCCGGGGTCGACGTCGTCGTCAAGCGCGTAGGAGTGCGTGAAGTAGAGGTTGGCGCCCTCGGGAACGTCCACGAACAGCGGGCAGCGATGGCCGTGGTCGGTCATGTGCGCCTGGTCCCAGCCCACGTGAGGCACCTTGAGTCGCGTCGACTCCAGGCGCGTTGCCGAGCCCTTAAGCAGACCCAGGCCACTCACCCACTGGTCGTCACCCGCCGCCTTGTCCGCGTCCCCGGGTTCGGCCGAGCGCTCGTTGCCACGCTCGAACAGCAGGTGAAGTCCCAGGCAGATGCCCAGGAAGGGTTTGCCGGCCCGCACGGCCTCGACCACGGCGTCGGCCTGGCCAGACTCGCGCATGTAGGCCATCGCGTCCTCGAAGGCACCGACGCCCGGCAGGATGACGGCGCGCGCGGCAGCGATGTCGACGGGGTCGTCAGACACGCAGACGCTGCCACCCACCTCGTCGACCGCGCGGGCGACGCTCTGCAGGTTTCCCTTGTGGTAGTCGACCACCACGATGTCGCCGCTCAGCATTAGAGGCTCCCCTTGGTCGACGGTATGCCATCGTTTCTTGGATCGAACTCGACGGCGGCGCGCAGCGCACGGGCAACCGCCTTGAAGGCGCACTCGAGCGTGTGGTGCGCGTTCTGCCCGGCAATCTTGCGCACGTGCAGGGTGATGCCCGCGTCGCGTGCGAAGCCCGCGAAGAACTCGTGGCCGAGCTCGGTGTCGAAGTTGCCCACCTTCTGAGCTTCGATGGGAACGTCCCAGTAGAGCTCACCGCGGCCGCTGATATCGATGGCCGCAAGCACCAGCGCCTCGTCCATGGGAACCGTCGCATCCGAGAAGCGCTTGATGCCGCGCTTGTCGCCCAGGGCCTGGGCCACGGCCTGTCCCAGCACGATGCCCACGTCCTCCACGGTATGGTGGTCGTCCACCCAGGTGTCGCCCTCGGCGCGGACGCTCAGGTCACACAGCGAGTGGCGACCCAGTGCGTTGAGCATGTGGTCGAAGAAGCCCACTCCCGTCTGGATGTCGCAGCTCCCGCTGCCGTCCAGGTCGATCGTGACCGTGATGTCGGTCTCCCCCGTCGTGCGGGAGACGGTTGCGATGCGATCCATTAGCGCTCCTCTCCAACAAGCGTCGACAGTGCGTCGAGCACGGCGTCGTTTTCCTCCGGCGTGCCCACGGTGATGCGCAGGCACCCCTCAAGACCCGGCGCGGACGAGAAGTCCCTCACCAGGATAGAGAACTCGTCCCTTAGGCGGCGGCGCACCCGAGCCGCATCGGGCACACGCACCAGCAGGAAGTTGGCCTCGCTGGGCCACACGCGCACGCCCCGGGAGGCCAGCTGGCCCAGCCCCTGGGCAAGACGTTCGCGCTCCTCGCGGATCTTCTGGATCGTGGGCTCGAACGACGCGCGGCCGCGCACCGCCGCGAGCGCCGCGGCCTGCGAGTACACGTTGACCGAATAGGGCTGGCGCACCGCGGCCAGCGCGCCGGAAATGGAGGGGCTGCACAGCAGGTAGCCAATGCGCGCGCCCGCCAGGCAAAACGCCTTCGACAGCGTGTGCAGGACGGCAAGGTTCTCGAACTCGCCCAGAAGCGGCGCGGCGCTCGAGCCCTCGTGGGCAAACTCCATGTAGGCCTCGTCCAACAGGACGACGCCGGGGCACGCCTGGCAGAGCCGGCGCGCGTCCTCGACAGAGAACAGGTCACCCGTGGGGTTGTTGGGCGAGGTGACTATCACCAGGCTCGCCGTGCGCGCCGCCTCGACCAGAGCGTCAACGTCGATCGCGAACGTGTCGCTGTCACGCGGGACGTCGACCACCTGGGTCTCGACCAACTCTGCGTACAGGCGGTAGACCGTAAACGTCGGCGGCACGTTGGCCAGCACGTGACCTTGCCCGCCAAAGGCAAGAAACAGGTTAAAGAGCAGCTCGTCGCCACCGTTGCCCACGATCACCTGCGATGGGGCAACACCGTGCCACGCAGCGAGCTCAGCGCGCAGCTCGTCCGAGAGCGGCTGCGGGTAGCGGTTGGCGCTCACCGCGCACAGCGCCTCGTTCACCTTTGCGCGCACGTCATCGGGCATGCCATAGGTGTTCTCGTTGGCCGAAAGGTTGATGCGCGACGGCGTGAACGCAGGGTCGTATGGCTCGAGGGCCGCCGCACTCGGGCGCATGGCCGCGCGGATGCTGTCTGATATTGCTTGGGACATCTGTGGTGACCTCCTTGTGGGCGTCTGGTCGCATCGTGGGCTCCCTCGCCGCATCCCCTCGACCTTCGCCGAGAAGTGCACGCGGCCGTCGTCGTCCTACAGCCTGGGCACGCCCGGTTCGTCGAGCTTGCGGGGCCAGGCGCACTCCATGGCACCCTCACAGGCCTTGGCGGAGTCTGCGAACGCCTGACCGCCCTCGTCAAGCAACCTCATGCGCATGCCGACGGAGAGCGCGTGCGCCCAGAGCCCCTCGGCCTGAGCCATCGCCTGGACGGCGGGACCGTCGGCGCGCAGTCCCTCGGGACTGTAGCTGATGACGCTCGAGCGCTTGGTGAAGTCATACACGCCCAGGGGGCTCGAGAACCTGGCCGTGCCACCGGTGGGCAGCGTGTGGTTGGGACCGGCAACGTAGTCGCCCAGGGGCTCAGAGCTCCAGGCGCCCACGAAGATCGCGCCTGCGTTGCGCACCTTGCCCACGAGCGAAAACGCATCCGCGCAGTGAAGCTCGAGGTGCTCGGGCGCGACGACGTTCATCGCGTCGATGGCCTCGTCGAGCGTGTCGCACACCACGATCAGACCGTTGTCGTCGAGCGAGGCGCGCGTGATCTTCTCGCGCGGGCTCTGCGAGACCAGCGCCTCGACCGCCTGGAGCACGCGGCCGGGAAGCTCCTCGTCGCAGGTCACCAGGTAGCAGGCTGCCATGGGGTCGTGCTCTGCCTGCGCCATGAGGTCGGCCGCAACCACCGCGGGGTCGGCCGTGGCATCGGCGAGGATGCCGACCTCGGAGGGGCCGGCAACCATGTCGATCCCGACGTCTCCGGACACGTAGCGCTTGGCGGCGGCGACGAACGCGTTGCCGGGACCCACGATCTTCTCGACCGCAGGAATGGATTCGGTGCCATAGGCGGCCGCGGCGATTGCCTGGGCACCCCCCACCGCGTAGACCTCGTCGACGCCGGCGACGGCCGCGGCGGCGAGGGTGTAGGCGGAAAGCGAGCCGTCGCGCTGGGGCGGGGTCAGCATGACCACGCGCTCGACGCCGGCGACCTTGGCGGGGATGGAGTCCATGAGGACCGTGGACGGGTACTGGGCGCGCCCACCGGGAACGTAGAGCGCCGCCGAGGCGACGGGGGTCACCTTGACGCCCAGGACGGTCCCGTTGGGGCGCGTCATGAACCAGGACTCCTCACGCTCGCGCTGGTGGAACTCCTCGATCTGCGCGGCGGCCTTATTGAGCGCCGCGAGGAACTCGGGGTCGACCATGTCGAGCGCACCCTGGATGACAGACTCGTCGACGCGGAAGCTCTGGGGGCAGGCCCCGTCGAACTTCAGACAATAGTCGCGCACCGCCTGGTCGCCGCCCTCGCGCACGGCATCCACGATGGCCTGGGCGGACTCCATGACCTCGCGGGGCAGGGCACCCTCGCGACGGAGCTCGTCCTTGGTAAGCTGCTGGCCGGCAGAAAGCCTAACGGTCCTCATTGCTGCTCCCCTCTTGCGCGCAGGCACGCTGGAGCCTCTGGGCCAGGTCGCGGATGCGCTCGTCGGAGCGATAGGCCGCCGGACCTGCGAAGAAGCGTGCGGTACATTCCATTACCTCGTCGACGACGACGAGGTCGTTCTCCCTGAGCGTGGTCCCCGTGGCGGTGATGTCCACCAGGCGGTCCGTCATGCCGACGATGGGGCCAAGCTCGATGTTTCCGTGCAGCTGGACGATGTCGACCTGCTGTCCGATGGAGTCGTAGTAGTTCTGGGTGATGCGCGGGTACTTGGTCGCCACGCGCACGCTGCCACGCCACGCCGCCGCGGCGTCGGCGTCGCCGGCCTTGCTCGCGGGCTCTGCCACGACGAAACGGCAGGCGCCAAAGTGCAGGTCGACCAGCTGGAGCACGTCGATGCCGGCCTCGATGATGGAGTCGTTGCCGCAGATGCCGCAGTCGGCGCCGCCGTGGCCCACGAAGACCGGAGCGTCCTGGGCGCGCACGATGACATACTCGACGCCCTCGGCGGGAATGATCAGCCTACGACCGGGGTCGCGCAGCTCGTCGACGGGAAGGCCCGCCCGCTCGAGCAGGCGCACGGCGTCCTTGAAGAGGCCGCCCTTGGGAACCGCGATGCGCAGCGGGCGCTCGGCGTTTCGGGCGCGCGCCGAGACGACGCCAGACTCGCCCTGCTCGCCCAGGACCTCCTGCATGCATTCGAGCGAGAGCGCGAAGCCGCAGGACGCCACGTCGGGACGGCCCAAGTTCGCCAGGACCGCGTCATAGCGCCCGCCCGAGGCGATGGAGGCAGTCGTGGCCTCGGAGTACGCCTTGAACACGACGCCCGTGTAGTAGTCGAAGGAGTTGATGATCGAGAAGTCAAAGGTCAGACGCTGCTTGGCCTTGGCATCGAGGCCGGCCACGAGCTCGCGAAGCTCGCGCGTGCCGCGCTCTTCCTCTGCGACGCCCGCCCGGCCCAGCAGCTCGTCGATCTGGTCGAGCACGTCGGCGTCGCCCGCCAGGCGGCAGATGCCGTGCAGGGCGCTCGCGGCGACGGGAGCCAAGCTCCCCGCCGCGTCAATCAGCTCGTCGAGGCCCACCAGGTCGGAGCCGTGTACAAGCTCCATCGCCCGGGCTCGGAACTCCTCGCTGGGAGCCGTCGCATCGAGCAGCGCCTTGAGCGGCGTCACCGAGCCGCAGACGATCTTCCACGCGGGAACCCTCAGGGCAGCAAGCGTCTCGGCCAGAAGGGAGATGACCTCGACCTCGGGGGCAATCCCCTCTCCGCCAAAGAGCTCGACGCCCAGCTGCGTGAACTGGCGCGGCTGACCCTTGAGCGTGGACTCCTCGCGCACCACCGGCGCGGCGTAACGCAGGCGAACCGGGAGCGACCCGTCCGAGAAGCGCGTGGACACCATGCGCGCGATGGGCAGCGTCAGGTCGGGGCGCAGCACCAGCAGGCTGCCGTCGACGTCGAAGAGCTGGAACGGGGTGTTCTGCAGACGGCCGCCACGGTCGAGCACGGCACGGTCCTCCAGCAGCGGCGTCTCGACGGGAAGGTACCCATGGGACGAGAAGCACGACCTCACGGTCTGCGTGATTCGTTCGCGTGCAAGGGCCTCGGTGGGAAGGATGTCCCTAAAGCCCCTGGGAGTCCTGGCTAGCAAGAGCGTCTCCTCTCGTCCGCCTTGTGAAGTCGCAGGCAGAAGGCTTGTTGCGAGGTCGTTCCCCACAGCCTCCCGCCCGCTTCACTTTAGCGTGCTACAGTGCTTGTGATGGAGGTACTTTATCACACTAAAGTACCCGGCAGTGCACCTGATTGAAGAATATACGAGCAGGAAACAAAGGAATGGAAGCGTTACCTGTTTGCCACGTTGAGCCGCGTTTTCTCCGCCAGCGGCGGTCGGCGCCGAAGTCCGACGCGCTTCGGGGGGGCGGGCCCGGGCGACGAGCCCTAGCGGCAGATGTCGGCGAACTGGGCGCCGATGAAATCCGCAAGCTCCTCGGGGTTGAGGCGAAGCGAGATGCCACGCCTGCCACCCGAGATGCCAATCAGGTCGAACAGCTGGGCGGTCTCGTCAATAAGTGTGGGGAACTGCTTCTTCATGCCCACGGGCGTGCAGCCGCCGCGAACGTAGCCGGTGGTGGGCTCGAGGTCCTTCATGTGCATCATCGAGAGGCTCTTCTCGCCCGCCGCCGCAGCCGCCTTCTTCAGGTCGAGCTCCTCGGCCACCGGGACGCAGCACACGACGTGCCCGCCGGAGGGCGTGACGGTCACCAGGGTCTTGAACGCGGATTCGGGGTCCTCCCCCAGCATCTCCGAGATGCGCACGCCAACGCCAGTCGAAAGGTCCTCGTTGTCGGCGTCGTAGCTCTGGAGCTCGTACGAGATGCCCCCGCGCTCCAGCTCTCGCATCGCGTTGGTCTTCTGGACCTTCTCCTTCTTCGCCACTAGCGCGTCGCCATCCTCTCTCGGTCGCGTTCAAGAATCGGGGCAAGGTACTTGCCCGTGTACGAGCCCTCCGTCGCGGCGATCTGCTCGGGAGTCCCGTAGCCCACGATGGTACCACCGCCCTCGCCGCCCTCGGGCCCGAGGTCGATGATCCTGTCGGCCACCTTGATGACGTCGAGGTTGTGCTCGATCACCAGGACGGTGTTGCCCGCGTCGACCAGCTTCTGGAGCACGTCGACCAACATGCGCACGTCCTCGAAGTGCAGGCCTGTCGTAGGCTCGTCCAGAATGTAGAAGGTCTTGCCCGTCTGGGTGCGGTGCAGCTCCTTGGCCAGCTTGACGCGCTGGGCCTCACCGCCCGACAACGTGGTGGCAGGCTGGCCCAGGTGCACGTAGCCCAGGCCCACGTCGTAGAGGGTCTGCAGCTTCTTCTTGATGCGCGGGATGTTCGCGAAGAACGCCAGCGCCTCGGTCACCGTCATGTCGAGCACGTCCGAGATCGACTTGCCGTGGTAGGTGACCTCGAGGGTCTCGCGGTTGTAGCGCTTCCCACCGCAGACCTCGCAGGGCACGTAGATATCCGGCAGGAAGTTCATCTCGATCTTGATCTGGCCGTCGCCCTTGCAGGCCTCGCAGCGGCCGCCTGACACGTTGAACGAGAACCGCCCGGCCGAGTAGCCGCGGGCGCGGCTCTCGGGCGTAGATGCGTACAGGTTGCGCAGGTCGTCCCACAGGCCGATGTAGGTCGCGGGATTGGAGCGCGGCGTGCGGCCGATGGGGCTCTGGTCGATGTCGATCACCTTGTCGATCAGCTTGTTGCCCTCGTCGTCTACCACGCCCTCGAACTTGCGATAGGGACCGACGAAGCGCGAGGCGTGCTGCACCTCGTTCGCAAGCAGCGGTGCGATGGTGTTGGTGACCAGCGACGACTTGCCCGAGCCCGAAACGCCGGTGACGACCGTGAGGGTTCCGAACTCGACCTTGGCCGACACGTTCTTGAGGTTGTTCGCGCGGCAGCCGGAGATCCTGAACGCACCGCGCCGGGGGTTGCGGCGCTTGCCCGGCAACTCGATCATGCGCTTGCCCGTGAGGTACTTGCCCGTGAGCGAATCGGGGTTTCGCATGATCTGGTCGGGCGTGCCGGCCGCGACGACGTCGCCGCCCAGCTCGCCGGCACCGGGCCCCATGTCGATGACGTAGTCCGCCGCGCGGATGGTGTCCTCGTCGTGCTCGACCACCAGCACGGTGTTGCCCTGGTCGCGCAGGCGTCGCAGCGTATCGATCAGTCGGTCGTTGTCGCGCTGGTGCAGACCGATGGAGGGCTCGTCCAGGATGTAGAGGACGCCCATCAGGCCGGCGCCAATCTGCGTGGCCAGGCGGATGCGCTGCGCCTCGCCGCCCGAGAGCGTGGTGGCCGCGCGCGAGAGCGTAAGGTAGTCCAGGCCGACGTTCACCATGAAGCGAAGGCGCGCGACGATCTCCTTGACGATGGGACCGCCAATGAGGTGCTGGCGCTCGGTCAGCTGCAGTCCCTCGAAGAAGCGCAGGCTCTCCTTGCAGGAGAGGTCGCAGACCTCCTGGATGTTCTTCTCGCCCACCGTGACCGCAAGGTACTCCGGCTTGAGTCGCGCGCCGTGGCAGGTGGGGCACGGTACCTCGCGGATGTAGCGCTCGAGCCTGGCCTTGACCGAATCGGACGAGGTCTCGCCGTACTTCTCGAACAGGATGGACCTCACGCCCGAGAACGTCGTGAACCAGTGCGTGTTGCGGCCGTCCTTGGTGACGTAGTCGACCTTCACCTTGGTTGAGCCCAGGCCGTCGAGAAGTGCCTTCTGGGTCTTTTTGGAGAGCTCCTCCCACGGCGTCTTGGGGTCTTCGCCCATGTGCCTGACCACGGCCGCGAACACCTGCGGATAGTAGTTGGAGCGGTTGAACGTGTCGCCGAAGACGCCGTCCGCAACCGAGACGGTCGGGTCCTCGATGAGCGCCTCGGCGTCGACCGTGCGCAGCGTGCCGATGCCGTCGCAGTCCGGGCAGGCGCCGTAGGGCGCGTTGAACGAGAAGTCGCGCGGCTGCAGGTCGTCGATGGAGTGGCCGTGCTCGGGGCAGGCGAGCGCCAGCGAGTAGCTCAGGAGGTCGCCCTCCGTCCCCTCCGGGGCGTCGCGGTCGGGCAGCAGGTAGAAGCTGACGCGGCCCGACGCGAGCTTGGTGGCCTGCTCGACGGCCTCGGCGATGCGACCCAGTGAGTTCTCGCGGATGACGATGCGGTCGACCACAACCTCGATGGAATGCTTGTACTTCTTGCCGAGCCTGATCTCCTCGTCGAGCTCACGGACCTCGCCGTCCACGCGGACGCGGCTGAAGCCCTCCTTGCGCAGGTCCTCGAAGAGCTTGGTGTACTCGCCCTTGCGCCCCAGGACGACGGGAGCGAGCACGTAGGCCCTCCTGCCCTGGCCGGTGGCGAGGACCTTGTCCGCCACCTGGTCGGTGGTCTGGCGGCTGATGGGGCGACCGCACTCGGGGCAGTGCGGCGTGCCAATGCGCGCGAACAGAAGGCGCAGGTAGTCGTAGATCTCGGTCACCGTGCCCACCGTGGAGCGCGGGTTGCGGCTGGTGGTCTTCTGGTCGATGGAGACCGCGGGGCTCAGGCCGTCGATGGAGTCGAGGTCGGGCTTGTCCATCTGTCCGAGGAACATGCGCGCGTAGCTGGAGAGCGACTCGACGTAGCGACGCTGGCCCTCCGCGTAGACGGTGTCGAACGCGAGGCTCGACTTGCCCGAGCCCGAAAGGCCCGTGATGACCACGAGCTTGTCGCGCGGAATGGTGACGTCGATGTCGCGAAGGTTGTGCTCGCGCGCTCCGCGGATGACGATGGAATCTGAGGCCATGCTCTTCTCCAACCCTCTTGCCAAAATCCCGGCAGCCGCTCGGCCCGGAGGGCTCCGGGTCACGCTGGCTGCCCACACGGTTTCTTCCCTCTGATTCTAGCGGCTGCGTGGCGGCGGCTCCGCAAGTGCTGGCGTGGCTGCATCATTTTCGTATAGAACACATGTTTGGTGCTCGGGCGAGCGGCGGGTGGCGTATGCGACGGGGCGCGTTGGGTAGAATCAAGGGGCTGAAGATTTGTAAGGTTCATGCGGGCCGCGCGCGTCCGGCGCCCGCTGAAGGAAGGAAGCGCATGGCAGAGTTTGACGAGGAGGCCGTCCGCAGCGACGTCGAGGCCGTTTTCGGCCACAGGTCCAAGCATGAGGGTCCCGAGAAGTACCAGGTAAACGACAAGTCGAGCATCAAGCACGTGGTTGGTGTCATCTCGGGAAAGGGCGGCGTCGGCAAGTCGCTTGTCACGGGAATCCTCGCCACAGAGCTCACGCGCAAGGGTCACAAGGTCGGCATTCTTGACGCGGACATCACCGGCCCCTCCATCCCCAAGATGTTCGGGCTTTCAGGCCAGCACGTCCTGGGCCAGGACGACAAGATCGTTCCCGCCGAGTCCAAGGGTGGCGTGAAGATCATCAGCACCAACCTGATCCTGCAGAACGAGAACGACCCCGTGCTCTGGCGCGGCCCCATGCTCATGGGCGCCCTGAAGCAGTTCTACGAGGACACCCTCTGGGGCGACATTGACTACCTGCTGGTCGACATGCCGCCGGGAACGGGTGACGTAGCGCTGACCGTCTTCCAGTCGCTCCCCATCGAGGGCGTCGTGATCGTCAGCTCGCCACAGGACCTGGTGCAGGTCATCGTGGGCAAGGCCGTCAAAATGGCTGCCATGATGGACGTGCCCGTGCTCGGCGTGGTCGAGAACATGAGCTACATGGAGTGTCCCGACTGCGGAAAGAGGCTCGAGCCGTTCGGGCCCAGCCACCTGGACGAGATCGTGGGCGAGTTCAACGTCAGGGACCTGGGGCGCATCCCCATCGACCCCAGGGTCGCCGCAGCCTGCGACGCCGGCACCTTCGAGAGCGAGCTCCCCTCCGGACTCATTCCGGACGCCGTCGAGACGGTCGAGGGATAGCCGTGGCGCGAGTTGGCTCGCATGCGGGCAAGGCGCGTTCGGGCAAGAGGCCCTCGCGCGCGCAGGAGAGGGAGCGCCTGCTGGCACGGGCTGCCGAGGTCACGGTCGACGAGCGCTACGACGTCGCCGTCATAGGCGGTGGCGCAGCTGGCCTCGCGGCGGCCATCAGCTCCGCCGAGGCAGGGGCCAAGACGCTCGTGCTCGAGTCCGCTCCCGAGTGCGGTCGCAGCATCCTCGCCACCGGCAACGGGCGCTGTAACTTCTCGACCGTCGAACTCGGCGCTGAGCGCTTCAACGACCCGGAATTCGTGGGCCAGGCCTTCGGCGACGACCCGCTGGGCGACATCCTGAACTTCTTCCGTGACTCCAACATGCGCTGGGCGCTTGAGGATGGGCGCCTCTACCCGCTCTCGCGCAGGGCGGCATCGGTCAGGAACGTCCTGCTGCATCGCGCGCGTGAGGCCGGGGCCACGTTGGCGCCCGCACGCCCGGTGACGTCCGTCGAGCGGGACGGCAAGTCCTTCTCGCTAGCGTTTGAGCAGCTCTTTGACGAGGGACGCAAGACAAGGACGCGTGCCGGCCGCGTGGTCGTCGCCACCGGCGGCGGTACGGCGGAGGCGCTCGGCCCGCTGGGACTCGAGGTCACGGAGACGAGGAAGGTGCTCTGCCCCATCGCCTGCGAGGACTCCCCGCTGGCCGCGCTCGACGGCTGCCGCGCCCAGGTGCGCGCGCAGCTGAGTCACGGGATGTTCCCGTGCTGGAGCGAGCGCGGCGAGGTCCTGTTCCGCAGTTATGGGCTTTCGGGCATCGTCATCTTCAACATGTCACGCGAGGTGCTTGCGGGCGACCTGGTCGCGATTGACCTCGTGCCCGACGTGAATGCCTCCGAGCTTCGCCAGATGATTGACCCCCTCATGCACGGGGACTTCGAGGACGGTTGCGTCGACGGTGTGGTCGATCCCAAGATCGCGAGCGTACTCGGGAGCCTCGCGCGATCTGGGTGGCAGGGGCCGAGCGCCGAAGACCCCACGGACGAGAGCGCCTCGGAACGGCTCATCGGCCTGCTGAAGGGACTGCCCTTCCGAACCCTGGGAACCACGGACGCCAGCAGCGCACAGGTGACGCGCGGCGGGCTCAAAAACGACCAGTTCGACGCCACGACGCTAGAGGCCCTTCGGATTCCGGGACTGTTCGCCTGCGGCGAGACGCTCGACGTCGACGGAGCCTGCGGAGGGTACAACCTGTCGTGGGCATGGAAGAGCGGCATGGTTGCGGGAAGCGCGGCCGCGCAGGCCTAGCAAGCAGATAGAATTGAGGGGCCGAGCCAGATGGCTTGGCCCTCTTTTCCCACCGGTACCCGCCAGCGTCTTGTCAGGAGTAGACGTGCTCGACATTTCCAACATCCGCATTCCGGTCGACCAGCTTGACGGCACGGAGCGTACCGAGGAGCTCGCTCTTCGCAAGGCCGTCCTGCGAAAGCTGCACGTCACCCCCGACGACCTGCTCTCTGTCGAGCCGCGCAAGCGTTCGATCGACGCGCGCAAGAAGAACGACGTGCACTTCACCTACAGCGTCCGCGTCATCCTGCGCGGCCGGGCCAACGCCGAGCGCGACCTCATGGCCAAGCTCAAGCGCCGCCACGGCGACGGAAGCGTCCGGATAGCAGAGCCCAAGCCCTTCTCGCTCCCCGGGTACCTGGGCACCGAGCGCGTCGGGCGCCCGGTCGTCGTAGGTGCGGGATGCGCCGGCCTCTTTTGTGCGCTCGCGCTGGCCGAGGCGGGACTCGAACCGCTCCTGATCGAGCGTGGCCAGGACGCCACGAGGCGCACTGCGGCAATCGAGCACTTCAACGAGACCGGCGAGCTAAACCCCGAGTCGAACATCCAGTTTGGCCTGGGCGGCGCCGGAACGTTCAGCGACGGCAAGCTCGCAACGGGGACGAAGAGTCGCGCGCATCGCTACATATTGGAGACCCTCGTCGAGGCCGGGGCCCAGCGCGAGATCCTGTGGGACGCCAAGCCCCACGTGGGCAGCGACGTCCTCCCTCAGGTGGTCACGCACATCCTCAACCAGATCGAGGAGCTCGGCGGCGAGGTGCGCCTGTCGTGCCGCATGACCGAGATCGAGATCGCGGACACGCCCTCGCCCCACGTGACCTCGGTGACCCTCGAGCAGCACGACCCACAGACCGGGCTCGTCATCAGCCAGAAGGCTGCGGCCTCCAACGTCGTGATCGCCTGCGGTCACTCGGCGCGCGACGTGTTCGAGCTTCTTCGCGAGCGCGGCGTCGCCATGGAACGCAAGACCTTCGCCATGGGCGTGCGCATCGAGCACCTGCAGTCGATGGTCGACCGCTCGCAGTACGGCGCCTTCGCAGGGCACCCCGCCCTGGGAGCCGCCCCGTACAAGCTGGTCGCGCACCTGGACAACAAACGCAGCGCGTTCTCGTTCTGCATGTGCCCCGGCGGCTACGTAGTCGCCGCCGCAAGCGAGCCCGGAGGGGTCGTCACCAATGGCATGAGCCTCTCGGACCGCGCAGGAACCAATGCGAACTCGGGATTCCTCGCGAACGTCTTCCCCGATGACCTTCCCGGCAACGACGTCCTAGCCGGCGTCGAGCTCCAACGCCAGTGCGAGAAGGCCGCCTTTGCGGCAGGTGGAGGCGGATACGTCGCTCCCGCCCAGCTGGTTTCCGACTTCCTCCAGGGAACGCCCTCCTCTGCGGGTGGCAGCATCGAGCCAACCTATCCACGCGGGGTTGCCTGGGGTGACGTGAGCCAGTGCCTTCCCGGCTACGTGAGTGACACCCTGCGCGGCGCCATCCCTAGGATGGACCGTCAGCTTCATGGGTTCAACACCGCCGATGCCGTGCTCACGGGAGTGGAGACGCGCTCGAGCTCGCCCGTTCGTGTGACCCGCGACAAGGGCTGCCAGTCAATCTCGACCGCCGGACTCTGGCCCTGCGGCGAGGGCGCCGGCTATGCCGGCGGCATCATGAGCGCTGCGACCGACGGCCTGCGCGTGGCGGCAGCGCTCGTCGAGTCACTGGGATAGGCCCGCGGCCACCCAAATCGGCTGTCGGAAGCTCGCGGTCACCGTAATCGCTCGTTGGAAGCTCTTTGGGTGACCGAGGGGACTGACCGAGGGGGCGATTGACCGAAAGCCCATCGTCACTTCGGCAGCAGCACGTTCAGCAATATCTCACGCTTGCGGCGGACCGTTGCATCACGAGCGCGCTTCCCCTTGCGTCAGCGCTCGCCTTTCGACAAGCCATGTCCAGCGGCAGCGAAAAACGCTTTCGATGAGACCATCGCTCGAGTCGAGCCTCGCAAGGTCAGCGTAGGTCACGGGTATCACGGAATACCCGTTCAGGCTGTAGCCTCTCCAGCGACTGCGATCCGAAACGCAAGGGTCCTCAAAGCCGTGGAACGCACGGCCGTCGCACTCGCTGACCATTTTCATGTCCGGGAACAGCATGTCTGGGATCACCTTAATGGGACCTCCGCCCATGCCGGAAGGTCCGTCCAGGTAAAGAGACGGGTTATTCTCGGGGGCGGGAAAGCTGATTCCGCCGTATCGGGGAGGCAGCGCCAGAATGGCATAGGTCGCCGCCTCAAGAGGTGACGCAAACCTCTCCTTCGCAAGCAGAAAAATTAGCCGCGATCAACCAATTCGGAGACGGCTCGGCGAACCGTAATCCTGCTGACGGAATAGATCTGGGACAGCTCGCCCTCGGAGGGAATCCGCTGTCCCGTTTGGTACTTGCCGCTGTCGACATCGTCCTTGATGCTATCCATCACCTGCTGGTACAGCGGGGTAAGTGACGCCTCCACTAGCCTCATCCCAATCCCTCAGACGGCGAGAAGGGACAGAACCCCCTCGCGCCATACGGCTGCCGGCAAAGCGTCCGGGCCATACGGGCACATAACAAGTCATGACATTGTATGACATGTTCCAGTTGCATCGGATGACGGACTCGTCGACCGCCTGGCAGAAACACCCGAAGCCAGGCGGAACGGGGAATTCGAAAGATTTGGACTTGCCCCACGAGGCAGTTTCCTCAAAAAAAGAGGTCCAGCCTACGAGAGGACCTCCACGAGCCGGTCGAGCTCGTCCTCCTGGCCCATACCCGTCAGAAAGGCGACGCCGTTGATAGTCGGTACGTCGTAGTCCTTCTCGGTCTTGACAACGGGCACGTAAGCCACAGCACCCTCGAGGGCCTCGTCGAGGTCCTTCACCTCTGCCGCCTGAACGTCAGCCTCTACGTCGCGCTCCTCAAGGAGCTTCGTGATCTTCTGGGCGACCATCTTTGAGGTGGCGATGCCGGAGCCGCACGCCACGATGACCTTTTTCGACATGGAGTTCCTTTCTCTCGGCAGGTTTCAGTCTACCAGCGAAAACGGAGGGGTTCGCAACTTGTCACACAGTTGTGAGGTTTGGCAGCTCATCCCGAAGCCGCCGACCGGGTCACACTCCGCCCCTGCGTCCTCCTAGTGCTTCTTGCGGAAGCGGCGGCGCGTGGCATGGGCCGAACCCTTGCGCGCACCGGCCTTGAGGCGGTTCATCACGTCGTCGGCCGAAGTGCCCTCAAGATGGCTTCGCAGCTCGACCACCTGGTCACGCAGACGCGCGGCACGCTCGAAGTCCATGTCGGCAGAGGCCTGGACCATCTCGTCCTCGAGGGCACCAAGAATCTGCGCGACCTCCTGCTTGGGCAGCGCGGAGAGCTCATCGGCAACCGACGAAATGGTGCGCTCGTGCTCGCACCCCTCCCTGTCCGGAAGGTCCTCGTCGCCCTTGGCGGTAAAGAACTCGCCGCCGACGCGCGACTTGGTGCCCAGGGTCTTCTCGGCCTCCACGATGAAGCTCGTGACGTCGGTGATCGACTTGCTGATGGTCTTGGGTACGATGCCGTGCTCCTCGTTGAAGGCCATCTGAATCTTGCGGCGGCGGGCGGTCTCGCCCATGGCCTCGCGCATGGAGTCCGTAATCGTGTCGGCATACATGACGACCTCACCCTGGGCGTTTCGCGCAGCGCGGCCCATGGTCTGGATGAGCGAGCGGCGATTGCGCAGGAAGCCCTCCTTATCCGCGTCGAGGATCGCGACGAGCGAGACCTCGGGGATGTCGAGGCCCTCGCGCAGAAGGTTGATGCCTACCAGGACGTCGATCTTGCCCAGGCGCAGGTCGCGAATGATGTCGATGCGGTCGAGCGTGGCGGTGTCAGAGTGCATGTAGTTGACGCGCACGCCCTCGTCCAGAAGGTGGTCGGTCAGGTCCTCGGCCATGCGCTTGGTGAGGGTTGTGACCAGCACGCGCTCCTTCTTGGCGACGCGGGTCTTGATCTCGTCCATCAGGTCGTCAATCTGGCCGCGCACAGGGCGCACCTCGACCTTGGGGTCGAGCAGGCCCGTCGGTCGAATGACCTGCTCGACCTCCTGCTCAGAAACTGCTTCCTCGTAGTCACCCGGCGTCGCAGAGACGTAGACGAACTGCGGGATGCGCGCCTCGAACTCGTCGAAGCGCAAAGGGCGGTTGTCGAGCGCCGAGGGCAGGCGGAAGCCGTGGTCGATCAGCGTAACCTTGCGGGAACGGTCGCCCTCGTACATGCCGCGAATCTGGGGCACCGTGACGTGGGACTCGTCAATGATGCAGAGCATGTCCTTGGGGAAGTAGTCGATCAGCGTGTAGGGAGGCTCGCCGGGACGACGGCCGTCCATGTGGCGCGAGTAGTTCTCGATGCCGGAGCAGTAGCCCATGGTCTCGAGCATCTCGACGTCGTAGCCGGTGCGCTGCGACAGGCGCTGTGCCTCGAGGATCATGTCGTTGTCCTTCAGCTCCTTCACGCGGCCCTCGAGCTCCTCCTCGATGGTCTTGATGGCGTGGTTCACCTTGGGACGCTCGGTAACGTAGTGGGAGGCGGGCCAGATGGGAATTGCGTCGTACTCGCGGACAATCTCGCCCGTCACGCCGTCGATCTCTGCGATGAGCTCGACCTCGTCGCCGAAGAAGCTAATGCGCAGGGGGTTCTCCGCGTAGGGCGGGAACACGTCGACGGTGTCGCCGCGCACGCGAAACATACCGCGCTGCAGCTCGTAATCGTTGCGGTCGTACTGAATGTCGATGAGCTCCTTGATGAGGTCGTCGCGTTCCAGGGGAACTGACTTGTCGACGTTGGGGGCAAGGCCAGCGTAGTCCTGGGGCGAGCCAATGCCGTAGATGCACGAGACCGACGCGACCACGATGACGTCTCGCCGGGAGAGCAGACTCGAGGTGGCCTGGTGACGGAGCTTTTCGACCTCCTCGTTGATGGAGGCGTCCTTCTCGATGTAGGTGTCCGTCTGCGGGACGTAGGCCTCGGGCTGGTAGTAGTCGTAGTAGCTGACGAAATAGACGACCGCGTTGTTGGGGAACATCTCCTTCATCTCGCTGGCGACCTGTGCCGCAAGCGTCTTGTTGGGCTCCATGATGAGCGTGGGCTTCTGGACGGCCTCGATGGTCTTGGCCATCGAGAAGGTCTTGCCCGACCCTGTGACGCCCAGCAGCGTCTGGTAGCGCAGTCCCGCCTTGATGCCCTCGGAGAGCTTCTTGATGGCATTCGGCTGGTCGCCGGCCGGCTCGAAGGGAGAGACGACCTCAAGCCGCTCGTCACCGTGCTCGAGCCCGAAGCGCTTGAGCTCTGCGCCGACGCGCTCGCGCGCCTCTGCCGTGCCCGCAAGGGGCTCGTAGGTAATGGTCTGGCCCGTTTCGCTCACGAACGAGCGCTCCTGCGTCTGTGACACCCTGCCTCCTTAGGTCCTCGTATAGAACAAGTGTACCCATGTGCACAAGGACTATGCCAGAAGCGCCCGCGGTCGCGGCGGGTGCGGCATTGCGGCGCCCGGAACCTCTAGAAGAGCGAGCCTGAGTTCTCGATGCCGTCGGGATACAGCTGGCGATAGCGTCCCTGCGCATCGTTCACGCGCACCAGGTACGAGGCCGTCTCGGCGAACTGAACCGTCTCGTTCACGTTGCCGCCGTTGGCAGTCCACTGCGAGACCGAGCCCAGACCGGCGTTGTAGGCGGCGATGACCTCGTCCTGCGACTTGAGGTTGCGCTGCAGGTAGGCCAGGTAGGCGGTGCCGTACTCGATGTTGGTCGCCGGATCGGTCAGGTCATTGGGGTTGTAGGTGCGGCTGTCGACCAAGCCCAGGCGCGCCACCTCGGCCGAGGTCGAGGGCATCATCTGCATCAGGCCGACCGCGCCAGCCGAAGAGGTGACGTTGGGATCCCAGTTCGACTCGCACTTGACCACGGCGCAGACCAGGTACTCGTCCACCCCGTAGCGCTGCGAGGCGCTCTTGATGATCTCGGCGTACCTGACGGGATACAGGACCTTCCTGACGACCTTGGCAGGGGCAATGCCGATGCCGGCCGTAACAACGCACAGGGCAAGCATCACCATGATGGGAATCGTTCTGAACCACCTGAAGAAGCGCGCGTCGCTCATGGCAGCCCCCCTCTCAGTCAGTAAGTAGTCTTTCGCTTGGTTCCGCGGGGCGGGCGGCTAGCGGGCACGCGTCGGCCAGCCCATGCGCTCACGCGCGGCCCACCAGGCGCGGACCTTATCCAGCAGCTCGTCGAGCGAGCCGTCGTTGGCAAGCTCGGTGTCACATGCGCGACGCAGGTAGTCGTCGTCCGGCTGGCCGGCCAGACGGCGCCTGAAGTCCTCCTCCGCAACGCCGCGCCCCAAAGCGTGGCGCAGACGCACTTCGGGAGAGCATGTGACGCACACGAGCTCGTCGGCAAAGTCCAACTGGCCCTCCATGCGGTCGAGCAGTGGGACCTCGACCACACGCACCCGGGCGTCCTCGGCAGGCCCCGCACCATCCCCCGCCCCGGTGTCATCGTCAGGCGAGTAGAGCTCGCGCTCCAGCTCGCGTTGGATGTAGGGAAGCTCGATCTTCTCTAGAAGGGCCGACCGTTCGGGCGTCGTGAAGGCCCTCTGCGCAATCAGGCCACGGTTCAGCTCGCCCGTGGCCTGATCGACGATGTCATCTCCAAAGGCACGCGCGAGCCCGTCGACGCAGGGGCTGCCCGGCCTCATGACGAGGCGCGAGATCGCATCGAGGTCGATGCGACGGGCACCCAAGCGCTCAAGCTCGCGCGCAACGGTCGACTTGCCGGACGCAATGGAGCCGGTGAGCACCACCGTGTAGGGTCGTTGCGCCATGCGTGCTACGACTTGCTGTCAAACTTCTGCTTGCAGCGCGGGCAGGTGATCCTGATGTGGCCCTTGCCACGCGGCACGCGCACCTTCTGGTGGCAGTTGGGGCAGGTCGCGTGTTTGTAGGCACGCGCGTCCTTGACGGCGGCCACGGGGTTGGTGATGAAGGGGCGCACGGGGCCGGCAAACTCGGCGAAGGCCATGCTCTCCTTGCGGCGCTGGTTGATGTCGGTCGAGACCACGCGGAAGATCGCGTAGGCGAGAAGCGCCAGCATCAGCAGGCTGATGACGAGGTTGTTCGCGAAGATGTTGATGATGGCCAGGATGACCATTAGTTCGATGCAGGCAAGGCTCAGCTCGTCGGCACCGTTGCGGCCGCGCATGAAGTCCTGGACCTTGTTCATGAAGTCGTTCATTGCCATTGCCTCTCAGACCACGGGTTAGTGAAGTGCCTTGCGGCCGAGGCCCTGCCCCTGCGGGCATGTGCGTCGGCCACGACTCGCCTACCCATTATGACAGTTTCGCGGTGCGCCTCAAGAAGCCGCAAAAAACCTCTTGCCCGCAAGGGGCAAGAGGTCGCAGCTGCAGTTGCGTGGGGTGCGCCGGAAGCCAGCCGGTCGCTAGGCCTGGCACTCGCCCATCACGTAGGCGCGCGCGAGCTTCTCGGTCTCGACGATGGCGTCGACGTGGCAGCGCTCGCGGCCGTGGGAGTTCATACAGGCCATGCCAAAGGCTGCGTGACGAATGTCGTGGTCCAGGTGCGAGGCGGCGTTCGCGTCGGTCGAGTAGTGGAAGCACACCTGGGTGTCCCACTTGTCGGCGTCGCAGTGCTCCTGGGCACAGCGGATGAGCTGGTTGGTGAGGTCCCAGTCGTAGGGACCCTTGGCGTCGGAGGCGATGACACCCACGTGGTGCTCGTTGGAGTCGTAGTCGGGCCCGATGAGCGTGATGTCGACGGCGACGTACTCGCTCACGTCAGCGGGAACGAAGGCGCCACCGTGTCCGATCTCCTCGTACATGGGGAAGGCGAACAGCGTGTCGTAGGCAGGCTTCTCGCCAGACTCCTTGAACCACTTGAGGATGTCGATCAAAGCGGCAACGGCGGCCTTGTCGTCGATGTGGCGCGAGACGATGTAGCCGTTGTCGAAGGACTCGAAGTGCGGGTCGATTGAGATGATGGCGCCCTCGGTGATGCCCAGCGCGCGGGCGTCGGCGGGACTGTAGACGTCGCCGATGACGCTGACGCTCATGTTGTTCTCGTCGCGGTCGGCCTGACGGCAGTCCTCGAACACGTGGACGGAGTGCTTGTTGCAGATGACCTGCGCGTTCACGACGCGACCGTCACGACAGTGGATGTAGCAGGTCTCGCCCTCGATGGCATGGTAGTTGATGCCGCCGAGCATGCGGACGCGCAGGGTGCCATCGTCGTTGAAGCCACGCACGATCAGGCCGATGGTGTCCAGGTGGGCACCCAGGCAGACGGACTTGCTGGAGTCCTTGCCAGGCACGCGCACGTAGGCTGTAGCCTTGTTGTCGACGGTCATCTCGTAGCCCAGCTCGGCGAACTTGGAGCGCAGGTAGGCATGAATGTCGGCGTAGTAGCCTACGGGACTGTCGACCTTGACAAGCTCCTCGAGGGTGTCGGTCAGGTACCGGGCGTCAATCTGATAGGACATGCATTTCTCCTCTGGTGATCTGGAGGCGGTTGGGTCTGTGGTGCAAACGCGTGCGGCTTGGGCAAGAAGTGCCTGCGCCCTTGGCCGCTACTCCACGGAAACCTGCGGCTTGGCATAGAGGGCCACGAGCTCCTGAAGCATGTCGACCATGGCCTCGAGCTCGGGCACGGGCACGAACTCGCGCACGCCGTGGGCGTTGTAGTAGCACGCCGAGAGATTGCCGCAGGCGAAGCCACGGAAGCTCAGCTGCGAGCCGTCGGTGCCGCCGCGCATGGGGATGCAGGTCATCTCCTGGCCGATCTTGGCGTAGGCGGCGCGCGCGTTTTCGATCAGGTGGCTGTACTCGGGCTTGGTCACGACGTCAGCCAGGTTGTGGTACTGGTCGTGGATCTCGATGGTTAGGACCTCCTGGCCGAACGTCTGGTTGACGAAGTCGACGGCCTTGCGCATGGTCTCCTTGCGAGCCTCGACCTTGGCCTGGTCGTGGTCGCGAATGATGTAGTCGGCCAGGGCCTCCTCGCAGTCGCCCTGGATGCGCTCGAGGTAGTAGAAGCCGTCGTAGTTCTCGGTGTACTCGGGACGCTCCTGGGGCGGCACGAGCGCGTGGAACTTCATGATGGCCTCGCAGGCGTTGACCATGATGCCCTTGGCGGTGCCGGTGTGGACCGAGAGGCCCTTGGCACGGACCTTGGCCTCGGCCGCGTTGAAGGTCTCGTAGCAGAACTCGCCCAGGGGACCGCCGTCGATGGTGTAGCCAAAGGTCGCACCGAACTCGTCGAGGTCCAGGAGGGCGGCGCCGTGGCCAATCTCCTCGTCGGGCACGAAGCTCACGGCCAGGCGCGGGTGAGGAAGGCTCGGGTCGTCCTTCAGGCGGGCCAGAAGGGAGACGACCATCGCGTCGCCGGCCTTGTCGTCGCCGCCCAGAAGCGAGGTGCCGTCAGCGGTGACGAGGTCCCAGCCCACCATGCGCTCGAGGCAGGCGTTGGTCTCGGGGCTGATGAAGACCTCCTTGCCGTCGCGGCCGGTGCCGATGGTCAGCTTGCCGCCCTCGTAGCGCTTGATCTGTGGGTGGACAGGGTCGCCGTAGGACTGCCAGGCAGTGTCGATGTGGCAGCAGAAGCCCAGGGTGGGCAGGTCCTCGCAACCCTCGCTGGCGGGCCAGTGGGCGGTCACGTAGGCGTTCTCGGTGACGACGACGTCCTCGGCGCCCAGCTCGCGCAGGTCGTCGGCGATGACCTTGGCAATGTCGAACTGCGACTCGGTAGAGGGGACTCTGTCGGCCGTCAGGGGGTTGGACTGAGACGGCACGGCACAGTACTTGATGAAGCGATCTACTACGTCACTCATGCTTGGCGGGTTCCTTTCCTCGCGCCCCGCGGAAGGCGGGACAGACACTTTTTTTGCACCAGGCCATTGTGCGCTGCGGCGCAAGCACAACACACATTCTTGTAACACTCGTACGCGCCTTGAAACATTAGGCCTGAGGGTCGCGCTCCCTACGGGCGCGGGCCGCGGCGACGAGGCCGTCCCAGATGCCGCGATCGCTCGAGAGCGCATGCCACATGTACTCGGGATGCCACTGGACGCCCAGGCAGAAGGTCTGCGAGCGGACCTCGATCGCCTCGGGGATGCCGTCGGTGGCGTATCCCACGACGTCGACGTCCTCCCCCGGCTCGAGCACGCAGCAGTGGTGTGAGGAGTTCACCTGGATGAGCTCACGCTCCCCCACGCATCCGTAGAGCGTCGTTCCGGGTCGCACCTCGACGGGATGCGTGGGCTCCTTCAGGACGACGGAGTGGTGCCACAGCGCCATGCCGGGACGCGGCGTCATCCTGTTGATGTCCATGCAGATGCTGCCGCCCCTCACGACGTTGAGCATCTGCATGCCGCGACACGTCGCCAGAAGGGGCTTGTCCCGCTCGAGGACCTTCTTGATCAGCAGGAACTCGTACTCGTCACGCTCGGGGCAGACCTCCTCGGGAATGGGCTCGTCGCTTCCCCAGAACTGCGGGTTGATGTCCTGCCCACCCGGGATCGAGAAGCCGTCGCACATGTTGACGTAGGCCTCGATGAGCTCGGCGTCGTTCGTGATCGGCATCATCATGGGCATGCCGCCGGCGGCCAGGATGGCGTCCAGGTAGCAGTCACCCAGCGACTCGGAGGCGCACAGGGCACCCTCGGCCGGGAACCACCTGGGCGCAACGCCGATCAGTGGCCTGTATAAGGCGTTCTTCTCCACTGTCATTACCATCCCTCGCTAGTCGTCCGAGTCGCGCGCAGGCAGGCGAGAAGTGCCTCTTCCCTTGCACGCGCAGGGGCCCGACCATGCGGCCGGGCCCCTGATATCAATCATATCCCTGCGGCACTACGCCTGCTGGGCAGCCTCGATCGCGGGATCGAGTGCCAGCCTGCGCTCGGCCTCGGAGAGGTTCTTGTCGAACAGGTGGCAGGTGCAGGTGTGGCCCGGCGTGACCTCGATGGCCTCGGGCGCGCGCTCGCGGCAGACCTGCATGCACTTGGGGCAGCGGGTGCTGAAGGCGCAGCCGGTCGGCGGGTTGGTGGGGCTGGGGACGTCGCCCTGCAGGATCTTCTTGCCCTGGATGCGCTCGTCGGCGATGCGCGGGATGACGTCCAGAAGCGCCTGCGTGTACGGGTGCAACGGGTTCTCGAACAGCTCCTCCTTGCTGGCAAGCTCCATCTGGTGACCCAGGTACATGACCATGACCGTGTCGGAGATATGCTTGACGACGGAGAGGTCGTGGCTGATGAACACGTAGGAGAGGCCGAGCTCGTCCTGCAGCTTCTCGAGCAGGTTGATGACCTTCGCCTGGACTGACACGTCGAGCGCCGAGACCGGCTCGTCGCAGACGACGATCTCGGGAACGAGCACTATGGCGCGGGCGATGCCGATGCGCTGGCGCTGGCCGCCCGAGAACTCGTGCGGATAGCGGTACTTGTAGCTCAGGTCCAGACCGACGGCCTGCATGACCTCCTCGACGCGAGCGTCACGCTCGGCGCGGGTCTTGTAGGTGCCCGCGATGTCGATCGGCTCCGCGATGATGTCGGCGACGGTCATGCGCGGGTTGAGCGAGCTGTAGGGGTCCTGGAAGATGAGCTTCATCTTCTGGCGCGCGCGGGTGAGGTCCTGGCCGGAGAGCGCAGTGAAGTCCTCGCCGTCCAGAAGAACCTTGCCCTCGGTGGGCTCCGTCAGGCGCAGGACGCACTTGCCGGTGGTCGACTTGCCGCAGCCGGACTCGCCGACGATGGCAAAGGTCTCGCCGCGGTGCAGCTCGAACGAGACGTCCTCCAGAGCGTGGACGTACTGCTTCGACTTGCCGAAGACCCCCTTCTTGATGGGGTAGCGCTTGACGAGGTGCTCCACCTTGAGCACTACATCGTTCTTGTCCATGTTCTTGCCCATGGGTTACTCACCCCATCCCTTCCTGTACTTCCAGCACGCAACCAGGTGGTTCTCGTCCCCATCGACGGGAAGCATCTCCGGCGCCTGCTTGCAGCAGATGTCCTTGGCAAACGGGCAGCGCGGATGGAAGGGGCAGCCCTTCGGCATCTCGGAGAGCATGGGCACGTTGCCGGGAATCGCGTAGAGTGTATCGACCGCATTGTCGAGCGACGGAATGGAGTCGATGAGGCCCCTGGAGTACGGGTGGAGCGGGTTGGTGAAGAGCTCCGGTGCAAGCGTGTACTCGACCTTGTGGCCGGCATACATGACCAGGACCCAGTCGGCCATCTCGGAGACGACGCCCATGTCGTGCGTGATCAGCATGACGGCGGTGCCGAGCTCGTCTCGCATGCGGTCGATCAGCTGCAGGATCTGCGCCTGGATCGTGACGTCAAGCGCCGTGGTGGGCTCATCGCAGATGAGCAGCGAGGGCTGGCAGGCAAGGGCCATGGCGATCATGATGCGCTGGCGCATGCCGCCCGAGAGCTCATGCGGGTAGCTCTTGAAGACCTTCTCGGGAGCGGGGATGCCGACGAGCTTGATCATCTCGAGCGCGCGGGCGTCCGCTTCCTTCTTGCTCATCTTGGGGTTGTGCACCAGGATGCCCTCGCGAATCTGCTTGCCCGCGGTCATGACCGGGTTGAGCGAGGTCATGGGCTCCTGGAAGATCATGCCGATCTTGTTGCCGCGATAGTGGCGCATCTCCTCGTTGGAGAGCTTGACCATGTCGACGCCGGACAGTTCGATGGAGCCGTTGGTGACCTTGGCAGGCGGGGTCGGCAGAAGGCCCATGATGGACAGGGCGGTCATCGACTTTCCGCAGCCGGACTCACCGACGACGGCAAGCGTTTCTCCCTTGCGCATCTCGAAGCTGAGGCTCGTGATTGCGGGCAGGGCGCCATCCTCAGTGAATAGGGTGACGTTGAGGTCCTTAACGCGGAGAAGCACCTCACGCCTGGCGTTAGTGTCCAAACGCTCCTGGGTCAGCTCCTTGCCCCTCTCCTGGAGCTCCTCGCTGACGACCTCGGTGGTGGTGCGACCGCGCCTTTCTTCTTCAGCCATAGTCTCCCCTCCCTACGAGCGCATCTTGGGGTCGAGCGCGTCACGAAGCGCGTCGCCAAGAAGGTTGAAGGCCATTACCGTGATGATGATTGCGATGCCCGGGACGATCGAGTAGTTCGTGTTCGACTGGATGTAGGGCTGGGAGGCCGAGATCATCTGGCCCCAGCTTGCCATGGGAGGCTGAACGCCCAGGCCCAGGAACGAGAGGGACGCCTCGGAGAGAATCGCGTTGGGGATGCCCAGGGTCGAGACGACGATGAGCGTCGAGATGCAGTTGGGAAGCAGGTGCTTCATGATGATGCGCCAGCTCTTGCCGCCCGACAGGACGCAGGACTGGATGTACTCCGAGTTCTTCAGGCGCATGACGTCGCCGCGCACCAGGCGCGCCGTCGAGGTCCACATGAGCAGGCCCAGCGCGACGTAGAGGTTCACGAGGCCGGGACCCATGACGAACATGACGACGATTGCGAACAGCAGGAACGGGAAGGACGAGAACACCTGGATCACGAAGGAGATCACGGCGTCGACCTTGCCGCCGAAGTAGCCAGCGAAGACGCCCGCAAGGAAGCCTATGACCAGTGCGATAATCTGGGAGACGACGCCGACCGACAGCGAGATGCGGCAGCCGTAGATGACACGCGAGAGGATGTCGCGGCCGAACTCGTCGGTGCCGAAGACGTGGGCACCGCCCGGTGCCGCCAGCATGTTGGAGAGTTCTTGGGCGTCGGGGTCGAAGGGCGCGAGCACGGGGGCCAGGATCGCCACGAGCACCAACAGGCCCACGACAAACAGGCAGGCCATGCCCAGCTTGTTCTTCTTGAAGATGTTCCAGCTAACCGCCCAGTAGCTCTGCGCGCGCTTCTTGCCGCCCGCACGCTCGGCCGTCTGGGCCTTGGCAGCATCGGCCGCGATGCGCTCGGCCTCGCGCACCTTCTTGTCGTTCTTGTCACTGTTGAGAAGTGCCATTATTCCGCTGCCTCCCCTCCGAGTCGAATGCGCGGGTCGACGACGGCGTAGAGGATGTCGACGACGAGGTAGACCACGACGCAAATGATTGCGATGTACATGACGCCGCCCTCGATGAGCGGGAGGTCACGTGCGTTGATGGCGTCAAGCAGGAGCTTGCCCATGCCGGGAATCGCGAAGACGGATTCGATGAGGATAGAACCGGTGAAGATCTCTCCCAGCTGGGTACCGGCGATGGTGATGATGGGAATCAGGGCGTTGCGCAGGCCGTGGACCAGAATGATGGCCGAGGTCTTGAGGCCCTTGGCCTCAGCGGTCCTCATGAAGTCCTGGTTGAGCACGTCCATCATCGAGGTACGCGTGACGCGGGCGATGCTTGCGGCGTAGCGCGTACCCAAAGCGATGGTCGGCAGGACGAAGGCCGCGGCGGTCTTGACGCCCGAGAGCGGGAACCACTTGAGGTTGAGCGCAAAGACGATCTGGACCAGGATGGCCACCCAGAACGCCGGCGCCGATATGCCGAAGATCGAGAGCGCCATCAAGAGTCGGTCCACCCACTTGCCGTGGTACACCGCAGAGACGACGCCGACGACCAGTCCGAATACGAGCGCGAACAGGTAGGCGAAGCCCGCGAGCTTGGCCGTCACGGCAAAGGCCGTTCCCATCAGGACCGTAACGCTCTTGTTCTGCGTGTACGAAGTGCCAAAGTTACCCTGGACCATGTTGCCGAACCAGTTGACGTACTGCTCGGTGACCGGCCTGTCGAGGCCCATGTTGTGCCTCACCTGCTCGATGGTCTGCTCATCAGCCATGTCACCCATCATGACGCGAACCGGGTCTCCCGGGACGACGTTGAGGATGAAGAACGTGATGGCAGAAATGCAGATGACGACACCAACGGCCTGCAGGACTCTCTTGATAAGGAAGTCCCTCATCTGGCCCCCTCCTTTCGTGCCTAACATATAAGAATCTGACATAAGAATCTGTTATGCCTGGAACACTTTAGACGTAAAAAGGGACGACGCTTCAAAAGCGCCGCCCCTTGAAACATGATGGTTAGATATCAATCATTCCATCTTCGCAATTGGTCAAACTAGCCGGCGTAGTCTTCCTTGGTGGTGTCGATGTCGACATCGTTCATGTGGTAGACCAGGTTGCCAACCTTGGCGTTCTTGACGTAGTCCTTGGCAACGAACTGGTTCTTGGGGTAGTACAGGGGAATCGTCGCGTAGTCCTGGCGGGTCAGGATGTCGTCGGCCTGCTTGTAGAGGTCAGCGCGCTTGTCCTGGTCCTGCTCGATGCGAGCCTGGGAGACGAGGTCGTCGAACTCGGGGTTGTTGTAGAACGAGCTCTTTGCCTTCGCGTTCTCGCTGTAGAAGTACGTGTACATGTGGTTGTCCGCGTCAGCATACAGGGGGAACCAGCCCAGAGCAGTGATCTCGAGGTTGCCGTCAGCCCAGTCCTGAGCCCAGACGCCGTTGTCCTCGGTCTCGACGGTCAGCTTGACGCCAATCTTGTCCCAGTAGTCCTGGACGGCAACGAGCTGCTTCTGGTTGATGTTGGCGCGAACCTTGGCGGAGAGCTCAAGGTTGGAGACGCCAGCCTCGGCGAGAAGGGCCTTGGCCTTCTCGGGGTCGTACTCGAACGTAGGAGCGCTGTCATCGTGGCCCGGGGTCTGGGGAGCGAGCCAACCGGAGGGAGCGATGCCCGCGCCGCCGGCAATGGACTGGATGAGCTCATCGCGGTTGATCGCGAGGGAGAGGGCCTTGCGGACCCTGACGTCCTGGAGCTTCTCGGAGCTGAGGTTCAGGTTGACGAACTGGACGCCGAGGGTCTGGTACTGGGTGATGAGGTCCTTGACGTCGGGGTCGCCCTGGTACTGCTGGAGCTGGGAGGCGTCGAGGTCGCAGTAGTCGATGTCGCCGTTCTTGAAGGACATCATCTTGGTGTTGAGATCGTCGATGAAGGTGAAGTGAATCTCGTCGAGGGCGGGGGTGCCGTCGTGGTAGTCCTCGAACTTCTCGAGAACGACCTCGGTGGTGTCGTCGTTGGAGACGACCTTGTACTTGCCGGTGCCGATGACGTTGGTGCCGGTGCCCCAGGCGTCGCCAGCCTTCTCGCAGGCATCCTTGGGGAAGATGTCAGCGTAGTCGATGCCGAGGTTGTTAACGAAAGTGATCATGGGGTCGGTGAGGACGAAGGTGAAGTGCGTGTCATCCTCGACCGTGAGGCCCTCGAGCTCGGTAGCGGTTCCGGCGAGCATCTCCTTGGCGCCCTTGATCTTGTCGTACATGTAGGTGGACTTGGCACCGGTCTCAGGCTTGAACATACGCTCGAAGGAGTACTTGACGTCATCGGCGGTCAGCGTGGAGCCGTCGTGGAACTTGATGCCCTCCTTGAGCTCGCAATGCAGGGTGACGCCGTCGGCCTCGAAGGTCGGGATCTCCTTAAGGAGGCAGGGGACGAGCTCGTTGTCCTCGGTCCAGAGAAGGGGTGCCTCGAAGATGGAGTCGGCGATGGAGGAAGAGCCAGAGTTGGTCGACTTCTGCATGTCCAGGCCCTGCTTGGCGTTAGCCTGACCGAACTTCAGGATCTTCTTCTTGCTGCCATCGGCAGAGGCATCGGAGCCACCGCAGGCGGCAAGCATCGAGGAGGCCGCAGCACCACCGGCGGTAACTGCGGAGGCCTTGAGGAAGCTGCGACGGCTAAGGGACTTCTCCATCATTTTCGTACCTTTCAACGTGGGACGTGAATCCGAGGGAACGTTTCCCCCTCATTGTCAGTGGGACTACTATGCACCACGCTGAAAGCAAAAATGATGAATTAGATTTTGCAGAAATGCACCCTTAACAATGAAAGTTGCCCAATGTTTCAGGAGCGTAACTAGGCCAAACTGGTTATCAATATTGAATACAAGCCAGCAGAAGACAGCTCGCTGGAAAGCGAGGCGCGCTCGGGTTTTCTTACCGTTTGAATCGGCGTGTAGGGGACGTGCGCGAAGCCCGCAGGGATCTTCAGACCGCACGACCTGACCGCGTGCAGAACGCGGTACATGACTTGATTGCAGACGTAGAGCCCAGCGGTGTCGGAGACCTTGGAGGGAACGCCTGCGGCGCTCATGGCCGAGACGGCGTCGTCGAGCGGCAGAGTCGAGAGGTAGGCGTCAGGTCCGCCCTCGACGACTGGGTCACCCTGGGGCTGCGCGCCGTCGTTGTCGGGAATGCGGGCGACCATGCGGTTGACGGCAACGCGCTCCGGCGTGACGCAGGTGCGCCCGCCCGCCTCGCCCACGCTGAGGACCGCAGCGGGCTCAAGCTCGCGGATGGCGGACTCTACGATGTCGCCCGACGCACCGAAGACCACGGGCAGCTTGATCTTGTGGATGGGATGTCCCTCGACCTCATCGGGAAGAAGGCGCACTGCCTCCCACGACGCGTTGCTCTTCTCTCCCCCGAAGGGCTCGAAACCCGTGACGATGACCGGACGTGCCATGGATCCTCCCGATGCCTCATGCGGGTGGACGCCCACCCGTCTCGAACGTAGTAGAGCATAGCGATACGAAGGCCTCGAGTCTCGCTCGACAACAAAAAAGGGGAGCCGCCGAAGCGACTCCCCTTCGAGTTCAATAAGCGCGAAGCTTACTTCTCGGTGGCCTCGGTGGCCTCCTCGGCAGCCTCAGCGGTCTCGCCCTCGGGCTCGTCCATGGGCTTGACCTCAACCTCGACGCCCAGCGTCTCGGCAGCGGCCTTCATGGAGAGGGAGATGCGACGACGATCGAGGTCGATCTCCATGACCTTCACCTGGACGGTGTCGCCAACGGTGCAGACCTGCGCGGGAGCGTCGACGTGCTGCTTGGCCATCTCGGAGATGTGGACCAGGCCCTCAACGCCATCACCGAGGTCGACGAAGGCGCCGAAGGTGACGAGCTTGGTGACGGAACCCTCGACGATAGCGCCGACGGGGTACTTCTTGACGAGGGTCCTCCAAGGATCCTCGGTGGTCTGCTTGAGACCGAGGGAGATGCGCTCGCGGTTGAGATCCACGTCGAGAACCTGAACCTCGACCTCCTGACCGACCTTGACGACCTCGGAGGGGTGGTTGACGTGGTTCCAAGAGAGCTCGGAGATGTGGATGAGGCCATCGATGCCACCGAGGTCGACGAAGGCGCCGAAGTCGACGATGGAAGAGACGGTGCCCTTGAGGCGCATGCCGCTCTGGAGCTTGGAGAGGATCTCGGAACGCTCGGCCTTGCGAGCCTCCTCGAGAACGACGCGACGGGAGAGGACGACGTTGTTGCGGTTGCGGTCCATCTCGATGACGCGGGCCTCGATGCGGGTGCCCATGTAGGCGTTGAGGTCCTTGACCCTGCGGAGGTCAACGAGGGAGGCAGGCAGGAAGCCACGGAGGCCGATGTCGAGGATAAGACCACCCTTGACGACCTCGATAACCTCACCCTCGACGTTCTGGCCGGCGTTGAACTTCTCCTCGACGGCGTTCCAGGCACGCTCGTACTCGGCACGCTTCTTGGAGAGGATCAGACGACCCTCCTTGTCCTCCTTCTGGAGAACGAGAGCCTCGATGGTGTCGCCCAGGTTGACGATCTCCTCGGGGTTGACGTCCTTGCGGATGGAGAGCTCACGGGAGGGGATGACGCCCTCAGACTTGAAGCCGATGTCCAGCAGAACCTCATCGTGCTCAATCTTGACGACGGTGCCCGTCACAAGATCGCCCTCATCAAAGTCGGTAATGGTACCGTCGATGAGGCTGTTCATCTCCTCGTCGGAAACGTCATCCAGGGAGAAGATGGACGAGTTTTGAATCTCACTCAAAGGTGGACCCCTTTCGAAAACGGGGCCCCGATCTACATGATCGCTGCCTAGGGCGCTCGGCTGACGCGTTGCGCAATTGGAAACTTACATGCTCTCGGGGGCCAACAGATACAGGTGTACGAGCATTTTGCCCATACGTTAGGTAGATTAGCGTTATTGGGGTGCAAATTTCAAGTTCTTGCAGTGCCAAAGCCAAATTTCACTACTATCCCAAATTTTTCTAGACGTTTGGGTACCTTATGTGGTAGTCGATGTAGCCGCATCGAACGACTCGAACGCACCTTGGAAGGGGGGGGTCTCATGATTCGTGCAATTCTGTTCGACCTTGACGACACCCTCCTCGACATCAACCTGACGGCGTTCATCACGCGCTACGTCACCCAGAAGGCCCGCATCGTCGGGCGCATTACGCGAACGCCCTCCGCCCTGGTCATGGCCCACATGGCCAAGGGCTACCTCGACGTCTCCGACCCAAAGCGCGAGGACGGCATGACCAACCTCGAGCTCTTTAACAGCTCCTACCTGCGTCGCACGGGCGTCCCCCTGGACGACCCCATCATCGCGGACGTGCTCGACTATTACGAGAAGAACTGCCTTTGGGGCATGAAGGGCTCTATGGTGCAGGCGCGTCCGCGCGAGGGCGCACGACGCACCATCGAGCGCGCGCAGGAGCTCGGGCTGACGGTAGCCCTTGCCACCAACCCGACCTTCACGCTTGACTGCGACCGGGTGCGCATGGAGTGGGCAGAGGTTGCCGACATTGGCTTCGCTCGCATTTCTCACATTGCGAACTCTACGCGAAGCAAGCCCGATGCCCGCTACTACCAGGAGTTCATCTCGAAGCTCGGGTTCACGCCCCAAGAGTGCCTGATGGTGGGAAACGACGCCCGCCGCGACTTCCCGCGCCCCGACATCGCACTGCGCACCGCCTACGTGGGACACGCCTGGCCCAGGCGCGCCATCTGGCGAGGGTCCATCGGCGCCCTGGGCGACGCCCTCCCCCAGGTCATCAGCCTTCTCGACGCAAGCGAGGGTGGCACGACGAACCCGTAGCGTGCGGCTCGCCTGCAGCGCGGCTCCATGCGTGAATTAGCCGCGAATAATGGGCACCTCGGCTCAGAAGGCCACCATACCTGAGAAAATGCACCTATCGAATGACCAATCCCTTCTCGCCCAGCGCGAGAGAACGACCGATGGAGTCCCCATGGACAGCACCAGCTACGCGAATCACATCGCCATCCTGAACGAGGAGCTCGTCTGTGCGCTCGGCTGCACGGAGCCCATCGCCGTGGCCTATGCCGCGGCCCTGGCGAAGGCCGCACTGCGTCAGAACCCCACGCACCTCGAGGTTGCCTGCAGCGGCAACATCATCAAGAACGTCAAGAGCGTCACCGTCCCCAACTCCGGCGGCATGCGCGGCATCGAGGCCGCAGCCACCCTGGGCGCGCTGGGCGGCGACCCGCTGCGCGAGCTGGAGGTGCTCCAGGCCGTGGGTCCCGAGGACATCTCGAGGACCCGCGAGTTCGTCGAGGCTGGCTTCTGCGACGTAGAGCTCGCCGAGGGCGTGCCCAACCTGTACGTGCGCGTGGTCGCCCAGTGCGATGGACACAGGGCCGTCGCCTGCATCGAGGAGCGCCACACGAACGTGGTCGAACTCACGCTCGACGGCGAGCCCACCGTGGCCGCCGGGAAGACCGCGGTGTCCGCAGAGCTGCAGGAGGACGGCTCTTCGGCCGACCGCTCCAAGCTCTCGCTCCAGTCCATCTGGGACTTCGCCCACGAGCTCAAGATCGAGGACGTGGACGAGCTCATCACCAGGCAGATCGAGACCAACCAGGCAATCTCAAACGAGGGCCTGACCAACCGCTGGGGCGCCAACATCGGAAGCACCCTGCTCAAGAGCCGCTCCCAGGACATCAGCTGCAAGGCGCGCGCCGCGGCCGCCGCCGGCTCGGACGCCCGCATGAGCGGCTGCGCCATGCCCGTCGTCATCAACTGCGGCAGCGGCAACCAGGGCATCACCTGCTCGCAGCCCGTGCTCGAGTACGCGCACGAGCTCTGGAGCAGCCACGAGGACCTGGTGCGCGCCGTCGTGCTGTCGGACCTGACGGCCGTGCACGTGAAGTACTTCATCGGCGAGCTCTCCGCGTTCTGCGGCGCCGTCTCGGCCGGCTGCGGCGCGGGTGCAGGCATCTGCATGCTGCGCGGCGGCTCGTTCGCCCAGTTCGAGGCCACCATCGTCAACACCCTCGCCAACGTCGGCGGCATCGTGTGCGACGGCGCCAAGCCCAGCTGTGCCGCCAAGATCTGCGCGGCCGTCGACGCCGCGATCCTGGGCTGCGACATGGCGCTCGCCGACGACAACTTCCTCGCCGGCGACGGCCTCGTGGGCCAGAACGCCGAGGAGACCATCCGCTCGATGGGCTACGTCGGCCGCGTCGGCATGCACCCGACCGACGTCGAGATCCTGAACATCATGATCGGAAAGACGAACGTGAGCCAGGGGTAACCTCGGCAGGAACAACCCCATAAGACGCAAAGGGGCTGGCCACCAGGCCAGCCCCTTTTGCACCCTGCTCTGCCTAGCACTTCTTGATAACGCGATAGCCCGCCTTGGCGACCACGTCCTCGTACGCGGCGAGGTCGATGGGCTTCTTGCACAGCACGCGCGCGCAGCGCTGGGAAAGGTCGACACGAGCCCAGGTGCCTGGAACCGCGTTGAGGGCGCTCTCGACGCGCTGGGCACAGCGCGCGCAGGACATGCCGCCGATTCGAAGGTCAGCCGAGAAGGGATAGTGCGACTCGTCGGCATCCGCTACGCGGGCGCGAGCAAAGCTCACTCCCGGATCGCTCTTCGCCCCCGAGCAGCAGTCGCGCTTACCCGTCGCGGCGCCCCAGAACCTCCGGGCACCCAGAGCGACAGCAAGCGCGACCAGCGCAAGAACGACGACATCGGCAATGCCCATATGATCCTCCCTAGAGTTTACTAGGGATAACTATAGCCAAGCCAACCAGAGGCGTCGGACCCTACTCCGAAAAGCCACGGTAGGCGCACCCTACACTACAAAGCCACGGTCCTCGAGCAGGGGGCCCAGCAGGCCGTCGGCCGACTGCGTGGCAAGCTCGTCGCAGCGCTCGTTGAGTTCGGTGCCGGCGTGTCCCTTAACCCAGACGAAGCTCACCTCATGGGGCTTCTTCGCGGCAAGCAGCCGCTTCCACAGGTCGGAATTCTTGACCGGCTGCTTGCTCGCGTTCTTCCAACCCTTCTTGAGCCAGCCCCAGATCCACCCCTTGTTGAAGGCGTTCACCACGTACTGGGAGTCGGAATGGACCTCCACCACGCACGGGCGCTTGAGCGCCTCGAGCGCGGCGACGACGCCCAGGATCTCCATGCGGTTGTTTGTCGTGGTCTTGTAGCCCTGGCTGAGCTCGCGACGATGCTCGACGCCGTTCGCATCGGTGAACAGGAGCACGGCGCCGTAGCCGCCGGGACCGGGGTTGCCGCGCGACGAGCCGTCCGTCCAGACGGTCACGCGCATGCGGTTGTCAACGGGCACCTCGTGCAGCGCGCCGGGGTGCTCGGACATAAACTGATCGAAACTCGCCATTACTTAGCCTCCGCCCAGTTGGAGCCGTAGCTCACGTCCGCCAGCAGCGGAACGCGCAGGTCCGCGACGCCCTCCATCGTCTCGCGCACGAGCTCGGAGAGGGTCTCGACCTCGTCGACGGGGACCTCGAAGTCGAGCTCGTCGTGAATCTGCAGGACGAGCTTGCTCCTGAGCCCCTCCTCGCGCAGGCGGTCGGCCACGCGGATCATCGCGATCTTGATGATGTCGGCCGCGGTGCCCTGCATGGGGTGGTTCATGGCGGTTCGCTCGGCAAAGCTGCGCAGCTGGAAGTTGCTCGCCTTGATGTCCTTGATCTGGCGGCGACGGCCGTACATGGTGATGGCAAAGCCCGTCTTGCGCGCGAACTCGATGCTCGCGTCGAGGAACTGCCTGACGCCGGGGTACGCCTCGAAGTAGCGGTCGATCATCCCCTGGGCCTCCGCCCTGCCGATCTTGAGCGAGGTGGCCAGGCCATAGGCCTGCTGGCCGTAGACGATGCCGAAGTTGACCGCCTTGGCGCGGCTGCGCAGCTGCGGGGTAACCTCCTCGACCGGCACGCCAAAGACGCGTGCCGCGGTGGCCGCGTGGAAGTCGGCGCCCTCGTTGAAGGCGGCAACCAGGTGCTCGTCTCCCGAAAGGTGCGCGAGCAGGCGCAGCTCGATCTGGGAGTAGTCGCAGGCCAGAAAGACGCTGCCTTCGGGCACGGTGAAGGCGGTCCTCACGCGATGGCCCAGCTGGGAGCGGGTCGGGATGTTCTGGAGGTTGGGCTCGGAGCTCGACAGGCGCCCCGTTGCGGCGACGGTCTGGTTGAGCGTGGTGTGGACGCGGTGGTCGCTGCGGATAAGCGCCGGAAGCGCATCGAGGTAGGTGCTCTTGATCTTTGCGCGCTCGCGGTACTCCAGCACCTGCTGGACCACCTCATAGTCGCGCGCAAGGTCGCCAAGAATCTTGGCATTGGTCGAGTAGAAGCCCTTCTTGGTCTTCTTGAGCCCCTGCGTCGGCAGGCCCATCACGTCGAACAGCACGTGCGAAAGCTGCTGCGGCGAGTCAAGGTTGAACTTCTCGCCCGCCTGCTCGTGAATGGAGCTGACCATGCCCTCGATCTCGGTCCCGAGCTCGGCGGACTGCTCGGCCATCTTGGCGGCGTCGGCGTACAGGCCGCAGCGCTCCATCTGGAGCAGCACCACCAGAAGCGGCATCTCGACGTTGCGGAAGAGGTCCTTGGCGCCCTCGGCCCCTAGGCGCCTGGAGAGGGGCTCCACCAGCTGCAGCGCGGCGCATACGTCGAGCGCCGCCGCGGGCAGCTCGTCGGTTGCCTCGGGCATGACGCCCGCGCACAGGGTGGGATTCGCGTAGAGCTCGGCCACGCTGAAGGCGCCGGAGTCGGAGTCGAGCAGGTAGCCGGCAATTGCCACGTCGAACAGGCGCGCGGGGTCGAGCTCGGTCGCCTCGACCTTCGCAGGCTGCGCGGAGTCCATCGGGAAGAGCTCGTGGAGAAGTGCCTTCACGTCGCCGCCGACGAGCAGACCCTCGCGAACAAGGAGTGCCAGGGCCGCATCCACGGCCTCGTCTCCGACCAGGCGCATGAGCTTCTGGCCCGAGGCAAGCCACAGCACGCGGGGAGGCTCCTCGTCGAAGAGCGACTGCTGCCCCTTCTTCTTTTGGGGCTTCTGGAGCTCGGCCGCAACCCACTGCTTCGACAAGACGGCCTCGCCGAGCGCCGCCTGGGCCGCGTCGCCCTCGAGCGGCTCGGGAACCTCGAGTTGGTTGGTCGCCTGGCGCGCGGAGGCGGGCATCTCGGCGCCGCCCAGCCGCACCAGGCGCCGGGTCATGCCCGTGAAGCCCAGGGCCGAAAACGCCTCGACCACGGTCTCGGGGTCGAAGGTGGGGAACTTGGCGTCGGAAAGCTCGAGCTCGATGGGGGCGTTGGTGAGGATGGTCGCGACCTTGCGGCTCAGCAGGGCGTCGTCGATGTGGGCGCGAAGGTTCTCGCCCATCTTGCCCTTGACCTCGTCGGCGTGCGCGATGACCTCGTCCAGGTTGCCGTACTGGACGATGAGCGCAGCAGCCTTCTTGGGACCGATGCCTGGGACGCCGGGGATGTTGTCGGAGCTGTCGCCCTTGAGGCCGTAGAAGTCCGGCACGAGTTCGGGGGTGATGCCGTGGTAGAGGTCGTCGACGCTCTCGGGGGTCATGATGCTGACGTCAGACACGCCCTTCTTGGTGGCGACAATCTTGACGCGCTCGGTCGCCAGCTGGTACATGTCGCGGTCTCCGGTGAAGAGCAGCATATCGTAGCCGGCCGCCTCGCCGCGACGCGCAAGGGTGCCCAGGATGTCGTCGCCCTCCCAGCCGGGGCACTCGACCACGGGCACGTCGAGCGCGCGGAGCAGGTCCTTCACCATGGGGAACTGCTCGTGGAGGGCAGGGTCCATGGGCGGGCGCTGCGCCTTGTACTGCGGGAGCATGTCGATGCGCACCTGGGGCTTGCCCTTGTCGAACGCGCAGATGACGCCGTCGGGATCGAACGACTCGACCAGCTTTATGAACATGTTGAAGAAGCCGAACAGCGCGTTGGTGGCACGACCGTCCGGCGCGTTCATGGGCTGCCTGATCGCGTGAAACGCCCTGTGCATGAGCGAGTTACCGTCGATGACGGCGATGGTCCTTCTGCGCGCGGCTGCCCGCGAGTCCGCCTGGGCCTCGCCCTGGGCGTCAATCTGAGAGTCTGCCATGAGCTAGTCTCCTTGGAGTTGAGTGTGTCCTTAGATTGTAGCGGGCGCACGCGACGGAATCGGACGCTGCACCAAAAGGGCTCAGTGCAAGAGAGGCGCAAGGCTGCCGCGAGCAGGACAAGAGGAGCGTGCGAGGCAAGCGGCTTGCAAACAGCCGACAGACGGCTGGCGGACAGAAAGAGGCCACCGCAACCGGATCGGTCACGGTGGCCTAAAGATCCAGCTCACGCGAGCGTACGCACAGGCAAGAAGTACCCGCCTGCCAAAGCCGCGACTCGTTGCGCGACGCCTAGGCGAGGGAGGCCGCAACCTCCGCCGCGCAGGCAAGGCCGTCGGCGATGGCGTTGACCACCAGCGAGGAGCCGTTGCGCGCGTCGCCCGCGGCGTACACGGGCACCTTGCCCTGGGTGCTCACGAGGTGCTCGTCGGCGGCGGCAAGCTGCGGACGAACGCCGTCGCGGAAGGGCACGGTCTTGCAGCCGAGCGCCTCGAAGACGGAGGCGCAGGGACCGCTGAATCCCATGGCGATGAGGACCAGCTGCGCCGGGATGGTACGCTCGGTGCCCTCGATGGGCTCGGGCTTGCCGTGGCTCCAGTCGAGCGAGACGACGCGCAGGCCGGCAACGGAGCCGCCCTTCTCGCCCTCGCCTGCCTCCTGCTCGAGGACCTCGAGGGTGTTCGTGGCCCACAGGCGCGGGTCCTCGCCCTGGATGGCGATGGCCTCGAGCTGACCGTAGTCGGTCTTCTTGAGGGTCGCCCACTCGGGCCAGGGGTTGCCCTCCGCACGCTTCTCGGGAGGAGCGGGCAGGAACTCGAGCTGGGTCACGCTCTTGGCGCCCTGGCGAAGCGCAGTGGCCACGCAGTCGGTACCGGTGTCGCCGCCACCGACGACCACGACGTCCAGGCCGGCCGCGCTGATGGCGGGGTCGGAGCCACTCACGACGGACTTGGTCGAGCTCGTCAGGTAGTCGACCGCGAGGGTCACGCCGTCGAGGTCGGCACCGGGGCAGCGCAGCGTGCGGGCGGCGCCGGCACCGGCAGAGACGACCACGGCGTCAAACTCGCCGCCGGTCAGGCGCTTTGCGACGGCAGGGTCACCCGCGTCGGCAGAGCACTCGAAGGCGATGCCGCTCTTGCGCATCAGCTCGATGCGGCGGGCGACGACGTCCTTGGGGAGCTTCATGTTGGGGATGCCGTACATCAGCAGGCCACCAGGGGCGTCGCTCTTCTCGAACACCGTGACCGAAAGGCCGCGGCGCGCAAGCTCCCAAGCGGTGGCGAGGCCGGCGGGGCCAGAGCCCACCACGGCGACCTTGGCGGCGCCCGTGGCGGCCGCGGGCAGAGGCGCCACGGAAGCGGAGCCTGTGGCCCAGGCATGGTCGCTGATGGCGCGCTCGTTGTCGCGAATCGTGGTCGGCTCGTCGTGCAGGCCCAGGTTGCACGCGGTCTCGCACAGGGCGGGGCACACGCGGCCCGTAAACTCGGGGAACGGGTTGGTGAGCGAGAGGCGGCCGGCCGCGGAGTCCCAAAGGCCGCGGTAGAGCAGGTCGTTCCACTCGGGGATCAGGTTGTGCAGCGGACAGCCAGAGGTGCGCGCCTTGCCGAAGGCGATGCCGCTCTGGCAGTAGGCGACGCCGCACATCATGCAGCGCGACGCCTGCAGCTGCTGGAGCTCCTCGCTCAGCGGCTGGGCGAACTCCTCGAAGTCCGCTACGGTCTGACTCTTGTCACGCTCCGCGTGTGCGACGCGCTTGACGTCAAGAAATGCTCCGGGCTTACCCATGACTACATCTCTCCCCTCATGAGCTCAAACGCGCGCTCGACTGCCTCGTCGTGGGTCGCGCCCTTCTCCATCTCTTGCCCCACGCGCACCATGATCTTGTGGTACTCCGTGGGAATGACCTTCACAAAGTGCTTCTTCAGAACGCTGAAGCGGAAGAGCATCTTGATGCCACGCGGACTGCGCGTGCGGCGCACGTGCTCCTCAATGAGGGCGCGGATCTGCTCGAGCTCGTGCGCGGTGGGCTCCATGAGCTCGACCATGTCGTGGTTGCAGTTGGCATCGAGCGTGCCGAACTCGTCGAACACGTAGGCCACGCCGCCGCTCATGCCGGCCGCAAAGTTCTGGCCGACCTCGCCCAGGATCAGGGCGACGCCGCCGGTCATGTACTCGCAGCCGTGGTTGCCCACGCCCTCGGCGACCAGGGTGGCGCCAGAGTTGCGCACGCCGAAGCGCTGGCCGGCAAGGCCGTTGACGAAGCCCTTGCCCGAGGTCGCACCGTAGAACGCGACGTTGCCCACGCAGACGTTCTCGTCAAACTTGAAGCTGGCATCGGGGTGCGGCGCCACCGCGAGGATGCCGCCGGAAAGGCCCTTGCCGAAGTAGTCGTTGGCGTCACCGGAGATGTTGATCGTCACGCCAGCAGGCAGGAAGGCGCCGAAGCTCTGGCCGCCAGAGCCCTCGCAGTCGATGGTGACGGAGCCCTCGGGCAGGCCCTCGGGGTGCGCGGTGGTGATGGCTGAGCCCAGCATGGTGCCCACGCAGCGGTTGACGTTGGCGATGTCGGCGCGGAAGCGAATCGGCTCCAGGTGGCGACGGGCGTGCTTGGTGTAGGGCACGAACAGCGTGGCGTCGAGCGTGGAGCCAAGCTGCGCGTCGAATGCCATGCTCGGCAGGTAGTGCCTGCAGTCAGCGCCCTCGATGCTGGTGCCGAAGACGGTCTTGGGCTGGACGAGAAGGGCGCTCAGGTCGCACTTGTTGGCCTTCTCGTTTCCGGGGACCTCGACCTGCTTGAGGCACTCGGGGTGGCCGACCATGTCTTCCACGGTGCGGAAGCCCAGCTGGGCCATGATCTCGCGCAGCTCCTGCGCGACGAAGCGCATAAAGTTGACGACGTGCTCGGGCTTGCCGGCAAAGTGGCCGCGCAGGCGGGCGTTCTGCGTGCAGATGCCCACGGGGCAGGTGTCCTGCTGGCAGTCGCGCTGCATCAAGCAGCCCATGGCCAGAAGCGGGGCGGTTGCGAAGCCGAACTCCTCGGCACCCATGAGCGCCGCGACGGCGACGTCGCGGCCGTCCATAAGCTTGCCGTCGGCCTCGAGGACGATGCGCGAGCGCAGGCCGTTGGCGACCAGCGTCTGCTGGGCCTCGGCCAGACCGAGCTCCAGGGGCAGGCCGGCGTGGTAGACGGAGTCGCGCGGAGCCGCGCCCGTGCCGCCGTTGGCACCAGAGATCGTGATCTTGCCCGCGCCGCCCTTGGCGACGCCCGTGGCGATGGTGCCGACGCCGGCCTCGGAGACCAGCTTGACCGAGATGCGCGCCTGCGGGTTGGCGTTCTGCAGGTCGAAGATGAGCTCGGCCAGGTCCTCGATCGAGTAGATGTCGTGGTGGGGCGGAGGCGAGATCAGGCCGACGCCCGGGGTGGAGCGGCGCACGCGGGCGACCCACGGCCACACCTTGCGGCCGGGAAGGTGACCGCCCTCGCCGGGCTTGGCGCCCTGGGCCATCTTGATCTGAATCTCGTTCGCGCTCGACAGGTAGCGGCTCGTGACGCCAAAGCGGCCGGAGGCGACCTGCTTGATGGCGGAGTTCATAGAGTCACCGTTGGGAAGCGGGGTCTCGCGACGCGGGTCCTCGCCGCCCTCGCCGGTGTTGGAGCGACCGCCCAGGCGGTTCATGGCGATGGCCAGGCACTCGTGCGCCTCCTGCGAGATGGCGCCGAAGCTCATGGCACCCGCGTTGAAGCGACGCACGATGGAGTCGACGGACTCGACCTCGTCCAGGGGGACGGGACCGGACTCCAGCGGTACGAGCTCGAGCAGGTCGCGCAGGACGATGGCGCGGCCGGCGCGGTGCAGGCGCTCGCTGTAGGAGCGGAACAGGTCGAAGTCACCCTTGCGGACCGACTGTTGCAGGTAGTAGATGGTCTCGGGGTCGATCATGTGCTCTTCTCCGCCAAGCGGGCGCCACTTGGTGAGGCCGGAGCTGGAGAGCTGGTCGGGAGCCGGGGTCTGGAGGAGCGACAGGGCCTCGTCATAGCGGCGCTCGGCCTCGCGCTGGACGTCGTCGACGTCCAGGCCGCCGATGCGGCTGGCCGTGCCGGCGAAGTTCTTGCGCACGAAGGAGTCGGCGAATCCGACGATCTCGAAGATCTGCGCGCCGTGGTAGCCCTGGAGCGTCGAGATGCCCATCTTGGACATGATCGAGACGATGCCAGCGGTCAGGGCCTTGTCGTAGTTGGCGACGGCGCCGTCCACGCTCTGCTTGAGGGCGCCGATCTCGACCAGATGGGCGATGCACTCGTGCGCCGCGTAGGGGTAGATGCCCGACGCGGAGTAGCCGACCAGGGTCGCGAAGTCATGCGGGGTGATGGCGTCGCCGCACTCCAGGATGATGTCGGCATTCATGCGCACGCCGGCGCGAATCAGATGGTTGTGCACGCAGCCCAGGGCCAAAAGCGAGGGGATGGGCACTTCTCCGTCGGCCGCGCGGTCGCTGATGGCGACGATGTTGCAGCCCGCCTTGACGGCAGCCTCGACGTCGTTTGCCAGCTTGTCGAGGGCGCGCTCGAGCGCGCCGGCACCCTCGTCGCGGACGTAGGTGGCCGAGAAGCGCGCGGCATGGAAGCTCGTGCGGTTGACGTGAGCGATGCGCTCATACTGCTCGCGGGAGAGGATGGGGCCGCCGAGGCGGATCAGGCGGCAGCTGTCACGGGCGTCCTCCAGGATGTTGCCGTGGTTGCCCAGGTAGAGCACGTTGGAGGTGACGACCTTCTCGCGCAGGGCGTCGATGGGCGGGTTGGTGACCTGGGCGAAGAGCTGGTTGAAGTAGTTGAAGAAGGACTGCGGGCGCTTGGAGAGCACGGGCAGGGGCACGTCGGCGCCCATGGAGGTGAGGGGCGCCTTGCCCGTCTGGGCCATGGGGCGCACGGACTCGTCCACGTCGTCGTAGTGGTAGCCCAGCTTGGCGAGGCGCACCGTCAGGTCGAGGCCGGCGTCGCGCGGCGCCTCGACGTCGGTCGGGGCGGCCAGGTCGGACACGTCAAGCGTCTCGGCGGCCAGCCAGTCGCGGTAGGGCTTCTGGGCGGCGAGGCCGTCGCGGATCTCGTCGTTCCACAGGACGCGACCCTGGCTCGGGTCGACCAGGAGCATCTCGCCGGGACCGAGGCAGCCGGTCTGCAGGATGTTGCCGGGCTCGATGTCGAGCGGGCCGACCTCGGAGGCGAGGATCATGCGGTCGTCGCGCGTGAGGTAGAAGCGGGCGGGGCGCAGGCCGTTGCGGTCGAGCACGGCGCCCAGCTTGCGGCCATCGGTGAAGGCGACGGCGGCGGGACCGTCCCAGGGCTCCATCAGCATGGACTGGTAGGCGTCGAAGGCGCGGCGCTTGTCGGAGAGCTGCGGGTTGTGGTCCCACGGCTCGGGGATCATCAGCGAGACGGCGCGCTCGAGGCTCCTGCCGTTCATCGTGAGGAACTCGAGCACGTTGTCGAGGATCGCAGAGTCGGAGCCCTCGCGGTTGATGATGGGGACGACCTTGCTGAGGTCGCGGCCGAGCTGGGGCGAGTACAGGTTCGGCTCGCGCGAGCGGATCCAGTTGACGTTGCCGCGCAGGGTGTTGATCTCGCCGTTGTGGATGATCATGCGGTTGGGGTGCGCGCGCTCCCAGCTGGGCGTGGTGTTGGTGGAGTAGCGCGAGTGCACCAGGGCGATGGCTGACTCGACCGCGGCGTCGTTGAGGTCGAGGAAGAAGCGGCGCATCTGCGTGGCGACAAGCATGCCCTTATAGACAATGGTGCGGCTGGACATCGAGCACACGTAGAAGATCTTGCCCTCGAGGGCGTGCTCGGCGTCCGCACGTCTCTCGATGGTGCGACGGCACACGTAGAGCCTGCGCTCGAAGTCGTCGCCAGGCTCGACGTCGTCGGGGCGCGCGATGAAGGCCTGAACAATGGTCGGCATGCAGGCACGAGCGGTCTCGCCCAGGTCGTGCGCGTCGGTGGGAACGTCACGCCAGAACAGGAGCTTGAGGCCCTCGGCCATACAGCCGTCCTCGAACACGCGCTTGGCGGCCTGGATGCCGTCCTCGTCGCGCGGCAGGAACAGCATGGCCACGGCGTAGTCGCCCTCGTCGGGCAGGATCTGACCATAGCGCTGCGAGACCTTGCGGAAGAAGCGGTGCGGCAGCTGGAAGAGGATGCCGGCGCCATCGCCGGTGTTGCTCTCGAGGCCCTTGCCACCACGGTGCTCAAGGTTGACCAGGATGGACAGGGCGTCGTCGACCGTCTGGTGCGAGCGAATGCCATGAAGGTGGGCGATGGCTCCGATGCCGCAGGCATCGTGGTCGAACGACGGGTCGTACAGACCGTTGCTCCACCTGCCCAGATTGTCTGTGTTCTCGTGTTCCATAATTATGTGCTTCCCCTTCCCCTCTCGCCCGCGAGCGCGGCGGCTTGCGTTTCTCGCTGCCCCATGCCGCGCAATTCTCTTCGCGCGAATGGCTTCCGTGAGTCACGTTGCGTGTAGCGAATCTTTCTAAGAATCGTCCGTGCGCACTCTAATGCAACCGGACGAAATTCAGACGTTGCAGCTAGTTAACAAACTTGTGCGTGTTGTTGGCGTGGTTGTTGAGAAATGCCCAGTTGGATGACGTATCATGGCCCAGGTAATTCATTTCATCGCTATTTTGTGTATCAACAGAATCGCTCAAAATGCGTCACATGCGCGAAACGCTACGCGAGTAGGCTCAGTCGCGTATTGAATTGGACCTGTGCGCCCCACGGCACAGGACATCACCGATCCCCCAAGGAGGGACGTTCATGGCAAGTGATAAGGTCTCAGAGGAGTACGGCAGTCTTGTCTTCACCGACGCTGACATGCGCCAGCGCCTACCCAAGCCGACGTACAAGGAACTCCGACGCGTTATCGACGAGGGCAAGGACATCAACCTCAACATCGCCAACGAGGTTGCCCACGCAATGAAGGAGTGGGCTCTCGAGAAGGGTGCCACGCACTTCACGCACTGGTTCCAGCCCCTCACCGGCATCACCTCGGAGAAGCACGACAGCTTCATAAATCCCAATGGCGACGGCACGGTCCTGATGGCGTTCTCCGGCAAGGAACTCGTCCAGGGCGAGCCGGACGCCTCGTCCTTCCCCAGCGGCGGCCTGCGCGCGACCTTCGAGGCCCGCGGCTACACCGTGTGGGACCCCATGAGCCCCGTCTTCATCAAGGACGAGGTCCTCTGTATCCCCACCGCCTTCATCAGCTACACCGGCGAGGCCCTCGACAAGAAGACCCCGCTCCTTCGCTCCGAGGCGGCTGTCGAGCGCGAGGCCAAGCGCGTCCTCGCCCTCTTCGGCAAGCAGCCCAAGCGCGTCTTCACCACCTGTGGTCCCGAGCAGGAGTACTTCCTGATCCAGGAGGACGACTACAAGGCCCGCCCGGACCTCATCCTCACCGGCCGTACCCTCTTTGGCTGCGAGCCCGCCAAGGGCCAGGAGCTCGAGGAGCACTACTTTGGCGCCATCCGTCCCTCCGTCAACGCCTTCATGAAGGAGGTTGACGACGAGCTCTGGAAGCTGGGCATCCCCGCTCGCACCAAGCACAACGAGGTCGCCCCCTGCCAGCACGAGCTCGCCCCCATCTTCGAGCAGGGCTCCGTTGCCATCGACAACAACCTGCTGACCATGGAGAAGCTCAAGCTCATGGCCACCCACTACGGCCTCGCCTGCCTCGAGCACGAGAAGCCCTTCGAGTACGTGAACGGCTCCGGCAAGCACGACAACTGGTCGCTCTCCGCTGACTCCGAGAACCTCCTCGAGCCTGGCGACAACCCCGAGGACAACCTGCAGTTCCTGGTCTTCCTCGCCTGCCTGGTCGCAGCCGTCGACGAGCACGCCGACCTGCTGCGCGCAGCCGTCGCCTCCGCCGGCAACGATCACCGTCTGGGCGCCAACGAGGCTCCTCCCGCGATTGTCTCCATCTTCCTGGGCGACGCCCTCACCCCGGTCGTCGACGCCCTCATCAAGAAGGAGCACGCCGAGTCCCACGGCCGCGAGCGCGTTGACCTGGGCGTCCCCGCTCTGCCCAACATCCTGCGCGACAATACCGACCGCAACCGCACCAGCCCGTTCGCCTTCACGGGCAACAAGTTCGAGTTCCGCATGTGCGGCAGCCAGCAGAACCTCTCCGACTGCAACGTCGCGCTCAACGCCGCCGTCGCCGAGCAGTGCGAGCGCTTCTGCGACTACATCGCAGCCCACGAGGACCTGGACTTCATGGCCGCGGCCATGCGCTTCGTCCGCCACACCTTCCGTGACCACCAGCGCATCCTGTTCGACGGCAACGGCTACTCCGAGGACTGGGAGAAGGAGGCCGAGAAGCGCGGCCTGCTGAACAACAAGACCACGCCCGACGCCCTCCCCTGCCTGGTCGAGCAGAAGAACATCGAGTTCTTCGAGAAGTTCAACGTCCTCTCCGAGGCCGAGTCTCGCGCCCGCTACGTCGCCGCGGCCGAGCAGTACAGCAAGCTGCTCAACATCGAGGCCAACACCATGGTCACCATGGCCCGCAACCTCTACACGCCCGCAATCTCGCAGTACTCCGGCGACCTGGCCTCCAGCGTCGCGACGAAGGCCGAGATCGGCGTCGCAAGCAAGACCGAGAAGGACCTCGTCGCGACGCTGACCCAGGGCCTCGAGGACATCCGCGTCGCAGCCGACGAGCTCGAGGAGAAGAACGTCGCCGCCCGCTCCGCAGAGGACGTCCAGAAGCAGGACGACGCCTACCGCGACGACGTCGTTCCCGCGATGGCCAAGCTCCGCGCGGCCGTCGACGGCATGGAGAAGATCTGCGCCAAGGACTACTGGCCGGTTCCCTCCTACAATGACATGCTGTTCTACGTCTAAGGACGGGGCACGGAGTCACACATAGGCTCAGGTCAAGGGACCTCCGGCACGCGTCGGAGGTCCCTTTTTGTTCCTATGCGCACCATCCCGTGCCCACGGGCTATCATGTGAGCCAAGAAGGCGTCAGCACGCCACGCCATCGAACGGGAGGACACATGAGCGAGATCGCGACCAAGCCCCTCAGAATATTCGACCTGCACTGCGACACGCTCGATGCGCTCTGCATGAACGACGCGAGTGCGTTCGTCTCGCTCCCATCGATCCCAGCTGGCTCAGACATGGTCGGCAATCCCCTGCAGCTGGCAGCCGAGCGTATGGCCACCGCGGGACAGTGGTGCCAGTGCTACGCCATCTGGGTCCCCGACGACCTCGCGGGCACGGGACTGACGGCGCACGAGTTCTACGACAGGGTGGCCGCCTACTATCATGGCCAGCTGGCCGCACACCCCTCAGAGCTCCATGGCATCCGCGACGGCCGCACCATCGAAGGGGCGCTCGCACAGGGCGGAGTCGGCTGCATGCTCACCGTCGAGAACGGATCTCCCCTGGAAGACGGCATGGAGGTTCTGGACCAGATGCACGCCGACGGCGTCAAGATGATGACCCTGGTCTGGAACGGTCAAAACCGCATTGCCTCGGGCAACGACACCCAGGACGGCATGTCCGCCTTCGGGCGCTCGGTTGTGCGCCGCATGGAGAGGCTCAAGATGGTCGTCGACGTTTCGCACCTGAACGATGCCGGCTTCAAGGACCTCCTGGCCTGCTCCGAGCGTCCCTTCGTGGCAACCCACTCCAACAGCAGGGCCATCTGCGCACACCCGCGCAACCTGACCGACTACCAGTTCAGGGCGATTGCGGACCGCGGTGGCCTGGTGGGAATCAACTACTACCGCGCCTTCGTGAGCGAGCGCTTCGGCCTCGACCACGGCGAGCCCGGACCCGGCCGGCCGGAGGTGAGCTTCGACGACCTGTCATACCACATCGACCATATGCTCGAACTCGACGGTCAGGGCACCATCGCACTGGGCAGCGACTTCGACGGCAGCGAGACGCCCTCGTGGCTCTCGGGCGCACAGGACCTGCCCCGTTTCTACGAGCTGATCGCAGGGCGCTTTGGCGCAGACGTGGCCGACGACATGTTCTTCAACAACGCGGCGCGCTTCTTCGCACGCAACGAGGAGCTGTAGCCCAATAGGCTACGCTTGCTCGTGACCGCGGCCGAAGCCCTCGGATATCTTGGTAATGCCACCAAACACCAGGGCGCCTCCAGCGAGCACTACGGCAAAGTCGGCAACCATGAAGGGCGCCGCCGCGACGATAAGCCCCAACAGAATGACGATGCTGCTGGCGATCACGCGCGGCGTGAAGATGGGCATGCCGGTTCCCGCGCGCAGCAGGGACGCGACCTGAAGCGACGTGATGCCCGAAAGCACGATGCCGAAGCCCAGAATCACAAAGAGCCACACCACAAACATGCCGGGCATGCTGATGAGCAGAAGGCCAAACAGGAACTCAATCACGCCGACGTAGAAGTCCGCCTGCGCGAAGAGCGCGCTAAATCGCCGGAATGAGCTCAGCAACGTCAGGACGCCCATGATCACCACGACCCAGCCGATGACGCCGATTGCGAAAGTCGTGACGCCGGCGGGATTCATGAGCATATAGAGTCCCAGGATAACCGCCGCGAAGCCCTCGATAAGCATGCCGGCCCTGGAGCGCTCGTACGTGTTCATGTTGACCTCCCCACAGAAGCGCCCGGCCTGGCACCCCGGAGCGCGTTGCATTTGTCATCACAAAACCATCATAAAACTACGGCACGCCCCGAGAGGTATGAATATCTCTCGAGTGCCTCTTTTTCTGGCCAAACGCGCACCACACGCGCGTAGACTATGCAACTTGCAAAGCCCCGCATCCAATGGAGCAACCCCCGAACCAAGAAGTGGAGAAGAGCGTGGCAAAGGCAGCTTCAAGGTCTCTCGACGTCACCCAGGGTGTCATCTGGAAGCAGCTGCTCAAGCTGTGTCTGCCCGTGTTCTTCTCGTCCTTCTTCCAGCAGGCATACTCGCTGATCAACGTGTTCGTGGTGGGGCACTCCTCCGGCAGCACCACCGCCGTCGCCGCGGTCCAGGCAACCTCGGCTCTCACCGACCTCGTGGTGGGATTCTCGGTGGGAATGGGCGTAGGCTTCAGCATCGTCGTCGCGCAGTACTTCGGCGCCCACGAGCAGCACAAGCTCTCGGTGGGCATGCACACGGCCATGGGCATCGCGCTTGCGTTCGGGGCCCTTTGCTCGGTCGCGGGCGTGCTGCTGTGCGGCAGCATCCTCTCGTGGATGGGGACGCCCCAGGACATCTTTGCCGAAGCCCAGGACTTCGCCCGCGTCTACCTGGGCGCCATGATCTTCTCGGTCACCTTCAACACGGGCTCTGCCCTGCAGCGCGCCGTAGGAGACACCCGCACGCCGGCCATCATCGTCGCCTCGTCGTGCGTGGTGAACGTGCTGATGGACCTGCTGTTCGTCCTCTACCTGGACCTGGGCGCACGCGGATGCGGCATCGCGACCGCCTGCTCGCTGGCCTTTGGCTCCCTGGCGACCCTCTGGCAGCTCACGCACGTCGAAGGCGCCTGGCGCATCCGCCTGCGCGACCTTCGCATCGACCCCAAGATGGCCCGTGTCATGGTCAAGACCGGACTGCCCCTTGCCCTGCAGTCGTCGGCCTACACCGTCTCGAACATCATCGTGCAGTCCGCCATCAACAGCTTCGGAACCAGCCACATCGCGGCTTGGGGCCTCTCCGGCAGGCTCGACTCGCCCGTCTGGACCGTGTCTGAGGCGCTGGGCTCCTCGGTCACCACGTTCTCGGCGCAGAACTTCGGCGCCCGCAACCACGAGCGCATGCGCAAGGGGCTGCATACCTCACTGCTCATGACCGTCGTCGTCATCGGTAGTCTGGCAAGCACCGTCATGGCGCTCGCGCACCCGCTTTCGATTTTCTTCCTGCAGGACGAGCGGGTCGCCAACCTAACGACGCAAGTCATCATGACCCTGGGGCCGTTCTACCTGTGCTACTCCGTGATGGCGAACTTCGCTGGCACCATCCGCGGCTCGGGCGAGAGCCTGCGTCCCATGCTGCTGACGCTCTTCGGCACCTGCCTGCTGCGCGTCGTCTGGCTGCTGGTGTTCATCCCACGGCACCACGACTTCACACTGGTGCTCATGAGCTACCCCGCAACCTGGATCATCACCGCGGTCCTGTTCGCGCTGTACTACCGCTACGGGCACTGGATGCGCCACGCAGCCGACCACGAGGCCGAGCGCATGGCGCTCTAGGGAAGCAAGAAGCCCAACGTGCTTGTTTGGTCACGCTCACGTATACGCGGCCAATTAAAGTCCAATCGTAGCCCTAAACTCTTACTCACGTGAACGTCTTTCCCTTTCGGGAATGACACAAAGTGATTGGAGAAGGACATGGCAGAACCCTATCTGGTGCTTGGCCTGGACCCCGGCATCGCCAGCTGCGGCTTCGCACTCCTCGACCTGAGCAACCATCAAATCCTAGAGATGGGCTCCCACCTCTTTGATGTCCCGCAGGAAGACAAGACCAAGGTAAGCCTCGCCACCGGCAGACGCATGGCACGCAGCGCCCGGCGCAACAACGCCAGGACCAAGAACCGCCAGAAGCATTGCATGCAGCTCCTAAAAGAGGCTGGCATGGTCCCCGAAGATGCCACGAAGCAGTGGTTCCAATCGGCAAAGGGTGATCGCCCCCTGCTCGAGCTTCGTTTTGCCGGCCTCGAGCGCCTTCTGACGAACAGGGAGTTCGCCCAGATCCTCTATTCGCTCTCCGCGCGCAGGGGCTACATCCCCCATGGCGAAGGCCGCATCAGCAAGCTGAGCGACGTGGACGCCTCCGGAGCGGCGGACGAGGAATCCGGAAAGGTCCTCAAAGCCATCGGACAGAACAACAAGCTGATGGCATCGGGCGAGTACCGCACCGTAGGAGAGATGTTCCATGCTCAGGGCAAATCTCGCAACAAGGGCGGCTCGTACGAGCTCTGCGTCCTCAACAGCCAGATCATCGACGAGGTTCACGTGCTCTTCGACACGCAACGAAAGCACCGGAACCCCGTTGCTACCGAAGAGCTTGAGCAGAGGTACATCGACAACCTCACCTGGGAAAAGAAGTCCCTTGACCACGATGCCAAGGTCTACTCACTCGTCGGGAAGTGCTCCTACTTCCCGACGGAGATGCGCGCAGCTCGCGCAGACCTCACTTCCGAGCTATGCAACGCCTATGAGCGCCTTGGCCACCTGCGCATGGTCAACGCAGACGGTCAGGAATCATCGCTCAGCCCCGAGCAGATAGACATCTACCTTTCCATTCTGTTCTCGACGGAACAACTCAAGGGGGCAAAGGCGAAGGTCACCTACGCACGCATTCGCAAGGATCTCAACCTGTCTGCCCACATCTTCTTTAAGGGAATTGACTCCGACGACGAGAAAAAACGCGAGGTCTATGTCCCCAAAGTCTGGCATAACATGCGCAATCACCTTTCAACCGAACTCATGCAAAAGTTGTGGGACAACCGTGGTCTGGCGGATAGCGTGACCGAGGCTCTCACGTACGCGAGCAGCGAAGAGAGCCTCTTGTTCCAGCTCGACGGCCTTGACCTTACGGACGACCAAAAGGATGAGATTCTCGGCCTTCCCTTCTCGGGAAAGCTATACAAGGGCTATGGGTCCAGAAGCCTTAAGGCCCTCGAGATGCTTGTAGATTCGTTTGAGGACCCAAGCGTAGTCACGCTCAAGGACGCGGAAGAGGCATCTGGGCTCCTGGGAATGAGACTCAGCAAGGACGGACAGAGGTCAACGCTCCTTCCGTCCTACAGCAGCTATGACAAAGAGTGCAGGAACCCCGTCGTCCTTAGGGCCATGGGACGCATGCGTCACATCGTGAACGCAATCATTCGAATCTACGGAGTTCCTGACGAGATTCACATTGAACTCGGTCGAGACCTCAAAAGGTCAAAGCGCGAGAAAGACCTCATCGCCAAAAGAAACCGAGCGAATGAGAAGAACAATAGTCGTTGGGCGGAACAGGCGGCCGACATCCTCAAGATAGATCCCGAGGAAGTTCGTCCCAAGGTGCTGCGCAAGATGGCTCTTTGGGAGGAGCAAGACGGATTTGACGCCTACACGGGCGCGAAAATCGAACTCGAAAAGATGATTCTGGACGACAAGTATTGCGAGATCGACCACGTCCTTCCCTACTCACGCACTTGCGACGACAGCCGCAGCAACAAGGTCCTCGTGCTTGCGAAGTCAAACCAGGACAAGCGCGAGAGAACCCCATACGAGTGGATGACACAAGACGCTGGAAAAGGTGCGCCCAGGTGGGAAGAGTACCAGGCACGCGTCGTCAACAATCATCACATTTCCCCGCGCAAGCGTCGCTACCTGCTCAACAACAACCTAGGTGAAGACCAGCAAAAGGAGTTCCTGGCACGCAACCTCAACGACGACAGGTACATGTCGCGTGCCGTCAAGGCCTACCTCGAAGACACGCTGCTTTACCCGGAAGATGGCAGGAAGCAGCATGTCGTCGCGGTTGCCGGTGGCGCCACAGGTAACCTTCGCCATGTCTGGGGACTGAACTTCGGTTCATTTGGCACAAAGGATCGCTCGGACAACCGTCACCATGCAGTTGATGCCTGCGTGATTGCGGCCTGCTCGCAAGGAACGGTGCAGAGGGTTGCAAAGGCAAGCTCCCTCGGTCGTAACACGCTCAAACAAGTAAGAAAGGAGCGCTTTGCGGAGACCCAGCCCTGGCTGACATTCGCAGACGAGGTAAAGGCGCGCAGGGAGTTTGTCATCCCCACGCGCATGGTCTCACACGGGGTGACGGGACGAGCTTTCGAAGATACGAATTACCGCTTCGATGGCCTGACGGACGAAAAAAAGAAGCTGTCCCTCCTGTATGGGAACAAGAAGTTCACGAAAAAGGGAAATGTCGTCATCGGGAAGGACGGCAACGCACATCTGGTTGACGGCATGGCGTTCCTGCGTCTTTGGCTCGATCCAACCGGAAGGAAAGGCAAGGGCAAGTGGTACGCCGATCCCGTCTATTACGCCGATATCCCCGCCATACAAAATGGCACCTATCAACCACGAGCCGCAAAAGCGCATGTAGCTCGTACCGCATGGGAGTCCATTCCTGAAAGCGCGCTTGCCTCAAAACCAGTCGTCGTCTTTAGGGGTGACGTTATTACCGTTGGAGATGTAGCCGCTCGCTTCTGCCGTTTCGACATCAACGGTTTATCGCTCACAATGAAATCCCTCTCTACCGAAGACGAATGCAAATCTTTCCCCCCGATGAGCAGATGGGACAACAAACATCGCCCCGTCGTATTACAAGAAGACTGTCTTGGCCACTGCTACGACGGATTGACGCCCAGCTCATTAGAAAACTAGCGTTAGCTGCGGTCCAACATCAGGAAGGTCCTTGCGAACCAGCGTGTTCACAAGGACCTTCCTGCTCTCAAATTGCTTCTCGGTCAATTCGATAACGGTAACTTCTCCCGCAGCGGGAAGATTAGCCCTAAGCCGTTCGACATGAGTCACTGCGCTATCCCTCGAAAGCAAAATGCGAGAGTACACGCTATATTGCTCCATATGGTATCCGTCATTGATAAGAAACTTTCGAAACTGAGCGTACGATTTGCGTTCAGCCTTACTTCCAGTTGGAAGATCAAACAACACGAGAAGTCTCATAATTCTCATTTCTACTCACATCCAGCGTTTCTAAACGTTGTAATTGCTGGTAGTAGAAGCACGCCCGGATCCCTGTCTTTAACAGCTTGCTTCAACGAGCTCAATTCAAGCTCAATAGCATTTTGAACGGTCGTTTCTTTATCATCGACACGCACTATTAGGGAGAAAACTGAAGCTAGCATCGCCTTCTTTTCGGGAGTTAATTCGCCCTCCAATCTCTCCTTTGCGACAAGCAAATCAACAATAGGGCGAAAGGGCTCTATGAGATCGTCGACCAGATTAAATGCGTTGAGGCTGCTTGAGTGATGGATGCCACGAGAGACAAGCCATCCCCCCGCGACGGCCGCACGACCAACACCCGCCCTCAACACTGCATATCCGTAATCGAGAGGAGCCGTACTTGGCCCCTCTCGCCTTTTTCCTTCAAAAATATACCGACGAAAATAAACGGACGCGGCTGCAGATTCCCTATTTGACGTATCGCCAGACAAGACCTCGGAAGCAAACTTCCTTACAGACAAGCCCTCCTGACCGATAAGATCAAGAACATTGGCCTGATTCTCTATTTTTTGCCGGACGATCCTTTGCCACAGCTGCTTTTTCAAGGGTTTTGAAATAGCAAGCTGGTCTTCCACAATAGCCGCATGCCTAGAGTGCGCCCCTAGGGGAAGGAACAGACCGTTGGGCATGTGATCATTTCCGCAAAGCATTACGCCGACGCCGCAATCAGCTAGGCAAGACAGGGCCGTAGTTGATATCTGCGCGTAATGCGTTTCAAGTATTACGACCCAAATGTCTTCAAGGGGAACAGAAGCTCTTCCTCTATCGCTCTCAACAAGAAGAGCAGAATGCCGAACAGATACCTTTGCCGGATTCTGAATGCAAATTGTCCTTTTGGGCATAGCAACCCCCATGATTCTGAGGTAGAATGCATTCGTCTAAGCAAGATGTACCAACTGGGGAGTTGCAATCGTGCGTAGACAAGGGGATCACTTAGGTGATTACCCGCAAGGTTAGCCCATCGGTGTGAATGCACCGGTGGGCGATCCTTTTTTATCGGCAGGTAATCTCTATTTTCAGATTTTTGGGTTTCGTCCAGTCATAATGACCAAGTTTTTGACATTTTCTTACAATACCCCGGCGGCCTCTCCCCTGTTTACTAGGGG
>NZ_FUWQ01000007.1:0-85817 GCF_900167315.1 Olsenella sp. KH1P3 | reverse complement strand
CCGAGGTAGGCGGCCTCGCTCCTGCCGAGGAGGGTGTAGCCGGCGACGGCCAGGTTGTCGGCGTTGCGGTAGCTGACGCCGGAGACGGCCTCGTCCGCCCACGCCTGCTCGTCGGTGACGCCCTGGTGGGAGACGCGCTGGCCGGCCGCGTAGGCGGCCGGGTCGGCCTGGGCGACGACGTTGCCGTCCGCGTCGCGCTCGACGGTGCCGTCGGCCCTGAGGGCGATGAGGTCGCCGTCGCCGGTGACGACGTAGCGCTCGACGTAGTAGGCCGTGTCGGTGTCGGCGCTCCAGACCGCGTAGAGGGTGATAGTATGCGTGGTGTTGTGCTCGGCCTTGCCCATCACGTAGGAGTCTCCCGGCGCGGTGAAGGTAACGCCAAGGTCGACGCTGGAAGTCCCATCGGCGACGGCCAGCGCGGAGGCATCCCTCGAGGCGAGACCCGTGGAGCTGCAGACCGAAGTCGGCTTCGTCCCAACCTCATAGCTGGGCTTAGTGCTCCATCCCATAAAGGTGTATCCGTCGCGTTTGATGTCAACGGGAAGCAGAATCGTCGTCTCGGAGCGGTAGGAGCCGTCATGGCTGGCACCGTCGTCGAAAGCTCCGAGGCCGGTGTCGAAGACGATGTTGTTAAAGCGACCGACGTAGTAGAGCGTCAGCATCATCTTAGACTCGGCCGAGATAGTGCCGTGGGACTTCGTGATCGCAGTGTAGCTCAGGTCGCCCTTGACGACAGTCTGGGGAGACGCCTGCCAGACGTAGGTGTAGCCGAGGACGTTGTCGTTCTTGCTCCACTCGTTCCTCGTGACATTCTCGACGGAGGCCTCGACGTTGGCGACCTCGTCAGTCGTGCCGTAGAGCGTCTCGGTGGCTTTCAGTGTCTTGACCTCGACGTCGCCGGTAACGTAGAAGTACTCGACGTCGAAGGCGGTGTCGTTGCGCGCGCTCCAGACCGCGTAGAGGGTGACCTCGGAAGCGGTGGGCATGGTGTAGCTCCCGCCCAGGACGACGAAGCTCATGCCATTGGCGGGGTCGTCAACAGGTTGTCCACTGATCGTGGTTGAGGCAGACTGGGAGGCGTAGCCAGTGGAGGTGTTCGCGCCGGAGTAGATGGACCAGCCGACGAGGTCGTAGCCGGCGCGCGTGATGTCAGCCGTGCCCGGGAGCTGGATAACCGTGCCGGTAGAGTACTGCGCATCGGGCTCGGTGATCTGCCAATGGGCGGTGCTCGGTCCAGCCACGAAGTCGAGGAAATTCAGGTTAGGAACGTAGACGAGCCTCAGGACGAGGGCATCGGCGATTCTGCCGTTGATGTTGCCATGCGCCACGGAGGTGTACTCGTCGCCATTGTGAATGTTGGTAGAGCCGGTGACGTTGGAGTTGTCCTGGAAGACGTACGGGGTCAGCTCGTCATCGTCGTAGTAGGCGTAACCCGCCTTATCAGTGTTGTCGTGGTTGACCCAGCTCTTGCTAATGTCGGGATCGTCCAGGGCGGCGTCAGCGTATGCCTCCTCGTCGGTAACGCCAACATGGTTGATCACCGTAGTCGTAGTGGTTCCGTCACCCTTGACGACGACGACCTCGACCGTATAGGCCGTGTCGGCGTTCGCCTCCCAGACCGCGTAGAGGGTGATGTTCGCGCTGGTAGGAACGACGTACGAGAGGGGCGTTACGTCACTGGCGGGAACGGGCGAGAAGACCTTGCCGCCGTCATAGCTGCGCGAAGCGTAGGCGCTGCCCGCAATGACCTGCGACATCGTTCGGCTCGCGAGACCCGTCGACTCGTTGGTCGCGATGCCGTCGAGGGCCTGCTCGGTGGTCCACCCCTTGAGCGTGTAGCCGGGCCTCGCATAGGTGCCCTCTCCCCCACCGGCAACCGTGCTGGAGGGGAGGACTATCGTCTCGTCGGTGAGAACCTCGACGATAGTGGTCTGGCCAAGGTTGGAATCAGAACCGCCCTCGAGGGTGATGACGTGGCTGTTGGGCTGGTAAATCAGGACGAGCACGGTCGAGCCGTCGCCGGAAATAGTCCCACGGGCCACCGTGGAGTGTCCGCCATAGCCGGCTGCCGCATAGGCATATCCGGCAATGGCGCGCCTGTCGTCGTTGCGGTAGCCCTCGGTCGCGTTGGCGTCCGCCCATGCCTGCTCGTCGGTGACGCCCTGATGAACGACGCGGTGGGCGGCGTCGCCGGAGCCCTCGGTGAGGTTCGTGGGGACCACGAGGCCCTGCGCGTCGCGGACGAGGTTGCCGTCCTTGTCGATCGCCACGAGCACGCCGTCGCCGGTGACGACGTAGCGCTCGACGTAATACGTGGTCGTGTCGTTGGCCCGCCAGACCGCGTATAGCTTCTGAGTGGTAGTGGGCATCACGTAGTCGGCACTGACGCCGGAAGTCACGGACGTCCAGTTCGCACCGCCCTGGTCGGGAGCATCGCCCGTAACGGTCGCGAGGCTGGCGGCTATGGTCTGGCTCGCGATGCCCGTCTTGTCCTTGCCCGAGGGGCTCGTGGACCAGCCGACGAGGGTATAGCCCGCGCGCTGGACATTAGTGGGAAGCTTGAAGGTGGACTCGACGTCGTGGTTCTCGACGCGCGCATTGGTGTTCGCGCCCGCGCCCGAAGTGAACGTGCCGAGGCCCGCATCGAACTCGAGCTCGATGGTGTCAGCCTTGTAGAAGATCGTGAAGCGAGTGGCGTCGTCGACGACCTCGTAGCCGAGGATGGTGAGAGTGACGTCGGTCGTCTTCGTGCCGGCGGTAGTCGATACCGAGGAGGCGTAGGAGTAACCGATGAAATTGTACGGGAAGTTGCCGGCCGCGGACTCTGAGCTGGAGAAGATCTTGCGCTGGTGGTCATTCTGCACGTCACCGGTGACGATAGTGTACTGGTCGTCCGTGATGCCCGTGAAGCTCTCGGTCAGCACCTCCTCCTTGATAACGCGGTTGCCGTCCACGCGATAGAGGTCGACGTAGAACGTGGTGTCAGTGTTGGCCCTCCAGACCGCATAGAGAGTGGTAGAGGTCGTCGGCATCGTGTACCTGACGCCACTGGCAATCCACTGGGCTCCGCCCGCAGCGGGGTCGTTGCCCGTCAGGGTGCTGATGCGCAGGTACTCGCTGCGCGATGTCGAGCCCTTGGCGGTGGCGCAAGCGGGGTCGGTGCTCCAGCCCATAAAGGTGTAGCCGTCGCGCTTGACGTCGACGGGAAGCGCGATGTTGGAGAGCTCGGTGGTGCGCTGCCAAACGAGCCCGTTAGTGCCGGCGGTGGAGCCGGCGGTGAAAACGCCAAGGCCCGCGTTAAAGGTGAGGTTGAGTGTGTCGGGCTTGTAGAACAGCGAGAAGTGCGTGATGCCCTCGCCCGCCGCGTTCACGGCAATCGCGAGGGTCGTGTCGGACTCCACGCTCGTCATGCCAACGTTGAAGGACGATCCGAAGGTGTAGCCGACGAACGCGACGTTGTAGCGCGTGTCGCCGCTAACGCCCGAGCGGATGTTTACGTCATGGGAGGCGGTGGAGTACGTAGTGGTGACGGTATAGTCGTCGTCCACGATGCCGGTAAACGTCTCGGCCCAGGCCTCCTTGATGTCACCGTCGCCCTCGACGCGGTAGTGGTCGACGTAGTAGCTGATGTCGTTGGCGCGCCAGACGGCGTAGAGCGTGATGGTGCCGCCCACCTCGGAGGCGTAGGCCATCTCGAAGTCAGTGCCGGGGAGCGTGAAGTGCTTTCCGCCAGAGGTCCAGTCGCCAGTCGCGTCAGAGGAAAGAGTGCCGGCGTTCGTACGATTGGTGCTGCCTGTGGTAGACGCCGCGCTGTCGTGCACCGACCAGCCGACGAAGGTGTAGCCGGGACGGTCGAGGGCTTCGCCGAGCGGAAGCTCGACGAGTTCCTGAGTCAGGTGGTTGGTGCCCGCATGCGGATTGGTGCCCGAAACCCAGATTCCCTCGCCCTTCTCGAGCATGAGCTTGTAGGTGTTGGGCAGGTACCAAAGCGTGAACGAGGAGCTGCCGTCGGGGTCGATGTTCCCGTAGGCGGAAGTCGTGACCTCGTGTGAGCCGACCGAACCCGTCTGGCCCTGAGCGAGGTAGTGGTAGCCAGAGGGAACGACATTGAGGGTCGCACTCGTGATACCGCCTGCATAGCCGGCCACGGTCGCATCGAAGCGAAGCTCGGTATCAGAGAGGCCCGAGTAGACGTCAGTCGTGAGCACGACCTCGTCGCCGTTGCCCGTGAGCTTGCTGCGAATGATGGTGTAGTCGACCTCAATGGGCTTCCAGACCGCGTAGAGCGTGATGTCATGGGTCGGCATCTGGTAGGTCGCGCCCTGCGCGAAGAAGATCTGGTTGTAGCCCTGCTGGGTGTTGAGGACGCCGATCGCATCGATGAGCCGGAAGGCTGTCTCTCCCCTGGCCGAGCTGACCGTCACGTCGGAGCCGTCGACCTCGACGGTCTGGCGCGTGGTCCAGCCAACAAGCTCGTAGCCGGTGCGACTGACGTCGCCCTTGCCCTTGAGTTCGAAGGTCTCGTCGGAGCGGTGCGTGCTATCGGTCATCGTAGAGACGCTGGCAAGGTCGCCAAGGTCGTAAGTGAGGGCGGAGACACGATCGGCGTACCAGTAGAGCCTGAGAATCAGTGAGCCGTCACCGTCGATGTTGCCAGAAGCGTCGGTGGTGCCGCTGCCCGGGGAGATGGTGTAGCTGGCACCGTTCAGCACGAAGGTATAGCCCTCGATGAGGATGTCGTCGTTGTAGACTTTCGCGTTCTGCTCGAAGGAAGTACCGTTGCGACCGTCTGCGTGGGCGATAGAGTCGGTGGTGCCTGTGCGCTCGGCCTGGTAGGCTGCGGCGCTGGTGGGAACGCCATCGTCGTCGCGCACGATGCTGCCGTCGACGTCGAGGGCGACGACCTGACCGTCTCCCGTGATGATGTAGCGCTCGACGTGGAAGACGGTGTTGGTGTGGGGTTTGTAGTACAGCACGAGTGTCGTCGCCTGGCCGTAGACGACCTCGACGTTGGCGTGCGTCGTGACGGTCTGGCTGACGCCGTGGTTGTCGACGTAGGTGTAGCTCTGGTTGTCGCCAACGAAGTCGTAACCGGCAGGGGTGGATTCCTTCTCCTGCGCATAACGGCCGACACGCGTCTCAAGGTTGGTCTTGGCGATGAACGTCTCGAGCGTGCCGTCGCCACGCACCTTGATGTGCTGGACGTCGTAGGTCTGCGGGAGCGCATCCCAGACGGCCTTGAAGGTGACGGCACCGACGGGCATGGAATAGGCGTCGCCGGGCTTGTAGATGACGCTCATGTCGTTGCCGATCATCCAGCCCTTGAGGGCGTAGCCGGCGCGGTAGGCGGCAGATCCGTTGGTGGGCGTGCTTCCCGGATCGATCGCAGGGAATGTGATGGCCGTGGTTGCCTTGAACTGCCCAACGAAGCGCTTGCCGTCATCAGAGAGCGTGTAGCCCTCGAGCTCGGTAATGCGCCAGGTGCCGTTGTTGACGTCGAAGGTGAGGGCGAAGCTGCCAGGCACGTAGTAGAGCCTCAGCACCGTGGAACCGTCACCGAGAATCTCGTTGTTGGTCGAGGTGTCACCATGAATCACCTCGCCACCCTCGCCATCGGGCGTGGTGTAGTAGTACGTCGCGTTGTAGGCGTAGGCCGGCGTCCCGTTGACGATGTGGACGTTGTTGCGGTTGTCGATCGTGTAGTACTGGTGTGCGATCACGTCGTACCACTGGTCGGTGGCGCCCGTGACGGCGGAGGCGGAGGCAGGAACCGAGCCGGGCACGACAACCGTGGCATGCGCGCCGGTCTTGCCCTGGTAGACAACCTTGGCATCGTCCTCGCTCGCGGCATCGTCACCATTGGCGTCGACGGGCGTCAGGGTTCCGTCCGCGTCGACGCGATAGCGGACGACGCTGTAGTCGACGTCGACGGCCTCGTAGATGAACGGAAGCACAAGGCCACCGTCGGCGGCGACGATGCCGGAGGTCTTCGTCTGCTTGGGCAGGGCCGCGTTGACGCTCTGGTCGACGCCGGGCTCGAAGAAACGGTACCCGGCAAGGCCGAACTCGCTCTTGAGGGCGTCGGCACGGCCGGAGAGGTCGCCCGTCGACTCGTCAGCCGTGCCGTCGCCGTAGGCATGGCTTCCGACCTTAGACATGGTGCCGTCGCCGCTGATGGCGTAAACGTCGACAGTGTAGGTCGTGGCGTTAGTAGGGACCCAGACGGCGTAGAGGGTCATCGCCGTAACCGGCATCGTGTAGGCAGAGCCGGCAGAGAAGTACCTGCCCACGTAGCCCGCGCCCGCAAGCGTCGCGGCGAGGGCATCCGCGGCAGTGCCCGTGGCTTCGGCAACGACTGCGGAGTCAACGGTCCGCTCCGACGTCCAGCCGACGAGACGGTATCCGCTGCGCTTGACGGCGGAGGCCGCGGGAAGCGTGATGTTCTGCTCGGCACCGTAGTTCCTGCTGATAGCGTCGCCGTTGAGCTGCCCCTTGCTGCCGAGGTCGAACGTCAGGGGGATCTGGTCGGCCACGTAGACGAGGGTGAGGACGAGCGAGCCGTCCGCAAGAATCTCACCGGAGACCGTGGACTTGCTCAGATCGAAGCTGTAGCCGGTCAGAACGCTGAAGGGGTTGCCCTCACCATCGGTCTCGGAGCTGGTGTAGTTGAGGTGCGCGTAGGTAAGCTGGCGAGCGGAACTCGTGTCACCGGCGTTGCGGTTGACGATCGCGGTGGTACTGGTGAGGCCGCTCATGCTCACGACGTTGGTGGCATCACCCGCAGTGGCCGCACCGCCGTTGGAGTTGAAGGCATTGAGGGCGTAGCGGTTGCCGTTGCCGTCAATCTTGTAGAACTCGACGGTGTAGTCGGAGTAGTCGAGCTGGTAGAAGAGCACGAGGCGTGTCGAGCCGTCACCGGCGATGGTCGCGGACTGGACCATCGCGGAGGGCATGCCCGAAACAGGGGTTAGGCCAGGTGCAACGCTGTTCTCGGTGTCGAACTTGTAACCGAGTATGAACATGGGCGTGATAACGCCGGAGTTGGCGTTGTAAGTGACGTCGGTCGCGCTCGCGCTGGACGCGCCCGTCGCAACCGGAGTGCCGGTCGTACCCGCGAGCTGGGTCGTCTTGTGGAGAAGGACCTTGGTGCCGTCGGGGTTGACGATGTAGCTGTCGACGTAGAAGGTCGTGTCGAGGTTGGCGGCGTAGTAGACCATCAGCTTAAGCGGCGTCGCGCCACCGACCGTGCCCGTAAGGACGCTCTTGAAGCCGTTCGAGCTGTCACCGTAGGCATAGGCTCCGTCGGCCACGAGCGTATAGCCCTTGAACTTCTCGTCCGTGGAGGTGTTGCGCGGCGTCGCGCTGACGGAGACGTCGGTCATGTTCTCGAGATGGTCGACGTCGTAGGCAGACTCGAAGATGGTTGAGTAGCTTCCGTCGTTGTTCTTGACGACCCTCCAGTGCTCAACGGTGTAGGCGGTCTTCGTGTTGGGGGTCCAGACGGCGTAGAGCGTGCTGCCGCCGACGGGCACGAGGTACTGGAGGCCGGGCGCAAGGATGTCGGAGGCGATGTCGGTCGCGTACTGTGCGGCAGTCGCCCCAGAGCGCACGGTGGCGGCGTCGGCCCTCGTCGTCCAGCCGACAAGGGTGTAGCCGGCGCGCGAGGCCTGGCCGACGGCGAGGAGGGTTTCGGTCTTCTCGCTCTTGGTAGCTTCGACGCGCGGGTCGGATCCGCCGACGAGCCACGCGGTATTGGCATCGCCCGCGAGGACGTACGTGAGGGAAGCGTCATCGGCCTCGTAGAAGAGCGTGAGCGTGAGGGCGTCCTTGGCCGAGACGGGACCGGAGACGACGGAGTTGTGCGCACCGAAGGAGGCCTTGTAGGTGTAGCCGTCGAAGCGGGCGTCGTACTTCTCGGAACCGAGAACGTAGGGAACCGCAGTGGCGGTATCGTCGGTCGCAATGCCGCTGAGCGTCTCGGAGATGACCTCCTTTGCGGTGCCGTCACCGGTAATGCGGATGTGCTTGACCGTGTACTCGACGGTGGTCAGGGCCTGCCAGACGGCATACAGCGTCAGGTTGTTGCTCGGCATCTCGAAGTCGAGGCCGCCGACTGCGCTCGCAGAGAAGAACGTGATGCCCTCGGTCGCAAGGATGGCCTGGGCCTTGTCGATGTTGTCCTGTCCGGTGGACACGTTGGCGCGGGAGTCGGTCGACCAGCCAAGGAAGGTGTAACCCAGGCGCTCGACGTAGGCGGTACCGGGCAGCGTGTCGAGCTTGCCCGCCTTGACCGTTTGGGTTCCGTAGTCGGTGCCCGTCCAGCGGGCGCCGCCAGAGGTGCCGACGACCAGCGTCAGGGTCTGGTCGAGCGCCGTGAAGTAGAGTTCGAGCGCATCGTGCTCGGCAAGCTGGTCGATGGAGAGCGTGCTCTTGTGGCCGGGGTACGCGAAGTCGGCATCGAACTGGTATCCGATGATGGAGAGGTCCTTGTCCGCCTGGGTCGCCGCGACGGTGGAGTCGACCTTGGCGCTACGCTCCTCGCGCTGGTACAGACGGATGCTCCTCTCGGCGGTTGAGTTGTCGGTGAACAGGAACCAGTCGACGTAATAGGTAACGTTCTGGGCCTCGTAGTAGAGCTTGAGCGCAAGCGTGGAATGACCGTCGGCATCGACGGTGACGGGGGCGTTCGTGACCTCGTTGTAGGTTCCGGCCGTAGTGGAGGCAGACGTTGCCGCGACCGTGACGCTAGAGGTACGCTGGTAGTGCTCGTAAGTCTTGACCTGCTCGTCGGTCACGCTCGCGTTGATGTCAGTCTCGCCGTTGGTGACGGTGATGACGTCGGCGAGCACGAGCGTGTCGGCGCCGGTGTGCTTCCAGTACTCGATGGTGTAGCTGATGTCGTTGCGCGGGCTCCAGATGGCGTAGAGGGTCGTCGCGGTCGAGGGCATGGTGAACGAGCCGCCAGCCGCGTAGAAGCTGCCGTCGTCGAGGCCCTCGAGCACCTGCAGGAGGTCCTTGGCGAGCTGGCCCTTGACAGAGGGATCGGTGACGGTGACGTCGCCGCCATTGACGGTCACAGTGGCACGCGTGGTCCAGCCGGCGAGGGTGTAGCCGGAGCGACGAACGTTGGAGCCGCCGGGGAGCGTGACGACCTTGCCCGCAAGATAGCTCTTGGAGAGGTCGACGCCGGCGGGGTACCAGCCGCCCTGGGTCGTGTTGAGCGTCAGCGGAAGCTCGGTAGCGATGAAGAAGAGGTTGAACACCGTGGAGCCGTCGGCCTCGATGATGCCCTCGGCGATGGTGCGGACTTTGTCCTCCGCCTCGTTGTTGAGCGTGTACCAGACACCATGCTCGAGGAAGCGATAGCCCTCGGGAGCCGTCTTTCGGTTCCACCTGTTGTTGGCGGCCTCGTCAGAGTCAGCGTCGACGTAGCCGGTGCGATCGGCGATGCCCTGGTGGATGGTCTCGGTCTCGCCCAGCTGCGTCACCGAGCCGTCTCCAGAGATCGCCCAGCGAATGACCCGGAAGTCGATGTCGTTGCGCGGCTCGTAGTACAGGTCGAACACGGTGGTATTGGCGGTGTCGCCAGCCAGGTGTCCGTGGATGCGCTGTGTATAGACGCTCGTGAGGCTGGAGCCACCGAACGAGAAGACCGTGCCATCGGGCTTGACGACATAACCTGAGAGCGTCGGGGGAACGATGGTGTAGTCGGCCTCGGTCGTGGCACTCTGGGTCGCATCGCTGTGGTCGAGCACGACGACACCGTTCTTGAGCTTGTAGTAGTTGATGATGTAGGTCGACGTGGTCGGGCTCCACTGGGCAACGAGGGTCATCGGCGTGCGGTTGGTGACGAACTCGCCACCCGGGAGGATGGTCCTCTCGACGCCGTCGTCGTCGGTGTACTTCCAGCCAGATAGCTCATAGCCAGGACGCGTGACGTCCGCCGCGACTGGCGCGTTCATGGTGTAACCCGAGTTGGGAGCCGTGGTGGGCGTCTGATCGGTTACCGTCCAGGACGCGATGGGGTCGATCGCGTTAAGGTCGTATGTGAGCGCATTGCCCGTGGCACGATAGTAGAGAACGAGCTCGAGCGTGCCTCCTGCGGCGACGATGCCGTCAGAGGTGGTGGAGTACGTAACGCCGCCGATGGTGACCGAGAAGGACTGCACGTACTCGTAGCCGCGGGTGAGCACCGCATCGACGATAACCTCGTTGAAGCGGTAGTCGTTGGAGCCGTCGACGTGGCTCGATGCGCCGTAGGCAAGCGCCGTATCGTCGACGATGACGTGCGTGTTCGCGTACCCGGTGCGCGTGACACTCGCGACGTAGCTGCCGGAACCGTCATCGAAGATAGCGAAGTCCTCGATCGTGCCGGATCCGGTATAGCGCTTGAAGTAGATGGTATAGGTCGTGTCAGGCTTGGCGTTGAAGAAGAGCGAGATGCGCGAGAGGCCGTCCGCGCCAACCGTCACATGGTCGATCGTGTCGTGCGCACGACTGGCGTCGACTTCGTCGTCGTGATAGGTGGCATTGTAGCCGTAGCCGGGATAGGTCTTGTCGTCCGCGGTCGCATAGACGACCGTGTCGGTGTAGGCTTGGCGACTCTCGAGCTGCTGGAGCAGCGTGACCTGCCCGTCCTCGCGAACGCCGTACTGGTAGATCGAGTACGTGGTCATAAGCGGCTTCCACACCGCGTAAAGCGTCGTGTCAGCCTTGGGCATCGTGTAGGAGCTACCGGCGGAGAAGTACGTGCCGCCATCCTTGATCAGGTCGAAGAGGTCGAGCGCCTTCTGGCCCGTAGCCGTGTTGACGGTGACGGACTCGCCGCTGACGGTGACGGTCTGCCGTGTGGTCCAGCCGACGAGCTCGTAGCCCGAACGAGTGACATTGGTCGTGTTGACGGGTAGAGCGGAGATAGTCTTGCCGAACTGGGTCGCCGGGGCCGAGTCGGCCGAGCCAACCCAACTGCCCGCACCGGTGCTATAGGTGAGGGTGTAGGTGTTGGGTTTGAAGTAGATGTAGAACTTCGAGCTGCCGTCGCCTGCAATGGCGCCAGAGGCGGTGCTGCGGAAGGTCCTGCCGTTGACCGTGAAGCTGACCTTGTCACCCGGATAGCTATACCCATCAGGAGCGACCGCAAGCACGTGGCAGTAGGAGCCCTGAGGGGCCACTTCCGAGGCGTCTGCGTCCGCCTTGACGATACCGCCCGCGTACCCGGTGAACGCGTGAGCGGCGTCGACGATAGTGGCGTTGCCGTTGCCATCGACCGTGTAGACCTCGACGGTGTAGCCAACGGTGGCGGGCCTGAAGATGAAGACGAGTTTAAGGCTGCCGTCGCCGGCGATGGTGCCGGAGGTGAGGCCGGCGTAGTCGTCGCCCTGGAATGTGATCGTACCGGTGGCGTCAAGCTGGTAGCCAGCCGGGGCGCTCACCGACGGCGCAGCCGTGCTGTCGGTGCGTCCGTAGGCCGTGGTGGAAGAGATCTTCTCGACCGTTCCGTCTCCGTTTTGCTTGAACTGGATGATGGTGTAGGGGGTGTTCTCGTTCGCCCTCCAGACTGCATAGAGCGTCGAGTCCTTGGCCGCGGGCGTGACGAAGGTCGCGCCAGGGGCGTAGTCGACAGTGCTGAGATCGGAGTTCACGCTCCAACCCTGGAAGGTGTAGCCGGGATAAGTGACATCGGCCACGCCGGGCAGGGAGATGCGACTCTCGGTGCGGTAGGAGCTGCGTGCGTAGTGCGAGTGGCCGGAGACCCACGCCGCGGGCGAGGTAACCACGAGGTTGAGAACGTTTCCGCTGTCGGCCTCATAGTAGAGGTCGAGAACGAGGGTGCCGTTGCCGAGTGCGTTGACGCTGACGACACCCGAGGTGACGGACGGATAGTACTCGTTGGTCCCCGGCGCCCTGAACGTGTAGCCCACAACCGCAATGGGGGTGGCGTTTACCGTCTTGCCCACATAGTCCTCGAATGTGTCGGACTCTGCGGCCTTGACATAGTGGCTGGTGGGATCACTGTCATGCCACTGACCCGTAACCTTCCAGTAGTTGACGGTGTAGGTCGCCTTGACAGCCCTGAAGACGTGGGTGAGCACAAGGCTACCGTCGCCGCAGATCGTTCCAGAGAGCACGGAGGAGACGGTCTTCGAGGTACCCAGGTAGGTGCCGGTAACGCCAACGCCCTCCCCCACCAGCTCATAGCCAGCAGGCGTGCTGACGGCAGGCGTGGCAGTCGAGTCGGTTGTGCCGCTGCCCTGCTGGTCATCGAGGCGAGTGAGGTTGCCGTCGCCGTCAAGGGCCCAACGCTCGACCACATAGGGCGTGCTCGTGTTGGCGGTGTAGAACAGTAGTAGGACAAGGCTGCCATCGGCCTCGACGCGGCCTTCGGTCTTGGCGCCGGTATAGCCGGCTGCATAGGTATAGCCGTCCCAGCCGCTCGTGGTGGCGGTGTCGATGGGCGTAGCATATGCGACGGAGCCCGTCGCGCCGACGAGAGACTCGCTGGCGACCAGAGTCGTGGAGCCATCGCCATGGACCTTGTAGTGCTTGACGGTGTAGCCGACGTTGTCAGCCTCAAAGAGCGCGCGGTAGGTAGCGCTCACATAGATGCCGCTTACGGGATCCTTGGCAGGAACGAGGAACGCGGGGGCCGCGGGACCGTCGATCGTGCCGTCTACCGTGGCGCGATAGCCTGTGGTGACGTTGAGCCAGCCGACGAAGCGGTAGCCCTCGCCAGCGGTAGCCGTAGAGCCTAGCGGAGTTCCGGATACGGGACGGACGCTTTCGCTGGGACGGGAGACGCTTCCGCCCTCGCCAGCCTCGTACGTGAACGTCGCGAAGCCTGGTGCCTCGCCGAAGATGGCGGTGAACACGTAGGTGGCCTCGCTCGACCAGCCGCCGTCGGGCTTCGCGGGGACAAACGTGACGGCCGTGCTGACGTTCCTGCCGGAGGCGTCCTGCCAGTGGTCGAGACGATAGCCGGCGCCCGCAGTGACGGTGGTGCCGGATGCCGCCTGGTCGGCGGAGACGAGCTCGCCGTTCGTGCTTAGGCTGCCGTGGCCATCCGTCTTGTAAACAATGGATATGCCAGGGGCGGGATCGATGACGTAGTAGAGCGACAGGGCCATCTTCCCGTCGGCAGCGACGACGCCGGACGTGGTGGAGAGGTCAGAGCGATAGGTGTAACCGCCGATCGAGACCAGGACGGTATCGCCGGCGACGACCGAGACGGTCTCACCGGTCGTTCCGTAGCGGATAACAGGAGCGGGGTCAGTAGCGACCGAGAAGCTGCCGTCGGCATTCTGGAGAAGGTAACGCACGGCGTAGGCAACGTTGCCCGCCGCCTCGACACGCAGCGTGTAGGTGAGAGACTCGTACAGCCCCGTCTCGGAGTTGCGAGATGGAGTAAAGGCCGCATTTTCGCTCACGAGCTGGTCGCCCAGATACCAGCCGACGACTCGGTATCCCGCGGCCGCATAGCCGGTAGCGCCAGAGGGAACGCCGCTGACGGGACGGACGGACTCGGAGGGGATGCTCGTCCAGGAGGTGGTGCCGCTCTCGACGGCGTAGGTGATGACGACGGGCGCGTCCTCCTCGAACAGCGCGTAGTACGTCATGGGCTCGAAGCGACCACTCGACCCACGAGACGGCACGAAGGTTGCCGAGCTCGACGCGGTGGAGCCGTCGGAGTAGACCCAGCGCACAAAGTGATAGCCGTCAAATGCCCGAGCGGTGACGGCATACGGGCTTACGGCGATGATGCTGCCCGAGGCGTCGACAACGTCGCCGGAAACCGAGCTGAGGAGCTCAGCAACGGAGGCGACACTACGGTCGGGGAACGAGAGGCCGGTATAGGCGTTGCGCGGGTCATGGACGGTCGTGGTGGTAATCGCAAGCCCTACGCCCTCGGCCTCGATGGTTCCGTAGGTCGCGCCGCCGTTCTTCTGGACCTCGAAGCCCAGGGCGATGATGTCCTGCTTCCAATGCGCGAACAGCGGTGTGAGGACGGTCGGCATCGGAATGGTCGCGCCCGCGCCGTAAAGCACTTCTCCGTCAGCCGAAAGCGACCAGCCGTCAAGCAGGTAGCCTCTGCGCGTGACCTCGGTGTCGTCAGGCAGGGTGACGTTGGTCTTGGGAGTTGCGACGATGGTCGCGTAGACGCCCTCGGAGAAGGAGCCACCGTTCGCGTCGAGGGTTATGGTCTGGCTACTGGGAATCCAAAGCGCGACGAGGTTGAGACCGCCGTCGGGAACGACGAGGGAGGCAAGGTCCTCCATGGAGTAGGCGTTGCCGTCGGAGGAGCGCCAGCCATCGAACATCCAGCCCTCGTCGGCTGTCGGCTCGCCCTGGAAGACGGGTGCAAGCGTTCCGGGGACGGCCTCGGGGTAATTCTGCGTCGCGAAGGCGCCATGCTCGCCGGGCTGGTAGGAGACCCTGACCAGACGCTGCCAGATGGCGGAAGCCTCGGTGTCGCCAAGGGCGACGATGTCATCGAGGGAGTCGACGGTGCGTGTGGTGACGGTGCCGTCGTCGGAGGTCATGATGACCTTCCACCCCTTGAGAACCCAACCGGTATCGGAGGTGACGTTCAGAATCGCGTCACTGTGCGTGCCGTACACGATGTCGGCGACGAATATCTCCTGCGAGACGGCACCGGTTATTCTGCTGTCGACGGCAAAGCCCGTACCGGCAGTGAGGGTTCCGTGAGGCTCGGTGCCGGCGTCGACGATCAGGTCGTAGGTCTTTGCCGACCAGACGCCGAAGAGCCCGAGCGTCTGTCCGTCAGAGAGAGTGACCTCGTCCATGTCCGAGTAGACCTTGGCACCGTTGACGCTGGTCGCCCATCCCTGGAACTCGTAGCCGTTCGCACGGAAGCCACACTTGGCAAGAGGCGTCGCAATGCCGGCAACGACTCCCTGGCTGGCCATGGCGCCGACGGAGGCGGAGTTGGCGGGAACGTTGGCATTGTAGACTACGTGGGCATTCGGAACGATCCAGTAGGCGACGAAGCTGACGTCGTCGTTGACGACGAGCCCCTCCACTGCGGAGAGGTCCGCCTGGCGATAGAGGGTCTCTCCAGAATCGAGGGAACCGTTGCCGTTGGCGTCGACGAACCATCCGCCGAAGGAGTAGCTGGCGTCATCGCTCTCGGGCGTCACGCCATTGGTACCGACGAACGCAGGTACCTTGGCACCGGGGGCGACGTGCGAGAAGAGCGTGTTCCCCTCCTGCGAGCTAAACGTCCCGTGGTCGCCGGGGAGATAGCTGAGGGTGTATCCGTCGGCCCACTGCGCGAGGAAGACCGTGGGTCCGATGATCGTGTAGTCCGCGACGGCGTCGGCCGCGATTGTCGTGTGCTTCTCCTCGCCCTGGCTGTAATAGGTGACGGCCCAGCCCGAGAGGAAGCTTCCTTCGGCCGGGGTGACGACCACGCGGTCGAAGGCGGGCTTCGATCCATACCAGATTGCCTGGCTGTCCTCACCCGAGATGGTTCCCTTCGTGACGTCGGAGCTGGCAAAGGTGACGCTCACGCGCTCTGCCGCCCACTGAGCGAAGAAGTCGACGGTGGCACCGTCGCGGTACGTGAGGTTGCTGACATAGCCCTGTGACGACGTGAAGGTGAAGGTCTCGTCCGAGGCACCGACGACCTCCCAGCCCGTCCAGACATTGCCCTCGCGCAGGAAACGGTTAGCGATGGAGACCTGCTCGCCATACCTGACCGTAACGCTCGTCGGCAGACCCGCCGACGAATCGAGGTAGGCGTCGATGACGTTGCCGTGGAAGACGACGGTGTAGGAGATGGGTGTCCAGTGAGCGTAGAGCACGATGTCCGAGTTGCCCATGGTGATGCTGTCACCGAAGGAGTACTGGGCGGTCGCGTCGTCGCGGTGCGTGGCGTCGTTCCAGCCGTCGAAGGTGTAGCCGCGACGCCAGAAGTCCACGGTATCGCCGGCCGTCGCGACCGCGAAGGTCTCGCCGACGGCATGAAGGGCGCCAGAAGGCGGCGTGTTGATGCTGCCGCGCTCGCTGTTGTTGGGATCGTACGTGATGAAGTGACCGACGATCGACCACTGAGCATAGAGCGTGACCGTCGCGCCGTCGGTCGTCGTCAGGTTGTCGAACTGACCGCCGTCGGTGAAGGAACGGCCAGATCCGTCGCGCTTGGTGTTCCAGCCCGCAAACGTGTACCCGTCGCGCGAGAAGGACGTCGCGACGATGGGAAGGGCATCTGGTGTGTCGAAGAGCGCGGGAATGGCGACGATGCCCGTGCCGGTTCCGCCGTTGCCGTCAAAGGCGACCTCGTAGGCTATGGGAACGAAGCGAGCATACCAAGTAGTACCGGGGAACCAGACCTCGTCCACGGTCTTGGTGGGAGCGAAGGAGAGGTTGCGGGAGACCCAGGCGCCCTTGGAGGTGTACCAGCCGTCGAGCTTGTAGCCCTGCGCGGGCGTCGCCACCGAGCCGGTGGGCGAGCCGTCGCCCGCCCTCACGGTCTCCGCATCGGGGGCAACGCTGCCCAAGCCGGACTCGACCGCGTAGTGCAGCGTTGCGTACTCGGGCGTGAACCACGCGTACAGGGTAAACCCGCTGGTAGTGTCATCGATTCCCTTGAGCGTCGCAATCTGGGCAAAGCTCATGCCCTCGCTGACGCGGCCTTCGTCGAGGTCCTCGGTGTTATGAGTGGGGCTGTGGTACCAGCCGATGAAGAGGTAGCCGACGCGCGAGGGGGCCGCGGGAACGATGTCGGTGGAGTCCCAACCGACGTCGGTCCTGGTGGGAATGTACGAGCCGTCCTGGGTGTCATAGTTGACCGTGTAGAGTTTCTGGGTCCAGCGTGCGAAGAGCGTCGTGTTCACATCCATGGCCACGGCGCTGACGCCAGGTGCAAAGGCCACGGGTCCATTGGCCGAGAGGGACCAACCGTCCAAGCGCCACCCGGCACGACGGACGTCAGAGGTGCCGGGCAGCGTCACGCTCTCCCCTGCCGCGGCGGTCACCGAGCTCGGTGCTTCCGAGGAAACCCAGGCTCCACCATTAAGATTGTACGAGATGACGGTGTCGCGCGCCCACAGAGCGGTGAAGACGAGGCTCTGACCCTCGAAGTTCACGGGCTGGATGGCGTTGGCCGCATAGGTGACGCCATCGGAGCCGAGCCATCCAGCGAACGTCCACGTGACGCCGTCCTCGGCCGTCTTGCCAAGTGGCAGGCCTTCGGCAGTCGCGGGACTCGCGAACGCCGGAACCAGATCGCCGTCATTGTAACCGTCGAAGAAGGTTCCCGAAGAGCCGAGGTCCCAGCTGCCGTGCTCTCCGGGGAGGTAACTGACGGAAAGGACCTGTGCCCAGAGAGCCGTAAAGACGGTGCTGCCCTCGATGGCCACTTGGGTCGGGTTGAGCGTCTGCCCGTTCTTGACGGTGCCGTCGTCGAGGGTCATCTGCCAGTTCCAGGCACGAATCTCGTATCCGGAGGCCGCCGTAGTCTTCACACCCTCCATGGCATCTGCAGATCCATAGGTGACGTAGCGGGTGGAAGCAGTTACGGTTCCCTTGGTGCCGTCCTCGGTTCCATAGGTAACGGAGTAGAGGCGGGCTGACCAGACGGCGTAGAGCATCACGTCTCCGCCGGCGCGCGAGGAGAGGTTCTTCACGTACGCCTCGTCGGCATACGTGGCGTCGCCCGACGCGCTGGTAGACCAGCCGATGAAGTCATACCCGTTGCGTTCGAAGAGGTTTTTAGAGAGAGCGCGCTCCACGTCGTAGGTGAACGTCTGGCGCGCCATCGAACCCGTGGCGTCGGGAGTCCCCGCAGAGTAGGAAACGGAGTAGGTGATGGGACTCCAGTGCGCGAATAGTGTCGTCGGGCTGGTGGGCATGGCATACGTCGAGCTCGGGAGGTAAACGACGTCACCACGGGAGGTCGTGGAGAAGCCGTCGAGCACATAGCCGGCACGCTCGAAGCTGCCGCCCGAAGGCAGGTGCATGGAGTCGCCGCTCTTGAGGCTGTAGCTGCGCGTGGTCGTGGCAGAGGAGGGCAGGTGGCCACCGTTGCCGTCAATGGTGAGAGCGAGCGTCGCCGCCGTCCACTGGGCGTAAAGCGTAACGTCAGCGCCCTGGGCGTCAGACAGATTCTTGACCGAGGCGCCGTCGGCCACGTACGTACCGGATCCGTCGGGCGCAGTCGTCCAACCAGCAAACGTGTAGCCGGTGCGCGCGAAGCCGCCCTGGCTCGCCAGAGGAATGTCCTGGGCGATTCCGTAGGTGAAGTGGATTGGATTGAGCGAGCCAGTGCCGCCGTTGGCGTCAAAGTAAAGCGTGAAGTCGTGCGCCGTAAACACTGCGAAGTACTCGGTGGGATTGCCCCAGATGGCGTAGGACCCGACCGAGGGATCGTACGGGTCCTTGGTGGGCACATACGCAGCGGACGTGGAGACTACGTTGCCGTCGGCGTCAATCCAGTGGACGAACATGAACCCCGGACGCGCATAGGCGGCAGAGCCCGTGGCAGTGCCAGTGACGGCCGAGAGGACCTGGCTCTTGTGGTTGACGTAGCCACCGTCGGTCGGCGTACGAACGCCCGTCGTAGCGTCGACCGTAACGACAGAGTAGACGATCTTGCCGCTCATCTCCTCCCAGCGCGCGTACAGCGTTCCAGCGGAGCCGTTGGCAGAGGAGGTTGCGATGGCTGAGAAGGGCGTGTTGGCATCGGCCCGAGCCGCGTCAGCCGCCGTGGAAACAAACCAGCCGCGGAAGACGTAGCCCGTCTTGGTCGGGTCGGCGACGCCGGCGAGAAGGTTGCGGTCGTTCCATCCGATGCCGTTCTTGCTGGCCTGGGTCGACCCACCACCGGTATCGAAGGCCAAGACATAGGAGCAGGCCTCCCAAATCGCGTATAGCGTCGTGTTCTGAGAGAACATCGGGATGGACGCGCCGTCCGCGTACTCGACGGGACCATTGGAGCTCGTCGACCAGCCGGCTAGATCGTAGCCGCCCCTAGCGACGTCAGAGGAGCCAGGAAGCACGACGTTTGCGCCCGTTGCAGCGCGCACGGCAGAAAGCGATCCGGGGCCCGCAGACGTCCCGCCGTTCGCGTCGAAACTCAGGACCTGGACATCAGCCTCGAACAGGGCGACAAAGACGAGGTCGGAGGTGACGGTGGAAGGAAGCGAGTCGCCACTGAGAGTGGAGTAGCTCTGCCCCGCGCCCCGCCAGGACCAGCCAACGAAGGTGAAGCCGGCCTGGGCCTTGGGGTTGTTGTAGTTGCGGGGGTTGGTAGAGACCGTGTCCTTCTCGCCCGCGAATGCGGGAAGTACGGACCCGTTCGCAAGGTCAGTCCAGTATGTGAGTCCGGACTCGTCCGCAAAGGCGCCATGGTCGCCACGGTCATAGCGGACCAAGAACACGTCGTCGTCGATGAAGGTCGCGATAAACGTGACGGAACCGGTGACGGTAAGGTCAGACGGGCTGCCGACGAGGCCCGAGACGGCCTGAGACGTGCCGGCGGGCACCATGCTGTAGGCCCAGTACACGAGCTTCTTGCCCGACTCAGGAACCGCCGCGGGAATCTGGGGGCCGGAGAGTCGTGTGCCCCAGTCGATGTTGACGATCGTCGCACCCGTCAGCGCGCCGCCGACCCCAGCCTCGAAGGTCACGGACTGGGGAGCAGCGATCCACTGCGCGTAGAGTATCACGGTCTGCCCGTTGGACGCGAGCGCGCTCACGACCTGGGCGTTGGAGTAACTGTCACCCGTCCCGTCCGCCTTCGTGTTCCACCCGGCGAACTCGTGTCCCGCAAGGCTATAGGCGTTGGCGGTGATTGCCTTGGCGACGCCGTACACCATGGGCTCGTCGGGCATGCTGCCCGTCGCGCCGGAAGCGCCCGGCCTGAACGAGATGGTGTAGTCGAGGGCATTCCAGCAGGCATAGAGCGTTACCGTCGCCCCCTGCGTGGACGACAGATCAGCGGTGAGCAGCTCGACGTCGGCGAATGAGGCGCCGGAGCCGTCGCCCTCAGTATTCCAGCCCGCGAACGCATGTCCGTCGCGCTTCAAGGCCGCGGCTGAAGGCAGTTGGACGTTCGTCCCGTAGGTCTTCTGGATGGAGGCGACGGACCCCTCGGTCGCGCCGTTGCCGTCAAAGGCAATGGCGTAGGTGATTGGGGCAAAAACCGCGATGTAAGACATGGTCGCAGGCCACTGGGTGCCGGACTTGGAGATGGTGAAGCTGGCGGTCGTGGAGACGGTGGCCCCGGTCGCGGCGTCAATCCACTTGACGAAGATGCGACCATCGGACGGACGTGCGACGGCCGTGATGGCCTGGCCGGTGACGCGGCCGATGGTCTCGGGACGCCAGGTGGCACCCATGTTAACGCCGCCGGCGTTCTCGATAGTTCCACCGTCACGCGTGGAGAAGACAACGCTCGACTGGAGCTCGTTCCAGTGGGCAAACAGCACGATTATCTGGTTGCTGGTATTGAAGTCATTGACCAGCTGACCCGAGCTGTAGTGCGTACTGTTGGAGGCGTCGTCAGTGCTCATGCTCCAGTACGAGAAGGAATAGCCGTCACGGTGGATGCCGTCGGACGTTCCGCCGTCGGCGATCTGGTAGTAGACTCCATAGGTCGCGTTGTCCTGCGGAATAGAACCGGTGCCTCCGTTGGCCTGGTACTGGATGATGTAGGTCATCAGGCCGAAGTGCGCCGTGAACGTAACGGAATGGAAGGAACCGTCATGGTAGGCGATACGGTAGACGACGTCGGGTGTGATGGAGTTGGTGCCCGTGATGACCTCGTCGTTGTAGTTGTTGGTCCAGCTGACGACGCGATAGCCGTACGAGGGCGAGGCGACGCCGCCTACGCCGGAGGCAACAGGCGAGCTTGAGAGGATCTCCTCGGTCGCGCGCTTTCCAGAATCGAAGACGTTTGTCGAGCTGACCGTGCCGTTTCCGTCGGCGAGGTAAGTGATCGTAACGTTGCCGGCCTCCCAGACCGCGTAGACGGTGACCGGCAGACTGTTGTCATCGGGGCTCTCGAAATCGTAGAAGTGCGTCTCGTTGGTGAGTTGGACGGGGTCGTCCTCGCTCTCGACGTCGAAGAACCAGCCCACGAAGCTATAGCCCTCGCGCGTCGGCACGACGGACGGAACGAGGTTGACGGAGTCCCAGTAGACGTCGGTGCGGCTGTCGATCGCGGGGATGCCACCCCTGACGTCGTAGTTGACGGTGAAGTTGCCGTGGGGCGCCCAGATGGCGTAAAGCGTCTGCGCGTAGGTATAGCGGTCCACGCCCGCAGTCGTGTCGTAGGTGTACCAGGTTGCAGTGACGCCGTTCACGGTTACCGTGCCATTCTTGACGACCTGGTCGCTCTCAAGCCACGGCATGCGGAAGGTGTCGCCGTTGAGGTAGCGCGTGCCCGTTCCGTCGGCGGTGGTGCACCACCCAATGATGTCGTAGCCCTCAGCCGAGACCACGCCGTTGTAGTCGGGAAGCTCGATGTCCGTGCCGGCGTCCTTGTTAATCTGCGTGAACCCGATGATTCCCTGGTTGAACTGGGCGTTTGAGTTGTTCTTGTCGAACGAGAGCGTCGTCTGGTCGACGGGTGCCCACATGGCGTAGAGGTTGGTGACCTCGCCGAACTCGGCGTCGGTGGGGACGATGGTGGAGCCAGGCGCGAAGGTGGGGTACTCGCGGCCAGATCCGTCAGGCTGCGTATTCCACCAGAGGAGGCGCCAGCCCTTTCGCTCGTATCCCGTCCACTGGGAGCCGCTGAGGTTGGGGTCCTCGAAGGTATAGCTGTAGTTGAAGGGCGCGAAAACGTCGGGCATCTGCAGCGGGCCACCGGTCTCGTGGCCAGCCGCAGAGCGGTTGAACTTGAAGATAGTGCCGGGATACCAATGCCAGGTGACGGCATTGCCCTTGTTATTCTCGACGTCATAGATGTCGAGGAGCTCGGAGTTGGTCTTATAGGAGCCAACCTTCAGGTCAGGACCATTGGAGCCCCTCAGCCAATCAACGCGCCAGCGCGCGGCCTGGTTGTCTGCGTGATAGAGGCCGGAGTTGGTCAGGATCGAGCCGTTGTCGAGAGACAGCTCGACGAGCGAGGTGGTGCCGGTGAACGCATTGGTCCGCGGCGAGGACAGCGCCATGTTCCAGCCTGTAAGGCGGACGGTCGTGAGGGCAGAGTCGCCCTTGAAGAGGTTGGCGAAGGACGTCGTGGTGCTTCCCACCCGCATGTTCGTGCCATCGAACTCGATGAGCCCATCGTAGAAGCCGTTTGTGTTATTGAACCAATCGGAGAGGTCCGTCGGGTTGATGAGATGGCCGGACTGCGCGTCGCCCTCGATGTACTTGACGGCGCCAGAGTTGAGAACGACCCTCCAGGGCATCGAAGTGCCGTGGTCGGCGACGATGACGGAGCCCGTGGTGGAGCTGCCGGGATTGTCGACGCCAAAGGTGAGCGTGCGAGAGAGCTGGTCGTAGCGCCACCAGGCAGCGTCATTGGACGGGAAGCGGCCACCGATGTCGTCGGTCTGCCAGACGTAGGTCTGGACGCCGAGCGTGCTGCCGATGCCGGCGAGCGAGGAGGGATACCTGCGCTCAAGGTCAGCGCTTGTACCGAGCCAGTTGTTCTCGGAGCCCTGGTTCTTCCAGGAGTGCATGAGAGTCGTGCGGTAGTTGAGCTGACCGGCGACGCGCTTGGTGACCGTCCAACTCGTACCCGCGAGACTGACCTGGTCATCAAGCGTGAGCTCATTGAGCGAGTCGAGGCCGTAGAGCATGTCGCCGTAGGAGGCGGGCATCTTCCAGCCGGTGAGGTTGACGCTCTGGAGCTTCTTGAGGTTGCGGAACATGTTGCTGACGTTCGTGGCAGAGCTCATGTCGAGGCCGGAGCCGTCGTAGTCCAGGACGTTGGAGAAGACCTGCTTACGAGCATAGGTCGTATAAAGGCTGTAGTTGGAGAGCGAGTTGCCGTCGGCGCCGGTGACGAAGTAGTTCCAGCGGTAGTCTTCCATGTAGGAACCGCCGTTGTGGCCGATGCCGTACGCTCCGGCGAACCACATGCTCATGTCACCGGGCTTGGCGCCGCCAGAGGTCCTAATATGCTCCACGGAGCCAGGTTGGAGGATGTCGAACCAGGGAGCGTTGCTCCACCACAGGGCAAGGTCGCCGGAGTACATATCGTAGGCACCGCGGCCGTCGCTCCAGCCGACCGCCGAGCTGGAGTCGCTTCCGGTCGTGAAGTTAGGAAGCGACTTGTTCGTGCCGGGTCCAGCACCATACCAGAACGTCTTCGTCTGGCTGTCGTAGGCCCAGAACGCATTGTCGTTCGGGCTGAACGAGCGACCGACGCCGGGCGTCCAGACCAGCGTTACGGCACCAGCGGGGTGCTGGTTGTGGGTAAGGTCGGTACCGTAGCGCACGTTGGCCAGGTGCGTCGAAGTGTCAAACCAGGTGTCGGTCCCTTCTCCCGTGCGCCACGTGCCATTGTCCTGCCCGCGCGCGACCATGCTGGCGGCAAAGCCGGAGCCGTAAAGAATGACGTTGGGACCGACGCTGACGGTCGAGGGGCTCGTGCCGGCAAACATGTTGGTTAGGTCGGCGGCAACCTCCACAGCCGGCTCCTCGGAAGTGCTGCGAGCCAGGTTGTTTCGCATGTCCCACGCGTCAATCTCGATGGTGGAAAGCGCGGTGCAGCTCGAGAAGAGCGACGCGAAGGAGGTCGAACGCGAGACGTCGAGATTGTTGCCCAGGAACTCCAGAAGCGCGGTATGGCCCTCGAACCAGCTCTGCATGGAGCGTGGCGTGAGGAGCTGCCCCGCGCCGTTTGCGACGGCCTCAAACTTGTGGATCTTGCCCTGCGCAACCGACGGGCGCCATGGGAGGCTCGTGCCGTACTCCGTCACGACGAAGTCGTCAGAGTCGATAACCCCGTCACCGGTCACGTCGACGGGGTTATCGACGATACCGACCTGAAGGGCCTTCGTCTCGGGGTCGTAGAACCACCAGGCGTTGGGGTTGCTCTTGAAGAACTCCTTGGTGACCCAGTCATACGTCACGACGCCATGACCGTTGCCGCCCGAGGGATACAGCGAGATGAGGGCCGCGGTGGAGCCAGGGTCAGAGTCATCGTTTCCGACGACCTTGGCGTCTCCGTTCATCCAGTTACCGGAGTTGGGGACGCGCGTCGTCGTCCCAGAAAGACCGGTACCCGCAAGAACGGAGCCACCGCCCAGCGTGAGATGGGTGATGGAATCGAGGCCATCGAGCATGTTGGAGACGTCATGGCCGACGAGGTTCCAGCTGCTGATATCGAGCGAGACAAGCTCCTGGTCTCCCTGGAAGGCCGAGGAGAAGTCCACTACGTTAGAGGTGTTCCATTCCTCGGTTCCCGTTAGGGTCTCGAGGGAAGTGGCGCCCGAGAAGATACCGGCAAGCGAGGTCGCGGCGCTTACGTCCATGCTTGCCACGTCGGCCTCGGTCATCGCGCTGTAGCCCGCAAACCACCCAGCGGGATTATCGACCTCGACCTTAAGTCCGTCGACGTTGAGGGAGCTGTCTTGGAAGACGAGCTTCTGCAGAACGGACTTGATGCCCTGCCCGCCGGCATCGGGCGGAGCCAGCGAGCCCCACGGCAGGTGGTTGGCATCCTCTTGCACGTGCGTGTTGCCGTCAGTTCCGTCATAGCCGATGGTCAGGGTATGCGTGTTGAGGTTGTACTCCCACCAGACGCCCTGGTTGGAGTCAAAGCGCCCGCGGACGACCTCTTCCCAGGTGTAGGTCGCGGGCGTCAGGCTGTTGCCGCCCGCGGGATAGAGGTCCGCAAGCTTCGACGAGCTGTCGGCCCACACACCGTCAACCGCTGCGGCGGAGTCATCGCGGCTCCAAGAACCGTCGCTCTTGCCATGGCCCTCGAGGTTGTCGGAGAGACCCGTGCCGGCAAGCACCGTGCTTTCGCCCGTCTTGATCTGGGTGAGATCCCCGCAGCCGTCGAGCATGCCCGTCAGGCTCATGCCCCGCCCCTTCATGTTCCACTGCGAGAGGTCGAGGTACTTGAGGTTGGAGCATCCCGCAAACATGTAGCTCATGTTATTGGCGGCGGCGGTGTTCCAGTTACGGATGGGCGACTGGTCCTCGAGAGAGACGCAATCCTTAAACATGGACGAGAAGTTCTGAACGTTGCCGGTCGCCCACCTTGCCAGAGGCGTAAGGTCGCTCAGGCCCGAGGCGCCCTCGAACATGGAGCTGAAGTCGGTGGCGGAGACCGTAGACCAGCCGTCAAGCTGGTAGAAGCCGCCCTCGTTCGTGAGAGCGCTAACACCCTTGAAGACACCGGAAAAATCAGTGACCGAACTGGTGTCCCAGTCCCTCACGCCGGCAAGGGTATCGAGCATGGAGTCACCAGCGAACAGGTTGCTAAGGTCCGTGGCGCCCACGACGTCCATCTGGGAGCCATCGAAGGACGTGAGATTGTCGTATCCCGCAAACCAGCCCGACGGGGTCGAGAGCACGATTCCTCCCCTGCTGCCCACGGAAGTAATATTCGCGAGCCCAACGACGTCAATCCAGGGAAGGTCATCGGCAGACATGGCCACGGACTTCTCGGCACCTCCGTCTGCACCCAAGATCAGCTGGCTCGTTGCGTTCTCGTAGAGCCACCAAGTGTTGCCATTGGGCGTAAAGCGACCGCCGCGGAAGTTGGGGTCCCACACGTAGGTGAGCTGAGAGGTGAAATCGCTGCCGGCGGCGCGGGCAGGATAGCGGGATGCGAGCCTCGAGGAGCAGTCGAACCAGCCGAGGTCCTCAAGCTTCCACATGCCGTCCGAGGGCCCGCGGCCAGAGAGCGAGTCGGTGAGGCCCTGGTCTATGACTGAGCTCCGTCCGGCGACAATCGTTTGGATGCTCGTGCACCCGTCGAGCATGCCGGAGGTTTCCTGCGCAGAGGTCATGTTCCAGCTGGAAATGTCGAGGTTCGTAAGCTTGAAGTCGTCCTTGAAGAGGTCGGAGAAGTCGGTAACGCCGCTGACGTTCCAGGAGGCAATGGCCGCGTTGCTCGCAAGGGAGTCCATCTGGGAGAACATGCCGCTCATGGTGGCAGCCGAGCTTAGCTGCCAGCGCGTGATGTTCGAGAGGTCGGCAAGGCTCTCGTTGTCCCTAAAGACGTTCGAGAAGTCACTCACGTTGCTGACGTCCCAGGTGGAGGTGTGGCTAATGCTGTTGAGAGAGATGTCTCCGTCGAAGAAGCCGCTCAGGTTCTCAACGCACGAGACGTCGAGACCCTGCCCATTGAAGGAGGTCATGGCGATGTATCCGGGTTCCTCGATGAGCGAGAGGTCCTTTACCGAGAACCTGTACGTCCTCCTCGTGTCAGCGATTGCGCCACCACAGATGCCCAGGTAGAATCGCCCGGTGTATGGAGCTGTGAACGTCACGAAACGACGCTGGTAGGAAGAGGCGCCGGACTCGAGGAAGGGGATCACGGCCACGCGGCTGCCGCGTGTGTCGCCGCGAACCGCATAACGGTTGACCTCGACGCCAGGAAGGCCGCTGTTGTCGAGGCGCGTGTACGCGTCACCCTTCATGTAGAGCATGAGCGTGTAGGTCTTCCCCGCCGTCAGCTCGAGGGCGATTTGCGTGTACGCATTCTCCCAGCCGCTATCGCTATAGATGGAGATCTCCCCATCGCCACTCAGTGAGATGTTGCCATGGTCTCGCGTCCAGACGGAGAGGGTCTTGTTAGCAGCGGAGAGCATCTCCTTGGAAGCATAGGGAGAGCTGGCAAACCAAAGCGACGCGTCCTCGGGAAGGACGATCTGCCCCTGGGACGTGACACCGAGGACGTCGGCGAGGGTCACGATGCTGAGCCAAGGAAGCTCGTCGTACTTCTCGCTTACCTCGACGCGTTGGTCATCCTGGGTTCCGAGGGTCAGGACCCTCGTGGCCTTGGTGTAGTACCACCAGGCGAGCTCATCAGAGTGGAAGCGGCCACCCAGCTTCGTGTCGTCCCAGGTGTAGATGAGAGCGTCGCCTCGGCTGTTTCCGCCGAGGGGATAGAGGCGAGAAAGGCGGGGCGAGCCGTCGAACCACGTGCCGTCGGCGAGGACCCAGCGGCCGTCCTTCGAAGTGCGCCCAGAGAGCGTGTCGTCGAGGCCGGAGGTCGCGGTCGCATCGAAGGCATCGTCATCATCGAGCACGTTCTGCTCGTCGAGAATGATTGTGTCAAGCCCCGTAACGCCAGAGAGCATGCCGTCGACAGTCGTGGCCTCGCTCATGTCCCAGCCCGTGAGATCGATAGCAGTCATGCCCGAATCGCCCGCAAAGACGTTGGAGAAGTCGGAGACCGAACTCGTGTCCCAGGCGGTAAAGGCGTAGTTGTTCGCCAGGCCGGTGTCACCGCGAAGGAGCCCGGAGATCGTCGTGGCGCTGGAGGTGTTCCACCCGTCGACGTTACTGACTGTCGTCAGGCGAGGGTCGTTGGCGAACATCAGCGAGAGATCGGTCGCGCCGCTGACATTCATGAGCTCGCCGTCGAAGGAAGTGAGGTTCGAGTAGTTCGCAAACCAACCAGAAGGGTTGAGGAGATTCGCATTGCCCTCGGAGTTGATGGTGTACACGTTGGCGCGGCCGGGGACGGTGGCCCAGGGGAGCTGGGAGGAAGTCTCGGTGATGTTTCTGTCACCGCCGTAGTCGGCGCCAATCGTCAGAACGTGAGTGCTCTTGTTATAGCGCCACCAGGTATTGAGATTGGAGAAGCGCCCACCGAGGTTGGAACCGTCCCAGTAGAACGTGAGGTCAGAGCCGTTAGCGGCACCAACCTGCGAGTAGACCGCGGCCAGGCGCGAGGCGGAATCGAGCGTGTGCTCGTAGAGCCCCTCGATGGCGCTCGAATTACCAAACCAGGTGTAGGAGGACAGGTACCAGCGTCCGTCGTCATCGTTTCTGGAGCTGATGTCGGAAAGTCCCGTCCAGACGATGGAGGTCGGGCCGAGTGTAATCGTGTCGAGGAGCGTTGCATTGTAGAGCATGTTGGTGAAGTCCGCAGAGGTGGACATGTTCCAACCGGAGAAGTCGACCACGCGCAGCGAATCGGGGTGATAGAGGAAATGGGAGAAGGATGTCACGTTCGAGACATCCCAGTTGCTGATGGCGCTGGCATCAGTGAGCGCGTTGGCATCGTAGAGGAACGAGGTCATGTTGATGACGTTTGAGACGTCCCAGTTGGCGATTCCGGAGAGATTGGCGAGGGAGCGTGCGTTGCAGAACATCTCGGTGAGGTCCGTGGCGTCGGCAAGGTCCCAGTTGGAAATGCCCGTGAGCGTCGTGAGGCCGGTGCAGTCGCGGAACATGCGATAGAAGCTCGTGGCCTTGGAGGGATCCATCGCACCACCGTCGAACGTGACGAGGTTTCCGTACCCGTAGAACCAGCTGGCGGGATTGTGGGGCGCGATGTTGCTGCGGGCGACGACGTTGTTGGTATTGCCGGCAACGGCAACACTGTACTTGAGCCACGGAAGCTGGTCGCGTGTCTCGTAGACGTCCAGGTTCGTGCTGTTCGCGTCAACGCCGAAGGTGAGCGTCCTTGTGAACGGATCATAGGTCCACCACGCGGAGGTATTTGTGGTCGTAGCTCCACTGTTGGCCAGGAAGTGGCCTCCAGGCTGCCCGTTCTGCCAGTCGTACGTCATGGTCTCGGCAGGGCGCGTCACGTCTGCGGCATAGCGGTCCGCGAGGTTGGCGGTGCCGTCGAACCAATAGCCACCGCGCAGCTGCCAGCGGCCGTTCGCCGCCGCATGCCCGGAGAGGGCCTGTCCGAACCCCGTGCTGTTGGTGGAAGTGGAGGTGGAGCCGCTCTCGGAAAGAACGACGTTCTGCCCGAACGTCACCGTCGAGAGGCCGGAGCAGTTGTTGAGGAAGCCGGTTCGTCCGCCGCTCGTGGGAATGCTCGCACGCATGTCCCAGCTCGAGATGTTGAGGTTGGTGAGCAGGGTGTCACCGCTGAACATGTAGGCGAACGTGGTCACGTTGGAGGTGTCCCACGTGGGAGAGGTCAGCACGACCTCAGAGAGAGACGTGTCATTCGCAAACATATAGCTCATGTCGAGGGCGGAGGAGGTATTCCAGCCGTTGATGTACTCGACGGAGTTGAGCGCACGGCAGCCGTCGAAGGTGTGGGAGAAGGACTCGACCTTGCTGACGTCCCAGTTGCGGAGGTAAGAGAGATCCGTGAGCGAAGAAGTACCCCGGAAGGTGCTTGCCAGACTCTCGACGTTGGAGGTGTTGGTCCACAGCTCGATACCATCGATGGTAGAGAGACTCGCGTCATCCTTGAAGAGGTTGGCGAGGGAGGTGAAGCGCTCGGTGGGCCAGGCGCCAATGCCCGTGATGGTCGTAAGGTTGGGGTCATTCTCGAACAGGCTCGCGATGGATCCGTCGAACTGGTCGGAGAAACGCAGGCCCGTGCCGTCGAAGTCAATCAGGTTTGCGTAATCCTTAAACCAACCCTCGGGGTTCGTGAGCTTGATGCCGCCGCGGACGACGATGTGGCGAATGTTGGAAATGAGCGCGTTCCACGGGAGTCCGGCCGGGATCTCGGTGGTCCCGTTGATCGCCTTGTCGTCGACGGTAAAGTCAGCCCCGACGACCTCGGTAGTGCCGATGGTCAGGGTCTGGTTGCTCTCGTGATAACGCCACCAGGTGTTGGTAATGCCCGAGCCGTACCTGAAGCGGCCGCCGGGCTCATTGGACCAGACGTACTCGTAGGTCCCCGCGAAGGCGGCACCGTCCGCCGTGTATAGCGCGGCAAGAGCGGAGGTGCTGTCAAACCACTTGGCGTCGTTCCTTTCCCAGGCGCCGTCGACAACCCCGCGACCCAGGAGACTGTCCGTAAATCCGGTTCCGGCAAGAATAGTAAAGTTGTCAGAGACCTTGACCGTCGAGAGAGCGTGAGCGCCAGCAAGCATGTTAGAGACGCTTGTCGCCTGGTCCATGCGCCACTTGGAGAGGTCGACAGTGTCCAGGACGGTGACGGCGTTGTCGGCACCCGTCAACGAGTTAAGCATGTTAAACATGTTCGAAAGGTCTGTGCCGACGACGTTCCAATTTACGAGACCAACCGCATTCGCAAGGTGGATTGCGTTGCGGAACATGGACTCCATCGAGGTCACGCGGGTAGTGTTCCAGGTGGCAAGGTTATCGACCGCCTCAATCGCGGTGTTGCGGAACATGGATGCCATGATGACGTCCTCGGACTGGTTGATCTGCCAAGAGGCCAAGCCCAACAGGTCGTAGAAGGACGCGTCATCGCGGAACATGGACGAGAAGTCGACAACTCCGGAGACATCCCAATCGGACATGTCTCCGACAGACGAGAGCACGCCGTCGCTTTGGAACATCGAAGCCATGGTTGTGACGCCAGAGGTATCCCAGTCGCCAAGCCCACTGACCGTTGTGAGGGCGGGGTTGTTCGAGAACAGGTTGGAGAAGTTCGTCGCATACCCCGTCACGACGCCGCTCATATCGATGGTGACCACGTTGCTGTAGGTGGAGAACCAGGACTGAATGTTGGTGGGCGCTAGGCTGCCGTCAGAGACGACCGAATAAATGTAAGACTGCAAGCCGTGACTGGTCCTCGTGGTGTTCCAGGAGCGCAGGAAGTCCCAGGGGATGGTGGAGGCCCCCTCAACGGTGACGCCAGATGCGACCTCATTCACCTGGCTGTCGGCGGCGACGCCTGTGCCATGAAGCGCAAGCTCGCCGTTGGCATAATGCCACCAGGTATCGTCATTGGACCCGAAGCGACCCGCAATCTCCCCGATAGAGAGCTCGTATATGCCCTGCGATGCAGCTCCACCGTGGCCGGCATACGAAGTCATGAGCTCCTGCCAGGATCCCATCCAACCGTCTTCCCCGCGCTTCCAGACGCCTCGCGAAGTAACGCCCTGGGTCTTGCCCTGGGTGGCCGAGGAGCCGAGGAGCTGGTAGATGTTGTGATCGGACGTAACGGTCAGGTTAAAGCCGACGGCCTCGACGTTATCCTCGACGGTCATGACGATATAAAGCGTGTCACCCTGGACGGTCAGTGTGACGCCGGTCATGGTGCTTCGACTCCAGCTGCCCTGTGAAACGCCGTTCCTGTTATAGATGGTGACCGTATCGGCATGGTAACCGTTGTAGTACCAGGTCCTGTAGCCCATCTTGTAGTAGGGATCCGAGCTAAAGGTCACCGTGAGGCTGGTGGCCCCAGGTGAGTAGACGTACCAGGTGTTCACGCCGAGGCCCGTAGCATAGCGCGTATAGTTGTGGGCACTCTCGACCACGAGCGCGTAGGTGGGACCGTCGGCGTCGGGGTTAAACTTGTCGCCAAGTGTCACCTTGGTGAGGGAGACGCACCCCGTCAGGAAGCCCGAAACCGTGGGGGCGGTCGCGCGACCGTTACTCGCGGTCATGTCCCACCCGCTGAAGTCGAGCGCAAGAACGGAGGACATGCCCCTAAACATGTTGTTAAAGGTAGTCGCCTTGGTAGTATCCCATTGAGAGATACCGGTCACGTATCGCAGAGACGAAGCTCCTTGGAACATCGAGGAGAAGTCCTCAACATTTCCGGTCGAGAAGCCCGAGAGGGAATCGAGAGCGGACAGGGCCGAAGTTCCCTTAAATGCAGAGGCAAAGCTTGTCATCTCGGAGGTGTCCCAGTCGGAGATGCCCGTGACGCTTTGGAGCCTAAGATCATTCTCGAAGACGGATGCCATGCCGAGGCAGACGCTCGTGTCGAAACCCTCTCCGTCGAAGGACACGAGGCTGGTGTAATTCTTAAACCAGCTCGAAAGGTCGTCCATCTTGAGGTAGCCGCTCGTGGCAGTCTTAGTGGTGACGGACGTCACGCTCACGGCGGGAACGATGGCAACGTTGACGTTGCCGGAGCTGGGCTTAGTCCAGGGAAGCGCGGAGTCACCCATCCCCAGCGCCGTCTCGGTCACGTGGGTTCCGTTGGCTCCAAGGTCTCCGCCGTCCACGCCAATCTGGAGCAGCCCCGTTCCGGCACCAGACTTGGTGTAGATCCACCACGCGTTTCCGTTGGAGAGGAACCTGCCGCCCAGATGGTTTCCGTCCCAGTTATAGGTAAGCTTGCCCGTGGGGTTAGTCGCTGTCGAAGCATAGCGGTCAGAGAGACGGCTAGTCGTATCGAACCAGATCCAGTCACCAGCAGAGCTCTCGAGCAGCCACATGCCGTTGGTGTTGCCGAGTCCGACGAGTGTATCTTCGAAGCCCGCGTCATCCATCAGGACGCTCTCGCTCAGGATCAGCCTGCGAATTCCAGAACAGCCCGCAAGCATGTTGGTCCTCGAATCGGCGTCGTCCATCGACCAGCTGTGCAGGTCGAGCTCGGTCAGAAGGGAATCGTTGTAGAACGCGCCGCTGAAGTCAGTAACGCCCGAGGTGTTCCAGCCCGAGAGATCCGAGAGCGTGCTGAGGCTGGTCGTCCCGTAGAAGACATTCTTGATCGTAGTGAGGTTGCTCGTGTTCCATCCCGAGATGCCCGTAATGCTCGTAAGTCTGGTGTCGCCCTGGAACATGGACTCCATCGAAGTGACGGACGAGAAGTCGAAGACGGTCCCGTCAAAGGTCTCGAGCAGGCGGTAATCATAGAACCAACGCTGGAAATTGACGGGCACGACCTTGCCCCTTGACGCAGAATCGTACCAGAACGACGAAACCTCGGTAACGCCATTGGGGTCGTTAACGTCATCGAGGAGGACGCGCCACGGCAGCATATGGTCCTCGGTGCCGTCATCATATTCGGTCACGATCCCGTCACGCGTCGGGTCGGAGATGCCCACAGAGAGTTTGCCGTTGTCGTAGTGCCACCAGACGTTGTCGTTAGAGAGGAAGGTGCCCAGTAGAACGCCCTCGTTCCAATCGTACGTTGCGGTGTAGTACGTGGGAGAAGTGCGCGTGTTCTGCTGATAGCGAGCGGCGAGGCTGTCGGTGTTGCCAAGGGACTCGCCGCTACGTGACCAGGTTCCCCATTTTGCTCCGTGCTTTACGAGCTCGTTTCCGAAGCCCTCGTCATCAGCATCCAGAACGACCCCGTCACTCACCGTGATGTGAAGGAGGGACTCGAGGCCCGTAAACATATCCTTATACGTGATGGCAAGACGCGTCGGAGAAAGGTCCATGTCCCAATTACGAATGTCGAGCGTCTCGAGCTTGTTATCTCCCATAAACATGCCGTCATAGCAGGTAGCGCCGTCGACCTGCCAACCCGAGACGTCAGTCAGGCTGACAAGCGAGGTGAGTCCGGCAAACGCATTCTCGAACGTCTGGACGCGATTGACGCCGTTCCAATTGGAGAGATTTAGGAAGGTCGTCAGGGAGCTGTCGCCGTAGAAGAGGTTCTTCATGCTCTCGGTGCGACTCGAGTTGATGCCGATGGCGTCGAACGATGTCAGCTTGGTGAGGCCCTGGAACCATCCCTCCATGGAGAGAGGTGAAATACCGCCTTCAGAGGTGACCTTAGTGATGCGAGTGAGCGTGGAAATGGCGCTCACCCACGGCATGACATGGCGTGAGGTGCCGTCACTATACTCGTTGACGACACGGTTGTCGGCCGTGCTGACCGCACCGACCGTAAGGGTTCCAGCCTTGCTTCCGTTGGCCTGGACCTCGCGATAGAAGACCCACCAGGCGTTCTGGTTGGAGGGGAACCTTCCGCCAAGCCTGTTGCCGTCCCAGTGATAGGTAAGCACTCCCGTCGGGCGCGTTGCGCCGACACCGAAGCGCTCATTCAGGACTGCCGAGGTTCCATAGCGCTTCTCGAGCTCGGCAGAACAGTCAAACCAGACCTCTGTGGCACCATCCGAGAGCACCCAGATGCCAAGCGTATTTGCGCGAGACGAGAGTCCGTTGATTCCGGACCCATAGATAATCGAGTCATCGGAGAGCGTAATGGTCGCGAGGATGCCGCACCCGGAAAACATGCCGCTGCGGCTTGCGCCCTCCTGGTTTTGCCAATTCTCAAGGGAGACCGTGGTGAGCTTTCCGTCATTCTGGAACATATTGGCAAACGATGTCGTGCCAGAGACGTCCATGCCTGAGCCGCTAAACGTCGCCAGGTTCGAATAGCCTGCAAACCAAGAGGATAGGTTGTCTGGGGCAATACCGCCCACACTCGAGACGGAGTAGATGCGGCTGACTATGTTGAAGACCGTGACCGTAGTCCATGGGAGCTCGTTTGAGAGCTCGGAGACCGTGAGATCCTCGTTGTCGGCCGTCTTGCCCGCTCCAATGGTCAGGAGCCCGGAATTGTAGTCATATATCCACCATGCGTTGTCGTTGCTGGGGAACCTGCCGGAGTAGCGGCCGCCAACCCAACGATAGGTCTTCTCCCCCACTTTGTGGCCGTTGGTTGCTGATGATGTCCCATAGCGCGCGTTGAGGTTGGTCGAAGAGCCGAACCAAGTCTCGTCAGTCGTAAGCCATGACCCCGCGTTGGGATCGCGGGAGTACTTGTTCTGGCCAGCAACCTTGCCGAGATTGACGTTATCGAGCCCCGTTCCCTCAAGGATGACACCATTTCCGAGCGTCACTAGCGAAAGCGAGCGACAGTTGAGGAACATGTTGGTGCGGGTCGAGCCGGCATCCATCACCCAGCCGGAGATGTCTAGCGTCTGCAGGGAGGTCGCCCCCGACAGGAAGCCTTCGAATGTGGTGACACCAGAGACGTCCCAAACCGCAACGTCAACAAGACTGGTGAGCGACGAGGCGTTGCGGAACATGTTGGCGACCGTCTCAAGCGAGGACGTGGTCCACTGGTCAAGGCCAGATATAGTCCTGAGGGAGCTCGCCCCATCGAACATGCCGGCGAGGCTCGTAACGCCGCTCACGTCCCAGCCGCCAAGGCCGGTCACGGTCGAGAGCGCCGAGCAGCCGGAGAACATATTCGCGAGCGTTGTGTTGGCAGACACATCGAAGCCCTGCCCGTCGAAGCTCGCGAGACTCTTATAGCCCGCGAACCAGCTTGTGGGATCCGTGGCTTGGAACATATTGGCACTATTGGACGAGACGGCGGTGACGCGGTCCGTCGAGCCGATTGCGGCCAGCCATGGCATGGGCGTCTGAGCCGTATGGACCTCGGCGATGACGTTAGTCTCTCCGGCGGGAATCGTGGACTCGGCACCAATGGCAAGCCTGCCGCCAGAGAAAGTCCACCAGGTATAGTCGTTCTCGAAGCGACCGGACAGGACATTGGCGTTCCAGCTGTAGATCTGCTCGCCTAGGCCCGAACCTCGCCCGGAATGGTCGTTCTGGTAACGGGCAACTATATTAGATGTGCTACCAAACCAGGCATTGCCGGTCGTAGACCACGAGCCGTCGGAAGGCTCACGCGTATTGTCGAGTTCGTAATCCGAGAAGCCCGAGCCCTCGAGACCGACACCATTGCCAAGCGTGACGGTCTTAAGCGACTTGCACCCCAGGAACATGTCGTCTCGACTCGCGCCAGAGTCCATATTCCAACCGGAGATGTTAAGCGTCTCGAGCTTGGCGGCCCCGGAAAGGAAGCTGTCAAAGGTCGTAACCCCCGAGACGTCCCAGGAGTAGATGTCAGTGAGCGTGTAGAGCTCACCGTCACCCTTAAACATGTTGGAGACATCAGTGAGCGAAGCCGTATTCCACCCACTAACCCCACCTAGTGTCGTCAGTGAATCATTGTCCTCAAACATGGACTTCATGGAGGAGACAGTGGAGACGTCCCAGGTGCCGAGGCCTAGCACGGAAGAGAGATAGCCATCATCGTAGAAGAGCTTCTCAAAGGTTGAGTTGGAATGAATCTTCAGGCCATGGGCCTCGATCTTCTCCAAAGCCCAATACTCCATAAACCAACGGTCGAGGTGGGTGGGCTCAAGGTCGGCACCGGCCTCGATGACAATCTGGTGGACATTGTTGTTGACAAACTCACGTCCAAGGACGGTCTTCCAAGGCTGCGCAGTGTAGACCTCCTCGACCTGGCCATCATATCCTGCGCTCTGGAATGTCGTGCCGAGCGTAAGGACCTTGCCTTCGGAATCCCACTTCCACCATGCGTTGTCATTCGAGGCAAAGCGCCCGCGAATATTTCCAGGCTTCCAGGTATACGTCGCGATGCCAGAGTAGTTGGGGCTCGAAAGGCGTGTGGAGTCGTAGCGCTTGGCGAGGTCGGAGGTATTGCCGAACCACGGATCGGTCCCAGCGGCCGATGCGGCGTCATCGCGCTCCCAACTTCCCACGTCGTTCGCACGAGAGGCATTGGAGTCGAATCCGGTTCCATCAAGCTTGACGGTGTCATTGATGATAAAAGAGACCAGGTTGTCGACACCACTAAACATATTGGTACGCATCACATCGGGCATCTGCCAGCCTGATAGATCAATCGTCGTGGCAGCCTTAGCATCCCTAAAGAGTTCCGTGAAGTCGAGGGCAGCCCTAACATCCCAACCCGAAAGGGCGGTAATCGAGACGAGGTCCTTATCGTTACGGAGAAGATACGAGAAATCGCTCACCTGAGAGACGTCCCAATTAGCCAGACCCTCAACCGACGTGAGGGATCCGCAGCCGTCAAGCATTCCCGAGATGGAGGTAACGCCCGACATATCCCAATTCTCGAGTCCGGAGAGCGTCGAGAGCGTGTGGCAACCACGAAGGAAGTATGCGAAGCTCGTAGCCGCGCTCGCGTCGAGGCCAGAACCGTTAAAAGACATGATGCCGGTATACAGATGAGCGGAATAGCCGTCGCTGTTAGTCGAGTTAAACCAGGCGACAGGATTCTCGGGAGTGACACCGTCGAGGAATTCGACGATGCGAATCTGGCGAAGATCAGCCAGAACGCTGAGCCAGGGGAGCTGATCATAGGGCTCAGAAACATTCTTGCCCAGAGGGGAATTGACGTCGCCAACGCCAATAGTCAGAGTGCCAATGTTCGACTCACCGGGATCGAAGAGCCAGTAGACGTTGTCATTGGAGACGAATCGTCCGGAGAACATGCCACGAGACCACACATATATATAAGTAGCATCCTGCGACCCCGAAGCATAACGGCTAATCAGGTTGTCACCAGACCCAAACCAAGCCTTGTCATCGGTAACCCAGGAGCCATCAGCGGGAGTATGGCTCGCAAGAGTAATGCCAAGGCCAGAAGTGGCACCAAGTCGGACATCGGGACCAAGCGTTAGCGTCGAGAGGTTGGTGGTCCCGGTAAACATATCTGCATCGGAGGTGGCCGAAGACATGTCCCAGCCATCAAGGTTGATTACCTTAACCGAAGAACCCCTAAAGAGTTCCGAGAAATCAGTTGTGCCAGAAACATCGAGACCGCGTCCGTCGAAGGACTCAAGATTGGTGTAGGAGCTGAACCAAGACGCAAGAGACGTAGGCGCAAGATTGCCAGTGGAAAGAACTTCACGAACCTGCTTGACGGTAACCTTTCCTTCAACAAGCCAGGGCGCGCTCTCACGACTGGAAAGAGTTACGGACTTGTTGGCTCCGCCGTCGGCGCCGAGGGTAAGTTTATTTGAATCATATTTCCACCATGCATTGTCATTGTCGGAGAAACGACCGCCGCGCTGTCCCGCATGCCACGTGTAAGTAATTGAATCGTTGGGGAGAAGAACGTTTGAACCCGTGTAGCGACTCGCAACATTGCTTGAAGTTCCAAACCAATCGGCAATGCTAGCATCCCAAGTTCCGTCAGTAGCTTCACGATTCAAATTGAATCCATCGTTCGCAAAACCTGAACTAGTAAGAACTGCATTCTTCGAAAGAGTAATTGAATTGAGGTTCGAAACACCCTTGAACATATCAGCAAGGTTCAGATTCGAAACTGAATTCATAACCCAACCGGTAAGGTTCAGTTCAACGAGTGCAGAGTCATTCTCAAGAAGGCTAGTGAAGTTCGAAACGTCGTTAACAACAAAACCTGAACCGTCAAAAGATGCGAGGATTGAATAATTGGCAAACCAACTAGCAAGTGAACTTGCCTTAACTGAACCCTGAACAATAATGTGAGCAATCGTATCGCGCGCGACGGAGGGAAGCCAAGGCAGAGAGTTATAATTCTCGTTCAGGATAATATTGCTAGCGTTTGAATCGCCTGCGATTGTAAGGGTCTTTGACTCGGTGTCATAACTCCAACTGATGGTTGCATCCGAAACGAAGTGTGACTGATATTTAAATGTGTAAGTAACGGGAGTAGCCTCGGTTACTTTCTGAGCGTACCTAGCAATAATCTCGCCAGTGGTAAAAGGAACGTTGGAATTGTTAAACCAAGTACCAGCCGTATTACCGCGACTTACTGAATCACCGAAGTTTGTGTCGCTCAGGATTACATCGTTCGCGACGGTAAAGCTCTCGATTGAATTGAGACCGCTAAGCATGTTGACGCGATTATTGGCCCCAAACAAATCCCAGGACGAAAGATCGATGGCGACTAGAGACTCGCAACGGTCGAACATCTCCGAGAGGTTCGCCCCACTGGCAGCGCCCGTCCCAACGAAGTTCGTAACGTTGACGAGATTGGAGCATCCCTGGAACATCTTCGAGAAGTTGGAGATGCCCGTAACAAGAAGCCCCTCGCCATCAAAGCTGACGAGGGAGCTGAAGTTTGCAAACCACGAAGCAAGAGAGGCAGGATTGACCTTCCCGACAAAGCGAATCTCGATAACATCGGAGGGCGTGATGGCAGACATCCACGGAAGGGCGCCACGCTCTGAGCTGGAGGCGGAAAGCCTCAGCTTTTGGGCGGTATTGGAGCCGATAGTGAGTGTACCGTTAACGAAGGTCCAATACCCGGTTACACCGTCCTCCCCCGTAAACGTCTGGGGGTCCGAGTAGTTCTCGGCGGCAACGCCGAGCGCGGGAGTGGGGCGAAGGCCATTGGAACCCTCCTCCGAACCAGCCGGAACCTCTACGCCCTCAGAAAAGAAGCTCTTCTCCCCCGCTACGGACCGCGCAGAACCTGCAGGTTGGTCAATGGTGACGTCGTCATCGGTATCCCCCTCTTCCTGAAGCTGCACGTCAGGCGAGGCGACCGAGGGAGCAGTCTCGGTAGCGTCACCAATGGTGGAGCCAGCAGCATCGGTCGTGGTATCGAAAGACAAAGCCGCCTGGTCGGTCGAAGGAAGCACGTCGTCAGATACACCGGTAACCGAGGTCGCGGGAGCAGTCGCGGCCTGGTTGCCCTCGGAGGACGGAGCAAATATTGCGGCACCGGAAGGAGCGGTCGCCTGCTGCGTGGATCCCGCAGCATCCGTATCAGGCGCAGTCGCGGGAGCAGTCGCGACGGACGCATCAGAGGCGAAGACGTCATCGGCGAGCGCCGGATGCGCGGCAAACATGGACGCAAGCATAGTCATCGCCAGCGCCATGGCAAATACGGCGACAAGGCGGCGGAGAAAACTCTTATAGGGGGTGGGTGCGTCCATGCTCACCTCCAAACACAATCCTTGCAGGTTGGCAAAACACGCCAACATATAAATAGGATGCAACCGACGGGCGCATTTGGAGTATGAAGTCGGTAACTACCCAAAGGGACAAAAGACACAAGAGTAGTATTATTTATCATACTAACACTAAATTAGTCACATTTACCAGAGCCCAATTGCGATGCCGAGGAGCAACGCCTTGGACAGCCGACGAACGGCATGCAACTCAAGGCGAACGTAGGAACACAACTCAGAATGCACATCCGCGATACAAGAGCCAAACGAGTGTCGGCGAAGCTTCGCGACCTTCAAATTGCAATCAGGATGCTGAGAAGAAACTCTCGACCTGACCCCGAGGCTTCTCTCCCCCGCCGGTCTCTTGCGGTGGATCAGGCACCGCAAGAGAATATTGCGAGGCTATACGAGCGGCCGCGTTGAAGCAGTCCCTCAGGCCCACCTCCCCGACACCGTATCGACCACCGCCCATCCGCCTGCAACGAGCACGCAATACAAGCACGCAACACATAGGAACACAACGCATAGAAAATGTCACTTGACGAATCGCATGCAGGAGAACATGAGTTCAATCGAAGAAAAGAGTGTATCGACAGACGATTCTAATCGACAGCGGATTCGCCCCCCCAGAGAGAATGGCCAAGCCGCCAAAAAGCCAGAGAGCCAGAATGCCGGAAAAAGGCGGTTATGAGGCACGAAAAACGAGCCATTATAAGGCGTTTTAAGGCCCTAGAATTTTTAGAATGGGTAATACGACCTACAGCAAATAACAATTGGCCGGCCCCAAGAATCATACTGAGGCCGGCCAACTATATATATGTAAGAAGAATCTACGCGACAGTCTTGGGATCGAATGCGCCAGCCTCTGCAGAAGGAAGCGGTCGGGCAAAAAAGTAGCCCTGGATAATGTCGCAGCCCAATCGTTTGCAAATCGCGTATTGCTCCGCAGTCTCAACGCCCTCCACGATGATCTTCTTATCTATGCCGTGGATTAGTTGGGTAAGGTGATCGATGAAGTCTTCCTTACCAGGGACCATGTAAGTATCAACCAGAGACTTATCGAGCTTAACGTACTCAGCTGGAGTGGTCGCCATTCTATAGAGCGAAGAATAACCGGTTCCAAAGTCATCGAGCGCAAGAGAAATGCCCATTTGTTCAAGTCTGGAAAACAGTTCTTCAGCAAGACCTTCGTTCTCGAGCATCATCGATTCCGTAATTTCAATCTTGAGATAGCGCGGTTCAACGTCATACTCGCGAAGTAGGGACTCAACGAAATCGCAATAGGTTTCGTCGCGAAGCTGAGCAGCCGAATAGTTAATTGAAACGACCTTCATTTCGCGACCTTCGGCACGCCAGGCAGCCTGCTGCTGGATCACCTTCTTGGTAACGATGCGATCGATACTCGAGACAAGACCAGCAGCCTCAGCAACCGGAATGAATTGATCGGGAAAATACGCGTTGTCCTTTAGTCGAACAAGAGCCTCATAACCGTAGACGGTCTTGTCGTAGGTGTTCACCTGGGGCTGGAACAAAACGACGGGACTCTCCTCCGCAATCGCACGCTTAAGATAGTCTGTAATCTCAAGCTTTCTCTCCATGTCACGCTTCATCTGTTCGTCATAGAAGAATACCGAGTCGCCACCACCGACCACCTTGGCATTACGAATGGCGAGGTCGACGCACTGGACAATAGAACTCTCGTCCATCGACTCATCCCAATTGGCAACGCCGTAGCTTGCCTCAATGTCGAGAACGGAATCGCCAAAGGCAACCTTCTCGGCAAACACATTCATTATCTGAACGAGAAGAGCTGATTTCGGTTCGACGCGTTCACCCAGAACAAGGATGAACTCGTCGCCAGCAGAGCGCACAAGAAGCTTGGAGTCAATTTCACTCAGGCGCCTACCAATCTCTTTCAGAACATAGTCGCCGCAGTCATGCCCGTACGAGTCGTTGATGTCACCGAAGTCGTTAAGGTCAATACTCACAATCGACTGAATTGAACCGTCCTTCTCGTCATGCAGAAACTGCATGAGAGCCTGCCTATTGGGAAGATCAGTAAGGATGTCGTGAAAGAGACGGTACCTGAGGTTGTTGCGAGACTCAAGAATCTCAAGAGAATCACGAAGGCTGCGAGCATAGCCGATGTACGCAAAGGCCAAAATGAAAGTTACCGCAAGCAGCAGGAGGAACACCGGGAACAGAATCGGCCTGACGGACTGCCAGCTTATGCCATGCTCGTTAATCATGATTGCGTCTACGGGCACGTCAGACTTATCCAACCCGAAGCGATCCAAGACCTTCGCATCATATATATATGATGGGGTGGCATCCGTTACGAGGGGCAGGTTACCAGGAAGCTCCCCGTTTAGAATCTGAATGCACATTTCTGCAGCTTGTGCACCTTGCTTTTCGTAATCGACAAAACCTGAGCCACAAATTCCCTCGCCTACGCCACCGATGCTGTCGCGAAACACGGGGCGCGAGCACTTCTCGGCGACATAGTGAGAGCTCTCGTCGAGCGAGTAGACGTTGCCGTCAGCATCCTCGTAAGAAGCAAGGTGAATGACGATGGTGTCGTCACCAACGTTGGAAAGACGCTCTCCAAGCTCGTCGTGCGTAAGCTCTGACGTATTCACGATGTTGAACTCAAACCCGCTGAACTCGGACTTGAGAGATTCAAAAGTTGAACAAGAGCCCCTGCCGGTTGAGGTGTTGTCCACAATGGCGAGGAACTTGTTTGCGCCTGGAAGAAGAATCGATGCTGCGCGCATAGTATCGGCAAGCGAGCTGTTCTCATATATTCCGGTCTCGTAGCCCGACTGGGTCGCCCGGGTGGCATGGTCAAAATCGTTGACGCCAAAGAATACGACGGGAAGGCCCCTAAACAAAGTGTCGTGGTTCTGCTCGACGAAGGTAAGGGCGTCGTCATCGGCGCAGATGATGGCGTTATAGGAATCGGACGACGAGATCTTCTCGGCCATCGTTCTTTTCCAGGCATCATATGCCGGCGAGCCAACCGGATAGGCCTTGGTGTCCATATACTCGACGTCGACCTCAACCCCGCTGCGCTTCATGTAGTCGAGAACGCCCTTGCGCTCGTACGGTACGGTAGCGTGGGAATCGTCGTAGCTCATGATGAGAAGGACGCGCGCCTGGCCCTCCAATCGGATTACCTCATTCGCAACGGTCTCAACCTCAACCTGATGGTTAGTGTTTTGGTTTAAGAGGAACATGCCGATAACGGCGCAAACCGCAGCCGTCAAAAAGAGCGAGATGCGCAGGATGTGATAGCCCACGCTACGCTTCTTCTCGTACTTCGAGGAATCAGCGGACGATTCGACGAACTCCGAGTTGTTCATTTCGGCAGTCATGACTACCCTCCCGCCATCAATAGCCACTCGCGATGATGCACGTGAGAGGGGCTAATCTTGCTCGTCATTAGTATTATCGTCCCCAGAGGAGGCCGCGCGACGACGTTTACGACCAAAGATGCTGGTCAGACGGTCAACCGGTCCCCGACCGGCCGCCTTCGCTTCTGCCGCAATTTCGGCAAAAATGTCAGCGAAACCACTGGCTCCCGTAGCTCCAGCCGCACCGGCGACGGCGGCGCCGAGCGCAGAGGCGCCGACGCCAGCCAGCGCAGCAATAGTTCCGACGGCAGTCACAGCCGTAACGACCGAGCCCGTGGCGGCGACTGCCTGCGCCGAGGTCATATTGTTGAGAGAAGGGAACAAGCTCTGGTCCTCAGAGGCGCTGCTCAGAGGCTGTGTAACGATAGGGCTCTCAAGCTCGGGAAAAACAACCTCAGACAGAGGCTCGACAACAGGTGTCAGAACACTCTCAATCGTTTCAATAATCTTGCCAGGAATAGCTGGAGTGACAGAATCGTCCTCCACAACAGGAGAAGCAGGCTCGACAGGACTATTGGGAACGATAGGAGTAACAGGGCTGACTGCCTCATACATCGCGTAGAGGTTAAGCACCCCGCCGTCACTGTCAACAAGAGCGCCCCGTGAGATCAGGCCATTAATCAGGTCTCGAGAAGCAGAGGAACCAGGGGCGAGATATACACCGGAACCATCCGGAGAAGTATTCCAACCAATGAACCGCATTGAACCAGAAGAAGGGCCGGAAGAAGAGAAGGACCCACCCGATTCGTAAGAAAGTGAACTCGAGCCAATTCCGGAAGAACCCGAATGATAGTTCACGCCATACACGTTTGAGGAAAAACTCGCAATAAACAGCAGGTCGGACCGAATCGAAGAAGACCCCATTGCAGCGTTTGAAACTGAACGAGCATCAAGCGAGCTTATGATGGAGCGGGAGGATCCGCCCCCAAGAAGAGAGGATACGTCCTTCTCCCCCGCCCGCACCGTCCAGCCAGCGAAGTGGAACCCCGTGTTTGCAACGGCAGCAACGTCGTAGCCGTTGCCGTAGCCACTCATGTCAGAGCCAGAAACTGCGCCGATCTTCTGGGAAAAAGAGCTGGTAGAAGAAGAGATACCCGGGCTCACCGTAAGGATGCCGTTATCGCCGCCCTGAAATAGAAGAGAGACGGAAGACTCCTTCCACTGTGCGTGAAGTACGAGCGAGAGGGTCGCGCCTGTCGTAGTGAAGGCCCCTCGCGAAAGGAGTTGGGAAAGGACCTGGGGAGAGATGCTCCCTCCCTCGTCGAAGTGCATCCCTCCAAAGGGGTCACTCGCCGGATCCAAAGCCACGTCCCAGCCGGTAAAGGAATAGCCATGCCGGACATAAGGATTAGAAGGAACGACTACCGAGACGCCAAAGGAAGAGACTGCAGAATAGTCGATACCAGAGCCCCCGTTGGCGGCAGTCTGAACAGCAAACGAATCAGGACTAAAACGGGCAACAAAAGAGCAGGTCGTTGGCCAACCGTCGGCAGGTCTAGCCGGCGTAAAGCCCAGCTCACTGGAGACGAGATTGCCTGACGATTCGTCATACCATCCGTCAAACCGATATCCGGCACTGGGGCGAGCCGTAACGCCAACGGCCGTGCCACCAAGATTTGAGCTGAAGAATTCAGTCGAGCTACTGGACCATGTTGACGAGTTATTAGACCTGAGTTGGCCACCAGTGCGAACGGAATACGAAATCGTTGAGGGATGAGAGCTGACGATGCTAGCAACTTGCAACAAGTTGCTAGCAGAATTGGCACTCAAATTGCTATCAGCATTTTCATCTGGCACACCACCATTGCTAGCTAGCACGATTAGCTGGGAATTATTGCTGCTAGCAGTAGTTTGATGCAGTCCGTCATCAGCTCCCGTGACTTCAACGATCGACGCGGAGTCGGTGATTGAGTCCATTATTGATTCATCGTCGTCAGCAGCGATATCGCTCGAACGGGACGAATCCAATGCGGAGTCACCGATACCGAGCCGCCCCTCAGGAGCCCCTTGGCCAAGACTGGGCTTATCGGAAACTACGCCATCCGTCACAGAGGACGCCCCAGGAAGCCAAGACCCGCAAGAGTCATTGGCCACAATAGTCGCGATGCCGTCGGCCCCAGCTGGGCAGTCAACTGAATAGTCTCCGCAGTCGGATGGAAGACGATCTCGTTCCGAGGCGGCATTGGCAGCATCACCTTGCACTGTATTATCCACAGCCGCCTCGATACCGAAAGCGCAGGTGGGCATTATGAGAATGCGGACGAGAAACAGGGTGACGAAGAGGCAGAGTGTGAGGAGGAAGCGTCGAAATCTATCGACGCTTCCCTCCCCCGTTGCTATGTTGGGTTCAAACAACAACGTCATACCCCATCTCAAGTGCTTAACAGCCGCAACTCATCTGAGTCATTGCGGCGAGAAACGACGACAAGGCGCGCATCATAGCCACTGTCAGGCTCATAATCTGTAGTCCGTTCCGCAAGAGACTCGGAGTTATCGAGACGGGCTTCCAAACATTTCGAGGTAGAGCAACCAACTCCCGTCTCATAAGATATTGATTCGTGCCATGCAAACGAGTCAAAACCACCACAAGACAGTTCATCGGACACTTCGACCAAATCCAACCTCGAAGCTACGGTTTCCGCCTCGGATTGAACCGTAAGACTCCCTCCAACGTCATTCGATTCACTGTCGCCGCCCACGTCGCTCACGGAATGGATGATCTCGTCGCCAGAAGCCATCGATGAACCAGATGCACCAGATTCAAAATCGACACACGCGCCTTCGTAATCCGAGAACTCATCGCCCTGACTTGTTGAAGCAGTGAGGGCAAATGTTGGCGGAAGGCCGCCATCACTCTCAGACGTCAAAAGAGACGCAACCGCAAGCGAAGAAGCACTCAAGCTTGTAGTACTCAACGCACCTGAGGGGATATACTCCCAGAGAGCGTAAACGGTCATCGTCGATCCGTTGTTCTCGTTGGCGAGAGGAATATCGCCATACATAAGCGTTCCTCCAGTCGCCGGGCAAAGCAGGGTTCCTGCACCATCCCTCTCGGAGTACCAACCCCGGAAAACATAGTCCGAGTTGCTCGAAACTGCCATCGGGGCCGTATAGGATGTATCCCAATACAAATTAGTCCTGTCAGGAACCGATGAGCCGACCGCACCAACCTCATACTTAATGGTGTACTTGTAGTTTGTCCAAATGGCATAAACGGGGAACGGACCCTCATCGCGGTCGTCAACCACTCCATCACCGTTAGTATCAAGGGCAGTAAGATTGGCGCCCGTAAGGGTAGTGGCTAGCTTAGTGATGATGTCGCCGATAGTCATCGAAGTATCAATTGTTTGGCCAAGCGCCCTTTTCGTAGCCCACTTGGAGAATCCATAGCCCTTGCGAAGAGTAATGGGAGAGGTAAAGGCCTTTGTCCAACCAGAAGTGAACAGTTTTACGTTAACCCCCCGGCCAGTTGAATCAGTCGCAGCGATATCCGTCCCGTAGCCAACAACGTACTCGATATAGTAGTTGCGCTTTGTAAACCTAGCGAAAACGTCTACCTCAGTCTTAGTGGTATCCCCGCCGCAAAGCGTTGCGATGGTATCAGTGGCAGTCCACTGCGTACCTCCTAAGACATTTTTAGTGTTAAACCAGCCCTTGACATACTGGCCAACGCGCTTCGGACCCACACCGTTTGCAACATATTCGTCGTTATCCTGGAATTCACGGAAATCAAGACCCGTGGGGTCGCTGTCGGTGTAGTCGATAAAGAAATCATTCCAGCTAAGAATCTCGCTATGAACGCGCTCGCCAGAGTACGAAGTGGGTGTTCCACCGACGTTAATTGTTGTCGTATATCCAGTCGAGGCAGTCCAGTCAGTAACGGAGTAGTAGTTCACCTTAACCTTAATCTCAACCCAGACCGCATACAGCTTGTTAGGATTATCAAGATCCGGAATGTCAGTGATGGCCGCAGGGATGGTAGTACCAGCCTCCCAATCCGTCTTGGTCGTGCCCTCGGGCGCAAGCATCTTCCAATAATCCCAGGCGGAGCCACCGTCGGGATCGGGGACTGCCGTACCCTGGACGAACACGGCAGTGTTAGTACCATCGAACGACCGGACATTTCCAGAAGCGTCAACATTGGTCATCGTAAACGTGCCTGACGTCGCATCGTAGTAGTAGAAGGCTTTGGTGCCCGATGCAAACGTGATGATGAATGCATTGGTTCCGTAGTCATACTGCATCTCGGGCGGTGTCATGCTCGAGTCGGACGTCCAACCAAGGAAGCGATAGCCAGAGCGCGTGGGTATGGGATTTGTCGTTGTACCGTCGCCATACAGGGGGTTGGCCTTTTCACCGACAACCCAATCCGAGTCCTCGTACTCAAGCTTCTGAGTAGGAACGGTGGGATCACCAGGGTTGAGACCCGGAAGGTCCTCGGTGCTGTAGTAAATGAGCTTGATCGGGTTTGGCTTCCAGACGGCGTAAATCGTTTCGGCATCGGCGAAAGCCTTGATGGTCGCCCCGGGAGTCATTGCCGTTCCATAGTCGTCCTGCTCATCAGAAAGCGTGCCAAACGCGCCAAAGTCATACGAGGTCTTGGACGGGAAGTAGTTCAGGAAGTAATCGACGTTCTTCGTGAAGCCGACGAGCGTATATCCGTTACGCGTAAGCTCCGACGCCGTGGGGAGGACAACGTCGTCATCCGTCTTGAGGTGGTTAGCGGCCGATGTGCTAGAGGTGTCCTTGTACTCAATCGTCGCGCGATACGTGTCGGCGGGCGTGGACGTGAGATGAGCCGTGATGTAAGGCGAAAGAATATTACCGTCAGTGATGGCCACACCATTCTCGTCATTGGGATGCGCGTTGATGGTAAGCGTGGTGTCACCAGGCTTCCAGACGGGATAGAGGTTCAGGTCACGTGCGGGCATCTTCAGGGTGGCACCAGCGTTGAGGAGGACGCCATCTATGGTGTCAACGGTAGTCGACCCCTTCGTCTCGCTCCAACCGTCAAGGTCATATCCCTTACGGATAACCTGAGCCGAGGTCGGAAGCACAATCGACTCGCCCGTGCGAGGACCGGGTGTCGTAGGAGTGTGCGGGAACGGATACTCGCTGACCGCGGAATCATCGCCGAACGTGGTATAGCCAGGAGCCCAGTGACCGGTCTTCTCGACAAACGGAGGATCAACATTGGCGGGGACAACCGTAAGCTTGAACTCGTCAGCGATGTAGTACACGTCAAACGAAGAGCTTCCGTCGGCCGCAAGGCCAACGCCGCCCACGGTCGTGGCGCTCGTGTAAGGCGTACCAGTCTTGGGATAGTTTCCGCTGGCCGAGAATGAATAGCCCTTATAGTTTCCAGTGCTTCCGTCGACGAAGGTGTATCCGGTCGAGCTCGAGCCGGTAAGCTGGGCAATCGAGGGATGGCTGGCCGTCTTAGCACTGCCGTCAAGGGCACCGCCTGCAACATAGCCCGTTCGTCCGTAGATCCAGACGTCGGTCTTGACGTCATTGCCGTCACCATCGATGAAGTGGTAGGTGACCTTGTACGAGGTGTCCTCGGCCTTCCAGACCGCATACAGCGTCAGATCGCCGGTGGTCGTCCAAGAGGCACCGTCGGCATAGGCCGTGCCCGAGCCGTCATCCTTGGTGTTCCATCCCTGGAAACTGTATCCAGCGCGGGTGGGAGACACGGGAACGCCGATGGTTACGGAGGTGTTAAGGATAATGGACTGGGTTAGGATGGGCGTGACATTACCCGTGGACGTGCCGTCATTCGCGTAGTACTTGATGCTATAGGTCTTGTCCTGTACCAGGAACACGCGAAGGATCAGATACTGAGTCGGGTCTCCCACGATCGTGCCGCTGGTGACGGAAGAGAGCGGCGAAATCGTCGCACCGGTGTTGTTGACGACGGCAGTAGCCGTACCCGCGGCAGGGTTGCCGGTGTAAGAGTAGGTGACGTACTTGTACAGGCCGGGATACGTCGTTCCAGAAACCCAGTCGGTATCGGCGGTATCCAAGTGGTAGCCCGTGAAAGATGCGTCAGACCCAGATGTAAGGGCGCTGGGGACGTTACCCGTCGAGCCAGTAGGCCCAGTGAGAATTCGAACCTCCCTCGGACCAGTGCCATTCACGACGAAGTTGTACCCTCCGCCAACCTTGTCGACCTTATCGACAACGTAGATCTCGATAAAGTAGGGCGTGTTGGGGTCAGCCTCAAATACGGCGTACAGCTTGTAGTCATCGCCATAGAAGATATGGCCGCCAGTGGCATCGTAGATGTCGTAGATGCCCCTTGCGTTGGGTTCAGGCATGAAGGTCGAGTAGCCGGAGTCCGCAATCGTCCCCGAGGAGAAGGTGTAGTCGACGTAGGCGCCGGTTGCATCACGATACTTCCAACCCTTGAACTTGTAGCCAGCAAGAGGTGTGGCAACGGCGCCGTAGATGTTGGAGCCATCCGAGTGCTTATGCGTGACGGGGGCAATCATCTCATCAACCGCATTAGCCTTCGAGGCGCCAGTGCGGTTGAGGGCAACGGTGCCGCCAGTAGTATTCATGACCTCGTATTTGATAACAAGGTTGGGGGCGTCAGGCTCGAACACGGCATAGAAGGTAAGGTTGGTCCATGGAGAGCCATAGCCCTTCGCGCGCATGTCAGCCGCAGTTATCTGGGCGTTTGTAGTAATGAGCGTCGAACGCGTCGGACCCTCGTACCATCCCACGAAGTGATAGCCGTAGTTGGCCGACTCGTAGCCGCCGCCGCTCTTGAGAGGCCTGCCGTCATTGGGGATGACAAGGGCTCCCTCGGGATTACCGGACATGGTGGCAACCGTCTCAGCAGGCCAAGGCGCGGGAACGCCAGATGTCTTGGTAAGGTCCCTGATAATCTGTCCACCCGAAGTGTCGCCCGCAGTGCTCTTGCAGTACGTGACATACGAGATGGTAGCGTTACCCTCGTCACCCCAAATCGCGTAGAGCGTAATGGTACCCGAAGCGCTACCGGGGACGACATATGTTCCGCCAGGAGCGAACTGCGGCGTCCTGGTGATGACGTCGGCGGGGTTGTCAGACCACCCAAGTAGGATGTATCCAGTTTTGGCAATATCACCGAGCTTGGGAACGGTGACGTTGTCACCGGTCGTCACGGTGAGCCCGGCATCGGTAAAGTACGGGCTGATGCCGTCGGCGGGACTAACCGTCACGGGGTTAGTTGACCAAGATCCCCCGCTCTTATCAAAGAGTAGCGTGAGCGTTTGTGCCTCGTAGATAGCCTCGAAGTACCAGGAGCGATCTTGCAGGAGTGTGGGCAGAGGATCGCCACCCCATACGCCGGCAGCGCTGTAAGTCGCCGTGCGATCGACGGCAATCTGCCCACCGAAACCATCGTTGATGTATTCCGTCCAGGTCCAGCCGGCAAAGCGCCAACCAGGCTCAATCCCGGTAGGAATGTTTGTCGATGCTCCATGGAAATACAAATTGCCCGGCATGGGGTTGCCCGCAACCCACATGTCATTAGCGCCAAACGAGGCCCCGGAAGCAGGAAGGGTTGCATAGGCAGCCGTTGAGGGGTTAGAGCCATCGGGAGTACCGCCACGGAAGAAGGCGCCAGAGGAGATCATGGCAAGGGCGGTAGGACTCGCGGCGTTTGATCTTATGACATTGTAGTAGCTATACGGACCCACGGGCCCAAAAGCCACCTCATTGAGCGGGTCCCAGACGGCCGGATCGCCATGCAAGCCCGAACCCCAAACGACTTCATCTACGTCAGTCAAACCCCAACGAGCATAGAAGGTAGTGTTGCCGGTTAGAGTCATGGACTTGGGGCCTTGGGGAAGGGTAAAGCCCTTCCTGATGACCGTCCCGGAGGCATCCGTGACCTCGTAGCGCCAACCCTTGAGCTCGACCATGCCGCTTGACGGAGTCGTGACGACGTCGTTCATGACAATGGGGTCACCATACTTGCCAGAGTAGCTGACACCGGTGCCCGTGACCGTACCAGCAGGAGCGGTACTGCTGAGGTTATCCTCAGCATACGGGGACTCCGTAAAGAGCACGTCGAAGTCGGCCTTCTCCCACGTTCCTGTGAAGGCGACGTCTGCGTTGGGCATTATGAACGTGTAACCGCCCGCACCGTCGTCAGTGAGGGAGACGCTTCTTGTGGTCCAGCCAACGAACTTGTAGCCCCTCATGGTCGGCTTGGGCTGAACGTTATATGTGAGTCCATAGGCCCCGTCCTGTCCACCCATGGACTGGTAGGGATCGGCCATGGGCGCACCAGGAATGTCGTTGGTGTACCTGTAGGTAATCTTCCAGACGTTGCGCTTGTAGAAGACGGAAAGCACTAGGCTGCCGTCGGGGGCGATGGTTCCAGACATCGTGGAGTATGCCTCGTTGTAGGTGAAGCCCTGGATGTCCGTCCTGGGAGTAGCCGTGACGGTGTCTCCGTTGGTTCCCTGGTGGGTCTCGCGAATCGCCTCGTACTCCTCGAAGCCACCGGTCGTATTCTCGAGGAAGTGCTTGACAGTGTACTTCACGTCATCCGCGAGGCCGAAGTGGGCGATGTAGTTAGCGCTGACGTAGATGTACCTGCGACCGTCTCCGAACAGAACCGCTCCGGCGGCGTCATCCATGCCGGACTTCTTGGGAATGAAGTAGGCATCGTAGAACTTCTCGCCGTTCTCGTCCTCCCAGTAGAGGAACTTGTAGCCGGGTCGAGCGTAGGCGATCGAGCCCGTCGAGATGCCGGTTGCGGGGGCGACCTTCTCGCTCGAGCGCGAGACCCAACCCCAAGAGGAGTTGTCCGGCTGATACGTGAGCGTAACGTCGTCGTTCTCGGCAAACACCGCCGTGTACTCCATGGGAACGTACACGCCGTCAGGCCCGACGGTCGGAACGAACAGCGGAGAAGTGCCAACGATATCGCCGTTCTCGTCAACCCAATGCACGAAGTGATACCCATACGTCGCAATGGCCTGGGAACCGGTGATAAGGCTGTCGTCGTTGACATGCTTGCCCGTAACGGCGCCGATGGTCTCAGCGTCGACCGTGACGTAGTTGTAGGCGCCGGGGTTGGAGGAGACATACGAGATGGTGATGACCTCCTCCTTCCAGTGCGCGTAAAGCGTGGTCTCGACACCGGGGAGATAGTAGAGCTCACCCGCGCCGACCACGGCGTCTCCGTTAGCGGAAAGCGACCAGCCGTCGAGCACGCGTCCAGGACGCGAGACGGAGAGAGGTCCAGGTGTCGAGACCTGGGTGAAGGTGTACCCCTCGACGTCGTCGAGGATGTTGGGCGAGGCGGGAGAGCCACCGTTCGGGTTGAAGTGCAGGAGCGTCTTGAGAGGAGCCCACTGAGCCACAAGCGTGTAGTTGCCGTCAAGGGCGTTGGGAAGCTTGGGGTTGCCCGCTCCATCAGGCCCACCATAGACGATGCCATCCTCGGTACGAAGCCACCCGGCGAACATGTAGGCGTCGCCCGTAGAGGCAGGATAGCGAGTGAGCACAAGGGGGCTCGTTCCGAATGCGCCCGCGTACACGGGGAAGGCGCTTCCGGCGTCAAGGTTCGAGAACTTGGTAGTCCCCTCGCTGGCCTCAATGAAGTCGCCATGGGCGCCGTTCATGAACACGACGTCGTACAGCGGCATCCAGCGAGCCGTAAACGTCGTCTTGCCGAGAATTGAGACGTTGATGAGGTCGGAGGTCGAGACGGGCTTATCGCTCTTGAACGTCCTGCCCTCGTCGTTAACCATGACCCAATCCCAGCCAAGGAAGCGAGCCTTGTTGGGAACGACACCAATGGAGCCGGACCCATCAGTGATGACGGGACCCTCACGATAGGTGACGCCCTGCGTAATAAGCGATGAGGGCCCGCTCACGGTGCCAAGGCTGTCGTCCTCGCTCACGAAGTTCACCGTGTAGGAGGCAAGCTCCCAGACCGCATAGAGCGTGACGTTCCACTTGGACGGATCCGGGTCCTGAGCACGATCGAATATGGCGGCGTCAGCCCACTCGACGGGAGTCGAGGTGTGGGTATCGACGTATCCGTCGCCATTGGCGTCGCTCCAAAGCTGGCGCACCGTCGACCAGCCCTTGAACACGAAGCCGGTGACCGCATAGGTGTTTTTCTTGAGCTGAGAGCGACCGTCGAAGCTCATGGGCTGGTCAGGCATGGAGTCGGGATAGCGGAGCGTCTCGGTAATGGTCGGAATTGAACCATCGACGCGCGGAACGTTACCGTCAAAGTGGACGTAGTAGTGAATCTCGCCCCACTGTGCGATGAACGTGTGGCCCTCGCCAACCGTCAGTCCAATCACCTCGGAAGGCTGGTAGTATACTCCGCCCTCCTTCCAGCCAATGAACACCCACTGGTTGACGTCGGTCGACTTCGGACGGCCCCAGGCGTCAAGGGGTCCGCCAAACGCGTAATCGCTCACGGAACCCGTGGGATTGGCGTGCGGGTAAATGGTAACGCCCTGATCGCTCGGCTGATCGGCGGTCCAATTGCCGTGCTCGCCAGGCAGGTACTCGACGGTACGTGCAGCGCTCCAACGGGCCACAAGCGTCGTGGGTCCGTAGACGAGGAACTCAGAGAGGTCAGTGGTGAGGGTACCGGTGACCGTAGTCCCGTCCTTTGTCATGGTGTAGTCCCAGCCGGAGAGGTAGTAGCCGTCCTTCTCGACGATTGTCGCGGTGTCACCGGTAGGATTGTGGCCCCAGGAGACAATCTCAGGACCATAGGGCATGGTTACGGAGCCCTTGTCGGAATCCGACGTCTTCGAGGTGAAGATTACCTGGATGTCCTCGGGAACCCAGAGCGCATAGAGCTTCACGACGTCACCGTCTCCGGAGGCGAGGTTATTGACGACGTCGCCATCCAGGAAGGTCGCCGCCTTGTCGGTCGGCGAGAGACCCCAGCCGAGGAAGTGCCTGTGCTGGAGGGTGTACTGGTTGTCCGGAAGGACAGTGGGGGTGTCGTAGCTAGTCTCGATGGGAAGCATGGATCCGCCAACGAAGTAGGTGGCGTCCATCGCGTTCTTCTCGAAGATGATCGTGTACTTGTGAGCCTTCCAGTGCGCGTAGAGCGTGAGGTCACGCGCGGGCATGACAGCCGTCCCGCCAAGCGCGTACTGCGGAGTGTCGAGGTCCTTGTGAGAGGCGTCGGCCCAGCCGTCGAGGTCGTAACCCGTGCGCTCGTAGCCCTCGCGAGGAAGGCTGATGGTCTGACCCACGCCATAGGTGGAACGCGGGATGGAGCCCTTGGTGGCTCCGTTACCGTCATAGATGACGTCATACAGGTCAACGGCCCACTGAGCGTAGAGGGTGACGACCGCGTTGTGTCCCGCGATGAGGTTGCGGACACGCTGGTAGTTGTCATAGTGCGTGCCGGACCCATCGGGCGCGGTGTTCCAACCAGCGAAGCGATAGCCAGGATAGTACATCGAGGTGTTCTTGGTGAGGTTCTGCCAGACGTCATAGACGAAGGCCTGCTCGGGAATGGTTCCGATGCCACCATTAGCATCGAAGCGGACGCGGTAGGCGTCAGGCTCGAAGTAGGCGTAGAAGACGAGGTCAGTAGCCCATGCCTCGACCAGGGACTTGGAGGGCTGGTAGAGGTCCGCGGCCCCGACCGTACGGCCGTTCTTATCGGTCCACTTGAGCAGGTGGTAGCCCGTCCTGGGCTGCGCCGTGGAGCCGACGGCGACGCTCTTTGTGACGTTGACGTCCTCATAGTAGACAGTCAGCCCGCCGTTTCCGACGGCGACGTAGGTAATGCGAACCGTAACGGGCTTCCACCAGACATGGAGGGTTATGCCGCTGATGGAGTCGTCAACCGCACGGCCCGCCTTGGCGGCATATGTCTCAACGATGTCGCCGAAGGACATGGAGTCGGTTACGAGGAAGTCGACATCGGGATTGTACTTCCCGTCGTTGTCGACGTCATAGAACCAGCCACCGTAGATGTAGCCATCGGTCGAGGGGTCAGGCGAGGGAAGAAGGTTGGTGTCTTCCCAGACGACGCCCGCCTTGTCGACAATGTCGGCGGCGATGGGATCGCCCTGGTGCGTGGTGTCGTACGAGACGATGTAGGGAACGGGCAGCCACATGGCATACAGCGTGATAGTCTCACCCGCCATGGTAATGGTGTCGCCCGGATTGTAGACGATGGCGAGCGGGTTGACCGGATCGGTGGCCCACCCCTGGAATGTATAGCCATAGCGTCGCACGGCATCCGCGGAGGGCAGCCCGTCAACAGGGGCCTGCTCGCCGACCGCATAGGGCTTGACGACGAGGTTGCCCGCACCATCCTTGTTCATGCCGCTATAGTCGGTGCCGGTCCACCAGCCACCGTTCGTGGAGAGATAGAAGAACCTCTCGGTATTGGTCGTAGCGGCCCAAACGGCAGTGAGGGTCCAGTCCCTTGCGCCCTCGCGCGGACCCTGGCCCATGTACCAGGGAAGGGACTCGGTCGACCACATGTGGCCGTACTGGTCGATCCAGCCGATGAAGGTCCAGCCGAGGCTGCCCTTGGGGTTGCCGATATTGTTCGGATTAGTGGTGGCATCATCAATGTCACCGGCGTAGAGCGGGAACGTATCTCCCTCGTCGACATCCTCAAAGAAGGTGACGTCCCTCTCCCCCGCCATGAACAGACCATGCTCACCCGGGAAGTACATGACGGTGTATTGGAGCGCCCAAACGGCGTCAAAGACGACGTCACCCTCGACCACGACGGTCTTCGGGTCACGCACGACCCCATTGAAGACGGTGCCGTCAGCCATAGTCATCTTGTAATTCCACGCAGCAAGCTCATAGCCAGCTGCAGCACGGACGCGAACGTTGGACATGGTCGGCTGCTCCTGGAAGCTCAGAACCTCGTTGCCCGAAGCCTCGCCGTGAACCGTGTCGGTCGTTGTGTAGATGACGCTATAGGAGGTCGGCCTCCACAGCAGGGTGAAGGTGGTGTCGCCCCAAATCTCGAGATTGTCGATGGAGACCGTGATACCCTGTCGCTCGTACCAGCGGTTGGCCGCGATTTCGGCGGCAGTCACGCCGGGCATGGCAACCCTGCCCCTCGTTGTCTTGCCGCTATCGTCAACCATGGTGTAGTTGAAGGCGTAGGGCTCCCAACCATTAACGGCAGTGTAGTTGATTGCCGAGGAATCCGTCCTGGCATACTGGCCGTTCTTGACCTGCTGGTCACCAGCGGTGATGGTGCCGCGCTTGTCGTTTTCTGTCTCGAAGTGAACGATGCGCGGCGTACGACCCCAAACGGCAGTCATGACGGTATCGCCAAAGATCTGAAGCTCTCCCGCCCGCTTGTAGTCAACATAGCCCGTCTTGGTGGTTATGGCCCCCGTAACGGGATCCTCCATGGTCATAACGTAGTTCCACCCAAGGAGCTCGAGGCGGTTGCTGGCAGGAATGGCCTGAACGAAGGAGGAATCGAAGTCGACACAGCGACCATAGATAACGGTCTGAGGCGACGGCGACGCGGTGACGATACCCTTGGACGCGTCACTCGTCTCGAAGGTGACGTCAAAGTCCATACGACGCCACACGGCGGTGAACACGGTGTTGCCGTAGATGTCGATGGACGACGGGTTGTCGGTTATGCCCTCAGACGTGGCAGCAGTACCATCCCAGTTAGTCCAGTCGTAGGTCGTGACGTACTTCCAGTGGTCAAACACGTAGTGGTGCGGGTCAACGCTGGGGTCGGGGTCAACCGTGTTGTAACCGTACTTCGAGGACGGAACCCTGTCGCCCGTGAGAACGACCGTATCGTTGCCAGTCACCAAGCCCTTCTTGTCATCCGTGTTAGCAAAGCTGACGACATGACTCGTAGCCATCCAACGCGCCTTGAAGACGACGTTTCCGGGCAGCCAGAGGATGTTGAGGAAGTAGTCACGGTTGCCAAGGGTACCCGATCCGTAGACGGCATGACTCTGGGTGCCATTGTCGTAGGTAATCGTCGCCTCCCACTGCCAGATCATCCAGCCGTCCTTGGGGACAACGTTCTTGGCGTCGTTGTTGGAAACCGTCGATCCGTAGATGCGCCTCATGGTCGGCGTGTCAACCGTGCCCTTTTCGGGCTCGGTCGAGATGAAGTCAATCGTATAGAGCGTGTGCTCCCAACGCGCGAACATGTAGATGATGGCGCCGTCCTGCCCATTGTTGAGGTTGGACACGACCTCCATGTCGTCGTAGGTCTGGCCGTTATACGAGCAGTACCAGTGGTCGAACGTACCGCCAATCATGTGGTAGCCGTTTGCCGTGAGCGCTCGGGCCTGATCGTAGCGCATGGTCATGCTAGCCGTGGATCCCCACGAGGCGCCACGATGGTTGCCCCAGCTGGGGAAGTCGGGATAGAAGACGATGGTGTACGTCGTGGGCACCCAGTGCGCGTACAGATCGAGGTCGTTCGGAGGCATCTTGAAGAGCTGGTTGGTCTGGTATTCGACCGGACCGCCCTCAGTAAGGGACCAGCCGTCCATCTTATAGCCAACGCGCGTGAACACCTTGGCCCCCATCAACCTGAAGGCCTCGTTCGTATCGTACTGGCGCACGTAGGTGTCGGGCGGCATATCGTAACCACCATTGCTGGTGTCATACATCGCCTGGGTGGGAGTGCCGCCATTGCCGTGGTACTTGATGAAGAACGGCGCGGCCTCCCACACAGCATAGAGCGTAATGGTCTTGCCCTCAGTGACCGCGAGATTGTTGACGAGAGCCATGTCGGCATAGCGGACATTCGGCTCGACCGCCGTTCCGATTCCATCCGCAGCGGTATTCCACCCGGCGAAGCGGTATCCGGTCTTGGAGAAGAGATTCTTGTTGAGAGCAGTATCACCCTGGTCGTAAACGAACGCCTGATCAGCCATCGAGCCCGAACCACCCTGGGCATCGAAGTGAATGACGTAGTTGACGGGGGCAAGAACCGCAGTAAAGGTGACGGACTCGAACCTGGTAATTGTCTTGCCATCAGGAGTGATCGTGGTGACGTACTTGCCCCAGATGTTGTAGGCGCCTATCGAAGCGTCATAGCGCCCCTTAACGGGCTTGAGGGTATAGTCGGCGCCGACGTGGTTGCCATTCTCGTCAACCCAGTACAGGAAGCGATAGCCAGCCGCGGGGGTAACCGTAGACCCCTGGGGAATGCCAGTGACGGCATCAACGTACTCGTAGGTGGGATTGGTGGTGCCGTGACCACCCTGAACGAGGACGCCACCGGAGTAGATGCCGGTAACGTAGTTGATCTGTGCGACATCCTCGACCCACTTGGCATAGAGGGTAGCAGAGGTTCCCTCGGCGTCAGACATTGCAAGGGCTTCGAACGGAATGCCGTTGTCGTACTTCGCGACGGAAGTGCCGCCGTCAAGGTTGCGATACCAGCCTTGGAACACGTAACCAGGCTTCGAGGGGTCGGGCACATCAGTGATGAGGTTGGTCTGATCCCACTCGACGTTCTTGTCAGGGCGCGGGTCACCACCAAGGCTGTCGAAGTGAAGCACGTAGTGACGGTTGGACCAGTGCGCATAAAGCGTCGTGTCCGCACCGAACATCTTGATAACCTGGCCGGGGGTATAAGCAAGCGGGCCGTCCGGGGTGAGCGACCAGCCGTCAAGGTCAGAGCCCTGACGCGAGACGGAGGAGGCGCTGGGCAGAGTTACGGACTCGCCCGTGCGAGCAACAACGGCAGCGGTAAAGCCGGATGCAAATTTTCCACCGTTCTTGTCGTAAGTAAGTACCTGGTAGCTGGGAGTCCAGACGGCCTCGAAGATGAGCGTGTGGTCGGCAACGACAGTCAGGTAGTCCATATAGTTAGGAGCGCCCACCACCGAAGTCCACTCGTTGCCGGCAAGGTCGAACCACTTCCAGCCAGCAAAGGTCCAGCCGACCTCGCCAGAAGGCTTGTCGAGGTTCTTTACGTTGGTAAGGGCTGTGTCGACGCTGCCCTGATAGTGGTAGTTCCTCGCACGACCGGAAACGTAGATTTGCTGGTTGTACGCCATGAACGCCGCCGAGCCAGACCAGATGGTGCTGCCCTGAACCGAAGCAAACGTACCATGGGCGCCGGGGCGATACGTGATGGAGAGCTGACCATAGCCCCAGGTCGCAACGAACAGCGTGTCGCCCTTAATGGTCACATCCGTCGCAGAGAAGGTAACGCCCTCCTCTTTGACACGGGAGCCATCATCCTTAGTTGTCCAAACCTCCCAGCCTTTGAAGTAGGCTGCCGCCAAGCCCGCACCCGGCGTTGGCACGACGCCAGGAATTGACGAGCTGGACGAGGCGAGATTAGAGCCATAAGTGACAGTGCCCGGGAGCGTATACGTTGTTGCGGTCAAGCCACTCGGAAGCTTCAGAAGACCGGAGGCCTGGGCGCCGGAGTAAGTGTCATCGCCGGCATCAAAGGTAACCGTATAGCTCCTAGGAATCCAATACGCATACAGGGTAATCTTGCCCGAGAAGACGGGGGACGGGTGCAAGGCGCCGCCCGTAACGTCTCCCAGGGTATCGCCATCGTTGTAGGCAAGGCTGCCATTGGGCGTGCGTGTCCAGTATCCGAAATCGTAGCCATTGCGCCTGAACTGGTTCAACGTAAGAGCTTGCGTAACGTCGAAAGTGAACGTCTGATCCGGCATGGTGCCGGTAGCGTCGACCGAGGCGCCAGAGAACACGATCGTGTACTCCTCCGCAGTCCACTGCGCATACAGGACAACATTGCCATTAGGAACCGTAGTGAGATTCCTTACCGACTGCATGTCATCGTAATGGGTTCCCGTTCCGGCCGGATCGGTGTTCCATCCCGTGAACTTGTAGCCGTCGCGGTAGATTCCAGTCTTGCCACTCCCCGTAATCGAATTAGGAACGAGCTGCATAACCTCGTCGTACGTGAAGTTCTGCTTTCCGTTCGCCCCAGGGGTCGAAACGAAGCCGATGGAGCCCGAGCCGCCATTGGGATCAAATTCCACCGTGTAGCTGATGGGTCTGAACTCCGCGCGGAACGTCATCGAGCTGGGCCAGATACCAAGCGTGGTCTTGTTTGGGAAGAAAAGCTGTCCAACCGTCTTTCCACCAGTCGAGTAAACGGTAGTGTAAGCACCAGGGTAAACGGTATCCGCGGGATAAATTGAGGGAGAATCGGGAATCTGATCGCCGGTAGCATCAAAAACCCAACGGAAGAACTCGTAGCCGTCATCGGGAACCGCGATGGAACCGAAGGGGGTCCCACTGACGACGCCAAACTTCGGTTCAGTCCACTGAGTGAAGCCGCCCAAAACCCCGGAGTTAGAGGATACGGTTCCGCCCGTATCGGCCTTATAGGTAAACTCTGCCTCGTTCTCGCTCCACTGGGCGTAAAGGTTAATGTCGGCGTTGTGCGTCCTGGCCCAGGCGGTTAGCGTAACAAGGTCGCTCACATTGAGGACGGCCCCGTTAGCGACGTCATAGGTCACACCGCTGAGGACCATGTTCGCATCGGCCCTCCATCCCGTGAAGGTATAGCCCTTTCGGACGAGATTGTAAGCAGGGAGCTGAACATATGTGCCGTACGTCACCTTCGTCGGCGCAGTGGGAACGGCGTCGCTGGAGGGCTCAAGCGTCTCTCCCAACGGCAAACCATCATAAAAGTGCAGGTTATAGTCATTGCGCACGAAGACCGCCGTAAATGTAACGGGCTTCACGTAATAGTAGAACGCGGGGCCAGAGGGTGGCGTATAGAGAATGTAAACGTTGGGATTGATGCCCCCGATGTTTGGACCTTCGATATCGCTGGTGGAGAGCGTCGAGATCTCGCTGCCAGAAACAGCGCCAGTAGACGTCCAGCTGTCATTAGTATTGACAGTCCAATGCGAGAAGTGCCATCCCGCACTGGCGGTGGCGGTAGTGCCAGTGGCATGGTCTGTCGTGCAGTCAGCGAGGAACTCGCTGTACTTGCTAAGGGTGCCACCGTTGCTGTCGGAGACGGCATAGCCGACCGTAAGCGAATACGGCGTCCACGCCGCATAGAGCGTGAGAGCGGTGCCCAAGCTGCCGGACGGAGAAGTCCCGCCAGAGGCAACCGAAAGAGACGCGCAGCGAAGCGAGGCACTCGAGGGAGTAAGAGCGGGATCGGTGGGCATGACACCGCCATTGGCCATCCACATGGCCTCACCATACGTAGTTGAGGACGTCACGAGCGTGGACAGGTCACCCTGAACAGCGGTCCAGCCGAGGAAATCATAGCCCGGCAGATAGAACGTTTCAGGACTCGACTTGGGAAGGAACGTCGAGCCCGGAGACTCCCAGCTTAGCCCCTCCTTGGAGACAAGGGAGCTGCCACCGCCCTTGGCGACGCCGCCCTCAAGGTCATAGTTCACGACATAGCCGGTCTTCACCCTCCAGACAGCGGTAACCGTCATGACAGGCAGGCCGTTAGCGTCAACGGTATCGCCGTACTTACCCGCAGGGACGTCGTGAAGGCGGAGCTTGCTTCCGACCGCATAGGTCTTTCCACCATAGGACCAACCGATGAAGTCGTAGCCCGGACGCGTATAACCGTTGCCGGGAAGCGTGATGTCGTCGCCGGCATGTGAGGTGATTGCGGCAACGTGCCCGGAGGCCTCGGGAGAGCCAGCGGTAAACTGGATGGTCGCGTTGACGTCCCGGACCCAAATCGCGTAGAGCGTCTCGTACTGCTTGACGCCGCCAACGTACACCGAGCCGGTATTGTACTCGACGGCCGGCGTGTCGACGGAAGTTGCGCCCTGGGTGGTATTCCACCAGTAGATGACGTAGCCCTCTCGGACAAAGTGGGTGGTCTTGGGGTTAGGCACGAGCTTGGTAAGTCCCTGCTCGAAGAAGACGTTGAAGTCCTGACCCTCGCCACCGTTCGCACTGAAGGTAACGAGCGTACCGTACTTCCAAACGTACGTGGTCTTCGAGATGTCGTTGCCACGCTTGGGATAGATGCTCATCAGCTGATTACTGTCAAAGTAGTCACCCTGATAGGCGCCACTCGATGCATACCACATGCCAACGCCCGTGTGCGTCAGGCGGCAGCCGACGAGGGCAGAGTTGTCGGAGACAGTAATCGAATCAAGGTTGGCAACGTTGAGACCAAGCGAGTAGTCATACGGAGCCGTCATGGTCCAGGACGAGATGTCGAGGTCGCCAATCAGGTAACGATCGAGGAACATGTTCGACGCGTCGGTCACGTTGCCGGTGTTCCAGTCGTCCATACCGACAACGCGCAGCTGAACCATCGTCGAAAGGCCGCTGTCGTTGTACATACGGAACATGTGCCTGAATCCCAAGGTGTTGGTCGTGTCGAATCCAGTGCCGTCAAAGTACTGCAGGTTGTAGAAGCCGTAGGGATTGGTGCCAGAAGGACGCGGATTGTAACCGCTCCACCAATGGTCGTTCGACCCGGCGAACCATCCGGAAAGGTCCCTCGGAGCGACGCGGCCGCCCTTGCCGTCATCACTCTTGCGCGTAATGACCCTGGTGACAGACTCAGCGTAGCCGTAGAAGGGAAGGTTGTTCTCGAGGTAGCCCTTGCTGGCGCTGTCGCCATGGCCATCCCAGTTCCTAGGACCATACTCGGTGACCACGAGGTCGAGGTCGCTTTGGTAGGAGCCGATGGTCAGGGTTCCCGTAGAGCTGTCAAAGCTCCACCAGACGTTGGGAGTCGACTTGAAGATGTTGTCCGTCGCTACGGCCGACGTATCCCAGGACCAGGAGATCTTGGACTCCCAGTTGCTCTGAAGGCCAGGGTAGATCAGCTTGAGCGAGTTGTTGGTAGCCGGCATGCCGTCACCGATGCCGCCAGTGTAAACCCATGCGCCGGCACCGGTGTGGTTGATGCCGGAATCGGAAAGACTGCCGCCTACGCCCATGATAATAACGGGCAGGTTCGCAGCCGCAGTGCCACCGAGCCAGTTCTCGGTAACCATGTGCGACATGTCCCAGCCCCAACTGTTGACGTCAAGCGTCGCAGTGAGATTGGTGTTGTACAGCATCTTCTGGATGCTGGTCGTGTTGGACGTGTCGAGCGCGTCACCATCGAAGGCGGTCATGTTCGTGTAGCCCTCGAACCAGGAGGACAGGTTGGCAGGAGCCACCTTGATACCCTGGGAGTCATCGGCCTGGAAGCTCTTGACCTCGCTCCTGCGGGAGTACCAGGGGACAGCCGTGCCGTACTCCTGGACAACAACCGAGCGTGTCGAGTCAACAACGCCGATGACCAGGTTGCCATACTCGTCAATCCTCCACCAGACGTTGGGGTTTGACGGGAAGTAGCCCTGGACGAAGGCCGAGGCGCCGTCCCAGGTCCACGTGGTAACGTCGACATCGTTTCCGGCCTTGGCGTACATCCAGACAAGGCCAGTCGTGCTCGTGGTCGAACCGTCATGTGATCCGCCGGACGCACGCCAGGTGCCCAGGTCGGAGTTGGCGTGGTCGAAGCTCGAGCCAAACAGTACCGAGCGACCGCCAAGAATGACAACATCAAGGTTCTTCGTACTGGAAGCCGCCGCCACAATGGAGCCAGAGGCGTTGGACCCGCCAAAGGCATACTGCAGGTTGGCGGCACCCATGTTCCAACCGCACAGGTCAAGCGTGCCCGTAAGAGGACGCAAGTCGTGATCGTTGAAGAACAGGTAGCGCATGTCGGTCACGCTGGCGGTGTTCCAGGCGGAGACGCCGCTCACCGTAAGCGTCGTGGCGATATTGCAGTCAGGCAGGCTGGCGTGGCTGTTGACAGAGGCGAGAAGGGCATACATGTCCGTGATGCCAGTCGTATCCAGACCAGATCCGTCAAAGGCGGCAAGCGCTGGATAGAAGCGGAACCAGCGATCAAGGCTGGCGACCTGAATCTGAGCAGTGCTCGCACTCCCCCACGTCTGGCCAGCCGCGCCCTGTCCGTCAGTCTGAACGTCGGTAATGAAGTAGTAGTAGTCATCAAACGGAAGGTTGCCACGGCCGCTCTTGCCGGAATCGCCGGTACCGGCCTCGGTGACCATGCGATTGCCCGCCGCGTCCGTAACGCCCATCTCGAGGTGGCCGTCCTTCAGGCGCCACCAGACGTTCGGGTTGGCAAAGGTGCCGCCAACCCACCAGGTGACGCCCGAGACCGTCCTGGTGTCGGGGTCGTAGTCGTATGCATAGTTGACGGCAGCGGCGTCAGGAGTCCCGGCGTTCCAGATGAACGTTCGGGTACCGCTAATCGTCGCGCCGCTGGCGGGATACATGGCCATGAGGTTCGCATGCGACAGACCGTGGAACGGATCGTTCCAGGTGTAAGTCCCGTCGATGAGCCAAGTGCCCACGCCCGTATGGGTCATCGCAGTCGAGGCGAGGATGTTCTTCTCGCCTACCGTGATCGTCTTGAGGTTGCTGGCACCCGAGAACATGTTGGTCACGGTCGAGTCGATCATGTCCCACTGGGCGAGGTCGATGGTCGAAAGGCCCGTGCAGCCATAGAACATGTTCGAGAAGTTCGTGACGCGTTCGGTGTTCCAGTGACCCGTGTTCACGAAGTCGACGAGCTTGGCGTCGTTGTAGAACATGCCAGAGAGGTCGATCGCGAGCGTTGTGTCGATACCGGAGCCGTCGAATGTGGTCAGGTTGGAAGCGCCACTGAGCCAGGAGTTCATCGTGTAGGGACGAATCATGCTCCAGGAGTCGGAGGCGCTGTAGTCGACAGAGAACGTCTTGACGTTCGCAATCTTGGCGTTCCAGGGACGTGCGCCGCCGGCGTCCGTCACGAACGTCGACTTGGCCGCGTCAAAAGCGCCAATGGTCAGGTTGCCGTCGTCATCAAGCTTCCACCAGACGTTGGGGTTCGAGTCGAAGCAGCCGCTCTTGCCTTGCGAAGCCACGAGCGCCTTGGCGTCCGTAACCTCAGTCGAGTCGTCCGCAACCCAGGTCCAGGAGATGGTTCCGTTGTCGGTGCCGACCTTGGGATAGAAGCACTTCAGGGTGGCGGTGCGCAGCAGCGTGCCGACGAACCTGCCGTCGGTACCGGCCATCCAATAGCCGGCGTTCGCGTGGCTGAGGTCGGTGTCAATCAGGACCGTATTCTGGCCCAGACGAAGGGTCTCGAGCGTTGCGAGCGCGTCGCTGCCGAACATGTACGAATGCGTTGCGCCTCTCGTATCCCAACTGGACAGGTCAAGCGTGCCGCGCACGTAGCGCGTGCCCTCGCGATAGAACAGGTAGTCCATATCGGTAACGGAGCTGACGTCCCACCCCTCGACGCCTGCAACGTAGAGGTTGACGGTCCTGCGCGTGTACCAGTTGCCCGGCACCGCGGCGAGAAGTGCGCGCATGCTCGTGGTCCCCGAGACGTCAAGGCCCGATCCGTCGAACTCAGTGAGCAGCGGGTAGAAGCGGAGCCAGTGACTCATGTTGGTAGGTTGGATGAGCCCCGCCGAGGCGGTGCCGTCAGCCTGGGTGCCAAGGGTGTTGACCTTGTAGACGAAGTTGACCAGGAAGTCGAAGGGCAGGCTTCCGCGGCCGTTTGCGTTGTTGTCGCCGCTGGTGCCGTACTCAGTGACGCTACGGTCCGCACTCGCGTCGAATACGCCCGTCTCGACGATACCATCGTGCACGTACCACCAGACGTTGGGGTTGGATGCCCAGATACCGTCAGCGCTCCAGTGGACGTTGGAGACCGTACGCGTCGAGGAATCGTAGGTGTAGGTGTAGGTAACGGGAATCGGGTCGTTATCGTTGAAGGCGGGAGCGCCATCCATGACGCCGTCACCCGTAACGTCGAAGTCGCCCTGGTACCAGACGTAGGTGCGCTTGCCCAAAGCGTTACCATCAGCAGGATACAGAGCGATGAGCTCAGCCGTACTGAACCACTTGCCCTCATCGCTCAGCCATACGCCAATGTCGGCATTGCGATGCTGGAAGCCGGCGCCCACAAGGACGACGCCATTGCCGAGGGTAAGGTACTTGACGTCGTAGCCGGCAGAGCCGGCGAGGAACGCCCCAACGTTTCCTCCGACCATATCCCAGCTGGAAATGTCGAAGCCACTGGTGATGATGGAGCCCTCATAGCCCTCGAAGACATTCGTGAAGTCGCCGATGCGTGAGGTGTCCCAGGCATCGAGGCCCGTAATGGTGATGGGGGCATTGCCCTCGGTGTTGGCAAGCTGGCTCATCGAGACCGTAAGACTCGTGTCGACACCAGAGCCATCGAAGGAGTAAAGGTTCGTGTTAGTCAGCCAGGAGGCAAGGCTGTAAGGCTGCACCTTGCCGTTGCTCTGGTCGACCGAGAAAGTCTTCACGTTGCCGCGAGATCCGTACCACGGAAGCGTGGAGCCATTCTCGATGAAGAAGTGGGACTTGGCCACATCGACAACGCCCAGGGTAAGGTTACCATCCGCGTCGCAGTTCCACCAGATGTTGGGGTTGGATGGCATGAGGCCGTTCTTGCCGTTAGCCGCCGCCCACGAGAGATCGGCCACGATGGAAGCGTCGTCGCGAGCGACCCAAATCCAAGTAAGCACACCGTTCTGGTTACCCTGGATGGGATAGTAGTCCGCAAGGCCGAGGTTCGAGAGGAGCGTGCCGGCCATGGGCCCATTGTCAAGCCTCCAGTAGCCAGAGCCGTTGTGGGCGATCGAGGACCCCGCGAGCAGGGTCTTCTGACCCAGGATGATCTTCGGGAGGTTGAACGCAGCAGACTTGGAGTCATCCCCTCCGAGGAAGAGACTGATGTTGGTCGCCTTGGTCATGTCCCAGCCGCTGATGTCAAGCTCGGTGACAAGCGTGCGGTTGAGGTGGTTGTAGAACACCGCGTAGAAGTTCGTGACGCTCGAGACATCCCAGTCCGAGACGTTCTTGACCAGTAACGTGCGCGCAAGCTGCTCGGTCGAAGCCGCGCTCTCGAGGAACTGGGACATATTGGTGAGAGTCGGTACGAGCTCGAGGCCACGACCGTCGAAGCTCACGATCTCGGGGTATAGCCTGAACCAGTGATACAGGGTGTTCGCGACGATCTTGGCAGTCGAGGCGGCGCCCCAGGTGTCGCCCGCGGCACCCTGGCCGAGCGTGTCGACGGTGTGGATGTAGTAGCGCAGGTACTCGAAGGGCAGGTCGCCATACTCACCAGAGCCCTCCGTAACGATGCGGTTGCCGGTAGCAAACGCGACGCCGAGTTCAAGAGCGCCGTCCTTTGCGCGCCACCAGACGTTCGAGTTGGAGCCAAAGACGCCATCAGCCGTCCAGTGCACGTTGGAGACCGTCCGAGTCGTAGGATCATAGGCGTACGTATAGTTGACACGTGATCCGGTTGGCGCGCCGTCAAGCTCGCCGTCGCCGTTCTCGTCGTAGAAGCCCTGGAACCAAACGTAGGTGTGGACGCCAAGGCTGTTGCCAGCCGCAGGATAGAGAGCCACGAGTTCAGCGTTGGAGAACCACTGTCCGTCGTCGCGCAGCCAGACGCCGACCTGTGCGTGAGCGAAGTCCGTACCCGCAAGAACGCTCTTGTTGCCGAGCGTGATGGAGTCGAGCTTCGAAACCTCTAGGTTGGCAAAGGCGCGCGAGCGATTAGCCGCCGTCATGTCCCACCCGGAGAGGTCGAGGTCTCCCCTAACGTAAGATCCCTGACGTCCGTTCTCCGCGCTGAAAAGCCAAGTCATATCGGTGACCTTGGTGGTATCCCAATCATGAACGTTTATGATGCTGCCCTGGCCCTGGCCGCCCATGCACAGAAACCAGTGCATGCTCGTGGTGAGCGACGTGTCAATGCCCTTGCCGTCGAACAGCGAGTACATCGATGCCAGATAGAACCAGTTCTCCATCGTGAGCGGCTGAATCTTTCCGCCCCGACCGTCATCAGACGTCTGCGAGATGATGCTCCTTATGCTTCCGTTGCTGCTTGCGAAGCCAGTCTCGGTGACGATGCGGGACAGGGCCGTGTAGAACGAGCCGAGCGTCATCTTGCCTTCTGCATCAATGCTCCACCAGACGTTGGCATTGGAGGCGAAGATGCTCGGAGCCGTCGCCGTCGCGTCCCAGATCCAGGTGACGTCACCAATGACGGAGCCATTGTTTCCAATCGCAGCGGACGTGGGCAGGTAGAGCGTTACAAGGCCCGCGGTAGAGGTCGTGAACCCGCTGGAAAGCACGGAGTTGGTGGCCTTCCATGCACCCTTGCCGTCAGAGCCGGCCGCCTTCGTAAGTCCAGTTCCAGCCAGGATCACATTGCCGTTCGCCTTGATTCCGGTGAGTTTGGCACCGGCGGTGCCCGCAAGCATGTTCGTGAGGTCGACTTTGGTGAAGTCGAAGTTGGAGTTCGTGAGGTCGAGCGTTCCGGTCAGGCCAGTCCCCGAGAACGTAGCATTGAGCGAAGTCGTCGCAGACAGATCGAGTTTGGAGAGATCGACCGTAGCCAGGTTGCTCGCCCCAGCAAACCAGCTAGCCATAGACATGGGGGCAACCTTCCCGTTCGCGGAGTTCGCGGAGAAGGACTTGACCTCGGCCCTGCGAGAGTACCAGGGAACGCTGGTACCAGTCTCAGTGACCGTAAGCGGAGAGTTGGGATCGAAGGCACCCACGATGAGATTGCCGCTCGCGTCGAGCGTCCACCAAACGTTGGCGTTCGAGGCGAAGGTGCCAATGTCGGGCGTCGCGGTGGAATCCCACTTCCAGGTAACCGTGCCAAGCGAGTTGCCCACCTGAGGATAGAGACTCATGAGCTGAGCGCTGGTGAGTGCCTTACCAGCAAAGATGCCAGACTGAGCGACCCAGGCGCCCGAACCATTATGGCGGATGTTGGTTCCCAGGAGAACGTCGTCGTTGTCCAGAGTGATGGAATCGACGTTTCCGGTCGAGATTGCAAGCATGTTGGTAACGTTTATGGCCCTGGTGTCCCAATCCCAGCTAGCCATGTTAACGTTGCCGGTGAACGAGACACCCGTCAGAGCGTTGACCGCAGAGCTGCACTGCGAGAGATCGAGACCATGACCGTCAAACGCAGTGAGCTTCGCGCTGGCACCGCTCGTCAGAGTGAGATTGGCCATGGTAACGGTAGCGGTATGCCCATCCGTTAGGCCATCAAGCTGGAAGATAAGGTAGTAGTACCCAGCGTTTGTCACGGTGAAGGTCGTGGAACCATGTCTTACGCCGGAGCCGGTCATCTGGATCGCTCCGATGGCGGAACCGCTATGCCCGCCGTAGCCAACAGCATGTACGCCAGAGTCGACCTCAAGCCACATGCCGCCGAAGGGGGCAGTGTAGTCAAGCGAGAGGAAGTAGTCCGTAGCAGGAAGGTATATGCGAGTGTAGAGTACGGCAATACCATTCGCGCCATTCATGGTGATGGTGCTGTCCGTATAGGACTGCAGGCCCATTGCGCTACGGCTCCAGGTGCCGGGAAGGGCCTGGTCACCGGTGAGCATATTACCGCTGAACCAGCCATCGAGCGTCTTCGGAAGGATTCGCCCGTTCGACTCGTCGACGTCAAACGTCAGGACGCTACCTGCAATGTCAGCCCAAGGAAGATGCGCGCCGTTTTCTGTCACCACACGCGAGAGCGAGGAGTCAAAGGCGCCGATGGTGAGGTTGCCGCTGGCGTCAACGTTCCACCAGACGTTCGCGTTGGAGCCGAAGACGTTGCTCAGCTCACCCGCTGTCCAATTCCAAGTGATGGGACCATACTCGTTGCCTCCGACACCATAGAACGCGACAAGCTGAGCGTTCGTCAGCTTTGCTCCAGCAAGCTTACCGTCCTGGGCAGCCCATGCACCGCCGGACTTCGAAAGAGCGGCGCCTGTGAGGACAGAGTCAGACTTGAGCTTGAGGGTGGTCGCAGGAGTCAGCCTGAACTCATTCGTTACCGAGGTGGTCTTGGAGCAGTCGAGTCCCGTGAGGTCGACGGACGAGAGCTGCGAGCCGCCCTCGGAGCCCGTCTCACAGAAGAGGATGTCCTTAATCGTGAAGTACTCATAGGCTCCATTGTTGGGGTCAAGATCAATAGCGATGTAGAACGTTCCAGTGTAAGAGGGCCTCAGCGTACGGTCGAAGGTCACAAGTGAGGTGTTGCCCGGATACAGATAGTCGGACATGATGTTGCCGCTGTTGTTCGAGGTATTAGGTCCAATCCAGATGGGAAGGTTGGTCTTCTCGCCCCTCACGAAGGCATACTGGAAGCGAAGGCGATAAGTGACGTTGGCGTCAAGAACAACGGCAATGTACATCTCGGATTGCTCGCCAGAGTTCCAGTCGCGCATCCCGTAGGTGTCACCATCGGCGGTGAAGTCCATTCCGGCCTTGCTCCAGTTGCTGAAACTCGAAACCGCCGAGAAGGTCTTGCGCGTCGCAAACCAGCTGTCGAGCTTGAGGGGCTGAACCATGCCATGATCAGTGTTCGCCGAGAAGGACGTGACCTCACCCATGCGATGCGCCCACGGCAGGGAATCGCCGTACTCGGAGACCTCGAGAGACTGGTTCTCGTCGTAGGCGCCAATGGTGAGGGCGCCATTCTCGAGCTTCCACCAGACGTTGTAGTTGGACTCAAAGGTGTTCGGGCGGTTGTTCGTCCAGGTCCAAGTGTTGGCACCAAGAGAGTTGCCGCTAGCGGAGTAGATCTTCTGCAGGGTCGAGTTGTAGACTCCGCGACCACTGAGCGGGCCATTGCTCGCAACCCAGGAACCAACGCCAGAGCGAGAAAGACCCGTACCGGCGAGGACCGACGTGTCGTCAACCGTAATGTACTCGAGCTTGGCCGCATGCTCCAAGATGTTGGAGACAACGGCTCCGGTTACCTTAACTCCCGTGAAATCGATGGCCGTCAGCTCCGTGGACATGCGCTCGAAGTGCCAGACCTCGGCGTAGGTGAAGGTGCCGTTGCTGGGCGTACGCGCTCCGTTGTCGGCGATGCGCGTGTTCCTCATGCCATCCCAGCCGCCATTGGTCCAGTAGCGAACGGGATTGTACTGCTCGGCCGTACCTCCCTTTAGGTCTACGGATTGGTTGAGGTTCTGCGTCGAGGTAATGACAATCCTGTTGTAGGGCGAGGTGCTCAGGTTAACCAGCTGCCACTTGGCGTTTCCGTCAAGGGCGCCGCCGTGGTACCCCGCATCGGTGCTTGCTCCCGTGTAACGCATGTAGGTGCCGTATCCGCTAAGAAGCGTGTAGGCACCGCCGATGTTGGTGACCGTCCAGTCAACCTTGACGTCGGAGGGAACGTTGTCCTGGGAGACCAGGACAAGCGTGTTGTTGCTGCGCGCGCCCAGGTACCAGCGCACGCCATAGTAGTTGAAGTGAATCCTGTATACGCCGTCCACGATGGCGTTGCGGTCCTCGAACCAAAGAGACATCGTGGTCGGCTCAACCTTGCCGTAGGTCGGGTCAGACGCGAACGAGGTAATCTGCGTGCGCTTGCCAGCCCAAGGCACCGACTGCCCGTCCTCGGTGACGACGTGGCTGATGGCGGTATCGAAGGCACCGATCGTCAGGTTGCCATAGTCGTCCATCGTCCACCAGATGTTGGGGTTAGAGGCAAACAGGTTGGTGGGAGCCGTGGCGGCGGTATCCCAGTACCAGGTCTGCACGCCGTAGTCGTTTCCAGCCGAGGGATAGATCTGCATGAGCCTCGGGCTCGAGACTATCAACGTGCCGCTCACACGCCTCCATGCACCATCCTCGTCGGCATTGGCGATGCCCGTACCGGCCAGAACGGTGTTGTCGTTAACGGTGAGGTTGGTGACGTTCTTGAGGGCGGTGCCGGAGAACATGTTGTCGACAGTCTTGCCCCTGAGATCCCAGCCCCACGACGCAACGTCAAGGGCGCCCGTCAGGTTGGTGTCGGTAAACATGCCAGAAAAGTCCGTAACGCCACTGACATCGAGGCCTTTGCCGTCGAAGTGCGACAGGAACGAGTTGCCGAGGAACCAATGATAGAGCGTCGTGGGCTCGACCTTTCCGTTCGTCATGTTGACGCCAAAGTCCCTCACACTCTCGCGCTCAACGTACCAAGGAAGCCTCTCGCCCGTCTCGGTAACCACGCGAGAAAGCTCGGGGTCGATGATGCTCAGGGTAATTTTGCCGGTTCCCGCATTGAAGTCCCACCTGACATTTGGGTTGGAAGCGAAGACGTTGGGGGTGTTCACGTCAGCATCCCAGACCCAAATCTGCTCTCCGTAGGGGTTGCCAGCCTTCGGATACAGCTGCCTCAGACCATCAGACGAGGCAATCATCGTGCCCGCGGTACGACGCCAGACGCCAACGCCACTCGTCGTACCCGTTCCAGCCTCGGTCGCGGAGTGATAGAAGGAACTGCCGGCAAGAACGGTCTTGGAGCCCAGAACGAGCCGGCCAACGCTATCCATAATGCCGCCGCCAAAGGCTCCCGTCAGCAGGGCCTTTGACATATCCCAACCAGAAATGTTGAAGTCCCCGGCGAGGTAGCTCCTACCGTTAGAGGCAATGGAGATGATGTTGGTCATGTCCGTCACCTTGGAGGTCTCCCAATTGGAGACGCCGGTGATGTTCAGGGTCACCGCGGCGTATCCGTCAGCAGCCTCGTTAAAGAGGAAGTTGCGCATGTTGGTGACGTTCTGAACGTCAAGTCCAGAACCGTCGAAGCTCGTGAGGCAGACGGCGGTGTGGAACCAGTCCTGAAGCGATGCGGGCTGAATCTTACCTTTCGTCGCGGCATCAACGACCGAGAAGGACGTGATCTTCTTGTTCCAGATGTTCCAAGGAAGCTTGTCACCGTACTCGGTAACCTCATGGGACTTCGAGGCGTCGTGGGCGCCGATGGTAAGAGCGCCGGTAGTCGCATCGTACTTCCACCAGATGTTGTCGTTGGAAGCAAAGACGCCCTCCTGGGGAGCCGTTGCCCAATTCCATATCGTGGCGCCAAGGTCATTACCGGCGGCAGGATACAGCCTGATGAGCTGAGCGGTGGTGACGGAACGACCGTTATAGGTGCCACCGGAGGCAACCCAATAGCCACCGTCAACGTGCGTGAATCCAGTCCCCTCAAGAACCGAGTCGTTATCCAGAACAATCCTGGACAGGTTGCTCGTCGCAGTCCCGGCAAAGAGCCCGCTCACAGGAATGCTCGTGGTATCGACGTTCCAAGAACTCATCGGCAGGGTGCCTTCAAGAACGGTTCCGGAGAGCGCGTTCGCGAGGCTCGATATGCCGGAGAGATTGAGATCTTCGAACTTCGCGGTCTCCAGGACAGAGCAGCCAGAGAACCAGCCAGAGAGATTGATAGGAGCAACCTTGCCGTTGGTAACGTTGGGGGCAAAACTGATGAAGTTGTTCCTTAGCGAATTCCAGGGGACGGAGGTACCGTACTCAGCAACAGTGAGCGAGCGAGATGCACTCTCGGCACCAATCACGAGCGTGCTTCCATCAATCTTCCACCAGATGTTGGGATTGCTCATGAATACGCCGTTGGCACCCGCAGGGACGGTCGCAGTGCCGTTGGCAATCCAAGTCCAGGTCTGAATGCCAAGATCATTGCCGCCGGCACGGTACATCGCAAGGAGCTGCTCGGTCGTCACGCGTACGTTGAGGTACGTGCCGCTCGTGCACGCCCACACACCGGGAGAGAGACGGGCAAAGCCAGATCCTTGGAGCACGACACCATTGCCCAAGATGAGGGTAGTGACGCCGTCCATGTTGTCCTTGTTATCGTAGCTGAACGCATAGGCGACGCTGCCGTGGGTCATGTCCCAGTCGTGCAGGTCAAGCGCCCCGACGATGACATGGTTGTCATCGGACGAGCCATCGAAGGCAACCGTAAGATCGGACTCAAAGGTGCCGTAGAAGCTCGTGACGCTCGAGGTGTTCCAGTTGCCGATGTTGCGCAGCTCGAGGTTCTTCGGGCCATCGTCGAACAGCTGCGCCATGGTGGTTGTCTTGGAGGTGTCGAAGCCCGACCCGTCAAACAGGCCGAGAATCTTGTATCCCTCGAACCAGCTCTCAAGGTTAAGCGGCTGGATGGCGCCGGCAGAGGCATTGCCGCTGCCGTCAACGCCGGAGGTCGCAACAGAAGAGATAAAGTCACGCAGGTAGAACCAGGGAAGCGTCGAGCCACCGGTGTTGTCGCGCGAGCCATGTTCGGTCACCTCGCGACTTGCCGATGCGCTGGCGTCGGTCACGCCAAGGTTAAGCTTGCCATCCTTCAGGAACCACCAGACATTCGGATTGGCAAAGGTGCCACCGACCCACCAGCTGACGCCGGAAACCGTCCTCGTATCCGGGTCGTAGTCATAGCGGTATGTGACGGTCCGAGAGTCGGGGAGGTCCTTGACCCAGACAAAGGTGCGCCCACCGCCCAGAGCAGCATCAGTCGCCGCAGGATAGAGAGCCTGCAGCTCCGCCGTATTGCCGTGCCAGGGATTGGCGGAGTCCTGCCCAAGCCAGACGCCAACGCCGCTGTGGGTAAGTCCGGTACCGGTAAGTACGACCTTCTCACCTACGGTGAACGTGTCGAGGTTTGACATGTATGTGAACATCGAATCAATCAGCGGCACCGAGGAACGGTCGGGGTTAGCGTCACCATAGGCCTTGTCGTCCCAGTTGGAGATGTCCAGGCTCTTGAGTGCGCTGCAACCCATGAACATCTCGCGGAAGTCCGTGGTCGAGCCCGTGTCCCACCCGGCGACGCCGTCGATGGTCTCGAGCTTCGCGCAGTCGCGGAAGAGCGCGACCATCGTGCGCGTGTGAGAGGTATCGAGGCCGGAACCGTCAAAGTAGACGAGATTGCTGTAGTAGCCGTCGTAGCGATAGCGAGAATTGCAGAACCAGGCATACATGTCCCAAGGCATGACCTGGGGCTTGCCCGACTCGGGAGTCGTAACGATGCGCTTGATGGCGCCACTGGCAAGGGCGTTGGAACCGTACAGCCAGGGCAGCAGGTCGCTCCCCTGCCCGGTATGGGCAAGTCCCTCGGTAACGATGGTGGGTCTGCCGGCGTCGTACACTCCGATGGTGAGGGTTCCGGAGTCGTTGTCGAAGTCCCACCACACGTTGGGATTGGACGCGAACACTCCCCTCTTGCCGGGAATGGTCACGCCGGAGACCGTGAGCCCCTCGACGAACGTCCAGGTGATGGACCCAAGGCCCATGCCGTTGCCACCCCTCTGATACAAGTAGTAGAGGGTGGAGGTGGGAAGCTGGCCACCGCGATAGGTTCCGGACTCGGCCTGCCAGAGTCCGGTGCCCGCCTTGGCGAACATGCTTCCCTCAAGCACGCCGTTGCTACCAAGGACAATCACCTGGAGATTGCGGGCGGAGCTCGCCACTCCCCCAACGTTGGGGCCGTAGAACATGTTCTGGACGTTAGCGCGAGTGAGGTCCCATCCGCTCAGGTCAAGAATGCCCAGCAGGGAGCGCGTGGCGGAGCTAGTGATGTCGGCAAACATCCAGCGGGCGTCGCGAAGGCTCGAGGTGTTCCAGTCCTCGACGCCAGTAACCATCAGATTCTGGGCAATGGAACTGCCAGAAGAGCTCGCGAGGAAGGCGTACATGTCGGACACAAGGGAGACGTCGAGTCCCGCGCCATCGAACTTGTAGAGCGCGGGATACAGGCGGAACCACCTGTTCATGGTCAGGGGCACGATCTTCTCGGTGGAAACGGAGCTAACAGTGGCCACACTGCGAATGTACTTGTAAAGGAAGTCGAACGGAAGGTTGCCGCGACCCGTAGCATTGGTGGCATCCGAGCTTCCGCCCTCGCTAATCCGGAAGTCGAGGGAGTTGACGATGCCGTCACCCGTGACGTCCACAGGAGAAGCGACTACGTTCATCGTGACAGCGCCGTCCTTAGCGTGCCACTCGACGTTGGGATTCGAATCAAAGGTTCCCGCGGCGGTCCAGCTGACGACCGAAACGGTGCGACGCACATCGCTGTAACCATACGTGTAAGTCACGCTGGCATCCGAGGGGGCACCGTCGGGAATGCCATCCCCGTTCGCGTCCTCGTTGCCCTGGAACCAGACATAGACGTGCTTGCCAAGCATGTTACCGCCAGCGGCGTACAGTGCGATGAGGTCGGCGGTCGAGCCATGCCAGTTGCGGTCGTCGCGCAGCCAAACGCCATCAGCCGCGTAATCGTGGCTGAAGCCGGTGCCGACAAGAACGCTGCCGTCGCCAAGGCGAATCCACTTGAGGGAGGCGGCGGCGTTACCGGACAGGAAGTTCGAGACGTCGGCGCCGACCATGTTCCAGCTGGAGATGTCGAGGCCACCGGTGATGCGCGACCCCTGCGAACCGTCAGCGAAGTACGTGTAGGTCGTCACGCGAGAGGTGTCCCAGGCCTCGGTCCCCTTGAGCTCGAAGGTGTTGTTGGAGCCAGAATCGAGGAAGGAATACAGGCTGATGGCGAGGGAGGTGTCGATGCCCGAACCGTCGAAGCTCTCCATGTAGCGCCCGCTGTTGTTGCCGGCGCCCTCGAGCGAGTAGGGCTGGATCTTTCCGTTGGTAGCATCCGCGTAGAACGAGCGAACGACCTTTCCGTACCACGGGAGACTCGCGCCATGCTCCGTGAAGAAGCGAGACTTCGCGGGGTCGATGACGCCCATGCTGAGGGCGCCAAGGGTCTCGTCGAGCTTCCACCAGATGTTGGGGTTGGAAGCGAGCACGCCCGATTTGCCATCGGGAACGGCAATGTCGGAGGCGGGAAGATCGGCAGCGTCAATCCATTCCCACTCGATTACGCCATTGGTGTTTCCGACCCTAGGATAGTATGCAACGAGCGCCTGGCTCGAGAGGAGCGTACCAGAAAGTGTTCCAGAGACGGCCTTCCAGTAGCCCGTTCCCCCGTGTGCGAAGGCCGTGCCGATAAGAACCGTGTTGTTGCTCAAGATGATTTTGCTAAGGCCGCGAACCGAGGAGCCAGAGGTAGTCCCCTGCCCGCCGGTGTTGAAGATGGGCCAGGTTGACCAGGAGGCACCCCTCATGTCCCAGCCGCCAATGTCCAGGGTCCCGGACACAAGTCGCGAGCCCGAACCGTCGCGCAGGAGCGCGTTCATGTCGGTCACCGAGGAGACGTCCCAATCCGCCACGCCGGAAACCGTGAGCGTGCGAGCAGAGGTGGCGGTCGCGGTTTCGATGTGCTGCAGGAATCCAAACATGTCCGTAACCGCAGAGACATCCATGCCGGAACCGTCAAAGGACTCGAGAAGCGGGTAGTAGCGCAGCCAGCAGCGCAGACTCGTGGGCTTTACCTTGATGGTCGCATTGCCCGCGAGATCCGTTGCTACGGACGAGAAGGACTTGATGGAATCACGATAGTAGCCCTCGAAGGGAAGGTTGCCTCTGTCGCCCCCAGACTCTGTGACGACGCCGGTCTCGCCAAATGCCGTGCCGTCGTCATAGGTACCAATCAGCACCTTGCCGGTGTCGACCTCAAACTTCCACCAGACGTTGTCGTTCGAGGCGAAGGTTCCTCCCATGTAGCCGTCGTACCACTGCCAGACGGTGTCGCCAATGGCAAGCTTTGCGCCATTCACGCCGTAGAACGCGACAAGCTGCGGAGTGCGCAGGAAGCGGCCGGCGTACCCGCCGTTCGTCGCATACCACGCGCCGTCGTCGGCATGGTTGAAGCTGGCGCCGGTAAGCACGCAGCCATCGCCCAAGACCAGAAAGTCGATCACGGACGTGGCGTTTCGGAACGCGTTCGCATAACCCTTCCCGACCATGTTCCAAGAATGAATGTCGAGCGTAGATGCCTCCCCAAGGGCTTGAGAGCCAGCTGCGTTCGAATCAAACACAGACGAGAAGGACGTGACGTTTGAGGTGTCCCAGCTGCCCACATTGGTGACTGCAAGAGGACCCGCATGGTCAAGGAACATGTTCGCGAAGCTCGTCGCGAGGGAGGTGTCGAAGCCACTTCCGTCGAATGAGGCAAGGCTCGCGTACGCAAGACCAAGACGCCAGTCCAGCGTACGAGGCTTAATCTTTGCCGCGGACGAGGTGCCGTCCGTCACGATGGAGGTGATGTCCGCCGCGTGGGTCGCGAAGGGAAGGTTGCTGTAATTCTCGGTAATGATGCTATTCTCCCCCACCGTGGACGCGTTGGTGAAGACGCCCATCTCGAGGGTTCCCGTAGCGGTGTCAAACGTCCACCAGACGTTGGGGTTGGAAGCAAAGGTGCCGCCAAGGTATCCGGGCACCCAGATCCAAGTGGTCTGGCCGATTGCGAACCTTGCCCCCGTCGTCCCGTAGAGCGAGACGAGCTCCGCAGTGCGAAGGTGACGACCGTCAAACAGGCCGCCAGACGCAAGCCACGCGCCATCATTGGTGCGGCTGAAGCCGGAGCCGGTGAGGACGACCTTGTCGCCCAAGATAAGCGTAGTGATAGAGTCCATCCAGCTAGCATTGTCGCCCGAGCCCAGGAACATGCCGGAGACATTGCCCCTTGTCATGTCCCATCCATGGATGTCAAGCTCGCCAGTCAGCGCGTTTGAGGTGCTGTCGGCATCAAACGCCTCCAGGAAGGAGGTTACCTTCGAAGTATCCCAGTCGCCGACGTTGACGACAGTGAGCGCCGGGTGCGCGTCATCGAACAGCTGAGCAAAAGAGGTGCAAGCAGAAGTGTCAAGCCCAGCCCCGTCGAAGTACTCGAGCGTCACGCAACCCTCGAACCACCCGCGGAGAGTGGTGGGTTTGATCTTTCCGTTCGATCCTGAACCCATCGTGTTGACGCGAACGATGTACTCGCGCAGCTTTGCCCAGGGGGTCGTGGCGCCGTACCAGTCATCGTTTATGCCGCCGTAGACGCTAACCGTCACGTCCCCGTCAGGGTCCTCAACACCCATCTCGAGCGTACCAGACACGAGCCTCCACCAGACATTCTTGGAGGGATTGAGGAAGCCTGCGGCACTCCATCTGACGTTGTAGACGGTCTTCGTGTCGGGGTCGAAGTCATAGCTGTAGATGACGTCATTTCCATCAGGGCCGCCAGGGAACCACACATAGGTGACCACCCCGTAGTCCTTCGTAACCGTAGTGCCGTCCTGATAGCGGTTCATGAGGTCCTGGCTCGATCCATGCCAGCCATCGCTGCCGAGCCAGACGCCAACGCCCTCGTGAGAGAACTGCGTGCCGGAAAGACGGCAGTCGTCGCCGAGTGTAATGGACGAAAGCTTGCCGGCGGAACCAAACGTGAACGTTGGATAAGGCGTGAGGATGCCATCGCCAAGCATCGTCCAGCTGTGGATGTCAAGGTCTCCCGAGAGGGGGCGCACGGCATACTGGTCGTGGAAAACACGACCCATCTCGAGGATCTCCTCCGAGCCCGTCGCGACCATTCCCGTAGTGACCCAGTCGCCCGTGCCCGTGACGGCGAGGCTCTCGACGTTGCAGGTCTGGAGCGTGTACTCAAGCCACCCGGCGAAGACGGTCGTGTCCGTGGTGTCGATACCAGAACCGTCAAACGAAGACATGTTGGGGCAATCGCGGAACCAGTTGAACAGCGTGGTCGGCTTGATCTTGCCCTGGCTCTTGCGTCCGTTGGTCACGACCTTGTTGATCTTGGTGGAGCCACGCATGAAATCGGGCGCATACACACTTGCACTTCCAGAGGAGCTCACGAGCCCCATCTCAAGCGTGCCGTCAGCATAGAGCTCCCAGTAGACGTTGGGGTTATCCCCGACGGTACCAGACTCCAGAATATCCGTCTTCCAGATGGCATACAGAGCAACCGGAGCCTTGACCAGCAGGGTATCGCCAGCCCCATAGGAGACGCCGACGTCATTGGGGTCGGTACTCCAATGGTCGAAGCTCATGGTCGCGGTGTTATACGAATACGTGGCCATAGGACACGTCTGAACCGAGACCGAAGTGTTGTAATCCGCACGTTGGGCAATGGAACCCGACCAAGTTGACCCATCGAGCGTATTCGAGACGTACGTAACGTCGTACGAATCAATAGCCCAAACGGTATAGAAGGTTGTATCTGCGTTGATGCGGAAGCGCGTGTAGCCAGGCGCATACAGAACTGCACCACCGAGCGTGTCCGACCACCCGATGAGGTGGTAGCCCTCGCGGTAGACATAGCCCGCAGAAGGCAGAAGCACGCCCGTGTTCGGCGCGAACTCCGTCTGCATTCTTGAGGTATCGACGGTCCATGTGCCACCATCGGTCAGGACATAGGCAAGCGTGTAGGTCCCTTCAGAAGAGGCGCTCAGATAAACGCAAGAGCTGGAATTGCTCTCGGTCAGAGCGGGCTCGAGTCCATCCTCAGTGACAGCATCAACCTCATGGAGATCATCCTCCGAAGAGTCCGATACATATATATTAGATGCGTCAGTCGGAGAAGTCGCCACGGCACCGGGTTCGGAACTGTTGTCTTCGCTCTGCCGTGTATCGTCACTCTCCCTGGACCCAGCAACTACTGTCCCCTGAGCTTCAGTCCCGTCCGCAGAGGGGTCCCCCTCTGCACAAACGTCCCCAGCAGACACGGGAGACTCTGTGGCGGAGCTGACCTCCGAAACTGGTGCGGATTGCGAGACCACACTGTCTACCTGCTGATTTACAAAAGTTGAACTCTGAAAATCGGCATAGTTGTCCTGTTCGCTTGGCTCCGCAATGACAGAATCGGCCCCATCCGCCCCCGCCTCATCCGCAAACGCGAACGAGGGAGCGGCCACGAAGACGGAGAGGAGCGTCGCCGCACAGGCAACCATGACGCCGCCGACGAGGGCGCGCCACACTCCCCTTTCCTCCTGAGCCGTGTATGTCATTACGTTTTTCATCTCAAACCTCAAAGTCACTGGGTTTTGCGCTTCCGCTGCGCCATGTGGATCGTTATGGCGCAGCGCTAGTCAACCAACCGCTTTCGCCTCAATGCATAGACGCCAAATGCGGACGCAACAAGAACCACGCCCACGGGGGCAAGCGGATTAAAGATGTCCCCGGAAGCGGATTGCGAGACGTTTGAGTCACCCACAACCGCAGGAGCAGGCGGCTCGATTGCCGTCGGCTCTTCGGCAGCCGCCAAAGCGGCAGCATCAGGTGAAGAAGCCGGCTCAAAAATTGAGGAATCAGTTCGAGTCGCATTACTAGACTTTGAACCGGCCTTATCAATCAAAATTGAACTATTGGAATTACTGGCGGCGTTATCTCCAACGCCCACCTCAGATGAAAGATCAGCCTGGGACGGAGAAAAGAGATTCGTACCAGAAGAGCTCCCCGATGCCGGAGGCACAGACTGACCACCCCCGTCTTCGGCCACATTCTGGTTATCGGATGATTCTTGGCCGCCCGTCTCGTTCGAGCCTGTTTGGTCCTGATGCTGCCCAGGATTCTCCTGACCATCGTCAGAAGAAAACTCTGAGGCGTAAACGGCCTTCAGGGTGACGGATCCATAAGAAGCGTCGTCACCATACCAAGAGGTATACACATCCGCAAAAGACGTATCGTCCGACACGGCAAGCATCTTTCCCGAACCGCTACGATACGTCCAAACCACTTCGTTGACGGGAGCGGCAACAAGGGCATCGTAGACGGGAGAAAGGTCCCGCGAATCCCAGCTGACGCCGACTCGATTGTTGGGCTGCCCATTGTCGCCAGCACTTAGACCGGAGACGTCAAACTCTACTTGATAGTCATTGCGCATGACAAAGGTGCCGTAGAGCTGAAGGGGTGCGTCGGCATTAAAGAACTCACCCGTCTTCCGAAGCTCTTTACGCAGCTCATTCACAATATCACCGAACTTCATTGAGTCGGGGCAAAGGAAGTCGGTGCTGAGTGAATTGTCCATGTTGCGCTCAAGCTTATAGAAAAACTTGCCGACCTTATAACCAGGCTTGGGCTTATAGGTAGTGTTGAAAGTATCGGAATTAACGCCATTCTCCTCAAAGGCAACAATAGAATCCCAGGTAACGTTAGAGCGATAATTAACTGCACCACCGTCGTAGAAGCTTCCGTCATCGTCCACGACGCTAATAACATAGGAATAGAAACCAGGAACGAACAACAACCGCATGCGGTCAAAGCCAGAGCCGGTGACCGTTACGGAATCAGTGCTCGCATAGCCTGCAGATGTCCTAGACGCAAAGACATAGCCATCAAAATGGTTCATAAAATCGGGATCAACGTCGCGAATATTAACTGTCGTGCCGATTGGAGCGGATTTCTGCACGGAATCCATGTCGTCAGGGCCATTCAATAGATTGCCGTTAGGATCACACTTCACATAGGTGATGACGTAAGAAGGATCAAGTGCGGAATTGTTCAAATCTGAGTCTGAAGAAGGAATGAGGTTTGCGCAGCTAGACACCTGAGTCGCATCGATTTCACTCTGGCACGAATATGCCAACGGGTTTTCATCTGACAACGCTTCGGTATCCGATTCACCAGCAGAAGATGAACCCGTATCAGTCACAACGTAAAGGTCGGCACCGATGGAAGATCCATCCGACACAGTAGGCCGCGCGGAATAATCCTCACTTGTGTCGAGCGCGATGCGATCGTAATCAACGACAGCAGGATAATTGGAAGCAATTTGGTCGCCTGCGATAGAATCGCCAGGAGGTTCGTTGGCGTACGACATAGTTGGGGCCGCAAAAAGAGCCGTCGCAAGCGAGAGCGCACCCGCGACGACGGCAACGCACGCCATACGAGTGACTAGGGGATGTCCCTTTCGGTGCAAGGGGGTGGCATCTCCGCACTGAGTCGAAATACCGAGAAGTGTTGTGGGATCGAAGAACATGGCAGTACCTTTCAACGTCTCGCAAGCTTCAACTGGCATTAAGCTAAGAGAAATCGACCTAAATATAGACACTAATATAGTCTCAAATACATATGTATTTGTCAAAGTGGCATAAGGACAACAGCCAAGGTGATTTTCACAGGTAGATGCCTATTTCTGTTATTGTTAGCAGCCGTTCACGGAATCGATTTTGGGCGAGCGGTATTGCCCTCAATAAATAACCATCTACCACCTCAAATGTCCGAATTCACCAAGCTGAAAATCAATATGTTTAACAATATGCAAATTTATCGACAATTCGTTTATCAATCAGCAAATTTCATCCATCAGGACGACAAGAAATGTGGTAATGATTAACATATTGATATCTATGCTCGCACGTTATCATATGACATCGTTCTACCTGCTGCTACATGCCTGCTAGCTATCATGCTAGCAGGCATGTAGCAGCAGGTAGATAAGTCACAATCCCAGAACTACAATGCAGGGAACGCCAGGCATCACGGACTGGATGAGAAGCACCATGCACGCACGAGCCACGCAAGCCATTCTCGGCGCCTGCCCCCCCAATCGCGTCTTAGGACGTCCACAAGCCAGAAACCTTCAATAGACAGATGTGAACGCTTATGAGGCCAAATAGGCGCCGTCGATGGCGTTGACAAAAAAGGCACGGCCCCGCGAACGGGGCCGTGCCAGAGGAAAAATGTCCTTCTCCCCTACCCGCTATGCTTCTTCCCGATCATCGTTACGACGCCTCAGCACAATGGCTGGGAGAATAAGCGTAACAGCAGCGCCGATGAGGACGATAGCGAGGGATCCGTCAAAGAGGTCTCCAGTCTGCGGAATCCTCTCACCCTTGCCGGCCACATTCGGGCCAATGTTCTTGGCGGACGCGGGAGTCGGCTCGATAACGTCGCCCTCGGACTCGACGACGTCATCCTCAAAGATCGGGGTGAGCGTGACCTTGCCAGTAACGATGAGCTTGGTCGGATCGTCGATGGTGCCGGTGTGGATGACGCCGTCCTCGTCGAGGATGACATAGGTCCAGCCGGAAATGTGCTTGCCGGAATCGGGGATGACCGTCACCCAACCCTCGGGGATGGGCTCGCCATACGGAATGGGCTCAGGGTCGCCACCGATGATGGTACCGCCCTCCGTAGGCTTGGAAACCTCGATCTCGAAGGTCAGCTTCTCCCACTCGGCGTAGAGAACCGTAGTGCCATCGGGCATCGTCCAGCCCTGGGACAGATCGTAGTGGATTCCGCTGTAGTCAGGCTCGGTATTCCAGCCCACCAGCTTGTAGTGCGGGCGACGGAAGCCGTCCTCAATAGTTACCGTAGTGTCCTCGGTACCGCTGTCGAGCGTGATGTGGGTGCCATACGGCTTCACGACGTCTGCGATGGTGCCCGTAGCATCCTGGGCGTTCTTGTCGTAGATCAGACGGCCCTTGTTGATCTCCCACTCAGCGTAGAGAACCGTCGTGCCCTCGGGAAGCTCGAAGCCATCGAACGAGAGGTCGTAATGCGTACCGGACAGGTCTGCCTTGGTGTTCCAGCCAAGAAGCGTGTAGTGATCGCGCTTGAAGCCGTCAGTCAGGTCAGAAGGCGTCTCGATGTCGTTCTTGCCGGAGTCGAGCGTGAGGATGGTGCCGAAGGGCTCGACGACGTCCGCGATGGTACCCGTGGCATCAGAAGCGTTCTTATCGTAGATGAGCGTAGCGGGATCGTTCTTCTCGAACAGGGCCATGTACGTCTCGCCATACCAGAGGCCGTCGGTGACATTCTGAATGGAGGCAAAGGCGAGCTGCGTCATGTCTGTAGGCAGGTCATTGAACCCGGTCGTGGAGGCCGTCATGAGAGCAGAGGTCAGCAGGGATGCATCGAGACGGATCCACTTCACGAAGTGCCAGCCGGGGTTCGGTGCGGCAATCGCGCCAAGCGCAGTGCCGGAGACCACGGTGATGGTCTCGGAGCTGCGGGAGACTGTGCCGGCCGAGGCATTCGCACTGAATGCGCCGGTAGTCGTGTCAATCTCACCAGTGACGTACTTGAGCTCAATCTCGTTCTCGATCCACTTGGCGTACAGCGTGATCTGGTCGAGGGCTGCAGCGGGGCTCAGGGTGTCAGAGATCGTGTTGTACTGATCCGTGGAGTCGATATCGAAGACGTTGCCGTCCGCGATGTAGGTCCAGCCGCCGAGATGATAACCCTTAGGAGCAACGATTACGGAGGCATCGACGGGCTCGAGATCGCCGGCAGTCCAGGCAACGTGCTCCCTGTCAGCGGCTGTCACCGTACTCGCAGGACGGTATTTCGCGCCAACGGAGATGTAGTTGTTGTCGTAGACGACCTTGAAGTCGCTCTTCTCCTGCCAGAGGCCGTAGAGCGTAAGGGTCGTGACATCAGTGTCAGAAGCCGTCGGATCGACCAGCAGGACGAGCTGACCATACTTGTCTGTGGCGACGACGTTCTTGCCGGAGCCATCGGCGGCCGTGTTCCAGCCAATCAGGGTGTATCCGCGGCGGCTGGCGCTGTGAGCGTCGAGGCCGTCCTGAGCCCAGAAAGCATTCTGGATGTCTGTCGTGGCAGGAACGCCATTGTCAACGTAGTTGGGATCGTAGATGAGGATGTAGTCGGACCTGCGAACGAACACAAGTTTGAGTTCCTGGTCGGTGAGCGTGGGATCGAGCGTGATGGAGTCGATGCCATAGTTCGTGGTGGCGGGCACGTCGAAGACGTAACCGGGGATATGGCTGACGTTACTCCAGTTGTGCGTGGCGTCCGCCATCGTGGAGGGCGTGATGACGGTTCCTTCTACATCGGTGCCGTGGCCAGTAAAGCCGCCGTAGACTAGCGTCGCCCCGTTGTCGTCAGTAGTCCAGTAGGTGACCTTGTAGTCGACCAGCTTGAGCCAGGCGGCATACAGGGTGACCTCGGCCTGGACAACGTTGGGGTCGACGGCGTCAGAAAGCGTGGAGTAGGCGGTAGTGCCAGGCGTCACGGCAATGAGAGCGCCAGTGGCATCCACGTACATCCACTTGTCGAAGACATAGCCGGTCTTGGTGGGGTCAGTGGCCGGATAGAGATCGGTTGTCGACCAGGTAGCGTCAGTCTTATCCACGGACACTGTGGTAACCATATCGGCGGAGTCGATGTAGTGAACGATGAAGTTGGTAATTTCGTCCCAGATCGCGAAGAGCTCGATCTGGTCGCCGTCGGTGGAGCTGAGGTTGAGGACGGACTGCGCGTCGGTGTACGCGATGCCCGTGCCGTC
>NZ_FUWQ01000006.1:0-120059 GCF_900167315.1 Olsenella sp. KH1P3 | reverse complement strand
GAGCTCTTCCCTTCCTTTACATGTGTTCCGGATCGGAGCGGTCCTCTTGGAGAGGCGTCGTCCGCGTCGCGCTGTGCGGCCCCCAGGGCACGGCGGCGAAGGCCCCGTGACAACAGAATGCCCCTAGTTGGTCAGCGGCCATGGCAGGGGAGGCACACCTGGTCCCATTCCGAACCCAGAAGTTAAGCCCCCGAGCGCCGATGGTACTGCGGAGTCAGTCCGTGGGAGAGCAGGACGCCGCTGACCAACTAGGGGCATTTCGCGTGGGGAGGCCCCCGGCTCTGCGGCCGGGGGCCTCCCCCCGTATGCCGGCGGGAGGCTGATGTTTTGAACCTTTCTACGGTGCCACTTTCAGAAAGAATTTCAAGTGACAGTTATCTGCAAAGAAATCTATCACGGTGGCAAAATCTTTCATGCATAACTCTTTCTTTTTGTTGAGCAATTGGATAGAACTAATCTTGATTCAAGGATGCATGCATCAATCCAATTGTGTAAACATAAATCAAAGGGTTTTAGCTATGATAAGTTCAAAAGATCTCATTGTACCCCCATGCAAGTATGCCAATGCTGTGGAGGCGTCTTCTGTTGGCCTTGGTCTCCTAACGCCGGACGACCTTTGCGGCATCTGCTCTCGCGTCGTTGATTCGCCATCTCACCTTATGTTTCTTGTTGCGGATTCTGGCCTTGGCAAGTCGTATGCCCTTGACTGTTTCGCTCGTCTCGCACGTCAAAACGGTGCTTTTGTTGACCAGGTTTCTTTCTGCGATTGTGACAGTCGTGAGGTTCCTTCTCGCATGGGGCGTTATGCACGAAGCATAGTCTCATCCGCTGGCAGCGGGGAGCGCTTCATACTAATTGACGGCATGCCCGCCGCAGACGAGTTTGACGCGGACCGTGAGGCCAATGCGCTCGCCAGGCTGTCTGGACAGGGCTTCTCGGTGATTGTCGCTCTTCGTCCTGAAGAGGCCACTCTAGTGGACTCTTGCCATGGGTACGCCATCGTTAGGAGCCGAGACCTGATTTGCCCAATTGAGGGAGACAGCAAGTATCTTTGGCTTGCCAATGGGGTTCCTGCGCTCGCAAGCTCTTTTGTTGGCGTTTCTGAGCACGCCTCTCGAGGTAACGTCCTTCCCGCTTACGTCGAAGCCCTTAGGGCTTGCGTCACCTCTGCGGTGCGAGATTCCCTTACGGATGAGGAGAAGCGGGTGCGTCTCGCTATGATTCTTATCGGCCGGGGTGACTTTGACGATCTTTCAGACGTCTGTCGCTTCGATGACGATATGGCTGCGTCGCTGGAAGCAGACGCGCTCTTTTTCGGTGCTAATCTCCTCGCGCGAACTTTTAGTGTTGCTGGAGTGTGTGACGACACTCTCTTCTCCGCGGCACTGCCGGGCCTCTATGGATGCCTTGATTCGTCGGAGGTCGTCATTCAGAGTGCGGCGTGCACGCTCGCTCGCCTTGGCGAGTATGGCCGTTGCGCTATCGTCGCAGGTCTGAGTCATGATGGAGCTTTCCTGAAAGAGCTGTCGTGCGATTTCGGCGTCGACTTCATCAACGCGGGCGCTTTGGCGCTTGTGGATGCGCACCTTCCCCAGCAGTCGGAAATCGAGTGGGCAGATACGGTTCTCGCACGCCGCTCGTGGGCCTTCTGGGCCGCGAGGTCACTTGAGGGTGAGCAAGGTGACCTGCCAAAAGTCCTTGGCCTTCCAGGTGATGCTCCCCTTACATTTGAAGAGGGCACTCTTCCTGAGCCCCTTGGCGGACATGGCGAGGGGTCCGAAAACGGCCTTGCCGCGTGTTCAGGCGGAGGATCTGGGGATGGTCTCGAGTCGAATCATTACTACGAGCGGCGTTTGCCGTACATCTCACCGAGCGACGACGTCAACCAGCAGATGAAGGCATGTCTCTTGTGTCTCTCGCGCAAGGCGCTGGCGGGGATGGTGACGCACTATTCTCCCGATCCTCGCTATGGGTGCCAAGACGAGTTCGCGCTGCGCCTCGTCGAGCATCTCAACGCGTGCAGAGACTTGATAGATGGGCACTTCTCAGATGTATATGAGTCCTTAATAAATTCAGAAGCTTGCGTGCATGTAAATGACCTGACATCGCTGTTTATACACGACGACTTCAGAATTGCGTCATTGCTATTGGGCGAGCGCGGCTCAAGGGATGACGAACTTGGGCGAGAGTCTCTGAAACGCGTCGTCTCATCGACTGGCTCTAAGCTTTTGGAGGCATACCGCGACTACTTCAACGAGGCTCTGCGGACCGTTATGGGGTTTGACGCCGTGTTCAGGAATGCGGAGAGGGCAATCTCTCGTGCGTCGGCCCATGGCGACCGCGTTGCCGAAATCGTGTTTCTGCTGGCTGCGGCTGTAGGTGACGTGAGGCTTGGCAGCTGCAAGAGGGGCTATGTCAGGGCGCGCCAAGCAATAAAGAGGGCCGATGCCTGCGGTTGCACCTATTTGCGTGATGCTGCCACGCTCATCACGTATGCAGCTGAGGCTAAGCTGGGAGAAGAGCTATCGTATCGTCCCGGCGAGATCGAGAATGGTGCGCTTGGCGACCTTGCCCGCATGCTCTACAAGGCCTGCGTGGGCGATGACTCGAGGGTGAGGCTTGACTCGCTGAGCAGAAGCGGCGTGTCCCATGAAGTGCGCTGGGCTCTTTGGTTCCTGTGCAATGACCTTGGGGATGCGTCCGAGTGTTTCCGAGGGCTTATCCCGGCAAACTGGCGACGCGTTTCGGGCCGTGCGGTGCCGGGGGTCGAGGAGCGTGACGATGACTCGGGCTCGCTGACGCCGACCGTTCCGCCCGCGGGTGAGGCGGATGCCAAGGCGAAGCGCGTCCAGGTAAAGGTTTTGGGCTCATTCGAGGTTCGCGTTGACGGCCGCCTGGTGCCGTTTTCCCGAATCAACAAGAGAAGGGCAAAGGATGTCCTTGCGCTTCTCGCCCTCACGCCAGGGCACAAGATGCGCAAGGTCGAACTTCTCCGTTGCATTTGGGGCGAGGACGACTATGCCACGGGGGCTCAGAAGCTCTATGAGGCCATTGCATCTCTCAGGTCGGCGCTCGGCGGAAGGTACATGGGGTTCGATCCCGTGCACAGCTCGCGGCACGGTGGGTATGTGACTGTCGGCGAGGGTGATGTCGAGTTCGACGTGGACCGCTTCAACGAGATCTGCCAGCGCGTTCTTGCGGGCGGCTGTGACGATGAGGCGAGGGCGCGGAAGGCCGTCGTCGTCCATCAGATGTATGAGGGTGGCCCGGCTTACGTGGCAAGTGACGTGACCGGCAACGCGGCGCGCAAGATTGAGAGAATCGATCGGCTCTATGCGAGCAGCTGCGTCGAAGGGGCACAGTGCGCCCTGAGGTCTGGTAGGTACTATCTGGCGGCCGAGCTCTCGCGCGCAGTTTTCGACAAGTGGCCGAGCAGGGAAGACGCGCTGCTCGTTCTGCTTGGCTCCCTTAAGGGTCTGGGCCTACGCTCCGAGGCGCTCTACGCCTTCCGAAAACACAAGACGACGCTGTATTCGGAGCTCGGGATTCGTCCGAGTCTGGAGATCCTCTCCATGGTCGAGGAAATTGTCGGCGAAGGACAGTCGGACCGAAGCGACGAAGGGGTGTCGGCGCAAGAGGGGCGCGAGATGGAGGAGGGCATCGCGTGCGACCCGTCGCCCTCTTCGAACGGCCCGTGCGACACGGCCGACGAGCCAACGGACATGGCGAGAGACGAAGGCGAGCCAAGGGAGCGAACGGATGCTGCAGACTCGCATGGGTTCGGCGCTAGTCTAGGCGGACGTGGGACAAGCGACATTGGCGAAAGAGGCATCGCAAGCTAAGAGAGAAAAGCTGGGGCCAACATAGGAAGGGAGCCGCCTGACGCGAGTCTGGCTCGCCGCGACCGAGCCGAGAGAGGTTCGGCCGCGGCTTTTTCGACCCGCATTATTCCTTGCGGGGGGGTGCTGTATTCGGCGGGCGGCACGTGATGCCGGGCGACTGGATTGAGTGCGACTAGAAGTCGGGCTATGGGTACACAATAGGCCGGAGAACGCCTGCAGAATGCTCCGGAAGCGGCCGAAACGCGCCGCCATGGTGCCGTTTTGATGGTTGACGCGTGAGAGGCACTGTCTGCGGGTGCCAATTGATAAAGTAAAAATCGCTGAATAGTCTGGGGAGTAGAGTCACGCTCTTCTCCCCTTGAGTGCCTAAGGATTTCTCATGCCCAACTTTTTCTCTCGTCTGTTGTCGCGTGGCGCCGACAAGCAGCTTAAGGAGATCGAGAAGATCGCCCAGAGCGTCAACGATCAGGAGCCCAAGTTCAAGGCCATGAGCGACGAGGAGCTCAGGGGACAGACGGCTCTGTTCCGCGAGCGCTACCAGAACGGCGAGACGCTCGACGAGCTTCTGCCCGAGGCCTTTGCGGCAATGCGCGAGGCGTCGTGGCGTACGGTTGGGATGAGGCACTTCGACGTTCAGGTCATCGGCGCCATTGCGCTTCACCGCGGCATGATTGCCGAGATGAAGACTGGCGAGGGCAAGACGCTCGTCTCCACGCTGGCGGGCTACCTGAACGCCATCCCCGGCAAGGGCGTGCACATCGTTACCGTAAACGACTACCTCGCCAAGCGAGACAGCGAGTGGATGGGCCAGATCTATCGCTTTATGGGCATGAAGGTCGGCCTGCTCCAGAACGGCATGAAGCTGAACCTCAAGAAGCCCGCCTACGAGGCCGACGTGACCTACGGCACGAATTCCGAGTTCGGCTTCGACTACCTGCGCGACAACATGGTCGGCAGGGCGAACATGCGCGTCCAGCGCGGACACTCTTTCGCCATCGTCGACGAGGTCGACTCGATTCTGATCGACGAGGCCAGGACGCCGCTCATCATCTCCGGCGCGGGCACGAAGTCTGCCGGCACCTACAAGGACTTCGCACGCGCCGTGCGAGGTCTCAAGCCTGACGTCGATTTCGAGATGGACGAGGCGAAGCACACCATTTCGGCCACGGACATCGGCCTGAAGAAGATCGAGAACAACCTGGGCATCGACGACATCTACGCCGACATGAGCGGCCAGCTTGTCAACCACCTCCAGCAGGCGCTCAAGGCCCAGTACATGTTCCATCGCGACCAGCAGTACGTCGTGATGGATGGCGAGGTCAAGATCGTCGACGAGTTCACCGGCCGAATCATGGAGGGCAGGCGCTACTCCGAGGGGCTGCACCAGGCAATCGAGGCCAAGGAAGGCGTCCTTGTCCGCGAGGAGAACCAGACCCTCGCAACCATCACGCTCCAGAACTACTTCCGCCTGTACGACAAGCTGTCCGGCATGACCGGCACCGCAATGACCGAGGATGCGGAGTTCCGAGAGATCTATGGCTTGGCCGTTCAGGTCATTCCTCCCAACAAGCCCGTCATCCGCAAGGACTACGACGACCTGGTGTACCAGTCGCTCGACGCGAAGTTCAATGCGGTTGCCGAGGACGTCGCGAGACGTCACGCCACAGGCCAGCCGGTCCTGGTCGGCACCGTCTCCATCGAGAGCTCTGACAGGCTCTCGAGGATCCTCGACAAGAGGGGCATCGCCCACGAGGTGCTCAACGCGAAGTACCACGAGCGAGAGGCGCAGATCGTTGCGCAGGCCGGCCGCGAGGGCGCGGTGACCATCGCCACCAACATGGCAGGCCGTGGTACGGACATCCTCTTGGGCGGTAACCCTGACGTTCTTGCCAAGGAGCTCATGGACCAGGACGGCATCGATCCGGAGGAGGTCACTCCCGAGCAGCGCAACGAGTACTTCGAGCGTGCTCGAGAGGTCTGCGCAAAGGAGAAGGACGCGGTCATCGAGGCTGGCGGCCTGTGCGTTATCGGCACCGAGCGCCATGAGAGCCGCCGAATCGACAACCAGCTTCGCGGTCGTTCCGGTCGTCAGGGCGACCCCGGCGAGACCCAGTTCTACCTGTCGCTGGACGACGACCTCATGCGCCTGTTCGGTGGCGACAGGATGGACAAGATCGCGCAGATGATGGCGAAGTACGACATGCCGGAGGACATGCCCATTCAGGCCAAGATGGTCACGAAGGCGATCGAGAACACGCAGCACAAGGTCGAGGAGATCAACTTCTCGATGCGCAAGAACGTTCTTGACTACGATGACGTCATGAACAAGCAGCGTACGGTCATCTACGAGGAGCGCAACAGGATTCTGGACGGCAAGGACCTGGTCGCCCATGTCGAGGAGGTCACCCACGACGTCGTCGAGCGTCGCGTGGGGGAGTTCTGCTCCAGCGAGATTGATTCGGGCGACTGGGACGTCAAGGGCCTTCGCAAGTGGGTCGCCGACCTTACGGGGAGGGCCGACCTTCCCGAGTTCGACGAGGACGCCGAGGGCGACGAAATTGAGGGGGTTGTGGACGACTTCGTCCTCAAGTGCTACTCCGAGAAGTCCGAGCGCCTCTCGGACGCCATCATGCATGAGCTCTCCGCCCAGGTCATGCTTCGCGTTATCGACACGCGCTGGATGTCCTACCTGCAGGAGATGGACTACCTGAAGACGGGCATCGGCCTGCGCGGCTTCGGCCAGCGCGACCCGCTCGTGGAGTACAAGGCCGAGGCGTACGCCGCCTTTACCGAGCTCGTCAACACGATGTACGAGGACTTCCTCCAGACCATTCTTCGCATCGAGCTCGCTCAGGGCGTCGCGCCCGCACCAACAAGCAGCGACGAGGCCGAGGAACTTCGCGGTGCGAAGTACTCGGGCCCCGGCGAGGTCGACGGCGACCATGCCGACGGCGTCACGAGGACGCGCGTCACGCGCGCCCAGGCCGTCCGGGGCGCTTCCGCTCCCACCAAGGCAAGCACCTACAGGAAGTCGGAGGACCCCAACCCGTACGTCAATGTCGGCCGCAACGACCCCTGCCCCTGCGGCAGCGGCAAGAAGTTCAAGAACTGCCACGGTAGGAAATAGCTCGCATGACAGGAATTACGCACGCAGACATCGAGGCGCTCAAGGCCCGTCTTGATGAGGTGGAAGGTTACCTGCACATCGACCTGCGCAGGCATGATGTCGCGCAGCTGGAGCGCAAGAGCGCGGAACCAGGATTCTGGGATGATGCGGAGGCAGCCAGCTCCACAATGGCCGAGCTGACGCGCGCACGCGAGGACGTCCAGAACATCGAAGACGCCCACCAGAAGCTCGACGACGCGGTCGCGGCGCTTGAGCTTGGCGACGAGGTGGGCGACGACGAGCTGGGGGAAGAGGCCGCGCGCCTCGCCGGGGAGCTCAGGAAGAGCCTCGCCGAACTCGAGCTTTCCAGCTGGTTTACGGATGACCTTGACCATGGCGACGCGATCGTCACCATCACGCCCGGACAGGGCGGACTCGAGGCACAAGACTGGTGTGACATGCTCTTCCGCATGTACCTGCGCTACTGTGACAAGCGCGGCTGGAAGGTCGACCTCAACGACGTCACGCCCGCCGAGGTCATCGGCTTGGATCGAGCGACCTTCACGGTCTCCGGCAAGAATGCCTATGGAATGCTCCGCGCGGAGAAGGGCGTGCACAGGCTTGTCCGAATCTCGCCTACGGACGCGAAGAAGCGCCGCCAGACGACCTTTGCCGGCGTCGACGTCGTTCCCGTCCTGCCCGATGACATCGAGGTCGAGATAGATCAAAACGACCTTCGCATCGACGTCTACCACGCGTCTGGCCCCGGCGGCCAGGGCGTCAACACGACCGACTCGGCCGTGCGCATCACGCACCTCCCGACCGGGACGGTCGTCACTTGCCAGAACGAGCGAAGCCAGCTGCAGAACAAAGCCGTCGCCATGCAGATTCTCAGGAGCCGCCTGTACGAGATGGAGCGCGAGAAGCGCGAGGCAGAGCTTGAGGCGCTGCGCGGCCCCAAGAGCGAGATCTCGTTTGGCAACCAGATTAGAAACTACGTCCTCTACCCCTTCCAGCTGGTGAAGGACACGCGCACCGGACTCGAGACGAGCAATGTCGACTCCGTCTTGCAGGACGGTGACCTCGATCCGTTCGTGATTGCCTACCACAGGTGGGCCGTTGGCAGAAAGGATGCCTCGTGAAGAAGGTCGACTGGCGCCGATATTTCAAGGAGGCCTTCCTGATCGTGGCCGGCTCCTTCGTGTTCGCCCTGGGCGTTGACTGCTTCGAGGTCCCCAACGGCCTGGCTGCCGGTGGCCTGACCGGTCTGGCGACCATTCTTGCGGCCATTGCCGCGAGCGTGGGCATCACGCTTCCCGTTGGTATCCAGACCATCGTCATGAATGTCCTTCTCCTGAGCTACGTCGTGCTCACGACGCGCGATTGGAGCTACGTCGCCAGAAGCATCGCGGGCATCATCATCTCGGGCCTCTTCATGGATGCGCTTGCGCCCGTCGTGCCCGTGCTCGCCCAGGGCGAGCTGCTGATCTCTGCGATCTGGGGTGGCGTGCTGGTCGGTGCCGGCGTGGGCATCGTCTTCCTCTCGGGCGGCAACACCGGTGGCACCGACATCGTCGCTCAGCTGCTGAACAAGCCCACCGGCCTGCCGCTGGGCACGCTGAGCATGCTGGTCGACGGCGCGATTGTCCTGGCGTCGATCCCCGTGTTCTCGGTGCGAAACGCGCTTTATGCCGGCATCGCAATGTACATCGGCGGCGTGGTGATCGACATGGTGGTCGACGGTCCCCGGACGGCGCGTGTGGCCTACATCATCTCGCACAGGCATGACGAAATCGCCAACAAGATCCTCTACGAGATGGGTCGCGGCTGCACGGAGCTGCAGGCCAGGGGTGTCTGGAGCGGCAACAGCCGTCCGGTTCTGATGTGCGTCCTCGGCCGAACCGAGACTGCGCGCCTCAAGGGAATCGTTGCCGAGCTCGACCCGGACGCCATCGTGATTGTCTCGGAGGTGCACGAGGCCTTTGGCGAGGGCTTTGGCGAAATTGGCCCCTCATAAATGGACAATCTAAACACCTTGGCTGCATTTTCGTAGGCATTGTGCGACTTTTGGTGTTTGGTTGTCGCAAATTTAGCTACTCGATCTCATCCTAGGGAGGCAAGGTGCTCGGGTCGCGTCCGCGCGGCCCGTTGCGTTTGACGCGAGAGCGGGGGCAAGGATGTTCCTGAGCGATTTGCTCGACGAGAAGTGCGTGCAGGTTGGCGTCGAGGCGCGTGACTGGCGCGATGCCGTTCGCAAGTCGTTCTCCCCGTTGGTCGAGTCGGGCGCGGTGAGCGAGGCATATGTCGCCGATGCCGTCGCAGGGGTCGAGAAGTACGGGCCCTACTATGTCGTCTGCCCGCATGTGGCCCTGCCGCACGCAAGGCCCGAGTCTGGGGCCAGGCGCATGGCGATGGGCGCGTGTATTTTGTCCTTGCCAGTGAGCTTCGGGGCGCGCGAGAATGATCCTGTCAGGTATCTGTTCCCCCTCAGCGCGACCGAGGCGGATGGGCACCTTGAGGTTTTGGCACGTTTGGCGGACCTGCTCTCGGAAGAGCGGTTCCTGTCTTCTATGGATGGGGCCCAAGCCCCGGTTGAGGTCGTGGAGATGATCCGCGACATGGAAAGGAGTCTCTAATGTCTCAGAAGTTCCGCGCTCTTGTTTGCTGCCGCGCCGGCATGGGTTCCTCCGCGATGCTCAAGATCAAGTGTGACCAGGTCATCAGCGAGGAGGGCTATCCCATCGAGACCTCCCAGGGCAACCTTGACGCGCTGATGGGCTTTGACGGCGACCTGGTCATCACCATGTCGGACCTTGCCGAGGAGCTCATTGAGGACGGCAACCACAAGTACGTTGCGGGCATCCGCAACATCGTGGACAAGAAGGAGATCAAGGAGGCCCTCGAGGCATTCCTTGCTTCCAAGAGCGAGTAGCCAATCGGCGTCGGCGGCAGTCCTTCTTGCCCCTGATGCCTTGAGATATGCCTAGAAGATGGTTGGACGAGGTTTTGCCCGGCCATCTTTTTAGCGTTCGCCAAGCCTAAGCTCACGCAGACGGAAAACGGTGCTGTGCATTCGCGACAATAGCGATATGGTATCTACCTGTGGGCTGAGCCCATGAACTGTTTTCCGGATTGGCGGGCGACCGCCATCGAAGGGGGAGCGTACATGAAGTTCTTTATCGACACCGCCGACCTCGACGAGATTCGCGAGGCAGCAAGCTGGGGCGTCCTCTCTGGCGTTACCACCAACCCGAGCCTCTATGCCAAGACTGGCGGCAAGCTTGCGGACTTCGAGGACCACATGGTCAAGATCTGCAGCATCTGCGAGGGGCTGCCCGTCTCCGCCGAGTCCACCGCGGAGACCACCGAGGAGATGATCGCCGAGGGCAAGCGCCTTGCCTCGCTGGCCCCGAACATCGTCGTCAAGCTCCCCATCTGCGAGGCGTCGCTGCCCGCGACCCACGCCCTTGCGGCGGAGGGCATTCGCGTCAACATGACGCTCGTCTTCTCGGCACCCCAGGCGCTTCTCGCCGCCCGCGCCGGCGCCCGCTACATCTCTCCCTTCGTCGGTCGCTTTGATGACATTGGAGACGACGGCTTGGCCCAGCTCGAGACCGTCATCAACGCGGTCCAGAACTTTGACTATGGCTACTGGGACGAGGAGGGCGGCCCCGAGATCATCACGGCGTCCGTCCGCACCCCGAACCACGTCACGCAGGCCGCCCTCATGGGCGCCGACATCGCCACGGTTCCGTTCGCGGCGCTCAAGAAGTGCGTGCACCACCCGCTGACCGACCAGGGCCTTGTCAAGTTTGCGGCCGACTGGAAGAAGGTTGTTGAGGGCTAGCTCCTCCAACAGGGAAAACTTGGGCCCCGGGGGGCGCGGCGATGGCCGCGCCCCTTTTGCGCTCTGCTTTAAATGTGCGAGCGGCGAGGTAGCTTTGTCGTTGCAGGCCTTGCGTGTAGAATCATGATATCTGTCAGTATCGCTATGTAGAAAAAGGAGCTCTTGTGGCCAACCACTTTCGCAGCAGCGAGCGGCAGGGGAACGAAGAGAACGTCGCTTCGACTCCGCTGGATGCGCAGGACGTAGAGCAGGCACCGCTGACTTCAGATGCAAGTCTGGATGACACGGCCGCCGGCTATTCCGAGGGACGCACGGGAGGCGCTCACTTCGCGGCGCCTGCAGACGATCCCGTGCCTGCGTACGCGGCGGACGAGACACCGGAGCCTTCTGCGGCGCCGGCGGCGGAGCCCTTCGCGGCTCCGGAGCCCGAGCCTCAGCCCGCACCCGTCCAGGGCGAGGGGCAGAGCGCAATGGTCGTCTCGGATGCGCCAGAGTCTAACGACATCACCGCGCAGCCGGGGTTCACGAGCGTCTTCGCACCTCTGCAGGATGATGGGTCGCAGGTTATCCCCCACACGGGAAAGCCGACCATCTCGCTCAGAAACGCAACACTCATCTACCCGGCCCAGCCCAACAAGCCCGCACTCGAGGACGTGAGCCTCGACATCTACCCCGGCGAGTTCGTCTTCGTCGTCGGCCATTCGGGCTCGGGCAAGTCCACGTTCCTCAAGCTCCTCACGCGAGAGCTTCGCGCGACGAGCGGCCAGGTCATCGTGGCCGGACAGGAGCTGACCAAGCTGCGCAACAGGAAGGTTCCCTACCTAAGGCGTCAGATTGGCACGGTCTACCAGGACTTCAAGCTTCTTCCCGACAAGACGGTCTACGAGAATGTCGCCTTTGCGCTTGAGTGCATCGGCAAGCCTCGCGCCGTCATCAGGGCGCAGGTCCCCGAGACGCTGCGTCTGGTCGGCCTTGCCGAGAAGATGGACAACTATCCCGACCAGCTCTCGGGCGGCGAGCAGCAGCGCGTCTCTGTTGCTCGAGCGATGGTCAACCGCCCGCCGCTGCTGGTCTGCGACGAGCCTACGGGCAACCTCGACCCCGCAATCTCGCTCGGTATCATGAGACTGCTCGACCGCATTAACCGCACCGGTACCACCGTCGTCATGGCAACCCATGACCGCGAGATGGTTGACTCCATGCGCAGACGCGTCATCGCGCTTGAGGCGGGTCACGTGGTCCGCGATCAGGAGAGGGGAGGCTACGGTTACTATGGTGCCCTCTAACATTGGTTATTCGCTTCGCGAGGCGGGACGTCACTTCCGCAGGAACTGGTCTACGGTTCTTGGCGCAATCGTCACGATCTTCCTCTCGCTGTTCGTCATCGGCCTGTTCGTCATCGGCTCCGTAATGGTCACGAACCTCGTCGGCAGCGTCGAGGACCGTGTCACCATCCAGGCGTTTATTGCCGACGACGCCAACCAGGAGGATGTTGACGCCCTCCAGGCGAAGGTCGAGAGCTGGGGCAGCGTGGACTCCGTTGCCTACAAGAGCAAGGAGGAGGCGCTCAACGAGTACAAGGAGACGATGAGCAATCGCAACGCCGCCGACGCGGTCGCGGCGCTCGATGGTCAGAATCCTGTTCCCGCCTCGCTCGTCATCACCCTCAAGGACCCCAAGAGCGTTGAGGACGTCGCTTCTCAGCTGACCTCCGACTCCGACTTCAAGAAGGTTGCAGACGACCACGACAACCCGACGAATTCGGTCCAGTACGGTCGCGAGACGGTCGAGCGTCTGTTTAGCGTCACCTACTACCTGCGCATCGGCGCGGTCGTGCTCGTGGCCCTTCTGGCCTTTATCGCGTTCGTGTTCATCAACAACACGATTCGCCTGGCCATTGCCGCTCGTCGTCGTGAGATTGCCATCATGCGTCTCGTCGGCGCGTCCAACGGCTTCATCCGCGGGCCGTTCATGACCGAGGGCATGCTCGAGGCCCTCATCGGCTCCATTCTCGCGGTTATCGTTCTTCACGTGGGCATGGGGCTGGTCGTGCCCAAGCTTCAGAACAGCCTGCAGTTCCTTTCGTTTGAGCTGCCGGTGCACGTGCTGGTGCTGACCTACATCTCGCTGGTCGTCATCGGCATGCTGCTGGGTCTCTTTGGCTCGATGATCGCAATGAGGCGCTACCTCAAGGTCTAGCGTCGGGCTCGTTGAGGCCAATGCTTAAGCGCGCGTGGGCGGCGCGGTCGTTAGGCCGCGTCGCCCATTTTGCAAAGGAGGGAACACATGGGTCGCAAGCGTCCCCACAGGGGAAATCGTCGCCGGGGGTTCGGCTCCGCCCATCGCAAGCCGAAGGTCTTTCTGGATGGCACCATCCGTGTGTTTGGGCGGGGCGTGGCCGAGGTCAGCACATCGGAGGGGACGTTTCCGGTGGCCCGAGGCGGCATTCGCGAGGCCATGAGCGGAGACGAGGTGCAGGTAAGCATCTCTTCGCGCGGCGGAGAAAAGCGCGCCTACGTCCAAGGGGTCATCACCAGGGCCACGGAGTCGTTCCTGGGCACCTACGAATGGATCGACCCCCTGGGTGCGGTCTCTCCGCTGGATGCGCGCATCAGGCGCGACTTCTTCGTGGTTCCGCAAGACGACAGCGCCCGCAAGAGGGGCGTGCGGACGGGCGACGTGGTGGTCGCGCGCATCATGGAGTACCCCTCGCGGCGGAGCGCCGGCGTCGTCACCATCGACCGGCGCGTGGGCTCCGCGGACGAGCTCGACCTCAACGTCGAAGCCGTAATCGCCTCCAACGACCTCGTCACGGAGTTTCCTGCCGCGGCGCTCGAGGAGGCAGCCGCCGTTCGCGTGGATGCGGACGAGGCTCTTGTCCGCGACCGGCTGCGCCGTGACCTGCGCTCGTCGTGTGCGGTGACCATCGACCCCGCTGATGCGCGCGACTTCGACGACGCGGTCTGCGCGCGCGAGGTGGACGACGGCTTCGAGGTAGAGGTCCACATCGCGGACGTCTCGCACTACGTGGCGTGGAACTCCGCGATAGACAACGAGGCTAAGCGCAGGACTTGCTCCGTCTATCTGGTCGACCGCGTCATCCCAATGCTCCCCGAGGCGCTTAGCTGCGACGCGTGCTCGCTCAGGCCCGGCGAGGACCGACTCACGATGAGCGTCGTCATGCGCCTGAGCAAGCGGGGCGAGGTCGTGGGCGGAAGCGCCGGCCCGGCGGTCATTCGCTCGCGTGGTCGGCTTGACTACGATGCAGTCGACGCGCTTCTTGCGGGGGATGTCGATGCCAGCGGGCTTGCGGTTGAGGAGTCGTCGCGCCTGGAAGTCATGACGTCCCTTCGCCTGCTCGACAAGATCGCCCGGCTGCGCGAGGGCATTCGGCATCGTCGTGGCGCCATCGACTTCGAGACGCGCGAGGCCAAGGTGGTCCTGGACGAGAAGGGCGCGCCCACGGGGGTGAGGGTGCGTCGCAAGACGAGGGCGACGAGCCTGGTGGAGGAGGCCATGCTCATGGCCAACGAGTTCGTGGCCGGAGTGCTGGGCGACGCCGACGTGCCCGCGGCCTATCGCGTCCACGAGCCGCCGGCGCACGACGACCTTGTCTCGACCATCCCCATTCTTGAGGAGCTGGAGCTAACGGACCCGAAGACGCTTGCCGGGTTGGTTGCGGGCGAGCCCGAGGCCATCCGCACGGTTCTGGAGCGCGCGAGGGGGACGGCGGGCGAGTACCTTGTGAACTCCGTGCTGCTGAGGGCGCAGCGCCGTGCCATCTACCTGCCCCACAACGAGGGGCACTACGCCCTGGGCGCACGCGCGTACTGTCACTTCACCTCTCCCATCAGGCGCTATCCCGACGTTTTGGTGCACCGTGCGCTGCGCGCGAAGCTTGAGGGGAAGCTCGACTCGCGTGACCAGGCGCAGGCGAAGAAGCTTCTGCCCCAGCTGTGTCGAACCTGCTCCGACCAAGAGCGCGTGGCCGACCGGGCCGCCCGCCAGTCCCAGAAGGTCAAGATGGCCCAGATGTATGCCGACCGAGTGGGCGAGTCCTTCTCGGGTGTCGTCACCGGCTGCACGCGCCACGGCCTCTTCGTCATGCTGGACGAAAGCTGCGCCGAGGGGATGATTCCCGTGCGCGACCTGGGCGACGAGTGGTTCTGGTACGACGAACGCAGGCTATGCCTGGTGGGGGAGGAGACCGGGCGTGAGTGGCGCCCGGGAAAGCGCGTCGCGGTGACCGTCGTTTCTGCGGAGCCGTCGCGTGGTCAGATAGACTTTGTGCTTGCGGGTCACGTGCGAGAATCAAGCCGCGCGTGACGGGGTAGGCTACACTACGCCTAAACGAGCGCCTGGCGCGCGGCGCGTCCGTCATGTGACGAGCCCATCGCGAAAGGCGAGAAGAACGACCAAAGCGGCAGCCGGGCATCCGGTGGCACTGGAGGACATATGGAAGAGACCAACATGACTGATGCCTTGGCTCATGCCGAGGGGCTTCTTGTCGAGGGGCACAACGAGGAGGCGCAGGAGCTTCTCTCTCGTCTGGCGGAGGACGCGGAGCAGTATGTGGACAGCAACTGCCCCACGACCGACGAGCTGCAGTGGTTCAGCTTCCCGTCCCTCTTCGAGCGACTGGCCTACCGTCGCGTCGAGAACGACCCGCGCGAGCTGAGGTCGGTAGGCGAGCCCCTCGACCGACTCTACGGCGACCTCGCCCTGGCCTGCGTGCGCAACGGCGACTACGACAGCGCGATGGCCGCGCTGCGCCATGCCGTGCGCTGGAACCCCATGGGCTGCGAGTACAGGCTCAACCTGGCCGACCTCTATCGCGTGGCGGGAGACCCCAACGAGTACCTCGCCCTGAGCTACTCTGTGTTCGAGCGCGCGAGCGACGCGCGCCACCTGGTGCGCGCGTTCGTGAACTTCTCGGAGTACTTCCAGGTATCCGAAAAGCCAAAGGCCTCTGCGGCCGCGCTGCGCGCCGCACGCAGGTTCGGCGTCGAGGACTCCGCCCTCAAGGCGGCGCTCGAGCTTGCCGCGGGAACCGACCACGACCCGGACTCCGTCGACGACGACGAGGCTCGCGACCTGCTGGCGCAGGAGGGGCTCCCCGACGGCGCCAACGCAGAGATGGCGGTCTGCCTACTTTTGTGCGCCTCCGACGCCGCGGCCGCGAGGGACCGCAACCTTGCGGCCGACCTCACGCGCAGGGCGCGCGACCTGGTCGGCGAGGGCGCCTGCATGGCACTGCTCAAGCTGATTCGCGAGGAAGACGACGAGGCGAGCCCGAGCGGCGCGGACGGCTATGCTGCCAAGGAGGGCGACGATGCCTAAGCGCGAGATCAAGCTGATCGCAAAGAACCGCACCGCCCATCACGAGTACGAGTTCGAGGAGACTTACGAGGCGGGCGTCGTGCTGACGGGGACCGAGGTCAAGAGCATCCGCGAGCGCTCCGCCCAGATTACGGACTCGTTCTGCATCGTGCGCGACGGCGAGGTGTGGATGCTCAACGTTCACATCCACCCCTACTCGCACGGCGGCGTGTGGAACGTCGATCCAGACAGACGCCGCAAGCTGCTGCTCCATCGCAGGCAGATTGACACGCTCGAGGGCAAGCTGCGCAACAAGGGCCTCGCCCTGGTGCCGCTTAAGATCTACTTCGACGAGCACAGCCGCGTCAAGGTGCAGCTGGGGCTGGGTCGAGGCAAGAAGCTCTACGACAAGCGAGCCGACCTTAAGAAGCGGCAGACTGACCGCGACATCCAGCGCGCCCTCAAGGAACGGAGCCGCTAGGCCGGCAGGCGTGGCAAAAGAGAAGGGCGAGCGCCTCCGGGTGGCAGACAGAGCTCTGCCGCCCGTTTTTCATGCCGCTCGCGGGGAAGCGGCTCTTGTCGGCGGCCTTGCGGGAATACTAGACTCAATGGCTGCCAAAGAGGAGGTCGTCTATGGATGTGTCCGCCCTGCATCGGTTCTCGAGCGGTCTGTATGTCGTCTCGGCCGAGGCCGATGGCGATACTGGGGCCTGCGTAATCAACACAGGGCTCCAGCTTACGAGCTCGCCCCTTCAGGTTGAGGTCGTGATCAACAAGCAGAACCACACGGCGGATGTCGTGCAAAGGGCCGGCCACTTTGCTCTCTGCCCCATAACGCAGGAGGCCGACATGCTCTTCATCGGTCGCTTTGGGTTCAGGAGCTCGGCCGAAATAGACAAGTTCGAGGGCATAGCCCGCGAGGTTGCCGCAACGGGCGACCCCTACACGCCGCTTTGCGCCGCCGCGGTTATTGCCTGCGAGGTCGTACAGACCCTCGACGTGGGGACGCACATCATCTTTGTCGGCAGGGTGGTGGATGCGCAGTCGCTTTCCGACGAGCCTCCGCTTACCTATGCGTACTACCACACGATCCTCAAGGGCAAGACGCCCCCTCGGGCATCTTCGTATACCGGTTAGCCGCCCGGACTCGGGCGTTCGACGTCCGACCCGTTGGGTCGGGCCTGGAGAGAGGGGAAGGGTATGGCAGAGGAGAAGTACAAGTTCGTCTGTACCGTATGTGGCTATGAGGTCGAGGTCGACACCCCGGAGCTTCCCGAGGACTTCGTCTGTCCCGTGTGCGGGGTTGGCCCCGAGATGTTCGAGAAGTCCGACGACTAGCTCGGGCGGATTTGTGGGCGGGCGATGATCGCCTCCCCAAGGCGACGCGTGACGAGTGCGTGACAATTCTCGTATCGATGGCCGGGACGGCGTACAATGTCGCCCCGGCCACTTGCGCCGAGAAATGCTTAACGAAATGATGGGGATGATCCTCTCTTATGCGCCGTGCCACGCAAACGTCCGAGTCCATTGAGCTTGCCGCCCTGCTTGCCATGTCAGGCGGCCTTATGGATGCCTACTCGTATTTGGGCCGTGGCAAGGTCTTCGCGAACGCGCAGACGGGCAACCTGCTTTTGCTGGGCGTTCACGCGGCCGCGGGCGAGTGGGCGCAGACTATCCAGTACGCCATGCCCGTCGTGTTCTTCGCCCTGGGTGTTGCCGTCGCGCACGGCGTAAGGTGCCGCTGTCACAACATCAGGGCGCATTGGCGGCAGATCTGCCTGGCGATCGAAGTGGTTCTTCTGGCGACGGTGGCGTTCGTTCCCGAAAGCCAGAACCTGCTCGCCAACAGCATGACCTCCCTGGCGTGCGGCATTCAGGTCCAGGCCTTCAGGAAGATTCACGGCGTGGGCTTTGCCACGACGATGTGCATTGGCAACCTCCGCGCGGCAACGCATGGGCTGACGGAGTTCTTCCACAGCGGGAATCGCAAGGCGCTCGAGAGCTCCCTGCTGCACTATGGCACGATCGTCTGCTTCGTGTGCGGCGCCATCCTGGGGTCTCGAATGCTGGGTCTCGTTGGTCTTCGCGCCATACTGGTGAGCTGTGCCATTCTGGTGGTCGCACTTTTGGTGATGAACTGGGACCGAGAGGTTGGCACGGCCGCGGCGGCGGAGCGCCAGTGGCTGCGTGCCCGCAGGAGGCGCCGCGTCACACGCGACGGCGAGTAACGAAACCTGCTCTGGCATTTGCGATGCGAGACGGGTACACTACTACCACGCTCGTTCTTGGGCGCGTTCCTTGACATTCGCATGGTGACAATCGGTCCCATCACCTCATGGGGGCGACTGGTTTCGACAGGGTGATTCTGAGGTGGGCAGCAAGCCGTGGTCTCCTCGCCACGTTAATCAGGGGTACCGTCAAATTTAATTGACAATGATTCTTACCAGGGCTATGCCCTCGCTGCTTAATTAATATTGCAGCCGTCAATCCGGGGATTGCTCCCGTTTCCGGTGCGACGTCATCTAGGGAGATGCTCCTTTGGACGTAGCTGGTATGCCAGGGGATAAGACTGAACCAACTGGGGCGCCGAGCGCGGGTTACCGAGCGCGACGCGCCCGAGATCTAATCGGCAACTGAGCTTGGAGACACCTGCCAGGGGATTGCTTTGGACCGGAGTTCGATTCTCCGCGCCTCCACCTGCGTATGAAGAGCTGGACACGACTTCTCTGAAAGTCGTGACAGCCGTTGAAGTATGGACGGAGCAAGGCTTTGTGCCTTGCTCCGCCCTTTTTGTTGTCAAGCGTTTTAGAAGCGCCCGGGCCTCGTCGTGCGACGCCGCCGCGCATGTCACGGCGCCTGCCGGCCGAAGATGCTCTCCGGCTCACGTGCGTGACGTCAAATTGTTAACTGTCGTAAACTCTATGGAGAGGCGATCGCGCGGGAAGAAGGGTGCGCCCATATGTTTTGGAATGGCGTTGCAGGCGTCTACGACGTCTTTGCCGACGGGGGCTTCGACAAGGTCATCGCCGGCAACGTGCTTCATCTGCTCGATGAGCCCCGGGCTGCGCTTGTGGAGCTCGGGCGCGTCTGCAAGGATGGAGGGATGGTCGTCATCCCGACGTACCTGGGCCGTCGTGACGACGGGTCTGTCCGAGGCCTTTCCGCGCTGTTGGGATGCATTGGCGTCAAGTTCGGAAAACAGCTGGACTTGGGCTCCTATTGCAGCCTGCTCCAGGCGGCGGGCTATGGAGAAGTGCATGTCGAGCTCATCGAGGGCCGTCTACCCTGTGCGTTGGGGACGATTCGGAAGACGCGACCGGTAGGGTGGAGCGAGGCCTAGCCCATACAGTTTCGATAGTAGAAGACGGCGATTTGCGTGCGGTTGCGCAGGTTGAGTTTGGCGAGGATGGCGCTGATGTGATTGCGTACGGTGCCGTCGGAAATGAAGAGCTCCCGGGCGATCTCCCCGTTGTCGAGGCCGTCTGCCACCAGGCGAACCACGTCGCGCTCGCGCTCGGAGAGGCCTGCGAGGGCGCCTTCGTCGCGAGCGGGTGAGATGCCGGCTCCCAGGGCCACGGCCTTCTCTAGGACCTCTCCCTCGAGGACGCGCTGCCCGCCCATGACGGACCTCAGCGCGGGCGCGATGGTCGAGACGTCCTGCTTGATGAGGTAGCCGCGGGCGCCCATCTTGAGCGCGCGCACTATGTACTCGTCGTCGGCGAAGGTCGTGAGGAACACGATCGCCGCGTCCGGGTGGGACGCGAGGATCTTCTCGGCCGCGGAAAGCCCGTCACGCCCCTGCATCTGGATGTCCATCAGCAGGACATCGGGCGCAAGCTCGTCGAAGAGGGATACGGCTTCGTCGCCGTCTGAGCCGCAGCCTGCTATCTCGATGTCGGGCTGCACCGAGAGGATGGTCGCGAGGGAGCGGCTGACGATCTTGTCGTCATCTACGATGAGGACGTTCATGATGCCTGCTTTCGGGGGATGGATGCGAACACGTTGAACATGCCGTCGGAGGAAGAGATGCGCAGCGTGCCACCCAGGGCCTGGACGCGCTCGCGCATGGACGAGAGCCCCATGCCCCGCTCGAGCAGACGCTCGAGATTGCTGCCGGGACTTGGGACGGATCCGTCGTTCGTGATGCTGACCTGCCAGAGGCCGGGATAGGAGGCTACGCTGACGGTCGCATGGCCGGCCCGCGCATGGCGCGCCGCATTGGTCAGGGCCTCCCTAGAGACCGCGATGACGCAACGCGTGACGTCCGCGGGAACGTCGTCTGGAAGGTCGCAGCGGACCTCGACGTTCTCGATGCCGCTTCCGCTTGCCAGTCGGTTGAGCTCTACCGAGAGGTCCGTGGCCGAGTCGGCCAGCGCGTGGACGCTCGAGCGCATGGAGTCCAGGGCCGCGTTGACGCCAGAGGCGATCTCGCCCAGCTCGTCGACAACCTGGCCGTCGTCGGCGTGAATTACCCTGAGCGCCTCGACCTGGAGGGTCAGACGCGTGAGCAGGTGGCCCACGCTGTCGTGGATGTCACGGGCGATGCGCGTGCGCTCGGCGAGCGCCGCCGCCTTGGTCTCGTAGACGCGTGCGTCCTCGAGCTGGCGGTTCTTCTCCCTAAGTGCCAGAACCTTGTCCTGAAGGTCGTCCTCGAGGGCGTGGAGGCCCCGCTCGGCGCTGGTCGCCCGCTGCGTCTTGCGCGAGAGCGCGACGGACAGGAGCGTGACCGCGACCAGCGTGGCGCACGGGGCCAGGCCAAGTGCGCCCGCGCGCCCCCACAGGACTATTGGGACGAGCGTGGCGATCGAGAGCGCCAGGCTCTGACGCGCAAGGTCGTAGGCAAACAGGGGGGCGCCGAACGCGGCGCCGGGAACGGCGAGTGGCAGGAGCGCAAGGGCACACGTCGCACGGGCGGCCTTGGGGCGATGGGGCTCGAGCAGCTCGTACGCCGCAGACGCAATCACCGCCAGAAGGAGCGCGACGATCTTGGGCGCGTCGGGCTCGTCGAGGGTGACGGCGAAGAGCGTGCAGGCCGCAGTCAGGAGCGTCTTGTCGATGAGTCTGTCCATGGCTCAATTGTAGGGGAGAAGTGCGTCGACTGCGTCGCGGGCCCCATGACAAATGTCATGGGGCAAGTGGTGACGCTGCTCACTTCCGCCCGCGTGGCCCGGAGGACAGAATGGTGCCAACCTCAGGAAAGGTGAAGACATGAGCGCATCGACAATCGTTTCCGTAGACAACCTCGTCAAGCGTTACGGCAGCCTGACGGCTGTGGACCATCTGACCCTCAACATCGGGGAGGGCGAGGTCTTCGGCCTGCTGGGCCCCAACGGCTCGGGCAAGACCACGACCATCAACTGCATCCTCCAGCTGCTCTCCTATGACCACGGCCAGGTCGAGCTCTTCGGCAGGCGTGCGACCCCCACGAGCTACGACCTCAAGCGCCGCGTCGGCGTGGTTCCCCAGGAGGTCGCGGTGTTCAACGAGCTCAGCGTGCGCGAGAACGTAGACGCATTCTGCGCGCTGTACGTCTCGGACCGCGCGCGCCGCAGGCAGTTGGTGGACGAGGCCATCGACTTCGTCGGCATCGGGGACTTCGAGAAGTTCCGTCCCAGCAAGCTGTCGGGAGGTCTCCGACGCAGGCTGAACATCGCCTGCGGCATCGCCCACAAGCCGGAGCTCATCATCTTCGACGAGCCCACGGTCGCCGTTGACCCCCAGAGCCGAAACGCGATTCTTGAGGGCATCCAACGCCTCAACCGCGAGGGCGCGACCATCATCTACACCTCCCACTACATGGAGGAGATCGAGCAGATCTGCACGCGCATCTCCATCATGGACGCCGGGCGCACCGTGGCCTCCGGCACGGCAGACGAGCTCAAGTCCATGGTTGGCACGGGTGAGAAGATCAACGTCGGGTGCTCTGTTCCCGACGAGGCTACCCTCGAGGCGGTCCGCTCCCTCTCGTGCGTGCGTGCTGCGGCGTACGCGTCCGGTCACCTTCTGGTCGAGTGCCTCGCGGGAGACCACAACCTCTCCGACATCCTGGGCGTCCTTCGAGATCGTGGCGTGAGCTACGGCCGCGTGCTCTCCGAGCCGCCCACCCTCAACGACGTGTTCCTCGAGATAACCGGTCGCGAGCTTCGCGACGAGGCATAGGGAGGGTCTGCCATGATGCGTGCGAACTTCAAGGCGACGCTCCTCTCCATAGTGCGCTCGCCGAGCCTCCTGTTCTGGCCGCTTGCGTTTCCCATCATCCTCTCGCTTGTCTTCTCGATGATGTTCTCGGGGCTCGAGCAGGCATATCGCCTGCAGCCGGTCTCCGTCGCCGTCGTTCGCGACGCGAACTACGACAAGGCAACCGGCTTCGACGAGCTGCTCTCATCGGTCGACGACGACGGCGACGAGTGGCACGTGTTCGACGTCAGCTCCGTCGGCAGCGTGGCCGAGGCCGAGCGCAAGGTGGTCGACGGGGACGTCTCGGGCTACATCTGCCTTGACGCGGACGCGAACCCCTCGCTCCACCTGTCGCCGCGCGCCTCGTTCAGCCTCGGCTCCGGATCGCTCACCTCGGCCCAGTCGGTGCTGGACTCCTACATCCGCGTCCGCTCCGAGATGGAGGACCTTGCGAAGAAGGACCCCATGCTCCTGGCTGACCCCACCGTCCTGCAGAGGTTCAGCTCGGACGCCGTTTCGACCGAAAGGCTCTCGGTCACGGCGAACGACCCCAAGGCGAGCGTCCGCTATTACTACGCGCTGCTCGGCATGGCCGCGGGCATAGGCTCCGTCCTGGCCATGAAGGCGATTCGCGAGACCCAGGCAAACGCGACCGCCCTGGGCGCCCGCAGGACCCTGGCCGGGTTCCCGCGCTGGCGCGTGCTCGTCTCGTCTACCGCGGCCGCGTGGCTCGCGAGCTACGCCTGCCTTGCCGTGGGCTTTGCCTTCATTCGGTTCGTTCTGGGCGTCGACTTCGGCGGACGAGAAGGACTTGCCCTCCTGGCCCTGGGCGCGGCCTCCCTCGTCTCCTCGTCGGCCGGCGCCATCTTCGGCACCTTCGCCAGCGATTCGGGCAGCGGGGTCCTGACGGCCATCACCTGCGTGCTCTCGTTCTTCGCGGGGCTGTACGGCACCTACTCCCAGCAGCTCTCCGACCAAGTCGCCCACAACCTGCCCTTGCTTGCGGCGGCCAACCCCATTCGCCAGATCTCCCAGGCCTTCTACTCGCTCATGTACTATGACTCGCTCGAGCCTTTCGCCGCGCATTGCGCGACCCTTCTGGTCACGGCGCTCGTGCTCGGCTCGGTCGCGGCGGTTCGTATGAGGAGGACCAGCTATGTCAATCTTTAAGTCCGCATTGCGCGTCCTCTGGCGCCACAAGCTCTACGTCCTTATCTACCTCGTAATGATGACGGCGATGGGCGTGATCATCTCGTCCCAGGCGAACACGGGAGGAGTTACCGAGTACACCGCCGCCAAGCCAAACGTCGCCGTGATCGACCGTGATGGCTCGCAGATCTCCCGCTCGATCGCCGCGTACGTGAGTGGAAGCGGCACCGAGGTCCAGGTCGACGACAGCCAGCGTGCCATTCAGGACGCCACGGCCGAGGACGCCGCCTCCTACATACTCGTGATTCCCGAGGGCTACGGCGACGACCTGATGTCCGCGGCCGCCGACGGCCAGGACGCCCCGGCGCTCCGCACGGTCATCAGCTACCAGGGCGCGGCTGGCTCGCTGATGGACATCAAGGTCAAGCAGTACCTCCAGTCGCTCTATGGCTACGCGTCTGCGACCGGCGCCGACCAGGAGGAGGTCGCGCGCCTGGCCTCCGACGCGATGTCCCGGGAGGCCGACGTCTCCATCGTCGACACGGGCGACTCCAGCGTCTCAGAGGCGCTCGTCCAGTACTTCATGTGGACCGAGTACCCGCTCTTCTGCTCGTGTGCGGTGTGCATCGCAGTGCTGATGAAGTCCCTCAACGGCGACGACGTGCGCAGGCGCCTCCTTGCGGCCCCCACCACCTCCTTCTCCAGGAGCCTCCAGGAGTTCGCCGCCTGCGTCGTGGCCGGCCTCGTCGCGTGGGCGTTCGTCGTCATCGTGGGCCTCGCGTTCTACGGCCAGGCCCTCGTCGCCAACGCCCCGGCAACGGCCGCGCTGCTGTCGCTCCCGAGCCTTGCGTACGCCATGGTCTCGGTCGGCGTCGGATTCCTCCTGGGCCAGATGGGCGTGGGAGAAGAGCTCGCCAACGCTCTCGCGAACGTCGGCGGCATGGTGATGTCGTTCATGGGCGGGGCGTGGATCGACCTGTCCATCGTCGGCGACGGCATCCTCTCCGTAGCCCACCTGGCCCCGTCGTTCTGGGCCACCCAGGCGATAGACAAGGTCCTCGGGATCGAGACGGCCTACACCGAGGCGGGCGTGGAAATGTGGGGGTGCCTCGGCATCGTGTCCCTCTACGCCATCGTCTTCGTGATCGTCGCGTTTGTCGTCGGCAGGGCGCGTCTGCAGCGCTCCTAGTTGTTCGCGTCACGACCCGCGCTGGTTTGAAACGCGTCACATAAAGTGGGGATAATGACCTCACCACGAAACGTTCTCCGGGCGCCCCACGGGGCGCCCTTTCGCACGGAGGTTCGCATGACCAACAACGCTTTGGTGCTCGAGGGCGGCGGGTTTCGCGCCATGTTCACCGCGGGCGTCACCGACGTCCTGATGGAGCACGGGCTATATGACTTCTCGAGCGTCTGGGGCGTCTCGGCCGGAGCCATCAGCGCCCTGAGCTTCAAGAGCCACCAGATCGGACGCGTCGCCCGCATCATGCTGGCATTTCGCGACGACCGACGGTTCATGTCGCTCTGGTCGTTTTTGACCACGGGCAACATGGCGGGAAGCGAGTTCATGTTCGACGAGGTCCAGAACGTGCTCGACCCCTGCGACAACGACCGCTTCAACGAAAGCCCCATGCGCATGTTCGCCGTCGCGTCGAACGTCGTGTTCGGCACGCCGGAGTACTTCGAGTGCAAGAGCCTTCCCGAGGACGTCCTCAAGGTGCGCGCATCGGCCTCGATGCCCGGCGTCTCGCAGATGGTCGAGGTCGACGGCGGGCGCTACCTGGACGGCGGCACCACGGACTCCATCCCGTACGAGGCGGCGCTCGGGCTCGAGGGCGCGAACGAGGTCAAGGGATACGGGGGCGCGCAAAAGGCCGTCGTTGTCCTCACGCGCGAGCGAAGCTACCAGAAGGACCTGGGGAACGAGGGCCTCGTCCTGCGCTCCCACCGCTACGACAACTACCCCTACTTCACCCATGCGCTCGAGACGCGCCACCTGCGCTACAACGAGCAGCGCAGGCGCCTGTTCGAGATGGAGGAGCAGGAGGATTCGCGCGTGCTGGTCATTGCTCCCGAGGAGCCCGTGGCGGTCGACGTCAGGGGCGCGGACGGTGGGGCCCTGCACTCCCTCTACATCCAGGGACGCCAGCAAGCAGCCCGACGCATCGAGGAGATCTCGGCGTTCATCGGCCACGAGGCGTAGCCGCGGCGCATGGCCAAGAAGGGCAAGAAGGGCGTACGAGACGTCCTTCTCGACATTTTGTGGACGAATGTGGTGTTTTGCCACGTACCTGCGGGCGCTGTTGTATACTTCTTAGGCTTTTCCACTGAGCCCCGTAATCTCAAGGAAAAAGCAGTTCTCATTTCGTAGGTACATGGAGGAGTCAAGTGAACAAGTCGACTCGTTTCGCCAAGAAGGGTGAGGTCCAGCGCAACTGGGTTCTCATCGATGCCGAGGGCGCTACTCTTGGCCGCCTTGCAACGAAGGCTGCCATGATTCTTCGTGGCAAGAACAAGCCCCAGTACACCCCGAACACCGACACCGGTGACTTCGTGGTCATCATCAACGCCGACAAGGTCCAGCTTACCGGCGTCAAGGCAGATCACAAGGAGTACTGGCGTTACTCTGGCTGGCTCGGCGGCCTCAAGACCGAGTCCTTCAAGGAGGCTATGGCCAAGCACCCCGAGCGCGTCATCGAGCACGCTGTCAAGGGCATGCTTCCCCACACCACCCTTGGTCGCCAGCAGGCCACCAAGCTCAAGGTCTACGCTGGCCCCGAGCACCCGCACGCTGCACAGAACCCCGTTAAGATTGATCTGGAGGCTTAACCGATGGCTGACAACTCCGCTGTCTACACCGGCACCGGCCGTCGTAAGGAGGCCACCGCTCGCGTGCGCCTCGTTCCCGGCACCGGCAAGGTTACCGTTAACGGTCGCGACGCTCTGAACTACTTCGGTCGTCAGCAGCTCGTCGACAACGCTCTCGCTCCCTTCCGCGTCACCGACACCGTCGATCGCTTCGACGTCTTCGCCAACTGCGACGGCGGCGGCATCAACGGCCAGTCCGGCGCCCTGCGCCTGGGCATCGCCCGCGCTCTCCTCGAGGCTGGCGAGTACCGCGCCGACCTCAAGAAGGCTGGCTTCCTCACCCGCGACGCCCGTGCGGTCGAGCGCAAGAAGTACGGTCTGAAGAAGGCTCGCAAGCGCCCGCAGTTCTCCAAGCGCTAAGGCCTTTGGGTCACAGATACCTGTCAGGGGGCCTGTCGATTCTTTTCGGCAGGCCCCTTTTCTGTCACCATACGTTTGACGCGGCCTCGTTGACGCGCCAAACGTGAGCAAGTGTTCGCAACCAGAAGGGGAGCGAAATGAAGTACTTCGGAACGGACGGCTTTCGCGGCAAGGCAAACGAGGGCCTGAACGTCGATCACGCCTACAAGATCGGTCGCTTTGTCGGCTGGTACTACGGTGCCCGCGAGGGCAAGAAGGCCCGCATCATCTTGGGGAAGGACACGCGTAGGTCGAGCTACATGTTCGAAAGCGCCCTGGTGTCTGGCCTCGTGGCGTCGGGAGCCGACGCCTACATGCTGCACGTCATCCCCACGCCGGGCCTGGCATACGAGACGGCCGACGGCGGCTTTGACTGCGGCATCATGATCACCGCGAGCCACAACCCGTACTACGACAACGGCATCAAGCTGGTCAACACCGACGGCTACAAGATGGACGAGGACGTTCTGGAGAAGATCGAGTCCTACATCGACGGCGAGTTCGACGTGCCCCTGGCAACCGGCGACTCCATTGGCTGCACGGTCGACTACATGCAGGGCCGCAACCGCTACATCGCCCACCTGATCTCGTCATGCGGCTTCTCGATGCAGGGCGTAAAGGTTGGCCTGGACTGCGCGAACGGCGCGGCGTCCTCGGTGGCCCGCCCCGTCTTCGACGCCATGGGCGCCGAGACCCACGTGATCAACAACGCCCCCAACGGCTTCAACATCAATGTCGACTGCGGCTCCACCCACATCGAGCGCCTGCGTGACTTTGTTGTCAAGAACGGCCTCGATGTCGGATTTGCCTACGACGGCGACGCCGACCGCTGCCTGGCCGTCGACGAGCGCGGCCATGTGGTCGATGGCGACCTCATCCTCTACGTGTGCTCGACGTACCTCGCCAAGCACGGCCGCCTTGCCAAGAACGTCGTCGTTCCCACGGTCATGTCGAACTTCGGCTTCTTCAAGGCGCTCGAGGCCGCGGGCATCGGCCACAAGGCGACCGCGGTGGGCGACAAGAACGTCTGGGCCTGCATGATGGAGAACGGCTACACCCTGGGCGGCGAGCAGTCCGGCCACATCATCTTCGGTGACCTCGAGAAGACCGGAGACGGCATCATGACCAGCCTCCGCATCATGGAGGTGCTGCGTGCCGAGCGCGAGAAGCTCTCCGAGCTCACCCGCCCCGTCAAGCTGTACCCGCAGCTCCTGATCAACGTTCGCGTTCAGGACAAGGACGCGGTCATGGCTTCCGACGACATCAAGGCGGCGGTCGCCGAGGCCGAGAAGTTCCTCGAGGGCAATGGTCGCGTCCTCGTGCGCGCGAGCGGCACCGAGCCCCTGATCCGCGTTCTCGCGGAGGCGCCCACCGACGAGCTCTGCCAGCAGGCGGACGCCATCGTCATCAAGGCGCTGGAGCCCTACAAGGAGTAGCTCCGCCGCTCGAGACGCTGCGCATAGTGACGCTTTCGCGAGAAGGGCGTGCCTCCCAGCTGGTGGCATGCCCTTCTCGCGTGTGGCATGTCTTTTTGTGGCGCTGTCGTAGCGATAACACCTCGCTGGTAGAATGAAGAGCTAGTATGCATTGCCGCCTTATGGGCGGCAGGGATAACCCAGGAGGTAACAACATGTGCGGAGTCGTCGGTTACACCGGCAAGAAGCAGGCGGTGGACTTCCTTCTCTATGGTCTCCAGACGCTCGAGTACCGCGGGTACGACTCCGCGGGCGTTGCCGTGCTCTCTCCCGACAACAACCTTCACCTGGTAAAGGTCGCTGGCCGCGTTGCCGCCCTGCGCGAGCGCTGCGAGGCTGCCAACCTGGTGGGCACCACCGGCATCGGGCACACGCGCTGGGCAACCCACGGCGCCCCGACGGACAAGAACGCCCACCCGCACACCAGCTGCGACGGTCGCATCGCCGTCGTCCATAACGGCATCATCGAGAACTACGAGCAGCTCAAGCGCCAGCTCATGGCCGAGGGCCACGGCTTTAAGAGCGACACGGACACCGAGGTCGTCGCGCACCTGGTGGAGGACGCCTGGAACGGACCCGCGAAGGGCGACCTGGCCGCTGCCGTGCGCAACGCCTGCGACAGGCTCGAGGGGTCGTGGGCCCTTGCCGTCACCTGCGCGGACTGCCCCGGCGAGCTCGTGGTGACCAGGAACGCCTCCCCCCTGGTCGTCGCCTCGACCGAGGACGGCGCCTACGCCGCCTCCGACGTCATGCCGCTTGCCCGGGTCACGTCGCACTGCATCCAGCTTGACGACCACGACATCGCCGTGCTCCACGAGGACGGCAGCATTGTCGTAGAGGACCGAGACGGCAACCGCGTCGACCACCCCAAGACCCTCGACATCGACTGGGACGCCTCGGCGGCCACGCTGGGCGGCTACTCCGACTTCATGGCAAAGGAGATCTCCGAGCAGCCTGCGGCCATCGAGCGCCTGCTGAAGGACCGCCTGGGCAAGCACGGCATCGAGCTCGACGAGCTCGATATGACCGAGGAGGAGCTCGCGGCCATCGATCGCGTCTACATGGTCGCGTGCGGCACCTCGTATCACGTCAGCCTCATCGCTCGCGAGCTGCTTCAGGACTGGGCCAAGGTGCCGGTCTTCTGCGAGTACGCCTCCGAGCTCAACTACAAGGAGCCGCTCGTTACCGAGCACACGCTCTGCGTCATCATCACTCAGTCCGGCGAGACCGCCGACACCCTTACCGCGGCGCGTCGCATGAGGGCCATGGGCTGCAAGGTCTTCGCCATCACCAACGTCCTGGGGTCCTCCGCTGCCCGCGAGAGCGACGGCACGATGTACATCCAGGCGGGCCCCGAGGTCTGCGTCGCCTCGACCAAGGCCTACACCGCGCAGATGGTCGCCTCCGCGCTTCTTGCCCTGAGGATCGCAAAGGCCAAGGGCACCATGGATTCCGACAGCGTGCGCGGCCACTTCGCGAACCTCGAGCAGGTTCCTGGCCTCATGAGCGAGGTCATCAGCCGCCGCTGGCAGGACAAGCAGGCCGCCCAGGTGTTCCGCAACGCCAAGAGCGCGCTGTTCCTGGGCCGCGGTGTCAACTCGACGACGGCATACGAGGGCGCTCTTAAGCTGAAGGAGATTAGCTACCTGCATGCCGAGGCATACCCCGCAGGCGAGATGAAGCATGGCCCCATCGCCCTGCTCGAGCCCGGCTTCCCCGTGGTCGCCATCGTCCCGGCGGACCACGTTCACGACAAGACGGTCTCCAACATCGAGGAGTCCATCGCCCGCGGCGCCATGGTCGTCGCGGTCGCGACGGACGGGGACGAGCGCGTCGCGAAGCTCTGCGAGCACACGCTCTGGATCCCGCCCTGTCCCGAGGAGTGGATCGTTCCTCTGGTGGCCATCGTCCACCTGCAGCTGCTTGCCCGCTACGTCGCCCGCAGCCGTGGCTGCGACGTCGACAAGCCGCGCAACCTGGCTAAGTCCGTTACGGTTGAGTAGGGGTTATTCGTGGCACGAGCCGGCGTGGGCGTGGACATGCTCGAGATCAAGAGGATGGAGCGTGCGATCAGCCGCCATCCCTCCTTCCTCCAGAGGGTGTTCACCGAAGAGGAGCGCATCTATTGCGAGGGGACCGCGCGTCCCACCGAGCACTATGCGGCCCGTTTCGCGGCGCGCGAGGCGACGCTCAAGGCGTTGGGCACGGGCTTCTCGCAGGGCGTGAAGGTGCGTGACGTGTCGGTCGGGCGAGACTCGCGGGGCCGTCCCGTCGCGGTTCTGACGGGAAGGGCCGCCGAGGTGGCGGCGGAGCAGGGCGTCCAGGAGGTCCTGCTGTCGCTCTCGCACACCCACGAGGTTGCCGTGGCCAACGCCGTGGCGATGACGGACGACGTTCGTCCCAAGGCGGACGAGACGACGGACCCCCTCAAGGAGCTCCAGGCCTCATTCAAGCGGGCCCGCTCGGTGATTGACGAGCTCGAGCGCCTTCAGGACGGAATCTTGGACACACTTGACGGGGAAGAGCGCGGGGAAGAAGAACCCGCGATGGAGCAGATACCCTTTGCGGATGCTCGGGGGAGTGACGAATAATGCAGCCAGTACTTAACGTCGAGGACGTAAAGCGTGTGGAGAGCGGCCTGACCGAGGTGGGCGTCAGCATCTCCGAGCTCATGCACAGGGCGGGCACCGCCGCCGCGAACGAGGTCATGCGCACCGACGACGTGTCCTCGGTCACGGTCTTTTGCGGCCTCGGCAACAACGGTGGCGACGGCTGGGTTGCCGCCGAGTCTCTTCGCAAGCGCGACATCGACGTGACGGTGGTCACGCCGGTCGCCCCCGATGACATCCAGGGCGACCTCGCCCGCGTGGTCGCAAAGAGCGCCCAGTCGGCCGGCGTGAAGATGCTCGTCGCCCCGCCGAAGGGCCGTGTCGAGGAGCTGCTGCTCTCGACTGACGTCGTTGTCGACGCGATGCTGGGCACCGGGTTCCACGGAGACCCCCGCGCCCCCTTTGACATCTGGATCGAGTGCATCAACGCGTCGGGCGCCACGGTCATCGCCGTCGACGTCCCCAGCGGTCTTTCCGCCCAGACGGGTCTTGCGTCTTCTAGGTGCGTCATCGCCGACATGACGGTCACCATGCTGGTGCTCAAGCCCGGCCTGCTTGCGGACATGGGCCGCGACGCCTGCGGAACCATCGTCGTCGCCCCGCTTGCCGAGCAGACCGAGCGTCTGGTGCTCGAGGCGGACCCCGTCGCCTGGAGGGCCGACCTCGAGGACTATGTCGACGTGCTCGCGCCGCCCTCCAATGCGGTTGACAAGTTCACGCGCGGGTCGGTGCTGGTCGTCGGAGGCTCCCTCCGCTTCCCGGGCGCCCCGCTCCTGGCCGCCCAGGCGGCCGCTCGCTCCGGCGCCGGCTACGTGACCCTTGCCGTTCCCGAGCCTGTCGCCCCCATCCTGCAGTCGCAGATGCCCGAGATTCCGGTCATGGGGCTTCCCTCCGACCCGGACGGCACCTTCTCGGCCGAGGCCGCGGACATCGTGGCCGAGCTCGCCCTCAAGCGCACGGCGACCCTGGTTGGCCCCGGCATGCGCGTGAGCGGTGGCACGGTCGGCGTGGTCTCCAAGCTGATCTCGAGCGAGGTCCCGCTGGTCATCGATGCCGATGGCCTGAACTGCCTGGCTCGCCTGACGTCCAACAAGCTGGATGACTTCCCCGAGCTGCTTCGCAGGAACGAGCCGCTCATCCTGACCCCGCACCGTCGCGAGCTCGGCAGGCTTGTGGGGCAGCAGGAGGTTCCTCCCGCGTCCCTCACCGCAGCGATGGAGGCCGCAAGGCGCATCGTCTGGACCGATGGCGGCAGCGAGATAACGGTCGTCGCCAAGGGCTCCGCAACCGCGTGTGTGAGCGTCGACGCGGCCGTCCTGCCCAAGCCAGGCCCCGCGGCCCTGGCCACCGCCGGGTCTGGGGACGTGCTGGGAGGCGTGGTCGCGGCATTTCTTGCCCGCTCCAACGTGGGCAACGATGACCTACCCGTTCTTTCCGCACTCGCCTGCGAGGTCCATGGCTACGCCGGTTCGATTGCGGCCGAGCGCTTTGGCTCTCACGGCGTGATGGCGCGTGACATTATTGATGCATTGGGACTCGCCGAGGACGCGCTCGAAGAGCAGATCGCCTTCCCCGAATCCACGGATATGGATTAGCGACTGGAGGAAACGCAGCGATGCCGACCGTTAAGTATCCCAAGAACCGATGGGCATGGGTCGAGGTTGACCTCAACGCCATTCGCAAGAACACCAGGGCCTTCAAGGCGCAGATTGAGCGCGGCACCAAGATGATGTGCGCCGTCAAGGCGGACGCCTATGGTCACGGTGCCGTCGAGTGCGCCAAGACCATGCACTCCGCGGGCGCGGACCAGTTTGCCGTCGCCACGGTCGACGAGGGTATCGAGCTGAGAAAGGGCGGGGTGACCCAGCCCATCCTCATGCTCAACGAGTCGCCGCTCGAGGGCATTGACGACCTGCTGGCCTACGACATCATGCCGGCCATCTACACCACGGAGTTCGCCTATGCCTATGGCGAGCGCGCCGTCGCCCTGGACAAGGTCGGCAAGTACCACCTGGCGGTGGACACGGGCATGACGCGCATCGGCGTGCTTCCCGAGGACGCGGTCGAATTCCGCCACAGCATCGACTTCCATCGCGGCCTGGAGTGCGCGGGCACATTCACGCACTTCGCGACGGCCGACGTCATCGGCGACTGGGACTTCAAACAGCAGGCGCGCCGCTTTGCCGACACGGTGGGCGCACTTCGCCAGGCGGGGTTCGAGACGGGGCTCGTGCACTGCGACAACACCCCCGGCACTCTGCTCCATCCCGAGTTCCACTATGACATGTGCCGCGTGGGCATCGGCCTCTACGGCCTTCAGGCTGCCGAGACCACCGCGCCTCGCATCGCGCTGACGCCTGCCATGAGCGTGCGCGCCCGCGTGACGCGCGTCATCAACCCGGCCGTGGGCGAGGGCGTCGGCTACGGCCTGACCTATCGCGTGCCGAAGCCCAACATCCAGATCGCCACGGTTCCCGTGGGCTACGCGGACGGGCTCTCGCGCGTCCTCTCCAACAACATGGATGTCATCTGCAACGGCACCCGTGCCCGCCAGGTCGGACGTATCTGCATGGACCAGTTCATGTTCGCCGTGGACGTCAACAGCATCCGCGCCTATCACCCGGCCCGCTCGGTCGAGCGTGGCGACGTCGTGACCATCATCGGTCGCGACGGCGACGAGGAGATCACGGCCGACGAGATGGCGGCGCGTCGCAACACGATTAACTACGAGGTCGTCTGCAACTTCTCGCAGCGTCTTGACAGGGTCTTCGTCTAGGAGGTTCTTGTGGGTGTCATGCACATTCCCGGGCATGAGCACCAGCGCCCGGGTGAGGTCGCGCTCCAAGAGATACGTGACGTCATGGGCAACTGCCAGCTCTGTCCCCTGGGCCAGACGCGAACCAACCTCGTGTTCGGGACGGGAAACCCCCATGCTCGCGTGATGTTCGTCGGCGAGGGGCCTGGCAAGAACGAGGACGTCCAGGGCGAGCCCTTCGTGGGCCAGGCCGGAAAGAGGCTTGACTCGCTCTTGGGCTTGGCTGGGCTGAGGCGCGAGGACGTGTACATCGCGAACGTCATCAAGTGCCGGCCGCCCTCGAACCGCAACCCACGTCCCGAGGAGATCAAGGCCTGCTCGCCCTTCCTGCGCGAGCAGATCCGCAGCATCTGGCCAGACGTGATCGTGTGCCTGGGCAACTTCGCCACGCAGTTCGTCTTGCGCACCGATAGGGGAGTGACACAGCTTCGCGGCAAGATGTACGAGACCGGGCATTTCAAGGTCATTCCCACGTTCCATCCGGCGGCGACGCTCTACCACGAGGAGTGGACGCCGCTGCTCGAGGCAGACCTGACGATGCTGGGTGACTGGCTGAAGGAAAACCCGAGGCAGGAGGAGGCACAATGAGCGTCGCGACAAGGGTCGGAAGGGGCGAGTTCCGCTCGACCTCGGCCGAGCAGACGATAGCCGTGGGCGAGGCCTTGGGCCGTGTCCTGCGGGAGGGCGACGTGCTCGTCCTCACGGGCGACCTGGGGGCGGGGAAGACCCAGCTCACCAAGGGAATCGCACGCGGCATGGGCGTCGACGGCGACGTCACGAGCCCGACCTTCACCATCGAGATGGTCTACGAGGGCCGCGACCTTCCCCTCTACCACTTCGACCTGTACCGCCTGGACTCCGCTTCGCAGCTTGAGGACACGGGCCTCTTCGACGTGCTGGGCTCAGACGGTCCTTGCGTCATCGAGTGGGGCGAGCAGTTCTCTGACGACATCGGAGAAGAGCGCATCGACGTGTTCGTCACGCGCCTCGACGACGAGGCAGCCCCGGGAGAGGAGCCGCCGCGCCTGATCTCCCTGCGCGCTCACGACGCGCGGGGAGAAGAGCTGTTGGACGCCCTCGAGGCGCAGGCCCAGCAGATGAACTAACCGGAAGGGCGGGGTAAGGGCCATGGCGTGCATGCGCTTCTCGTCCCGCAAATTGCCCGTCGTTGTGACGCGGGCCTACGAAAGAGACAATCGCACATGAGTACCGAAGCACCCCAGATGAGCGTCCGCACCATCCTTGCCGTAGACACCTCGACCGACATGCTCGCCTGCGCCGTGGGCACATGGGAGGGTGGCGACGCGGCCCCGAGCTGCAAGACGCTGGCCACGCGCGACCACCTGTGCCGTCGTCATGCCAACGAGGAGCTGGCCAACAGCTGCCGCGCCGCGCTCGAGGAGGCCGGCCTTGCGATGGCGGACGTCGACGCGGTCCTGGTGGGGAGGGGGCCCGGCTCCTTCACGGGGGTCCGCATCGGCATCGCCACGGCAAAGGGGCTGGCCTGTGGTCTGGGCAAGCCCCTGTACGGGGCGTCGACGCTCGACGCGGCCGCCTGGACCGCGTGGGAGGCTGGCGTGCGCGGCAAGCTCCTGGTGGTGGGCGACGCCATGCGCGGAGAGGTCTATCCGGGCGACTATGCGCTCGATGACAATGGCGCGCACCGACGGTTCGCGTCCGAGCGCGTCCTCAAGGCTGACGCGTTCGTCGAGGAGCTCTCCGCCCGCGGCGACGGGGGCGACCTGACGATATCGGGTGACGGCCTCAAGAAGTACCGCGCGAAGTTCGAGGATGCGGGCTTCTCGCGCATTGCCGACGAGGCCATCTGGCATCCCACCGGCTCCGGTCTGCTGCACGCAGCCGTCGCGCCCGAGGCCCATTTGGGCGACGGCGACCCCGCGCTGGTGCTTCCCATCTACACGCGCCTTTCCGACGCGGAGGAAAACGAGCGCAGGCGCCTTGGCATGGCGGAGCCGGCCAGCGTGCAGACCACGGGCGTCGACGACCTGCTGGCGGGCATTCACTCGCAGCTGAGGCCGATGACCGTGAACGACCTCGAGGCCGTCGCGGAGCTCGAGGCCGAGGTCTACCAGGACGCGGCGCACACGCCGTGGTCTCGCCAGCTCTTCTTCGAGGACCTCTCCCAGCCGGGACGCTCCTGGTGGGTCGCGCATGATCGCGGCGAGATCATCGGCTTCGCGGGCGGCATGCTCGCGGGGGATGACTTCGAGGTGACAGACGTGGTCGTGTGTCCCGCGCGCCGTCGCGAGGGGCTGGCGTCGCGCCTGTTCGCGCGCATTGCCTATGACGCCCAGATGCTCGGTGCCAAGACTGCCTCACTCGAGGTGGAGGAGAAGAACGCGGCGGGCCGCGCGCTGTACGAGTGCCTTGGCATGCGACGGACGGGCAAGCGTCCGAACTACTACGGCCAGGGCGAGGACGCACTCATCCTCTCGGTCGATCTGCCGCTCGACGCATCGCGTCTGCAGGGGGAGCGCGTCGAGCCGAGCGCCTCGGTGCGCCCGTGGCCCATCGAGGTGGGCAAGAGGAGCGAGGAGTGCCTGCGCGCGCTGGATGCCGCGGGAGACCTGATCCTCTCGGTCGAGTCGTCCTGCGACGAGACCGCCATGGCCATCATCGACTCGCATGGAACCATCTGCGCGAATGTCGTCGCGACCTCAATCGACTTCCACGCCCGCTTTGGCGGCGTTGTGCCCGAGATTGCCTCGCGCAAGCACGTCGAGGCCATTGTCGGCGTCTTCGAGGAGACGCTCGCCCGGGCCGGCGCCCACTTTGGCTGCGACACACTGACTCCCGCGGACCTCTCTGCCGTGGGCGTGACGGCGGGGCCCGGCCTCGTGGGCGCGCTGGTGGTCGGCGTCGCCTTCGCAAAGGGCGTTTGCGCCGCAACCGACCTTCCGCTCGTGGCCGTGAACCATCTCGAGGGTCACCTTCTGGCGAATCTCTTCGCCAACCGCGAGCTCGAGCCGCCCTTTGTCGCAAGCCTCGTGTCTGGCGGCAACACCATGCTGGTCCACGTAAAGGAGTGGGGTGACTACGAGGTCCTGGGCTCCACCATCGACGATGCGGTGGGCGAGGCCTTCGACAAGGTCGCAAAGGCCTTGGGGCTGGGCTACCCGGGCGGCCCCATCATCTCCAAGCTCGCCGCCCGCGGAAACAAGAAGGCGATCCACTTCCCCCGCGCCATGATGCACAGCCATGACTTCCGCTTCTCGCTCTCCGGCCTGAAGACGGCCGTCATCACCTACATCGAGGGCGAGAACAAGGCCGGAAGGCCAATCAACCTCCCGGACCTCGCCGCCTCGTTCGAGGCGGCGGTCATCGACGTCCAGGTTGCCAAGGCCGCGGAGGCCGTCCTGCAGACGGGCGTCTCGGACTTCTGCGTGGGCGGCGGCGTTGCTGCGAACCCCCAGCTGCGCGAGGCGTACAAGAAGCGCTTCAGGCGCATGGGGGTCAGGGTGAGCGTTCCGCCGCTGTCCGTCTGCGGAGACAACGGCGCCATGATCGCGGTCGTCGCCCTGCGAAATTATAGAGACGGCGTGATGGCCGACCTTTCGCTCGACGCAAATCCCAATGCAAAGCTGGGTGCCTGGAGCTCTACCGCGGCGCCACTGATAGGAGGGGGCTGGCCTACACAATCCTAAGGTCAGGCGGGATTAATCTTTTCGCTGTCGGGTGGTGCCGCGATGCTTGGGCGCATCGCGGCACTGTTTTATTGCATATGGTAAAGAGGGATATAATCGCTGGTTAAACTCGTGTTACCAAGGACGGGGACTTCACTTTCGAATTTGATAGCTGTCGTATTCTGACCTCGTGCACGTAACTTTCTCGCATTAGGTTGCAAGGGGGAGGGGAATAGGTCCCCTCCGGTTGCGGAGCACGGAAGGGGACTTTAGGCAGTTTTCAGAAGGAAAGAAGGAACCACCATGACCAAGGCCAACCCTACCCATAACCAGCATCTGCAAAATGTCTCAGAGAGCGAGCATCTGGACAAGCTCTCGCGTCGTGGCTTCCTCAGGCTTTCTGGCGTCACCGCTGCCGCCGCAGCGGGCACCTCTTTGCTGAGCGCCTGCGGCCCTGCGGCCCCTGGCGCCTCTGGGTCCGATTCCTCTGACAGCTCCTCCGACTCGTCTGCCGCCACCCTGGGCGACGGCAAGACCCTTCGCGTCGGCATGGAGGTTGCCTACGCGCCCTACAACTGGCAGACCTCCGAGTCTTCTGACACCACCATTCCCGTCGACAACGTCTCCGGTGCCTACGCCGATGGCTACGACGTGCAGTTCGCCAAGGTGATTGCCGAGGCGCTGGGCATGGAGCCCGTTGCCATCAAGATGGCCTTCTCGGGTCTGGTCGACTCGCTCAACAACGGCCAGATCGACATCATCTGCGCCGGCATGTCCGCGACCGAAGAGCGCAAGCAGGCAATCGACTTCTCCGACCCCTACTTCGTCGGCGGCTTCGGGCTGCTCGTCAAGAAGGGCTCTCCCTACGCAAGCGCCACCTCGCTTGAGGATTTCAAGGGTGCCGCGGTCCTGGGCCAGAAGGACACGCTCCTCGACCAGGTCATCGATGACATTCCCGAGGTCAACCACCTGACGCCGGTCGAGACCGTCCCCAACATGATTTCCCAGCTCAACCAGGGGACATGTGACGCCATCACCTTCAACACCGAGAGCACCAAGAGCTTACTGCGCGCCAACCCCGACCTCGTCGCCGTCCAGTTTGACGAGGGCAAGGGCTTCAAGGAGACCGTCCCCGTCAACGCTGGCATCAAGAAGGGACAGGACGCCGTCCTGAAGAAGATCAACGACGCGATTGCCGCCTACTCGGACGACAAGCGCCAGGAGATCTTCGACGCCTGCGTCGATCGCACTCCCGAGTAAGAAGCACTTCTCCTCTCAACCGCACGTACTGCGGCGCGCGCCCGAGAGACATGGGTCTTGCGGGCGGGCGCCGTTCCCGTTAACTCGAAAAAGGAGGTTGCGACGCAATGAGCAGCAACCACGAGGGCTCTGACCCCTCCCTCCCCGCACAGTCAAGGGGCGACAGGCACGGCTTCGCCGGCTTTGTGCTCAACGATCATCGCTACGTATTCCTGGGAACGAGCGCCATCGCGCTCGTCGGCATGTGGCTCTCCATGCAGCCGCGCAGCGACATGAGCTTCCTCGCTCAGTCCTATGCCGTCGAGGTGGTCCTGTACTACGCGCTCGCGCTGTTCCTCGCCGTGGCGGCCGTCGCCCTGGTCAACAAGCTCGTCAAGTGGCGCGACTATGCAACCACGTCCCCACTCGCGCGTCCTGCCGCCCGCCGCGCCGAGCGCATCGCGTCGTACGTGGTCGCCGCGATCACCTGCGTGCTCTTCGTCGACCGTGCGGTCATGGGGTTCGCCTCGGTCGTTGGTGCCGCCATCGCGTCCGACTCCACCCCCCAGGGCTTCCTGCCCGGCGCCGTCTACATGGTCTTCGAGGGTAGGGACATCTTCGTTCAGGGCATCCTCACGACCATCGAGCTTGCCCTTTTCGGCACCATCATCGCCTTCTTCCTGGCGATACTCCTGGTCTTCCTGCGCATCCAGCAGATCGATCGCCCGGACAACGACGCCGTCCGTTTCTTTAAGGTCCTGGGCGTCGGTTTCGCGCGCGTCTACTCTGCCGTGGTGCGCGGCACGCCGATGATGGTCCAGTCCCTTCTCATCTACTTCGCGGGCTTCGCGGTCCTGCGCGGCACCGGCATGTCCGCGTCGCAGATTGGCGCCATCTGGTCCACGTTCGTCGCGGGCCTGGTCACCATCTCGCTCAACTCGACCGCCTACATGATGGAGGTCCTGCGCGGCGGCATCGAGGCCGTCGACGACGGCCAGACCGAGGCCGCGCGCTCGCTGGGCCTCTCGCAGTGGCAGGCGATGACCAAGGTCGTCTTCCCGCAGGGCATCAAGAACGCCGTCCCCGCCCTCTCGAACGAGCTCGTCATCAACATCAAGGACTCCTCGGTCCTCTCGGTCATCGGCGTGTTCGACCTCATGTTCGCGACGACCACGGTCGCCGGCATCTACTACCGACAGCTCGAGGTCTACGCCGTTGCCACCCTGTGCTACCTCATCCTCACGATGGTGGCCAGCAAGCTCCTCTCGATGCTTGCGCTCCGACTCGACGCCTCTGACCCCGGCCCCGTGCTGAGCACGTCCGACGTGACGTCCACCGCCGGCACGGCGGGCGGCAAGGCCGATCCCAGGAAGGTCAAGCTGGACGAGCACCACAAGGGCGCGCACGGCAAGAAGCCGTCGTCCAAGAGGTAGGGGAGAAGAACAATGACTAACGCTTCCAACAACGGCTCCGCCGAGCCCATCATCCACGTCGAGGGCCTGCGCAAGTCGTTCGGCTCCCACGAGGTCCTGAAGAACATCGACTTCAAGGTCATGCCGGGCGAGGTCGTCACCATCATCGGCGCCTCGGGCTCGGGCAAGTCGACGCTGCTGCGCTGCATCAACCTGCTCGAGACGCCCGACTCCGGGCACGTGTGGTTCCATGGCCAGGACCTTGCCGCCGAGCACGTGGACGTGAACGCCCTGCGCGAGAAGATCGGCATGGTCTTCCAGAGCTTCAACCTGTTCAACAACCTCAACGTGCTGGACAACTGCACCCTTGCGCCCATTACCCTCAAGAAGATGGGCAAGGCCGAGGCCGAGGCCGAGGCCAAGCGCAACCTCGAGGCGGTCGGCCTTCTGGACTTCGCGAGCGCCCCCTCGACCTCGCTCTCGGGCGGCCAGAAGCAGCGCGTCGCCATCGCCCGCGCGCTTTGCATGAAGCCCGACCTCATGCTGTTCGACGAGCCGACCTCCGCCCTCGACCCCGAGATCGTGGGCGAGGTCCTCAACGTCATGCGCGACCTTGCGGCCCAGGGCATGACGATGGTCGTCGTGACGCACGAGATGGACTTCGCCAAGAACGTCTCGGACAAGGTCGTCTTCATGGACCAGGGTGTCATCGCCGAGCAAGGCAGCCCGAGCAAGCTCTTCACGAGTCCTGAGCACCCGCGCACCCGGGAGTTCCTCTCTCGCTATCTCGAGGACACCGGAGTCGCATAGGAGGCAGGGCATGGCACAGGTATGGAAGTTCTTCTCGCACGAGGATGACTATTCCGACATGAGCGAGGAGGGGGCATGCGCCCGACTGGGGCGCGCCCTCTCGATCAAGACCGTTGACGGACCCACGCGCGACACGACGGACTGGTCGACGTTTGACGAGCTCGAGGCGCACCTTCGCGCATCGTTCCCGCTTACGTTCGGGCGGGCTGCGGTCGAGCACGTCGACCACTCGCTCATGCTCACCATCAGCGGAGAAGACCCCTCGCTTCTGCCCGCGCTCTTCATCGCGCATATGGATGTCGTTCCCGTGGTCGAGGGGACGGAGGACGACTGGGAGCACGATGCGTTCTCGGGGCACGTGGACGACACCTACGTCTGGGGCCGCGGTGCCCTCGACATGACCGACCAGCTGATGGGCGAGCTCGAGGCGACTGAGTACGCGCTCGCCCATGACTGGCGCTTCAGGCGCACGCTCATGCTGTGCTTCGGCCAGGACGAGGAGATGGCCCAGTCGGGAGCCCGCGCCATGGGAAGGCTGCTCGAGGAGCGCGGCCTTCGCTTCGAGTACCTGGTTGACGAGGGCGACTACAACATCGTCGACACCGGCATCTACGGCGCCCCCGGCCGCTTTGGCATGCGCGTCAATCTGTGCGAGAAGGGCTATGCCGACGTCCGCCTGACCGTCCGCAGCGCCGGTGGCCATTCGTCCAACCCGTTTGGGGGGACGTCCCTGGCGACGCTGTCCGAGGCGATCGCCCGCATCTCCCGACGGGAGTGGCCCGTCGAGCTCATCGACATCAACCGCCGCATGCTCGAGTGCTTGGCGCCGACCATTACGGCCGAGCCCCTGGCGTCGCTCGTGCGTGGCGGCCGCGCGGCGATTGACGCAAACGCCGACGCCATCGCCCGCGAGTTCGCGAGCCGTCGCGAGCTGTACCCGTTCGTCACCACCACCTGCGCGCCCACGATGATCGAGGGCGGGTCCCAACAGGCGAACGTCATGCCGCAGGACATGAGCGCCACCATCAACTTTCGCCTGCTTCCGGGCGTGACGACCGCCGACGTCCTGCGTGCCGTGAGCGAGGACGTCGCGGGGCTTCCCGTCGAGGTCGAGCTGCTGAACGACGCGGCCAACGACCCGTCCGCCACGTCGCGCTCCGACGGCTACGGCTTCCGGAAGCTCGTGGACGTCGCAAGCCGCTACTTCGTGGACCCCCAGACCGACGAGCCGCTCGCACTGATTCCCGCCATCGTATCGGGCGCGACGGACGCTAGTATGTATGAGCGCGTCTGCGACACGTGCATGCGCTTCTCGGCATTCGTGGCCGACGCCGACGAGGTCGCTCGCGGCGTCCATGGGACCGACGAGCGCATCACCAGACGCGCGTATCTGCAGGGAATCAGATTCTTCATTCGTCTCATCCAGGAGACGATGCTCTAGGGGGACCACCGATGGCCGATGTCAGCGTCGTTTGTGCCGACCACGTCTATGTGAGCGAGGGGAGGCCGGACGAGCGAGCCGCGCTTGTGATGGAGGGCTCGCGCATCAAAGCCATCTGCAGCCCCGAGGAGGCCGCGGCGCTTTCGGGCGACGCCCCGGTCCGCGACTATGGCGACGCATTCGTCTGCCCCGGCTTCCACGACGCGCACCAGCACGTGTTCCACACGGCGCTCTTCGACTCGGACCTCGCGTGCTCCTTCCCGGGGCACAGCGAGGCCGAGTGCGTGGAGCACCTGCGCGCCTTCGCGCGGTCGCATCCCGGCGACGGGTGGCTGGTGGGCCAGGGCTGGCGTGCCGACCTGTGGGAGCCGGCAGCTCCGCCCACGCGCGACTCCCTTGACGCGGCCTTTCCCGACCGCCCGGTGGCCATGTACTCCGGGGACCTGCACACGCTCTGGCTCAATAGCGCGGGCCTGCGCACGTTGGGCATCACGCAAGAGACCGAGCCGCCCCGGGGTGGCGTGTTCTCGCGTGACGAGGGTGGTCGCCTGACGGGCGTGCTTCGCGAGGCCGCCGGCATGGTCTACGTCGCGAAGGTCTTCGCGAGCCTGCCGCGAGCCGGCGTCATGCGAGCCTACGAGGACTACTTCCAGAGGTGCCTGTCGCAAGGAATCACGAGCGTGTGCGACATGGCGCTTTCGGCCCTGCCGGGCGCCGACTACGTGAACGATGACATCTACGAGGAGCTGCTCGCCCAGGGTCGCCTGCCGCTGCGCGTCAGCATGTTCCCGCAGAACGTGGGCGACTTCGATCGCATCGAGGGCCTGCAGTCCCGCCTGGGCGGGGACCTCCTGCGCGCTCCGGGCACCAAGCAGTTCTTCGACGGCGTCTCGAGCGCGCACACGGCCTGGCTGCACAAGCCCTACGCGAACCCCTACTTCGAGGGCGACTGCGGTCGCCCGACCGTGGACCCCGAGGTCATGCGCAAGTATGTCCTGGGCGCGGCGGAGCGGGGCATCGCGACGCGCATCCACACCATCGGGGACCGCGCGATTTCCGTGGCCATCGACATCTTCCGCGAGGCGCTCCAGAAGTACGGGCGTCCTCGCCAGGGGATGAACTCCATCGAGCACGTCGAGAACCTGACGCCGGACGACGTGCGGGCCATGGCCGACATCGACCTGGTGGCCTCGGTGCAGCCGCAGCACGTCGTGATCGACGTGACGCAGCCCGAGCGCGACCTGGGGGCGGAGCGCGCGGGCTTCATGTGGCCCTTCGCGAGCTATGAGCGCGCGGGCGTCACCATGGCCTTCGGCACGGACAGCCCCTGCGTCCCCAACAGCGCCATGCAGGTCCTGAGCTGCGCCGTCACCAGGGAGCAGCCCTGGGACAACCAGCCGGCGGGCGGCTGGCTTCCCCGGGAGCGCATCGGCATGGCCAAGGCCATCGACGCCTACACGCGGGGCCCGGCCCGTGTGGCCGGCCGCGAGGCCGACCTGGGCACGCTCGAGCCGGGCAAGCTCGCCGACTTCGTCGTGCTCGACCGCGACCTCATGCAGGCCGACCCCGAGCAGATCCAGGACGTGCGCGCGACGGCCACCTACGTGGGCGGCGTGCTGGCCTGGGAGCGATAGCGGGCGCGGCAGGAAGCCCTTCCTGCCCGCCACACGACGTCCGCACGTTTTGGGTACCATCGTGTGAAACCCAACGGCCAAGGAGGACCAATGCAGGACGGATTCGTAAGCGTCGCGGCTCGCACCCCGCGCGTGAGGGTGGCGGACGTCGACTTCAACGTCGAGGCCTGCGAGCACGAGGTGACGGACGCAGCGCAGGGCGGCGCCAAGATCGTGGTGCTGCCCGAGCTGGCCGTGACGGGCTACACCTGCGAGGACCTCTTCTGGCAGGACAAGCTGCTGCGCGCGGCCGAGAGGGGCGTCGCCCGCCTTGCCCAGAGGGTCGCCGCCCTGGACGTCCTGGTTCTGGTCGGGACTCCGGTGATCGCTGGGAACAAGCTCTACAACTGCGCGGTCGCGCTCAAGGGCGGCCGCGTCCTGGGCATCGTTCCCAAGACGTTCATCCCCAACTACAACGAGTTCTACGAGGCCCGGCACTTTGCGAGCGGGCCGCGGGAGGTCTCCTACGTCGACTTCGCGGGCGAGAAGGGCGTCCCCTTCGGCACGAGCCAGCTGTTCTCGTGCGAGAGCGTGCCCAACCTCGTCGTCGCGGCGGAGGTCTGCGAGGACCTGTGGGTGAGCGAGCCTCCCTCGATCGCGCATGCGCGCGCCGGCGCAACGGTGATCTGCAACCTCTCGGCCTCCAATGCCATCGTCGGCAAGGCGTCCTACCGCCGCGACCTTGTGGTGGGGCAGAGTGCCCGCCTGGTCTGCGGCTACGTCTACACCAGCGCCGGCTGGGAGGAGTCCACGCAGGACGTCGTCTTCTCGGCCCATGACATGGTTGCCGAGAACGGGACGCTGTTGGCCGAGGGCGAGCCCTTCGGCCACGCGCAGGCCCAGAGCGAGATCGACGTCGACATGCTCGCGGCCGAGCGCAGGCGCCTCTCCACGTACGAGGCCGCGCCGTCGCCCGAGGCCGCGGGCTACGAGGTCACGCCCTTCTCCCTTGAGGTGGGGCAGACCAGGCTGTCGCGTCGCGTCGACCCCCATCCGTTCGTGCCCGCGAGCGCCCGGCGCCGCAACGAGCGCTGCGAGGACGTCCTCTCGATCCAGTCCTATGGCCTGGCCAAGCGCCTGTCGCACACGCATGCGGGCTCCGCGGTGATCGGCGTCTCGGGAGGCCTCGACTCGACGCTCGCCCTGCTGGTAACCGCTCGCGCCTTCGACCTGCTCGGTCTCGACCGCTCGGGCATCATCGCCGTCACCATGCCGGGCTTCGGCACCACCGAGCGCACGCACGGCAACGCAACCGTCATGGCCGACGCCCTTGGCGCCACGCTGCGCGAGGTCTCGATAGCCGCGTCCGTGCGCCAGCACTTTGCCGACATAGGCCACGACGAGTCCGACCACTCCGTCACGTACGAGAACGCGCAGGCGCGCGAGCGCACGCAGATTCTGATGGACATCGCGAACCAGGAGGGCGGCCTGGTCGTGGGTACCGGCGACCTCTCGGAGCTCGCGTTGGGCTGGGCGACCTACAACGCCGACCACATGAGCATGTACGGCGTCAACGCGTCCATCCCCAAGACGCTCGTGCGCCACCTGGTGCGCTATGTGGCCGACACCTGCGGCTCGCGCGAGCTGGCCGACGTGCTCATGGACGTGCTCGACACGCCCGTCTCGCCCGAGCTCCTGCCCGCCCAGCAGGACGGCACCATTGCCCAGTGCACCGAGGACCTCGTCGGTCCCTACGAGCTGCACGACTTCGTGCTCTACCAGGTGCTGCGCCGCGGCTTCGGGCCGCGCAAGGTGTATCGCCTCGAGCGCTACGCCCTGGGCGAGAGCTACGACGACGCGACCATGCTCAAGTGGCTCAAGACCTTCTATCGGAGGTTCTTCGCGCAGCAGTTCAAGCGCAGCTGCCTGCCGGACGGGCCGAAGGTCGGCTCGGTGGCCGTCTCTCCCCGTGGCGACCTCCGTATGCCCTCGGACGCCTGCGCGACCCTGTGGCTTAAGGAGCTTGAGGGACTCAACTAGGCCAAAGGGCAATAAAATACCAGCTCAGAGCCTACTTCTTGTCGGTGAGAAAATCTAAGTGTTGCATGTAAGATTTTTTCAATATCGTTGTATAAGACTTCCATTCTGGGTATGATTCACAACGTTGGAAAAGCGGGGTGCGCAACACCGCGTTGCCCTGCGCTGCGTCACGCGCCCCAGCGCGCGTTTCTAGGAGGTTAGCTATGACTCTCAAGCCTTTGGGCGATCGCGTCCTCGTCAAGCCTGCTCCCAAGGAGGAGAAGACTGCCACCGGTCTCTACATCTCTTCCGGCGCACAGGAGAAGCCGCAGCGCGGCGAGGTCGTCGCGGTCGGCGCCGGCAAGACGAACGAGAAGGGCGAGCGCGTCGCTCTTGACGTCCAGGTTGGCGACCAGGTCTACTACGGCAAGTTCGGCGGCAACGAGGTCAAGCTCGACGGCGAGGATTTCCTGCTGCTTCGCGCGGATGACATCTACGCCATCATCACCGAGTAACTTCGCGTCCCTTTGACGCTTCCGGGGCTTGGCCCCGCCCACTGATACTTTCATTTGGAGGAACAAGAACATGGCAAAGGACATTGCTTTCGGCACCGACGCCCGCGCTAAGCTCGCCAAGGGCGTGAACACGCTTGCTGACGCCGTTACTACCACGATGGGCCCCAAGGGTCGCTACGTTGCCCTCGAGCGCTCCTTCGGCGCTCCCACGATCACCAACGACGGCGTCTCTGTCGCCAAGGAGATCGAGCTCAAGGACCCCGTCGAGAACATGGGCGCTCAGCTGGTCAAGGAGGTTGCCACCAAGACCAACGACACCGTCGGTGACGGCACCACCACCGCGACCCTGCTTGCCCAGGTCATCGTCAACGAGGGCCTGCGCAACGTCGCCGCTGGCGCCAACCCCATCGCCATCCGTCGTGGCGTCGACAAGGCCGTCAGCGCCGCCGTCGAGCAGATGAAGTCCGCCGCCCGTGACGTCTCGACCTCTGAGCAGATCGCTTCCGTCGGCACCATCTCTGCTGGCGACCCCGCGATCGGCAAGAAGATCGCCGAGGCCATGGAGGTCGTCGGCAAGGACGGCGTCATCACGGTCGAGGACTCCCAGACCTTCGGCATCGACATCGACACCGTCGAGGGCATGCAGTTCGACAAGGGCTACATCTCCCCGTACTTCGCCACCAACAACGACACGATGACCGCCGAGCTCCAGAACCCCTACATCCTGATGACCGATCAGAAGATCTCTAACATCCAGGACATCCTTCCGGTTCTCGAGGCCATCCAGAAGTCTGGCTCCCCGCTGCTCATCATCGCCGAGGACGTCGACGGCGAGGCTCTCGCGACCCTGATCCTCAACAAGCTCCGCGGCACCCTGAACATCGCCGCCGTCAAGGCTCCCGGCTATGGCGACCGCCGCAAGCGCATGCTCGAGGACATCGCCATCCTCACCGGTGGCCAGCCTGCGATGAAGGAGCTCGGCGTCGAGCTCACCGACATCACCGCCGAGATGCTCGGCCGTGCCAAGTCGGTCAAGATCACCAAGGACAACACCACGATCGTCGACGGCGCCGGTGCCAAGGAGGCCATCGAGGACCGCATCAACCAGATCAACTCCGAGATCGAGCACACCGACTCCGACTTCGACCGCGAGAAGCTCCAGGAGCGCAAGGCCAAGCTGGCCGGCGGCGTTGCCGTCATCAAGGTCGGCGCCGCGACCGAGGTCGAGCTCAAGGAGGTCAAGCACCGCATCGAGGACGCGCTCCAGGCTACGCGCGCTGCCGTCGAGGAGGGCATCGTCGCGGGCGGCGGCGTCGCGTTCCTGCAGGCCGCCAAGAGCCTCGATGCCGTCGAGACCTCTGACAACGACGAGCTGATCGGCGTCGAGATCATCCGCAAGGCACTCTCTGCCCCCGTCAAGACCATCGCCCAGAACGCTGGCTTCGAGGGCTCCGTCGTCGCCGAGAAGATCAAGGGCCTGCCCGAGGGCGAGGGCCTCAACTCCGCCAACGGCGAGTGGGGCAACATGATCGAGATGGGCGTCCTCGACCCCGTCAAGGTCACCCGCACCACGCTCCAGAACGCAGCCTCCGTTGCCTCCCTCATCCTCATCACCGAGGCAACCGTCTCTGACGAGCCCAAGAACACCAGCATCGAGGAGGCCATCTCCGCCGCCGCTGCCCAGGGCGGCCAGGGTGGCATGTACTAAGGCCACCACGCCCCGAGCGTAGGCAAGCCATAAGGCATTCGGACCCCGGCCGTGCTGGGCGAGAAGGTCAAGTCCTTCTCCCCGTGGCCGGGGTCTTCTTATGCTTGGGCGCATCTGGCGTGGGATTTCTTGCTGCGCTCAATCTGCGATGCGCGCGAAGGAGCACCCCGGTTGCCGTTCGTGCTGGTACAATCAACACTTGTGAAGAGTGAGGGGGAGATGCATGGCCGAGCATCGCGACATGATTGATGACCTGATCGACATCCAGAGCGACTGGAGGGCCGTCTCCAATCCGTTGGGCAACATTGCCGGCACGCTGGCGGCCAACCCCGAGGACGTCAAGGTCTTCGACCCCTCCGAGTACAAGGGCCGTCCCCGCGCGAACTCGCTCTTCTGCGTCCGGGTCGCCGCTCGGGACGAGGCCGCCTGCTCGCGCTGTCTGGACGTGTGTCCGGTGAGCGCCATCGCGATCGAGGGCTCGTCGGTCAAGGTCGATGACTCCTGCCGCAAGTGCGGGCTGTGCACCTCGGTCTGCCCGACCGAGGTGTTCCTGGTCCAGAAGATCATGGCCAAGGCGCTCTACGACAAGGTCGCGCGCGTGGCCAGCGCCTATGAGCAGTGCTACGTCACCTGCACCCGAGCCATGGGACGCCTTCACCGGCTGCCCAAGGACAACGAGATCGTCCTGCCGTGCGTCGGCGCCATGTCGGCCGAGCTGTGGTTCTCCCTGCTGACCGAGTACGACAACCTGAGCGTGTACCTGCCCGTCGGCATCTGCGACAAGTGCCGCACCACCACCGGCGAGGAGTGCTACGTCAACCAGATCGGCCAGGCCGAGGAGTGGAGCGGCCGCTCCGTGGGGCTCGAGGTGGACGAGGCCGCCCTCAACCACGAGCAGACGCGCGCCTACAAGCGCAGCCAGTTCATGGGAAGCATGGCCAATGCCGGCAAGTCCCTGGTGGCTGCGTCCAATCCCGCGCTCGCGGGCGCCGCGGCGGTCGCCAACAAGATCAAGCGGCACTCGAACCAGATCTACGAGATGCAGCGCTCGCTCGAGCGTACGGTGGGTGAGAAGACCCAGGCAAACAGGCGCCGCATCCTCACCCAGAACCGCAAGGCAACCCTCACCGCACTCCAGGCGCACCCGCGCCTGGCAAGGCGCCTCGACCTGAAGGTCCCCGCCTGCGACGCGTCGCTGTGCACCATGTGCGGCGACTGCCTCAAGGCCTGCCCGCAGCACGCCTGCGACCTCGACGCGCAGGGGCGCTTCTCGGTCGAACCCGCTTATTGTGTCAACTGTGGCGCCTGTGCCGTCGCATGCGAGGAGGGGGCGCTTACGATGGTGTCCTGCGACCCCGCGGCCCTCGTCGTCGTGGACGAGGAGGCCGAGCGCAAGAAGCGCGCGGCCGCCAGGCAGCGCGCCAAGATCGCCGAGGCCAAGGAGCGGGGCAAGAAGCAGCTGAACAAGGTGCTTGACGGCCTCGAGCGCCTTGCGGACGAATAGCGAGCCGTATCGATAGCCGCCCTCGGACGGCATGACCAAGCAGGAGATGAAGAAGTGGCACTTTCGATTGGTATCGTGGGTCTCCCCAACGTGGGCAAGTCCACGCTCTTTACCGCACTCACCAAGAAGGGTGGCCTCGCCGCCAACTACCCCTTCGCCACGATCGACCCCAACGTGGGCATCGTCGACGTTCCCGACGAGCGCATCGACGAGCTCGCCAAGATGGTCAACCCCGAGAAGCTCGTTCCCGCCACCGTCGAGTTCGTGGACATCGCGGGCCTGGTCAAGGGCGCAAATGCCGGAGAGGGGCTTGGCAATCAGTTCCTCGCCAACATCCGCAACTGCGATGCCATCTGCGAGGTCGTGCGCTTCTTCAAGGACCCGGACGTCATCCACGTCGATGGCCGCGTCGACCCCACGGCTGACGCCGACACCATCCAGACCGAGCTGATCCTGGCTGACCTTGGCTCGCTCGAGCGCTCCATCCCCAAGCTCGAGAAGGAGGCCAAGCGCGACAAGGACCAGAAGCCGCGCCTGGACATTGCCAAGCGCCTTCAGGACTGGCTGAACGAGGGCAACCGCGCGGCGACCCTCGACATGACCGACGACGAGCGTGCGGCCGCGCACGACCTGTTCCTGCTGACGATGAAGCCGATTCTCTACGTGGCCAACTGCGACGAGGACCAGCTGCACGACGAGCCGGTCATCGACGGCCAGAAGGCGATTCCCATCTGCGCAGAGGTCGAGGCCGAGCTGAGCGAGCTCGACGCCGAGGAGGCCGCTGAGTACCTGGAGTCCCTGGGCCTCGAGCACTCGGGTCTCGAGACGCTTGCACGGGCCGCCTACCGTCTGCTGGGCCTGCAGTCCTTCTTCACGGCCGGTCCCAAGGAGGTCCGTGCCTGGACCGTTCGCATTGGGGCCAAGGCCCCCGAGGCGGCAGGCGTCATCCACTCCGACTTCGAGCGTGGCTTCATCAAGGCCGAGACCATCGGCTACGACGACTACGTGACGCTCGGGGGAGAGCAGGGCGCCAGGGAGGCCGGTCGCCTGCGCATGGAGGGCAAGGACTACGTCGTCCAGGACGGTGACGTCATGGTCTTCCGCTTCAACGTCTAGCCTCGCTCGCGCTGCGGCCTGCCCCGTGACGGGGGTGGGCGCAGGGCAACCGATCGTTTCCAGGGGAGTCCCTACGGGGACTCCCCTTTTTCTAGGCTGTGCCATCGTGCGTACCCCCTATGAGTCTTGGGGAGAGAGACGTTCTGGGCAAGCGTCGGCCACAGACCATGGTTGGTCTGGCGCCACAAAAGGCGCGCCTCCCAAGGGGAGGCGCGCCTGTGGGCCTAGCCTGAGATGCCGAACTAGGAGTAGTCGGAGCCGATGACGACAACGACGTCGACGATGGTGCTCACGCTTCCGTCGTTCTTGACGGGCTCGACGTCCAGGCCGAGCTTCTCTGCGACGCCCATAGCCCTGGCCAGGTTGTCGCCGTTGTAGTAGATCTTCGTCGTCTTCGTGTTGCTGTCGGCGTTGTCGGCGGCGGCGGTGAAGCCGGCGCCGTTGAGCTTGTTGGCGACGTTGGAGGCGACGCCCGAGACGCCGGATGCGTTGAGGACCGAGACGTTGCCGTTGTGGATTGGCGTCACCGAGCTGGAGTCGCCAGAGCCGGAGCCATCGCTGGAGCCGACGGTGCTCTGGCCGACGGAGCCAGCAACGCCCGCGGTGAAGTCGTCGCTGGAGGAGTCGTAGGGCGGCTGGCCGCTGTCGACGCGCTTCATGATGGCCTTCCACTTCTCGGTGTCGCAGATCTCGTACCACGTGTTGTTGACGTACTTCGAGATGGTGGGGCACTGGCCGGAGTAGATGTCGTTGCTGACGTCGATGCCGGTGAACTGGGTCGCCAGGCTGACGATGGCGCCCACGTCCATGTCGGTCTTGACGTAGCCGGCCATGGTCGAGATGGAGTTGGCGATGGTCAGCGGGTCGGAGCCCATGACCTTGTCGACGACCGATCCGATGAGCATGCGCTGGTTGGCCTCGCGGTAGAAGTCACCGCCGCCGTACTGGTCGTAGCCGTGGCGGCAACGGCCCAGCAGGCCCGCGGTCGTGCCGTCGAGGTGCTGCTTGCCGGCGGGCAGGTCGAGCCCGGTGTAGTTGGGGTCCTGTACGGCGACGGGAAGGTCGACGTCGACGCCGCCGATGGAGTCGACGACCTTGGCGAAGCCGTCCATGTCGATCTCGGCGTAGTGCGAGATCTTGATGCCGGCGAACTGCTCGACCACCTGGGTGGCGTACGCCGCGCCGCCGTAGGAGTAGGCGGAGTTGATCTTCTGCTTGCCGTTGGCGCCCATGTCGACCATGGTGTCGCGCGGAATCGAGACAAGCGTGACCTTCTTTTGGGTCGGGTCGACCCTCGCAAGGATGATCGTGTCGGTGCGGTAGTTGCTGTAGCTCTCGCCGTAGTCGGCGCTCTGGGCGCGCTCCTCGTCCTTGTCGATGCCCAGCAGGAGCATGTAGAACGGCTCGGAGTTGTTGGTGTCGCTCAGGACGTTGAGGAGGTCGCTGTCGACGCCCCGGGTAATCTTGCCGTTGATGTTCGCGATGAACGCCGCGACGGCCACGGTTCCGCTCACCAGCAGGGCGAGCGCGGCGATGCCGATGGTGCGCAGCACGCGGTGCTTGCGGCGGTTCTGCCTGCGCTTGGCGGTGTAGTGCGCGAGTCCGTTGGTTCGAGAGTACTGGGACGCGTCATCGGTGCTCGAGAACCTGCTGGACGATGCGAATGTCGCGTTGGAGCGGGCCATCTGCTCCTCGTGGGACATGTGCGAGTGCTTGCTGTGTGCTCCCAAAATTGCTCCTCATGGCTCGGGCGGCGCGCTGCCGCCTGGCCGGAAATCGCAGTAGTAGCAACTATTACAACCAACTAAGTTTAGCCGCTCGGTACAGTCACCGCACGAAGAACATAAAGCACAAGGTAATCAAGTAAATCTTGGCCCAGAAAGGCGTGGTAGGGGAGCCGCCATAGGAGGAGCCTATGTCAACGGATGCAATTTGGATGCGAAAGGGGCGCACGGCGGCCGTTTTTGCGGGGGAGGGGTGCCGTGGGGACGGGGAATGTCTGTACTTCTCGCGAGAGCCGCCCCAAGGCGTCAATTACGTGTCATTATTTGCAGGTAGACTCAATGATCAGCAAACACCCGTTGCGTTGGCATCAGTGGAGGAATGCATGCAGACTTCTAGGCCCAAGCAGTTTGTCGCCGTATTCGACTTCGGCGCTCAGTATGGTCAGCTCATCGCCCGCCGCGTGCGCGACCTGAACGTCTATTCCGAGATCGTCCCCTGCGACATCTCGGCGGACGAGCTTGCCGCCATGGCTCCCTCGGCAATCATTCTCTCCGGCGGCCCCGCATCCGTCTACGCCGACGACGCGCCCGACATGGACAAGAGGATCTTCGACCTCGGCCTGCCGATCCTCGGCTTCTGCTACGGCCAGCAGATCATGGCGGTCAAGCTGGGCGGCAAGGTCGGTCACACCAAGAAGGGCGAGTACGGCCCCGCGCAGCTCACTCGCAGGGGCGAGAGCCGCATCCTCGACGGCACGCCCGAGACCCAGACCATCTGGATGAGCCACCGCGACGCTGTCAGCGAGGTTCCCGAGGGCTTCTCGGTCACCTCGGTCACCGAGACCTGCCCTGTCGCCTCCATGGAGGACGCGAGCCGCAACTTCTATGCGACGCAGTTCCACCCCGAGGTGCGCCACTCCGTCCACGGCAACGAGATGCTGAAGAACTTCCTGTTCAACGTCTGCGGCCTGGACAAGACCTGGACCATGGACAACATCATCGACGACAAGGTCGCCCAGATCCGCGAGCAGGTTGGTGACAGGAAGGTCATCCTGGCCCTCTCTGGCGGTGTCGACTCCTCCGTCGTCGCGGCTCTCGTGCACCGCGCCATTGGTGACCAGCTGACCTGCGTCTTCGTCAACCACGGCATGCTCCGCAAGGGTGAGCCCGAGATGGTCGAGGAGGTCTTCCGCAAGCAGTTCAACGTGCCCCTGGTCCACGTCCACGCCGAGGAGCGCTACGCCAAGCTGCTTGCTGGCGTCACCGAGCCCGAGAAGAAGCGTCGCCTGATTGGCACCGAGTTCTGGAAGGTCTTCTTCGACGAGGCCCAGAAGATCGGTGACGTCGAGATGCTCGCGCAGGGCACCATCTACCCAGACATCATCGAGTCCGGCGCCCGCAAGACGGGCGGCAAGGCCTCGACCATCAAGAGCCACCACAACCTGATTCCGTTCCCCGACGGTGTCCACTTCGACCTCATCGAGCCGCTCGACCACTTCTTCAAGGACGAGGTCCGCGAGCTCGGCGTCAGCCTGGGCCTGCCCGCCAAGATGGTCTACCGCCAGCCGTTCCCCGGCCCCGGCCTGGCCATCCGCATCATCGGCGACGTCACACCCGAAAAGCTCGAGATCCTGAAGAACGCCGACGCCATCGTGCGCGAGGAACTCGATGCCTACAACGAGCGTCTCTTCGAGGAGACGGGCGACCGCAATTCCGAGCACAGCTGCTGGCAGTACTTCGCCGTCCTGCCTGATATAAAGTCCGTCGGTGTCATGGGAGACGAGCGCACCTACCAGCGTCCGGTGATCGTCCGCGCGGTCGAGTCCTCCGATGCCATGACCGCCGACTGGGCGAAGCTTCCCTACGAGGTCATCGGCAAGATCTCCAGCCGCATCGTCGATGAGGTCGCCGGCGTCAACCGCGTCGTCTACGACGTGACCCCCAAGCCGCCCGCGACCATCGAGTGGGAATAGCGGGAACTGGCTTGTAAGCTCGCGTTTTAGTACCGCTGAGTACCGTCTGGTACTGTTTCGACGTCGCCATAGAGCAAAGCCACCAGCGAAATAACGGGAATAACGGCCTCCGAATCCTCTGGTTCGGAGGCTTTCTTTTTGCATGCCTACCTGGGAATACAGCTCAATTATTCCCGTATGCCCCTACAGGGTGGTACGGCGGAGTACTCGGCGGTACGGGAATAATAGTGCCCTGCGGGAATAATTCACAATTCGGGTCCCCGGGGGCAATTTCGAGCGGCCGAGAGTGAGTCCCTATCTCTTTATTTGGGGCAGTTGGTGTTTTCACGCAATCGTAATGCAGCTCATATTATGGTGTGGGCATGCCCAAATAGGTTTGGACAGCAATTACAAGCAAGCCGCCAATTACGGCGGTAATGATTGGAACAATTAAATTCCAAGCGATCTTACTGCCTATCGGCTCTTCATTCTTGGCTGGGGGTTCCACCTGAATATGCAAAACGCTGCTATTGATCTCGCTGTTAATGCGATTGATTTTAGAGGCACTCCTAGTTCCGGGATCTATTACGAGCCCGTCAAGGCAACCAAATTCTTCTTCCAATAGAAGCAATGATTTAAGAATCCGATTTTTGATTTCAGCAAGCGCATTTCGTATGAAAGATTTAGGAATAGTTTGACCTATGGAAAAGCACTGGATGCCGCCGTTTGTGTTCTTGCTTACCTCGTTCGCAAAGATCGAACGATCTAGGTGAACTGAAGGATCCGAGCCTTCGAGAAGCTCCTCAAGGGCGGTGATGCCTTGGGTAAAGCGAATATCTACGATTTGCTCCAGTACATCTCCGCCAAAACAACTGGGGTCGAGGGGAACGTTCTTAACCTGATTGACATAATTATTTATTCCCGAATAAGTGAAGCTAATACTCTTCGTATGCCTGTACTCTGGCACCTCGGCTTCTGAGGAATAACCGACAATCTCATTCTCGGCCCATTTTTCCAGCTCTTTGTTTCTTAGATCGTGGGCTAAAACCTGAAGCCTCATAAGCGACTGGCAGAGATTCACATCGTCATCAATGATTGCTTTTATGATTGTGCTTCTCGCCATACTATCCCCGTATCGATAAGCCGGTTAAACTATTTTGCCTAGTTTGGATTCTCGAGTTCGTGAGCCGCGCGAGTCGACATCTAGCGTCATCATCCCTAAAGGATTCGGACGTCAATCCTTTGAGAATCGATGCGATATGACCATTGCACGGTATGCCACTATGGTCTCTCTACAAAGGTTGTTCGAGTTTGCCGAAGCCCTTTTCCCTATTATAAGCTATGCATATTTGTACAAATGGCTTAATGGCTCACGATATTAGAGCTTGCTGGATGGTGGAGCTGGCTTCAAACGGGTACTTTTCAGGTGTCGAAACCTATTGCTCTTTAGGCGGAATCGTCACGGCCTATTGCGGGTGCGGCGTACGCATCGGAAGGATCGAAGACCGCGAATACCTGGATTCAGACATGTGACCGACAAAGCGTATTCTTCTGCTAAGATGAAGCCCCTAGGTCACTGTTGTGACGGATGCCTTTTGACCTGTATAATTAGTTATCACTAAAGCCACTGGCTACGATTCGCTTCGTAAAGCAGGCGGCAAAGAAGATAGTCGACCGTTTCGGCATTCCATCTGTGCAGTTCTAAGCCCCCAAACCCTTCCTTTGTGATTCTGAGACAAAAAGGAAACTGCGGGCTTGTGGTTTCGAAATAGTATGCGCAATTAACCCATGTTTTGTCTCAAACGACCACGCGAAGATACGTGGCGGGATTTCGTGGCAAGGCAGTCAAAACCGGCAACCCAATCGGAGTTGGCAGGAAGGGCGCTACGCTAATCGAGTGGAAAAGAGTAGGCGCAGCTTCCTCAAGACCGAGGATTGAGAGAATCGATCGTTGGAGCTGGCTCGCGATAATTGCCCAAAGCTTGTCCTTACCTGTGTGGATCCGATCCAGATGCGCGCGGTATCATCCGCGAGCGCGCGCCTGAGCTCGTCGCGAACGGCCTCGACTTTGGGCCGAGGACGTTGTGAGCATCAAATGAGGGCATAGGCTTAAGGTAAAACTTAAGGTGATGCGCGTGTGAAACCGGATCGGGAACGGGTCGTCGGGGTCCTTGGCGAGAGCTGGTACATTGCGTCGCGGCCTATGCGCAGCATCGTGCATGCCTCCTTGGCGCCGAATATCGCGTTGGTCGATGTGGGCTGGCTACCCTGATATGGACAGTTCCGTGAGGGGCGCGAGAGACGGGACTCCGGGGAGATCTCCGAGGAGGAGTACCTCGACTGGAAGCGCGGGTTCAGTCGAGCATGACCCCATCTCTGTCTCTTTTGCTTTATTCTGATTTGTTGAGAAGCCGGCATTTGGGGGGCATTTTGGATAGCGAACAGTTCAAACAAGAAGCTGAGAAAATAGAACAAAGCTTGAGTGCCTTGAGAGTCGCTGAGCGCAATGCAGTGATTCCCTTCATGAACGGTGACTTTACCCAATGGGATCTATATCTGGCATCCTCCTCTGAGTATGCGATGAGACTGATAGACGGATTCATCTCCATGCTCGAGTCGAGGAATCTTGTTTGCGTCGCCCAGCTTCTCCGCGCACAGGTTGGAGTCTGCCTGAGGACATTCGCGTTATTCGCCGCGGAAGACCAGGATGACTTTCTCAAGCAGGTGTTTCAAGGTGTGCCTGCGAAAAAGCTGAAAGATTTCTCGGGTGAGAAGATGTCCGATGGAAGACTTCAAGACCTACTTGAGAAGTTCGATCCAAAGGTAAAAGATGTATACAAGGTGACGTCTGGATTCGTTCACTTCTCCACTGATATTCTGTCGAGCATGGGTGTGCCTGGGGAGGACTATGAGGTCGAGTTTAATTTTGGAGCCGAGCCCAACGAGAGAAACAATGTGCCTCTCGTGGAATGCGGCAAGGCGTTCTGCCACTATGTCGACCTGCATCTCCAGATGCTCCATGAGGTGATTGCTTCGGATGAATGGTATGCCAATCGATTCCGTATCGATTCCGATGGTCCTGCAGACGAAGCCTCGACAAGCGAGAAGGTGTAGGTCGAACGCATTGACGCTGCCTTGACAGCGTCCCGATATAATAACGAAGGGGAGGTTCCCTGCGAAATGTGCGCCTCTGTATATTCTCGCTAGGAAGCCCCCGACCGATAAGCCGTCGTTGAGTTCAATTTGAGCTCAGCTTGGGTACCCGAAAATCGCCCAACTCTGATAAAAGGGGAGACGACGGTACACCACGTAGACGAGAGGTTATGGAAGTGCACGATTTGATTACCGAGTGGGAATAGCTGCGCACATTATCGCGAGGTTCATTTCGTAGTCTGTTTTTTATCCAGTGGCTTCGGTTAGCCCGGTTTTTCACCCAGCAAACCTGCAAGTCACTGGATTTCTTATTCCGAGAAGGTAATGGGAGCGTCACACGTATCTGGTTGGATGCTATATTGAAAATGAGCTCGGCCCAGTAGTGAACTGGAGCCTCGTCGACAAAGAGGATTGTCTGCTCGCCATGGAGAACGCGGCCCCATCCGCGACACCAAAATAAAGGCGATGCTCAAGGAAGCTCTTACCGACAAAATCGACGACCGTCAGGCCTGCGCATGAGGGGGGTTGACGCCAGCTACGGCTGTGAGGGTTACAGTACGTACGGCATGGATACGTTGTAATGCCATATCAATGCGAAATCGTTGCTCTAGCAGACAACTGTTAGCACCTCATCAAAATGCAACAGCAAAGGACGCATGAATTGACAAGCAGCTTAAAAAAGATCGTTTACTTTGACCGAGAAACCATAAGCAACGCTCTGCAAAGAGAGAACAGAGGCGCTGTCCAAAAAATCAATTCTCAAAGTACAAGCACAGTTCTTGATGGAGATATAAACGCAGAATCCCGCTTTTCCACATCATTGGGAGTCCCATTTGTCGGAAGGCTCAAGTTCTTGTTCAGCGGAAAAATCGAATTGCAATATCTTCGCGAATGGGACAGCAGAACGACCGTAACCTCGACAGATATCAGCATGTTTCGCACTATCGAAAGCAGCCTCACTCAATTCGACAAAGTCCAGCTCCATGACGTGAAGAACTCACTGACGTCATTCAGAGTAGCTGCAACCTTTCTTAAGCTCGTGAAATCCAACGATCAAAATTTCAACACTAGTGAAGCTGAAGATTTGTTGTGCTCGATGGAAGGGTATGACTTATACGACATCGGAGACAACCGATATGTCAGATTTAACCAAAAGGCATATTTGAGCAACTATAAAAGAAACGACATATCAATGTCCGTCCTCGACCTGTATTGCATACGAATTGGCGACTACCCTCTCGATAGCTTCGATTATCTAAAGAAGTTGAATTCCATGCAGTCGCTGTTTGATGTCCCCACCATACAAGGTAAAACCCTAGAAGACATCTACTTCTCCAACAGTTCATCAGAGGCAGAGCAGCAGCCTAATATCGGAAGCAGGCAAAACGACCGGCTTATAAAGCTGTATGACGTTTTGTGCGCCTATGTAAGCGAACAATAATATGCGTAGTTACACCATCATCATCGGCTCGGTTTCATTTTTCGAGAACAGCCTCCAAGAGCTGTCTGCAGAAGGAGAAGAGTTTAATGACGTCATTACGTTATTCGATACTGCAAGAAACGCCGGAAAATCAATCGGAGAAGTAAGCTCCCTCATTGTGCGGAACAACCACTACCATGGAATCGCAGAAAGCGCCCATGCTCGTCTTGGTGGTTTAATTGAAGACGTTACGGAAAGTGATGCATGCATATACATACACAACCCGACCAGCGTTCTTCTTCGCTACATACGGCGCGAGCATGAAGCCGGGAGTTGCGACCTAAATATAATCGAAGAACCGAGATCCTCTCTGGCGGGAATATCCGATGTCCAAAGAAAGATCGAAGACGTCAAGCGGCAAATCGTCGGGCAGGACAATGCCTTGGAGGAAATAGCCAAAACGCTAAATTACTTGGCAAACACCAAGCGAAATAAGCCTTACGTATTAATGCTATATGGAAATAGCAGCTTGGGAAAAACCGAAACCGCAAAAGCAATAGCAGATACGTTCTTTGACGGAAAGATGATAGAGCGCCACCTTTCGATGTTCGAAGAATTTTCCCTTGCGAATTCGGATTATCTTTTTGGAGGAAGACCTAACGTCAACTCTTTAGGGTACGAACTAAACGAACGTGAATCAAACCTTTTATTTTTCGACGAGATGGACAAATGCGGAGCGTCGTATCGATCAGCATTCTATTCCTTGTTCGACAGCCCAACTTTCATCGACACAACCTACGAAGTTGACATAAGTGGCCTTCTAATCGTGCTGACTTGCAACTTCCTTAGTGAAGAAGAAATTAAGAAAAACTTAGGGGATCCAATATATTTCAGAATTGATAAGAGTGTTTATTTCGAAGACTTCTCTCCGAATGATTTATTAAAGATCTTAGAAATAGAAACAGACAAGCAGTTGTCATCGGTTATCAGCGGCACGGACATGGATCGCCAAAAAGTGATGCAGCTGGCGGCAAGGAAGATTCTCGTCGCCGAATCAAACGGAAGAACTATTCAAGCTGCTGTCCGCTCAACCATAGAAAGTCTTTTATATGAAAGCGACCCATGCAAGTAATATCGCTTTGGTTGTACAACCGAAAGGCATACGGAAAGCGCCTTCCCGATAATGTGCGATAAGCGCCACTTGACTTTCCACTTTCAACTGCTCGGACATAAGCGCGAGCCATTAGCAACCTACTAGTCAAGGTGAAGACCCTTCGCTTTGCCTGAATTACCCCGCATGCTTCTGTGACGTCGAAGCGACGCACAACTAGCGTAATATCGCAAGCGTCAAAACCGCCGCGTAGCCAAACAAGAAAACTCCTGGAGGTGTTTGGAATCCTCCAGGAGTTTTCTCGCCGCTCGAAGCGCGTCTCCGCCTCATCCGCGCGACGCTGGCTTCTTGCTTGAGCCGACTCCCGCTTCATTGCTTCCCGCTGTGCCGCGAGAGCCTGCTGCGCCTTGGTGCTCACCGCGGGCCGTTTAAGGGCTTTCGCCGCCTCGCGGGCGCGCCGCTTGGGGTTCTTCGCGGGATTGCTTGTTTCAGTGGACTCATCGCCGAAGAACGAGAGCTTCTCCCATTCGCTTGTAACGATCGCAGGATCTCCTCATCGGACGGCTCCGCGCCGAAGACGATGCGGGCGGCGCCGTATCTGCCGTCCTCGACATGCTCCGCCAGTCCGACCCAGAATTGGCCGTCGTGATATACGGTCAGGGTGGACGACACACTGATCTGCATGGCTGGTTTCTCCTTTATGTAGATGACCATGCAGTGAAGGGACAACCAAGGAGGCAGGTTACTGATGCGGACTCCCGCACGCCCACGACTACCCGACGGGGATGAAGGCGGTTCGATCTAGGTCAAGCCGGTCGCTCGTTCATGAAGCGGCCGATGGCTGCGTTCATGAACGAGCGACTGATTCCCTGAAGATAAAAGGCGCCCATGAGGACACCTACAGGCTATCTTCGAACTACTTGATTTGGAGTAGACAGAGGAAAAAATAGGGCAGAATCGCTTTCACGATCCTGCCCCGCAAACCCGAGGGTTTCTAATAAGTAGCTATTATGCAGCTAAACGCCCCATTGTCAATCCCGCGGGTATTTGGGTGCACGCGCATTGATCGTGAACGGTGATACCCGCGCTGCTGGAAAGAGGGGCTACCTGAGCCAAGCCTCGAAGACCCTCGCGATGAAGTCGTGCGACGAGGTTATTGAGGTGCTGCTCGCGTACCAGTCGCCGTGAAGCTTGGATCTATCGGCAAGTGCGAGTAGCCTCTCGGGGGTTCCCTCCGCTTTCTCCCTGGGAACGAATCTGGAGTAGGCGTAAGCTAGAACGGCCATCTGCAGGATGCGCGGATTGCGCATCTTCGAGCGCCTGAGGCGCTTGGACATGCCGATTTCGCCGCGAGCCGCGGCCAACGGTGCCGGGTACCTCAGCTGCGGTGCGCTCAACGGAGAGTCAAACCCGTTCACGATGGCGCTCGAATGCGCTGCGGCGTTTCGCAGCGAGTTCGCGCGCCTGAGCATGTAGTGTTCGTCCCTCATCCCGGAATTGCCCCACCGATTGGCGCAGAAGAGGTAAAAGTCGGCGAAGGCGCCGAAGGACGAAAGTTCAAGAAACACTCACGCCGGCATCTCGCCAATCGGGTATCTCGAGACGAGCGGTCCCAGGCAGGCATCTTTCTGCAGACGCCTGAGCTCGCCTTCCCTGCGGTTGCGGTCGCCGTGGTTGAGGGCGGCGAGGTAGTCGGAAAGGATCGAGTAGCCATCCTCGCCCGGCTTCTCGGTAATGCGCTCGATTAGTCTGGTCTTCGCGGAGCTCTCCACATCGAGAGTCAGGGGCAGCAGGAAGCCGCGAAGCTCGCGATCGATGGCGGCGAGGTCGACAAGGTGCCCGAAGTCGAGCCCGGCGTATTGGCCGTCTCGCGGCCTGCCCACGCGTTTGGGGAACAGCACGCGGTAGGCAGCGAGTCTGAAATAGTGGTCTTGGCCGGCCAGGATGCGTGCGGTTCCGCTTCGGCGCACAGCTCGAAGGAGACGCCCCTCTGCTTCAGGTGCATGATTTGCTGCTCTATTGTGAGGATGGGCTTCCTGTTTTGGCCGTCTGCCATCGTCAATCTCCTGTCATTGATTTGAGAATCCTATTCTACCGGCATGTTTGCTCTGAACCCTGAAGACCCGTTCGCCAACTCATAAGCAAGCCACCTGAGACTACTCACTTTGTTCACGAATGGCGAAGACCTGCGACCTGGGGTTTTGCGAGCGGTGCGCAAGCCACCCGCGTTAATTCACTTGCGATTGCAGCTGGCGGCTTGCAGACTAAAGGGCGTTTGAGTTTCAAAACGGGCGTTTTCGGCGCTATCGAGCCTCCAAAGGCAGCCAATCGCGGCCTTTGGGACAAAAACAAAACTCAACGTCCTGAGTTTGAAAAAAGTTTTTGAAGTTGTCCCAGCTTTTGTCCCCGAGGCCGACGAAGCACGACATGGCGTTACCTGGCGACACTCGATTCGAGACGGCACCGAAAACTGGGCGCAACTGGAATGACGAGACGGCAGAAACGCTGCCACCGAGTGGGAATGACGCTCGGCGGCTATAAGAGCCTATTACCCCAGCTAAACACAGTAAACCCCTCTGCTCATCAACGTTGAGCAGAGGGGTTTCTTAAGCCCGTATAAGCTCTTACAAGATTGTTCTATAGGTTCCTGTCGAAGAACGACTGCAGCTTTCCGAAGGGGATGGCGTCGAAGTTGTCGTAGAGGTCGACGTGGCTGGCGCCGTCGATGATCATGAGCTCCTTGTTGTCACCGCGCAGCAGCTCGAACGCCCCCTCGCTGAAGTAGCGCGAGTGCGCATTCTCGCCATGGACGAGCAAAACCGGGGTGTCGATCTCTCCCGCCATCGCCAGGATGGGCTGGTTCATGAACGAGACGGTTCCGGTCACGTTCCAGCCATCGGTCGAGTTGCCCGAGCGCTCGTGATAGCCACGCGCAGTCTTGTAGTAGGTGTGATAGTCCTTCACGAACTGAGGCGAGTCCTCGGGCAGGGGGTCGACCACGCCACCTGCGCGCTCGTAGTTTCCCGACGCGTATTCCGCCGTGCGCTGTGCGGCCCAGGCGGCGCGTTGCTCATCGCGAGCCTCCTTGCTGTCAGCGCTGCCGAAGTAGCCCTCGCGGGTGACGCGGGTCATGTCGTACATGGTCATGGCGGCCGTCGCCTTGATGCGCGGGTCGAGTGCGGCGGCGTTGATCGCCATGCCGCCCCAGCCGCAGATGCCGATGATGCCGATGCGCTCGAGATCGACGTCGCCGCGGCAGCTCAGGTAGTCCACCGCCGCGCAGAAATCCTCGGTGTTGATGTCGGGGGATGCCATGCGGCGCGGCTCGCCGCCGCTCTCACCGGTGAACGATGGGTCGAAGGCTATCGTCAGAAAGCCCCGTGCCGCCATCTCCTGGGCGTACAGCCCGCTCGATTGCTCCTTAACCGCACCGAAGGGTCCGCTGACTGCGATTGCGGGTAGCTTGCCCTCTGCACCTTTCGGCTTGTAGAGGTCCGCTGCCAGCGTGATGCCGTAGCGGTTCGCGAACGTCACCTTGCAATGGTCGACACGTTCGTCTTGCGGGAAAACCTTGTCCCATTTCTGTACGAGCTCGAGTTCTTCTGTCTTCATCATTGCCGCGCCTTTTCTCTTGATTCCCTATATAGTCGTTATCGTTATGTTCACGTCGCCGTTTGCGAGCAGGTCGGTCATCTCATCTACTGTCTTGTTGGTGATGTGGCCGAGCCTGGTATAGGACCATGAATTCGGTCCATAAAAGATGGAGATCTGGTCGCCTGCATAGAGCACGATGTCGCCGGACTCGGTCGTTATCTGCACATCGCTTGAGGTGAGGCTCGTACCGAGCGGCCCCACCTGCTCGAAGCCACCGTACCTGTGCAGCTCGACTGTGACCGGGCCGTCAGCGGCGAGCGCCTTGAGTTCCGCCACGGCCTGGTTGTCCTCCCACGCGACGGCCACGTCGGTTCCGGCGATATTCAGCTTCATCTCGGTGGTCTCCTCATCGTTGTCTTCTTGCATGTCGCTTGCAGCATCGGATTGCCGCGCTGACATCGCGGTGGCGGGCTCCTGCGGAGCGGATTGAGACCCGGAAGAGCCCGCAAGCGAGCTTCCGGCGCCCGCGCATCCCGCGAGTAGCAGGGTCAACCCGATGGCGGCTGCAATCGCTGTGTTTCTCATGAAAGCGCCCCCTAATCTATCCGACCCGCTCGGAAAGCGAGCGCCCGAGATCCTCGATCCTCGCGGCCATCTCGCCCGACAGCGCCTCGCCAGTGGTCGCCTCGAAGACGCCGAGGTCCTGAACGCCGTAGTAGCCCTGCATGAACCCGTGGTAGATTCGCTCGGCGGCCTCGTAGACGCCCTTCGCCCCCGAGCAGAGCAGAAGCGCCATCGCCTTGCAGCCCTTCGGCTTGTCGCCCGCATAGGTGCGGTGAATCAGGCAGTGTATCTGCCCGGAGAACGAGCCGTAGTAAATGGGGCTCGCGACGACGATGACATCCGCGGCGTCCCACAGCGGGTACACTCCGTCCATGTCGTCGCGCTGCACGCAAACGCCGCCTCCGCGTGTGTGGCAGTACTCGCACCCGAGGCAGCCGCGTATGTCCATGTAGGCGATGTCGAGCACGTCCACCTCGTGGCCGGCCCGCCGCGCCCCGCGGGCGAAGGCCGCGGCCATGGCAGCGGTGCCTCCGTTTTTGCGGGCGGATCCGTTCAGCACTAGAACCCTCATCGCCCTCACGCCCTCTCGATGATGAGGTCGTAGCTTCCCGAGAGCCCGTGCAGCACGTCCAGCGGACCGGTCACGTGTCCCATGTTCACCTGATCGCCATAGCGCGAAGAGTTTTCCTCGTCGTCGAAGAGGATCGCGAACCATCCGCCGCCGGGGCTGTAGTTCACGTCGCCGTTGTTCCAGCCACGCCCCACCTGTGACTCCTCGTAGGGAAGCTCAAAGGGCATCCTCCCGCAGAAGTCGATGCCGGTTCCGCTCACGCGGATGCTGGCGGGCAGCTTCTGTGCGAAGGCTAGTGCGGTTTCGGTGTCGTTGAGCTCGGCGGGGACGGACACATCCTCGAATCGCAGGTTGACCCTGATTGCCATGAGACCTCCTTTGTTTCTTGCCTGCCTCCATTGTGTGAGGTCCACCGTGATATTACAATTACTTTGATTTAATATCATGTTATGCGTAATTCGTATATTTAGGAGGACCGATGGAGCTGAGGACCCTGCGCTATTACCTAGCTGTGTGCGAGACGGGCAGCATGTCCCGCGCAGCAGAACGCCTGCACGTGACTCAACCCACGCTCTCGCGGCAGATATCCGATTTGGAGCGCGAGCTGGGCTGTGTGTTACTCGTACGCCATAGCCGCAGCGTTGAGCCCACGGAGGAAGGGCTCCACCTCATGTCGCGCGCCGCAGACATCGTCTCGCTCGCGGACCTGACAGAGGGCGAGTACCGCGAGAGGGGAAAGGTGGTCGCCGGCGACATCCGCATCTCCTGTGGGGAGTCGAGCGGAATCGCGCCCATCGCCTCGGCTGCGCGCGCGTTCCGAATGCGCTACCCCCAGGTGCGTTTCTGCCTGCATAGCGGCAACGCCGACTACGTCATCGAACGCCTCGAACGCGGACTGGACGATTTCGCGGTTCTCTTCAGCTACCCTGGGATAGACCGCTACGAGCACTTGAGGTTGCCGCACACCGATGCATGGGGGGTCTACCTCCCGGCAGACGACCCGCTGGCCGCCAAAGATGTCGTTTCCCCTGAAGACCTCGAGGGTCTGCCCCTCATCGCCTCCGAGCAAGCCCTGGAGACCGACGAGCTCACGGCGTGGTTCGGCGGTTCACTCGCACGGGCGGGGATTGCAGTTACCTACACACTCGGTTACAACGCAAGCGTCTTCGTGCGGGAGGGTGCGGGCTACATGCTCGGGCTCGATGCGCTTATCCCAACCGGATCAAGCACCGGATTGGTATTCAGACCGCTGTGGCCCCCCATCGTTGCGCACATCGACTTCGCCTGGAGAAGGGGCCAGAAGCTCTCCAACGCCGCCAGCATGTTCCTGGATGATTTCAGAGCGACTCTATGAGAGCGTCCGATGAGGTATTGTCCGAAGATTTGAAATGGTAGCCAGCTGGCTACCATTTCGTGTATTTTGGAGACGTTTCCGCAGGTTAAGCGGCATGAAAATTAACTCCCATCCTTTACTCCCCATATTCATGCGAATACGGTCCCAAAAGGGCGATTTCGGGGGTGGTAGCCACTTCGCCGTTTCTCGGGACTGGCTACCACCCGTTTCCGCAGGTCAGAGCGTTTGCTCCCCATACCGGGAGCATTTACTCCCCATAACTGGCTACCAGGGTGGTAGCCACTTTCTGGCTACCAACTGGCTACCACCCCGAAGCGCGAAATCGTGGGATTTCTTCGGACGTGGCAGCACGGGCTATCACGAGATGGACGAGGGAGCACCGCTCGGAAAAGCGGGAACTATCGAGTGGGAGTGACCCTCTACGGCCAAAAGCCGCATTTCCCCAGCTAAGCACGATAGCCCCTCGTCATCGATTTCGCTGGCGAGGGGCTATCTTAAGTCCGTATTAGCCTTCTTAAGCGGTCTTTTTGCGGCTAGCGAAAGCTGGGCTCCTCACCGCTCTTTTGTGAGCGCAGCCTAGACGGACCTGCCGAGCGCGTAGGCCTTCTCCGGGAAGCCCGACCGCGCGGTCATTGACGGCGTGCCGCAGCCCGAGCCGAGCACGCGCCCGCAGTCGCGTAGGTCCAGATAGCGAACGAGCGTGTCGTAATGGGCTTCGAGGGCGTCGAAGGTCCAGTCGTCTGAATTCCACGCCACGGCTAGCAGTGCCGACTTCATCCGCTTGCGCGTTATGCTCGAGTTTGCCGAGCAGAAGCGGTCGATGACGGTTTTGAGCTGCGCAGTCATGCCGTAGTAGTACAGGGGCGTGGCGAGCACGAGCATGTCGGCGGCAAGGATCTTCTGCCGCAGGCCGCCGAAGACGTCGGAGAGCACGCAGGGTCCTTCGTAGCTGCACGCCACGCAGCCGGTGCAGGGCGCTATGTCGAGCGCCGCCACGTCGACGACGTCTACCGCATGCCCCGCCTCGCGGGCCCCGTGTGCGAACTCGGCGGCGAGAAGCGCGGTCGAGCCGTTCGCGTTGGGGCTTCCCTGCAGCACGATGACATTCATCTTAGCCACTCCTTAATCGCGTTTCGCACGGGAGATCGTTATCTCCTCACGAATGCGTCGTCCGCGCCTTCGCCATCCGCATCGGCGTACCGCTCGACGCTCATGTGCAGGTCGTACTTGTCGCGGAGTTCCGCGATCCGCGCCATCATGGGCGAATCGTGGTGAGCGTCGAGCGCGGCCTGGTCGGTCCACCGGTCGACGAGAAGCACCGTGTCGGGGTCGGCCAGAGCCTGGAAGTACTCGTAGCGCACATTGCCCTCCTCGGCGCGGACGGCATCGGCCGTGCCGCTCGCCTCCATCTCGCGCGCGAAGGCGAGCGCCGCGCCTGGCGCGCCAGTGTAGCGTATGTTGATTGTCAGAGCCATCGCGTCCTCGTTCTAGCCGAATGCCATACTACCGGGCGTTTTCCGCCCACTCACTGAGCTTCGCCTGCGAGGGGCGCCCGTTCAGGAGGCCGCCCGCAAGGACCTTCGCTTCGGGCGCGAGCGCCTGCATGCGCTCGGGTGCCCGGCCCAGGCCGCTGCCGCCGCTCGTCGCGAAGGGCACGACCGTCTTGCCCGTGAAGTCGTAGGCCTCGAGGAACGTGTCGATGATGCGGGGCTCAACGTACCACCACACGGGGAAGCCGACGAACACCGTGTCGTAGGAGCCCATGTCCGCGACCTCGCCCGCGATCGCCGGGCGGCACGACTCGTCGTTCATCTCGATGGTCGTGCGGCTCTTTTTGTCCTGCCAGTTCAGGTCTGCGCTCGAGTAGGGATTCTCGGGTTCGATCTCGAACAGGTCGGCCCCTGTTGCTGCAGCAAGGTCTTTCGCCACCTTTGCCGTCGTCCCGCTCGCGCTGAAGTACGCCACCAATTTTTCTGTCATATCAACTTCTTTCCTCAAAATGATTTCTTTCTTGAATATGGCGAGCTGTCCCGATTGCTTCTGGGCAGGTAGTGTCAGTGAGACGCTATGCCAGCTTGCCGTATTCTCCGTCGGAAACGGGCTCGAACCATTCGGTCGAGGCCCCTTCGCCCTCGACCTCGATTGCCAGATGCGAGAACCAGGAGTCCCTCGCGGCGCCGTGCCAGTGCTCCACGTTCGCGGGGATGTTCACGACCGTGCCCGGCACCATCTCCACCGTCTTGCCGTTACGTTCCTGGTAGTAGCCGCGGCCGCCGACGCAGACAAGAATCTGCCCGCCGCCGCTTGCCGCATGGTGGGCATGCCAGAAATTGCGGCAGCCCGGCTCGAAGGTCACGTTGAAAATCGGAACCTGCTCGGTGGACACGGGCGCCAGGTAGCTCTGGCCGGTGAAGTACGTCCCGTAGGGGTTCGGCTCGCCCACGGGGAAGAAGATGGAGGCCTCGTGGGCAGCTTTGGCATCAGCCGGCGCAGCCGCGTCGTCTGCTTCGTCCCACACGCCTTTTGCCAGGTTGAACACGGCCCACGCCTTCGGCCAGCCGGCGTAGAAGGCCACGTGCGTCACCACCGCCGCGATCTCGGCGCGCGTCACGCCGTGGGCCCTAGCGTTCTGCAGGTGGTAAACCAGCGAGCTGTCGGTGATCCCGGACGCCATCAGCGCCACCACAGTGATGATGCAGCGCGTCTTGATTCCTATGTCGCCGTTGTTCCAGTTCTCGCCGAACAGCACGTCGTCGTTGAAGTGCGCGAACTCCGGGGCGAACTGACCCAGGGCGTCGCGTCCAGCCGTCTGGACGATTCTCTCCTCCATTGCTCCTCCTAATACCTGTTTATCCTGCACTTCGCCTTGATGCGCCTGATGTCGTCGGGAAGCTCCTCGTAGGGCATGTTGCGCGGGGTGTCGCACGTCCCTGACTCGGCCGCCACGTCGTAGAACCAGCACTTGTACTCTATGAAGTCGCGAGCCAGCTTGAGCTCCTCGAGCTGCGCGTCGATTGCGGCGCGGCGCTCGTGGACGATGCGCCTGCGCTCCTCGATGGTCGAGTCGCCCTCCATGTAGAGCCGTATGTACTCGCGGATCTCCTTGATGGGCATGCCCGAAACCTTCAGGCGCTCCACGAAGCGCATCACTCCAGATCGTCCTCGTCGAACAGCCTCCTTCCGTCGCTTGAGCGCTGCTGGTTGGGGATGAGTCCGTTCTTCTCGTAGAAGCGTATGGTTGAGGCCGGCATGCCCAGCTCTGCCGCCGCGTCCCCTATCGTGTACATCTTGTCCATAGTTCAAACCCCTCGTTTGGGCAGACGGCCGTCAGCCTATTTCTACCAATTCGTATGTTCGGCTTCCGACTCCGAGAAGCTCTGCCGATTTCAACACGTGGACGCCGTCGCGGCTCTCCATGCGCGCAATCAGGTCGGCACTATCGTCATCGCTTGCATATATGAGGTCGACGCACGCCTGGTCGAGCGCTACCGGGTCAGCCGAAGCCAGAATACCGATATCGGTCATTTTAGGTGCGGTAGGATTGGAATCGCAGACACAGTCGACCGACAGGTTGTTCATCACGTTCACGAACAGCATGTTGGGTTGGGCTGTAAGCACGGCCTTGCACGCATCTGCCATCGACTCCAGAAAATCGGGGGTCGCGGCACTCGACCAGCTCGTGCGATTCGTTCCTGCCGAGTGGATGAGCAGTTTGCCCTCACGCGAGGCCATGCCGATGGAGATGTTCTTAAGTGCTCCGCCGAAGCCGGCCATTTGGTGTCCTTTGAAATGCGAGAGGACCAGGAAGCCATCGTAGTCGGCGAAATGCGCGCCTACCAGGTTCTCGGTCAGGTGGTAACCGCCTTCGACCAGAAGCGCCAGCGAGCCGTCCTCGTCCATTATTTGGAAATCGGCGATCTCTGTGAACCCGTGGTCGGCTGCCACTCGGTAGTGGGCATCGGTGGAGCCGCGCGCACCGTAGTATGCCGTGTTGCACTCGACGATAGTGCCGCCCACTGCATTCACAAGGCCCGAAATGAGGTCGGCTTTCAGATAGTGGTTCCCACCGGGCTCGCCGGTCGAGAGCTTGACGCCGATACGCCCGCCGCCAAGCCCCCGTCCGATGGCTGCGAAAACGGTCTGTAGCGACGCGTCGTCGAGCTTGCGCGTGAAATAGACCCGAGGCGCACCTACGCTCGCGTTAGTGGACGAAAATGCCGAGGGGGATGAGGCCGAACCTGCATCCGCGCTTGCGGATGAGGTTGACGTCGTCGCGCCCGAAGATGTCTGCGAGCCGTTTGTGCAGGCTGTAAGCTCCGAGAACGCAACAGTCCCTCCCGCGAGAGCCCCCAGCTCAAGGAACGCCCGCCGCGTCATGAATCCCATGTTCGCCTCCAGTTCAGCCAGGCTAGCGGTTCATCTTCGCGCAGTCGCCGACTTTATCGCCGGTGACGAAGTACTCGTAGGTGGGAAACTCGAAGAGCACGGGCTTGAACACGTGGTAGTCGATATTGCCCTTCTCGTTGAGTACTGTCTCTTCTGCGTAGACAGAAAGCACCTTGCACAAGAAGTTGTCGAACTTCTCCAGCTCGTAGTTGCCATCGACCTCGCACTCGATCGAGACCTTCGCCTCGTCGATTAGCGGTGCGCCTGCATCACCCATGGTGTAGGCGAATGCGGTTGACTTATCTTCCTTGTTGCCGCTCGTCGTGCCCATGAGGTCGGCTTTCGCAAGCGACACCATCAGGTGGCTGTGGGCGACGGTGCCTGCGTGCGCCACGAGCGTCCAGGTGGGTTTACCGTCCACCATGGCGCACACCACGATGACGGGCGAGGGGTAGAGCGCGAGCGCCGCGCCGATGTTCTTCTTCATTACCTCATCTCCTTTTCCCAGAAGCGGGTTGCGTTGATGCCGAGCGAGTCGGCCAGCTGTTCGAGTTCGGCGACTTCCGCGTCGGTCAGCTCGACGGTGGCTGCGGCTGCGGCGTCGGTCACGTGGCGCTCTTTGGTCACGCCCACGATGGGAAGCGTGCCCTTCGCGATGGCCCAGGCCATCGGCACCTGCGCGATGCCCACGCCGTGCGCTTCGGCCACCTCGGCGAGCTTGGCGTTGAGCACCTCGAGCTTGTCGAGCACCGGGTTGTACGTGGCTGCTCGGGCAGAACCCTCGGGCATGGGGTGGGTCGTGTCGTACTTGCCGGAAAGCGCGCCCTGCTCGAGCACCATGTACGAGAAGAAGACGACGTCGTTTTCCTTGCACCAGTCCAGGATGCCTGAGTCGATGGAGCTGCGGTTGATCGGGCTCAGGTGGTTCTGCACGGCACCGAGCCTCAGGCCGTGCTCGCGAAGGATCGCGTCAGCCTCCTTTATCTCCGCCAGGTTGTGGTTGGAGACGCCGATCATCGGCGCGTCGTCCTGACCGTCGAAGAACTCGGCGACCGCACGCGTCCACCGGGGAGCCTCGGAGGTGTTGTGCACCCAGTAGATGTCGATCTGCTGGCGGCTGAGTCCATGGCGGAGAGGCTCCTGAATCCTCCCCTGGAGACGACGCTCACCGCCTCCGAGAGTGCGACGAGCTCGCGCAGGACCTTGACCTCGATGGCGCCCGCGGCGACCTCGCGGACGTTGCGCACGGTGACGGGCCCTGGCGCCCTCCTCGCGGGGCTCCTGAGCCAGCCCGTGACCTCGCGCCTTGTGTACGAGGCACCGAGCTTGGATCCCGTCACCTGGCGGGAAGGCGTCCCTGCCAGGGAGTAGACCCAGTCTCCCTTCCTCGATGCGGACTCGCGCACGTTGACGCCCATCTCGCGGAGCGCCTGCTGGAAGTCCTCGGGACTCTTCGCGATGCCCTTGGCCACGTCGACCCTCGCGCGGATGTCGCCGACCCAGGAGTACTCTCCACGAGCTATCCGGTCCCTCTCAACGATGTGGGCGTTCCTGCGGGCGTACGCCTCGGAGTCGGGTATGACGCCCGTCTCGGGGTCCCTCGGCTTGTCCTCGTAGAAGGAGAGGCTGTGCTCCCGGGCAATCCTCTGGGCGGACCTCTTGAGCGCTCTGGGGTCTGGGTCCTGCAGGCGTCTACCGGTTGCAAGGTTAGTGTTGTTGACGACGACGTGCGCGTGCGGGATGCGGTGCTCGTTGTCGTCGTGGTACACGACGGCTACCTCGTAGTCGCCGAAGTTCTCTCTCGCCCATGACATGGTGACAGACCGGAGCTCTGAGAGGCTTATGGAGTCCCGTGGGTCGGGGGAGAAGACATAATGCTTGTAGGTGCGTGCCTTCCTGCCCTTAAACGGGCTGTCGTTGCCCAGTTTTTCTCGGGTCTCGTCCATTATTGACGACCAGTCGTAGTCGCGGTACTCGGGGAGGCCGTCCTCGCCGATGCCCGCCATAGGCGCGTCGATGTTGAGGAAGTCCCTCGCGAGAGCGCGGCCCTCCCTCTCGAGGTAGCGCTGCGCGGCGCCGAGCTTGGTGTGCCCGGAGATTGGCTTCACGAATGGCATGGCTACTCCCCGAAGACGACCGGCATGCCGGTGAGCTCCGCGGCCTGGTGCCTGACCTCGGTCGCGTCGCGCCTCACCTCGTCGAGACCGTACGACACACCCTCCATCGCCTCGGCGAGGTCGAGCGCGTCCACGCCCGACTCGCGAACCGCCTTGGCGATCGCGTTGAGGGCGTGGGTCGACTGGTTGAGGAGGTGGCCGAGCGAGCGCACGTTGCGGACGTAGGCGGCGAGGGTCCGTCGGTCCAGGACGAGGACGCCTGTGGCCGCTCCTCTTGGTGATGCGGCTCCTGCCCGTGCGAGGAGGCGCACCGTGTCGGAGACGGTGGTGCCGAGCGAGTTGGCGAGCGAGCGCAGCGAGGACATCTCCTCCTCGGAGAGCATGACGTGGAGCTGGACGGGTCTGGGCATGGTCCTCCTTGGGACGGGTTATCTATGTACAGGGGGTCATGCCAATCCTAGGGGCGCGGGGGCTCCCCCGCATGCGGCACCCATGACACGATGTCATGGGTTGGCCGCTCCGCGCGTGGCGGGGACGGGAGGGAAGATGGGATGGCCGAGGAGCATCGCGATGAGGCCGAGACCAAACGGACGACCGTCCTCCAAGCGGTGCGGACGAGCTATTCCATGGACTTGTACATGGAATAGGCAGCTCGCTATTGTGGGCTCTCGCTATTGTGGGCTCTCGTCCACTGAAGCTATGTTTACGCCATCATGTTGTGGTCTTGCAAACGGCCTAAAATTGAATGAGAAGTTTCAACTCGGAGGTCATCGTATGGAGCAAATCGACCTGAGCGTGCTCGACGGAGTGCTGGACAGATACCAAGAACATCTAGACATTACGCGTCCCAACGAGGTGTACAAGTGGGAAGCGGTCAGGCACTTCAAGGAGACCTACGACCCAACAGCGGATGACCTGTCCGCCATGCTTGTCGACGCCTATCAGGTTGGCGACAAGCACAAGCTCAACCTCGCATTCGGTCCGAGCTGGTTTCCTATCGGGATGCTCGACTGGTTCATTGGTGTTGATCCAAAGGGCACCCTCGCGGCGCTCGATGCTCTTTACAACGAAGATGTGGACCTCAAGTCTCGAATGGTAGCGTTTGAGAATTGGGCGAAGTCGATGCTCGGCAGAGTCAACGCCGATCAGGTGGCAGCTGGTAACGATCCAGCCAAGAATCACTTCCAGGACTCTCGCTCTATGAGTCTCTACCTTGCCTTCATGCACCCGGAGGCGCATTACCTTTACAAGACGAGGATGTACACGGAGGCTGCCAAATACCTCGGAGTCGGCTGGCCCGGGAACAAGTTCGACAAGGTTATCTCCTACCGCGAGATGTGCGATCAAATACTCAACCATCTCGTGGCGACGAGACGTGGCCTCATCGAAGAGAGTGATGCGACACTCGGAGAGCTCACGACGTTCGATCCCGCCCACCACATGCTCGTGCAGGACATCGTCTACTACATCACGACTTACGACAAGGATTACCGTGATAGCGAAGATGCAGACAGCGGTGACTCGTCCGAAGACGAGTGGTTCCCCTCTTCGGATGAGTACGACCCGGGAATCGATGTCGACACATGGCAGGGGCTGCTGGGAGACCCTGAGGTGTTCACGGAATCTGCTCTCGAGATTGTGTGCAGGATGAGGGACCATGGCGGTTCTGCAACCTGTACACAGCTTGCTCAAAAGTATGGGGAGACAAAGAATTTCTACCTTACGGGGTCTGTAGCGTTGGCTAGACGCGTAAAGGAGACGACTGACTGTCCTCTCCCCAACGATGAGGAGAACTCACGCTGGTGGCCTGTGCTCTATGTTGGCAAGCATGCCGAAAAGGGCGAAATGGGTTCCTATGTTTGGAAGTTACGCGATGAGCTGGCAGAGGCTTTGGAAAGAGTGGACCTATCGGGGGTAAAACTGTACGTCCAGCCAAGGTCGGATCAAATTCATTTGTTGGCTGACGTCGATTTGACAACCGAGAATCCGATTTACGCAGATGCCAGCATTGAGGAGCAGTTTGTCAGATGGAGCGTTGAGGTTAACGGGCTCAAGGAAGTCTATGCTCACCAGAATCAGAAGATTCTTGCAAAACAAAGCTTTGAGGCAACCCTGATGGATGAGTGTCTTCCTCAGTACGAGAGCGCCTTCCATTGTATTGATCGTGGCGAAATTGAAGAAGCATATCTGCACGCAAAGGAATCCCCGACAAACAGGGAGTGGCACAATCGAGTGTCTGCTGCCCTAGGCAACTATCTGAAGTTCCTCGAATGGCGATATTCGGACTATGAGGGAACAACGGAGCGGGATAGTTTCGTCGAAACCGAGGCTGAAGCATATTCTGACGAGGACTTCCTCTCCGAGGTTTACGTCCACACGGACGACTTCGCAGATATGAAGGCCCTCCTCGAACGCAAGCGGAATCTCATCCTTCAGGGAAGTCCTGGCACCGGCAAGACTTTCTGCGCTAGACGCCTCGCATGGGCAATTATGGGTTGCAAGGACGATACCCGCATCACCTTCGTGCAGTTCCACCAGTCGACCACCTATGATGACTTTGTCTGCGGGTATAGGCCCGATGGCAGCGGGGGTTTCGTCATCAAAGAAGGACCGTTCGTGAGGGCGTGCCGTGAGGCTGAGAGGGACCCAGAGAGGCCCCATTTCGTCATCGTCGACGAGATCAACCGTGCGAACATCTCCAAGGTGCTCGGCGAGCTGCTCATGCTCATCGAGGCGGACCATCGCGGCGAGTTTGCTCTCCTCACAGTTGCGAACGAGGAGCTTGCTGTGCCGAAGAACCTCTACATTATCGGCATGATGAACACCGCCGACCGCGGGCTTGCGCTCATCGACTATGCGCTCAGGCGCCGATTTGCCTTCTTCGACATGTCTCCAGCGCTCGGGCACCCGAAGTTTCTCGAGCAGCTCGATAATGTCGAAGATTCGCGCATGAAGACCCTCGTCGAGGCAGTCAGGGAGGTCAACAAGGATATCGCTGCAGATACCGCCCTGGGGGAGGGATTCCGTATAGGCCACAGCTACTTCTGTGGAGCTAAGGATGCTAGGCTCGTGCTGCGTTACGAGCTGGCCCCGCTTGTTAAGGAGTACTGGTTCGACGACCCTAAGAAAGTGCGCCAGGAGCTCGACAAACTCGAGAAGGCGCTGGTATGAGCGACGTCACGTCTACGGGAGTCGTGGTCCGCAACATCTACTACATGATGGCCTACGCCTTCAAAGCGCTGGACATCGAGGCATACGCGAGGCTCGAGACCGAGGAGTTCGACGGGGTCGAGGACCTCATGGCGGCGATTCTTTCCATGGGCATTGACCTGCAGCGTAAACGCGGGTTCGAGCGTGGCTACTCTGCAGTCCTTGAGGACATCCTGGGTGTGCGGGGGAGAGTCGACGTACAGGCTACGGCGCGCCTCGTCGCGAGGAGCTCTTACCGCGTGGCTTGCGAGTGGGACGAGCTCGACGAAGATACCTACAAGAACCGCATTCTCAAGACAGTGGGCGGTCTGCTCGTTTCTTCTGACCTCGTTGATCCTAAGCGGAGGAAGGCGCTCAAGAGGTCGCTCCTTGCCCTGCGCGACGTGGGGACGGTCGACCCCAAGCGCATCGAGTGGGGGAGGCTCCGCTACCACTGCAACAACGCTTCGTACCAGCTGCTGATGAATGTGTGCTACATGGTAGTCGAGTCGATGCTGCTCACCCAGGAGGATGGTGAGGTGAGGCTCGCCTCCTTTGCGGACTCGCAGAGACTCTTCACTCTCTACGAGGCGTTCGTACTGGCGTGGTTCGAGCGGCACCACCCGGAGCTGAAGCCCTCGGCCAAGGAGGTGAGTCGATCCGTCGACGGCGACGTCCCCGCATTCCTGCCGAGGCTCTACACGGACATAACACTCGTGGGACAGGACTCTACCCTCATCGTGGACTGCAAGTGCTACGGTCGGATTCTCAAGACCCACCACAATCACGAGATCGCCTCACCATCGAATATGAACCAGATTTTCTCCTACGTCCTACACGAGGAGTTCGCCTCGGGAAGGCCGGTTTCGGGCATGCTGCTCTACGCACTTACTGCCAGCGAGGAGGATCGCCAGTCACATTGGAACGAAGTTGGACACGACTTCTACCTCTGGACGCTTGACTTGGGGAGAGATTTTTCAGCGATATCTTCAAGGCTTGAGGAAGTTGCCGAGTTGCTCTGATGTCTATCGGTACGTTTTGATAGGGCTGGGGTTCCGGGGTGGCGAGACAGGGCGTCCTTTGCCCGATTCTTGCCAGGGCGAAGCATGCGTCTCGGCGCCCGCCGGGGCGGGCGCCTATGGTCGCGGAGTGCTCTTGGCTACGCAGCCATGGCCTGCTGCAGGTCCTCCACCATCGCCTTGGCGGCGTCGCGCACCACCTGCAGGCACGCGCGCATCTCCTCGTCGGTCTTGCCCACGGCCCAGCTGGCGACGTAGCCGAAGGAGTAGCCGGAGGTGTCCAGCCCCAGCGCCGCGCTCACGGCGTAGGCGACGCTCTCAGCCTGCACCTCGCGCATGGCGCGGTCGGGCATGCCCTCGGGGTCGCCGTCGTGCAGGCGGCTGTGCGCCAGCTCGTGCAGGGCGGTCTTCACGGTCTGGCCCTCGCTCATGCCCTCGCGGATGGCGACGAGCTCGCCGCGGCGGAAAAAGCCGTTGGTGCCCTCGGGGAGGTCGCCCACGAACTCGACGGGGTAGGCTGAGACGGCGCGGACGGCGTCGAGGATGGCGGCATAGAGATCCACGTCTCCCGCGACCTCGTCCACGAGCGTCGGCAGGGGGTCGCCATCGGTCTGGCTGACGTCGAAGACGTGGCCAACGCGGAAGCCCACGAGGCGGCGGCGCTCCTCATCGGCGTCCTCGTCCCTGTCCTTCACGAGCATGGGCACGAGGATCTCGATGCCCTTTTCGCCCTTCTTGACGTAGCGGTTGAAATCGCGCTTCCAGCTCCTGAAGCTGGCCACGTGGGTGGCGGTCGGCATCTGCATGGCTATCAGGATGGTGTTGCCGAGGCTGTAGTCGTAGAACCTGCTGAGGCTCCGCAGCCACGACTCCCAGCGCTCGGAGTCGTACACGGCGCGTACGCCCTCACCGAGGCGGTCGAGCGCCGCCTGTGCCCTCTCGCGCGCCTGCTGGCGCTCTGCCTTGCTCGTGTGGCGCTTGGTGCTCTTGGTGGTTGCCATGTCCTTGTCTCCCTTCGGGTGGCGGGTCCCGCACGTCCTCCGTGCGTGCTTGCCACCCTTGGAGGCCAAGGGTTTCCGCCCCGTGGTAGGCGAGGGGCACAGGAGCTCCATGGCAACCTCCACCAATTGCCCTTTGATTTGTGCGAGGTTCCATGGGGCCCTTGACCGGCGCCGTGCGGGGCGGCCGGGAGGGGTCCAGGGGGCACGGGGCTCTGCTCCGTGTGGGCGGGGCATGGGGTTAGAATCTTGTCGAGTGATACCACTAAAGCTAGGCGCGACTTGCTAGAGAGATAAGAAGGCTCTGTTGCGAAGTGAGAGGCCCTTGACCTTTGGCGGTATGATTATTCACTGGGACAGAAGGCTTGCTTCTTTTTCTGTCCCCCCAACATGCTATGAAGATGAACGTGCGCGTTTGTCGAGCCTTGGGGCATTGATTGGAAGAGGGACGAGTAGTGAAATATCGCAGCATTGACTTGTTTGCCGGCATCGGTGGCATCAGGCTTGGAGTCGAGCAGGCTTTCGGTGATGATGTCGAGACTGTATTCGTCAGTGAATGGAACAAGTATTCCAACCAGACCTATGCTGCCAACTTCGAGGATCCATTCCCCATCGTCGGTGATATAACGGAGGTTCCTTCCAAAGAGATTCCCGACCACGACATCCTGCTTGCGGGGTTTCCGTGCCAACCGTTCTCCATAGCGGGTGTTTCCAAGAAGAACAGCCTCGGGCGTGCGACGGGGTTCGCGGACGAGACCCAAGGGACTCTCTTCTTTGACGTGGCGCGTATCATTGATGCCAAAAAACCGAGGGCCTTCCTGCTTGAGAACGTTAAGAACCTCGTCAGCCATGACAAGGGCAATACGTTTAAGGTGATTATGTCCGTACTCACCGAGGACCTCGGCTATCACGTCTACTGGAAGATTATCGACGGCAAGAACTGGACTCCCCAGCACCGCGAACGCATCTACATAGTCGGGTTCCTTGACGACGTGCCATTCAGCTGGGATGACCTCGACCTACCGAAGTGTGGAGGGGGCGTATTCGCAGACGTCGCGGAGCAAGACGTCCCTGACAAGTACACACTCTCCGACAAGCTCTGGGAGTACCTCCGCAACTACGCGGAGAGGCACAAAGCCCGTGGCAATGGCTTCGGATACGGGTTGGTCGGGCCAGAAGACACCACCCGAACGATTTCGGCGAGGTATTACAAGGACGGGTCCGAGGTGCTCGTGCGCCAAGAGGGGAAGAACCCAAGGAGGCTCACGCCCCGCGAATGCGCGAGGCTTCAGGGCTTTCCAGACTCCTTCGAGATTCCAGTGTCCGACACCCAGGCGTACAGGCAGTTCGGAAACTCGGTCTGCGTCCCAGCCGTCGCAGAGGTGGCAAGACTCATGAAGAAGGCCTTAGAAGGGTAGACGATGGACTACGGGATGCTGCAGGACTACGTCAAGGGAGTGATGTGCAAGGAGATGCCTGGCATCGACATCATTGGTGCCAACAAGAGCCATCAGCACGAGTTCCAAGGTTCCGGACCACTGAGGCACCTGCTCGGGGACGAGGATCGCAAGGGCATCCCCGCAAGATTCGTCTACTTGGATGACGACGACGAAGCGATCTATGACGACGGCATACTCTCGTGGTATGACGCGCGCAGGAAGAACCCCAACAGGGCGGCGGAATGGCGGCTCTACTACACCGACAACGAGCCGATCAAGCGCGCCAGCATAGGCGACACGCTGACCCTCGCGCTCCTCGACGACGACTCCCTCACGGCCATCATCACCCGCAGGGGCTCGACCATCGACACCCAGGTGAAGTGGCTGTTCGGCATCGGCGAGGAGCACATCAGGAACTACTACGTCGGGACCAACGAGAGGATGAGGGTCGACGCAGTCGCATCGAACGTGCTCGAGGCCCTCGGAATCGAGGTTTACGTCCCCACGACTGCGGAATCGTTGCTCGACGACATGCTCCTCCACTTTCCCGACAGGCTCCCCACAACCGTTGAGTTCTCCTCCTACTGCCGCTCGACGTTAGGCGAGATAGACTACGTCCGCGGGGACCCAGACGAGATCGTCTATGCGGCGTACCAGCGCGAGGAGATGCTGTTCCGAGCCTATGAGCGACACGAGGCAGAGATGGGGTTCCCGAAGTACACCGACCCGATGGACGTCGACGGCCTCCTCAAATACTCGATGAGCCTGTTCCAACGAAGGAAGTCCAGAGCGGGAAAGTCGCTCGAGCACTCGCTCGAGGCGCTGCTCGACGCCCGCGGAATCAGCTACACGGCGCAGGGAGAGACGGAGCATCATGAGAAGCCGGACTTCCTGTTCCCGTCCGAACGCCACTACCACGACCCATCCTTCCCCTCCGAGGGGCTGACGCTACTCGGGGCAAAGACCACGTGTAAAGACCGCTGGCGGCAGGTGCTGTCCGAAGCCGAGCGCATCCCAAGGAAGCACCTCGTCACGCTCGAAGGCGCGATCAGCACGCGCCAGACCGACGACATGAGGGAGAAGGGCCTCCAGCTCGTCGTGCCACGCCCCCTCCATGAGACGTACTCACCAATCCAGAGAGCCTGGCTCTGGGACGTCGCCGACTTCTTCGACCTCGTCACCCAGCGCGAGAAGTCGTTCTGCGTGGCCTTGTGAGGTGGTTGGGATGAATGGCCCCGTCCCGGGAGCGATAAGCCTCGAGGAGTTCTTCGATTCCTGCACTCGAGTCGGTGAAGGAGCGGTCCTCTCGTTCGAGAACCTCGGTAACGTGCGTCTCACGACGATCACCCGCGCGAACCTGCTCCTTCTCCAAAGGGCCCGCGAACAGGGCTGCCCGGGCATCATCTTCAGCTGCCCGGACTTCGAGCGGGAGTCCGTGGCGATCACGTTCTTGGCAGCGATGCAGAACCTACTGGAGGCGGAAGGTGACCCCGGCCTGCACGAGGCTATGGCTGGGGAGACGGCAGCCATCGGCGACTGCGTGGTGGAAATCACCGACGTCACCGAAACCAAGGTCATGCTCAACTCCCGTGACCAAAGCGTCGGCTACCTCAGGGAGATATACGAGTTCCCGATGGTTCACAGGGCCTCGGCCGGCGCAAGGCTCTCGAAGACGAAGGGTTCCGCCCTCAAGAAGTTCGCCGCCGAATATGACATGCAGCCGCCCATGGCCCGTCGCCTGCTCGACATGTGCGGAAAGGACGTACCTGCGGTAGGCTACGTCTCCTCGCCCTCCCAGTACCTCAATGAGCCTCCCACCCACATACTGAGCGGCAAAATCATGGCAGATGGCGCTGGCGCCAGCCTCTCGAGGGTCATCCCGATTTCTTACGTGTCTCCAAGCGGGAAGATACGAAATGGCTTCGAGTGGCCATTCGACGCCCCGCCCTCAATAATTGTGGGGCCACGAACTGACGGAATTGGGAGCGCCTACCAGATAATCGAGCTTGCCCGTGGTGGAATGGCAGTTGACTTCGTGTCGTTCAACATACCTAGTCCCGACATACTCGAGACGACGCTGCTATCCGACGTGCTCGACTTGGTTGATATGGGTATCGGCGTAGTGGGATTCTGTGACAGATGGACCCTCGACAGAATGGACCTCCTCAAGGAAAAGGGCTTCCTCATCTTCGACTGGGACGACTGCGAGGCGGCCACCCGCGCGGAGGGCTGCCTGCTCTCTCCCGTCCAGAGAACCATGCTGGAGAGGCAGCACGAAAAGGTCATGCCCGTCCAGGCTGGCGAAAGCGGGCTCTCGAGAGCCAAGGAAATAATCTACGACCGTCTCGACAAGGTCGAAATGTACACGGACGACGCTTGGAGGGCGAAGCAAGACCTGTTCCGCGCCCTCGGTGCAGCCATCAGGATGACAGAGGCGCCGGACGACGAGTACTGCGACCTCCAGAGGGACCTCATATCATCCTCAATCGAGGCCATAGAGGCCTCCCGCTCTCTGGAGCAAGAGAGCTTCAACGAGCTGTGCGAAGCCTGTGACATCCTCTCATCGATCTACGAGCCCGGCAAGCCGCTCCCCAAGGAGCAACAGATCTACGAGCTGATCACCGACCGTCTGGACGCAGGGTATGCCGTCGTACTGGTCGTGGACAGCAACAGGACCAAGCGAGCGTACGAGTACTGGCGCGAGGAGCTCGAATTCAACGACTATTCGGCCGAGGACTTCCGCGTCATCAACACCCGCGACTTCATGGCCGCGAGAGGCATCGATGGTGGCGAATGCGTCATCTTCAGCGGATGGTACGACCGAGGGGTGATGGACCGCGCGGTCCACTCGGGCATCTCCGCGGACATGACGTTCGTGCTCTATACGGACGGGAAGGGCGGCCTCGAGCTCGAGTGGTGGAGACGCGCGAACGAGCAGTGGCACATCGCCTCCGACCGATGCTCGAAAGAGACCGACCGCTCCCTTTCGAAACTGGGAATCGAGCCAATCGGCCGCCCGACGAAGAGCGTGACCCACGCGAAGGCATCGGGGACCCCAGCCGACAAGGAGAAAGACGGCTCCCCAGCCGCCATCATCACCGAGATCGAGAGGAGGCGCCTCCAGAAGGACGTGGCGCGCAAAGGTGAGAAGTCCGTCACCGCAGTTCCCGTCATGTTCAACGACGGCACGCACGTCTGGCTGCGATCGGGAGGCGGTACCTCGAGTGGAGGAAAGCTTGTCGTCATCACGGACTGCCTCGACGGCCAGAATGACGAGCCCGAGAGAAAGCCCGCCTCCGCACTCCTGCCCGGAGACGTGGTCCTCCGGACCCATTCAGACAGGGCGTACATACGAAAGGCCTCCGAGAAGAGGGTCGACGGATACAAGGCCGCCCTGCAGGTCGCTCACAGGTGGAAGGAGCCTATCAGCAGGGCGCGAATGAGCGGGATGTCAGACCCAGAGATCGTCGAGCGCATCCAGTCGCACCTGCGAGTCCCCAGAAGCACCCAGACGGTCCGCGGATGGGTGAAGGGGGAACGCATCGCGCCGCAGTCAGAAGAGGACATCCGGTCCATCTTCTCGGCCTTCAGGATCTTCATCAAGGACGAGGACATCAAGGGAATCTTGGGAGCCGCCAGCTTGATACGCGGGCAGCACCAGAGAACCGGCATGATGGCGCACGAGAAAATGGTGGGACTGTTCCTCGACGACGTGTCGCGATATGGCCTCGACGATGCAGTCAGCGGCTTCGACGACAGGCACGAGAGCGGGAACGTCGAGCTGCTCAGAATCACCGCCATCGGCGACGAGGCACGCGTCGCGGTCGATCGCGCCTACGTCGTCTAGGCAGAAGGAGAACCCTATATGGAAAAGACCCCTGACAAAAGCTCCCTCGACGACGACCTCAGAGACCGCCTCTACCGAGCGGTCTACGAGGAGTTCGTCGGTCCACGGGACTTCAATGAGGAGGAGCTCCTCGACGTCTCCCCAACACTAAGGTACAACGCCGGAGTGCTCCATCCCAGGGGCTCCGAGTTCGACTTGGGGGACGTCGTCGAAGGCAGCGACGGAGGCCCAGAAGCCAATCCCTCCCTTTCAGAAGCCCCGGATGTCCCGGCTTCAGCAGAGATAGTGCCCGACGGATCCGCCCCTGGGAACCAGGCGGACGGGGATGACTTCGAGGAGCCCATCTCCCTATCGAATGCTCGGCAGCAGGCGGCCATGAGCATGACAATCGCGGTCCGAGAGGGCGACAGATTGTCCTTCGAGGTCCAAGCGGCACGATACGAGGCCGTCATCATCGAGGGGAAGAGCTACTACAGGCGGATCCCCATGAACTTCAAGCTGGGGTACGAGGAAGTCGAGCTACCCCAAAAGGCTGGGAAGCCGAAGGGCTACAGGCTCGACGAGGGGAAGCTCGAGCTGTGGGTCGTGTTCAGGAGGCACATCCCGGGGGCCAGCGTGGTCACTGTCGCCCTGTGCAACGCATACGAGAGCGACAGGGATACCCCCGAGAAGTGCTACTTCCAAGCATCAATGAAGGTTATCTCCGAGCAGGGCCTCGTCCCGCCCGCCTGGTCGGACACGGGCAAGGCCAGCCTCTCGGAAGAGGAGGCTGAGAGGCTCCTCATCTACCGCAACGTGAAGAACTACGCGATCGGGCACGGATGCGCAACTCGATGGGCGCAAGGCGACAGCGTCTCTTGGGCAGAAACGCAGGTCATGCCAACAGCAGAGACCAGGTCGATGAAGCCGATGCACCCGTCAATGAAGGGGCTGAGCCTCCCACTCGAATCCTTCGGAAAGCCGGAGGGGTGGGGCGAGACGTCCGCCTCGATGAGGGAGATGTGCCGGAGATACGACCAGTGGATCAAGGGGGTCGAACACTCCTCCGCATCGCTGCCGAGGGAGCATCTCGCCGCGGCCGAGCGGAACATCTCCGCATGTAAGAGGTGCCTCTCCAGGATGGAAGACGGCCTTGCGCTGCTCGAAGCCGATGGCGCTGCAAGGCAGGCGTTCATAATGGCAAACGAGGCGATGTACGAGCAGTTCCTGCACTACAGCGTCGTCAGCGGCGAGCGCGCCAGCCTCGACGCCCCGATTGGGTACGTTCGTAGCTGGAGGCCATTCCAGCTCGCCTTCATACTCATGAACATCCGGCCCATCGTCGACGAGACCTGCAGCGAGAGGGACATCGTCGACCTCATCTGGTTCCCGACCGGTGGCGGCAAGACGGAGGCCTACCTTGGCCTAACAGCCTTCACCCTCATCCACGAAAGGATCTGCGGGACCACGAGCTCCGGAGTGTCCGTCTTCATGCGCTACACCCTGAGACTGCTCACTTCCCAACAGTTCGACAGGGCCTCATCACTCGTCTGCGCTCTGGAGTCGATGCGCAGGCGCCTGCCTGCGCTGCTCGGCGAGAGGCAGTTCAGGATAGGCCTATGGGTCGGCGACGACGCGAGCCCGAACAAGAGGGAGAAGGCGGTGAGGGAGCGCGTTAAATACGTCGACAGGGGCGAGGACAAGAACCCGTTCCCAGTGCGGCAGTGCCCGTGGTGCGGCTCCAGCATGGAGGAGGACCGCCGAAGGTCATACGTCCTTACGGGCAGCATGAAGAGACTCGTATTCAGATGCCCGAACAGCAATTGCGAGTTCTCGGGAGATGAGGGGCTGCCACTTGACGTCGTCGACGACGAAATCTACCTCCAGCCGCCCTCGTTGCTGGTGGGAACCATCGACAAGTTCGCGATGCTTCCCTATCGCGACGAGGCTCTCCCCCTGTTCGGCATCAAGGATGGAAAGCGCCTCAGGCCGCCAAAGCTGATCATCCAGGACGAGCTCCACCTCATCTCTGGACCACTCGGATCGATGGCGGGGCACTACGAGACACTCATCTCTTCCCTATGCGAGCGAGAGGTCGACGGAGAGCTCGTGACGCCGAAGATCATCGCATCGACAGCAACCGTGAGCAGGGCAAAGGAGCAGTGCAACCAGCTATACGCATGCGGCGAGGAGAACGTCTTCCAGTTCCCGCCCTCGGGCATCGACTACGACGACTCCTTCTTCGCCGTCGAGGACAAGGATGGGAGGGGCCGGCGTTACGTCGGAGTGTTCGTCCCAACGCTCAAAGAGGCATCGACGAACATCAGGCTCTACTCGGATCTCATGTGGGAGCCAGCCACGTGGAGGGACGTGGACGACGAGTGGAGGGACCGCTACTGGACCACGATTGGCTACTACGGAACGACGAGAGAGCTCGGCCAAGCCGTGACCTGGATGGGGGGCGACATCCCCGAGCGCCTCTGGGAGCACCGCAAACGGGCCGAGGCAAACGGCGACGACACCGCCAGGTACATGAACGTTCCCCTCGAACTGACAGGGCGCAAGGACGCGGACGAGGTGAGAAACGGCCTAGCGAGCCTCTCGATCTCTTATCCCGACAAAGCGGCGGTCGACCTATGCTTCGCAACAAACATGATTTCAGTCGGCCTCGACGTCGGCCGTCTCGGCCTCATGGTCGTCGCCGGACAGCCGAAGTCGACTGCAGAATACATCCAGGCGACCAGCCGAGTGGGTCGCGGCGAGGCGAAGGGGATCGTCTTCGTGGTGTACAGCACGACCAAGCCCCGAGACAGGTCCCACTACGAGAACTTCGCCATGTTCCACCAGAGCTTCTACCAGAACGTGGAACCGTCAAGCGTAACGTCATTCTGCAGGCAGGTCAGGGACCGCGCGCTCTTCGGAACTCTCGCGGGCATATACCTCTCGGCCGTGGACGAGTCGGTGGCGAAACCATACGCCTTCCCCGACGATAAGGCATTCAGCCTTGCAGAGGAAACGGTGCTCGACAGGGTGGAGAGGGTCGATCCAGATGAAGCTGAGGGAACTGAGGCGGACATCGAGTACTACCGCCACATTTGGGAGACAAACGACTATGGGCGCTGGTGCGAGCTCAAGCCCGAGAACTTCGACCCCGTGACGCCGCTGATACACCCTCGAGGCGCGGAGGAGTCGGAGGCTTGGAGTGGAGGCACCTTCGAGGTCCCCACTTCGATGAGGAGCGTCGACTCCGAGTGCAGGGTCAAGATCGTGGGGACCTACGCTGGGTATGACAAGCAGTACAGCTGGAGGAAGAATGGCTAGACAAACCATCAGGCAGAAGAGGAGCGAGAAGACCTCGAAGGACTACTCGATCCGAATGGGCCAACTCCTCGGACCATACAGCGTGGGGGCGATTTATCCCTGCGACGCGAACAACATCGTGATGATCGCGGGTCTTGACGCCTTCGACACTGAGAAAATGGACACAGTTCGCGACGGGCGCCTCTGCAAGCATCTAGGCGTCGAGAAGCTGCTCGCCCCTCCGAAGCATGTGAGGAAGGACAGCGGCTTCGTTCCCGCGGTAAGGTTCCCCGGCTGGATGTACTGCCCGAAATGCAAGAGGATGGAGTACGTCAGCACGACCAATACCAGCTCCTCCATCACGTGCAGCAATCCTGCGTGTCGCGAGAAGAACAAGTGGGGACCAAGGCTCGTCCCCGAGCGCTTCATCGTCGTCTGCCCAGAAGGTCACGTCGATGACTTCCCTGTGATGCAGTGGCTACACAGAGGCGCCTCCATCTCGCCTAAGGACCCCAACCACATCGTCACTAGGACAACGACCGGAGGCAGCGCGACGATGGGGGACATCGTATACAGATGCTCGTGCGGAGCTTGGAGGACGCTCCAAGGGGCGACGACGGCGAACGGTCTCAACAGCATCGGCTATCACTGCCCCGGTCGGAAACCATGGTTAGACCTGTCAGGCAAGGGCTGCAACTGTCCAGTCGAGAACCTCCGCGTCTCGATCATGGGTGCAACGAATGTCTGCTACGCAGATACGGTCAGCTCGGTGCTGATACCAGATTTACTCGACGAGCGTGTCAAGGACATCGTCGCAAAAGAGTCAGACACGATGGCCGAGATGGAGAAAGCCGGAGTACTTGACAAATTCATCCAATCCCTGGCGAGCCGGGAGGAGGCCGACCCCAGCGCGATTGCCCTCGCGTACGAGAGGCTCAAGGACGCTGGAGGCGTGGAGCAGACTGACGACGAGTATCTGTATGACGAGTACCTAACGTTGCGGAACCCGACAATCACAAAGCGGGGCGAATTCGTCGGGGAGGCTGTCGACATCCGCAACTACCGTTCGCAGCTCATGCAGGAATTCTTCTCGACGGTATCCCTCATTGACACCCTCACAGTGACTCGAGCTCTCGTGGGATTCTCGAGACTCAACCCAGAGGCAAACGACGGAAAAAAGATGAGGGAACGTCGCTCCGCCCTTTCAAGAAAGCCATTAGGATGGACGCTGGCCGTCCAGACTGTCGGCGAGGGAATTTTCCTTGAGCTTGATGAGGATGCCTTGGGAGAATGGCTTGCTCGTGAAACAGTGGACGTGAGATTCTCGGAAATGCAGAGAAACCTCGACATCTCTCGTAGGTCAAGAAACCAGGCCCCGAAGAAGCTCAATCCCAAGTACGTTGCCCTGCACACCCTGGCTCATCTGCTCATACTTGGCATTAGCCAAGTATGCGGCTACTCGGCAGCCTCGCTTAGGGAGAGGATTTACTGCGAAAGGTTTCTCAACGACGGGGTTGAGACCCATGGCGACATGCATGGGATACTCATCTATACGGCATCCGAGAGTGGGGACGGATCGCTCGGGGGACTCGTGCGGTCTGGTCGTCCGGGAAGGCTCGAAGGAATACTCCAGAAAGCACTCGAGGATGCCTTGTGGTGCTCTGGCGATCCAGTGTGTATCGAGTCCCATGGACAAGGTCTTGATTCCTGCAACTTGGCAGCGTGCTACAACTGCGCCTTATTGCCAGAGACCTCGTGCGAAGCCGGCAACAGGTTTCTTGACCGTGGCCTACTAATTGGCACAATCGACGAGCCCTCCACGGGCCTACTCGGAGCCGATTTGCGTCTTGGTGAGATTAGCTAGCATGGACCCTCTAGTCGAGTGGTAGGCGCTTCCACTTAACTGGAGGGTGGGAAGAAGCGCCTGCTTTTCTCGCGGTCAAATCCGGGGGAGGAGTGTGCGATTCCCCGTCCCCACAAGCGTAAGGGGTGCCTGCGCGTGCGGGACGGGCGGCGGAGGGGCTTGGCCTCCGCCGTGGCGCGGCCCTGGCTGCGTGCCCTCACGGCACCTGACCTGCACAAACACCACACAAAAGGAAAGCGCCCGCCTTGGTGGCGAGCGCTCCCGCGTCGTGCTATGAGCGGCCATGGCTACGACTGCCACGCCCCGCGCACGTGGTGGACGCGCACGCGCCCGGCGTCGAGGTTGACGCACACGCTCACGACGTCGAAGCGCAGGTGAGATGGCAGGGGCCCCTCGGACGCGAGCGCGCGGCCCACGCAGAGCGCCGCGCCGTGCGCGACGACGTCCTCGTCGATGAGCGACTGGAGGTCGTCGAGCGTCATCTCGAAGCCCTCCGTGGGCACGGGGAGCACGGCGATGGTGACGGGGAGGTCGCCCTCGCGGCAGGCGAGCACGTCCTCGAAGGGCGTCTCCTCGAAGCCCGTGAAGCCGACGTGCGACAGGGCCTCGCGTGCGAGCTCCGCGCAGTCGCGGGCGTAGTCCCCCGTGACGGGCGCGGTGGCCTCCCACAGCTCGTGGACGGGAACGGTCGGGGTGATGGTTGCGGTCTGGCTCATGGTCTGCCCCCTTCGGGCTCGGGTGAGGGTCGGCTCTTCCTTCCCTCGGACGGGGGCAACGGGGCAAGCGCTATCCCCGGAGCGCGCCCGTTTGCGGGCGGGGCGCGGCGCGTGCAGGGGATGGCGCGTCGGGTGACGGAGGCGGCGCTAGGGGTGCCTGCCGCCTCGGAGGAGCCTGTGCCATGATGCCCCGGTCCGAGGGCCAGGCGTCGTCCTCGTGGCTCGCGATGTCGGGTTTTCGACGGCGCGGCGAGGATAGGGGATCCTCCGACAATCCCCGGCGCAGCCGGGATGTCGGAAATCCAGGTGACCCGGCCCGCTTGCGGGCCGCGATTGCGGGTATTGTCTATACCGTTATCATGTCTGTGAGAACCGAAGGGTGCGCCGTAATGTGTTCCCATAGTTTTGTCAAGCGGAACGCCCTCGTTTAAAACACGTCACTTCGCATGACGATCCAGGCCCCTCCATGAGGGGCCTTCTTTTGCGCGTCGACCGTGGGTCCGCTACTGCGTCTGGCGCCGCAGCAGGTCCTCTCGGTAGGGGACGCGGTCCCTCATCACCGCGTAGATGACCTTCATCCTCTTCCGTGCGGTGGCCTTCACTGCAGCCTTGTGCGTCTTGCCCCGGAATCGACAGGAGTCGTAGTACTCGCGGAAGTACCCCTTCGACCTAAGCAGGCTGTTGCAGCTGAATATCAGCACGTTCTTCAGCTGCTTGTTCCCCTGTCGCGAGGAGGAGACAGAGTTCAGCGATGTGCCCGACTGCCGGTTCCTGGGCGCCAGCCCGCAGTAGCTCGCAAGGTGGTCGTGGTCGGCGAAGTCCGCGAGCCTGACGTTGGGCACGGGCTGCGTCGCCGTCCTGCGCGCGACGCCGGGGATCGTCAGGAGGCAGCGGTAGGTCTCGTCTTCTGCGACCTGATCGTCGATGAGCTCCTCGAGCGCCTCGATCTGCTCCGTGTCCTCCCGGATCCTCCGCGCGAGCATCGGCACGAGGACCATCTCGGCCTCCACCTGACGCTCGGTGGGCCTCGTGGCCATCCCGAGGCTCCTCCATACCGCCTCGGCCCTCTCCCGGGGCGCCTGCGAGGCGGCGCGAAGGAAGCGCCGCCTCCCGGAGTCGAGGACGTTCCAGGGCCCGCCGAGCCTCTCGAGAATCGCGACGCACCAGGTCGCCTCGGGCTCCAGCGCGCCCTCGAAGTCAGGGTTTGACTCGAGCAGCAGGGACCTCAGGCGGTTGACCTGGTGCGTCCTGTCCTTGATCAGGTCTGCGCGCTGGGCCTCGAGCCTGCGCGCTCCCTCCAGATCGTCCTCCTCGGGAACCGGCCTCAGCGACTGCGGCACCCCCATCGCCGTCCTCGCGATGACCTCGGCGTCCCGCGCGTCGGTCTTCGCGTCGCCGGGGAAGAGCGCCGAGGCCCTGTTCGCGGAGATGCCGGGAAGGTATGCGACCTCGACGCCCGCGGCACGGGCGCGCCTGATCGCCAGCATGCCGATGTTCCTGCGTTGGTCGACGACGACCAGGGGAGTCCCCAGCTCGGCCGCGTCCGCGATCACCCTGTCTATCGCCGCCTCTGAGTTGTCGACGCCCGTCCTGAATGCGACGCTGCCGTCCGCCAGGACGGCGCAGGCGTGGTGGGCCCGCTTGCCGACGTCAAGTCCGACGTAAACGTCGTAGGGCCCCTCGAAACCATGCATGATGTATCCTCCAACCAAGTCGGCCGGCCGAAGGCCCGCGCGAGGACACCCACATTACCGAGCCGTCAGATGCGGCAGGTTCCCATTAGTCCACGACGCGCGCCGCGTCCATCACGGACGTCCAGTCGAACTCGCCGTAGGAGGGGAGGGGGCCGTCGGAAGGCAGCTCGCTTCAATCACTCTTTTGCGCCGTAATGAAAGACCACTGCAACACGGGCGATAATACGGTTAGGCGCCAAAATGGCTTCAAGCGGAGAGGAGCTTGCCATGTGCACGGGGATTCGCTTTTCAGATGGGCAAGGCAACATGTACTTCGGGCGCAACCTGGACTGGAGCTGCGGCTACGGCGAGCATGTGGTTATCACTCCGACTGGCTGGAGCCCCAATTCTCCCTTTGGTGCCATCGACGCAATTAGCCGGCCTGTCTATGGCATGGGCATCGTGGCTGAGAACACCCCTTTGTACTTTGACTGCGCAAACGATGCGGGCCTTGCCGTTGCCGGCCTGAATTTTCCCGGCTACGCCCAATACGAATCCGCCCCGGTGCAAGGCAAGACCAACGTGTGCGCCTGGGAGTTCCCCTTGTGGGTGGTTGCCAACTTCCATACGGTGGATGAAGTGAAGGCCGCTCTTGCCGAGACGGTCATCGTGGACAGGCCCATCAACGATCGCTATCCGTCCTCGTTACTGCATTGGATCATCGGCGACGCTGATCACAGCATCGTGGTGGAGTACACGGCTCAGGGCATGCAGGTCTTTGACAACGGACTCGATGTCTTAGCCAACCAACCCGGTTTTGCCTACCATGCGGAAAACGTCCGAAGCTACATCGGCTGCTCTCCCGAAGTTGAAGGCCCCGTCTTCTGGCGTGCTGCTGAGCTCTCGGCCTACGGAACTGGGAGCGGCATGCGCGGGATTCCCGGCGACTGCTACTCTCCTTCGCGTTTCGTGCGCGCCGCGTACCACAACGCCTTCTATCCGCAGAAGGAAACCGAGGCCGAGAACGTGTCACGCATGTTCCACACGCTGGGAAGTGTCGCGATGATTGATGGCGCATCCAAGATGCTCGACGGCGCCTACGAGATAACCGTCTACACCGGCGGCCTGTCCACGCGCACGAACACCTACTACTACAACACCTACGACAATCCGGCCATCAGAAGCGTTGCCCTTTCCGACTACGACACGACGGGCACAGCGCTAGTGGAAGTGGGCTGACACCGGCCTTGCCCAGGCACGGGCTCGTGCCTGGGCAATGGATTGGGTGACGTGTTTGGTTCGACGAGATTGAGCTTGCGCTCGTGTAGGCTCGCCGATCTGCGCATTCTCTAGCGTCAGCCAGCTGCTCTCATGAGGTCCGCCAGCGTCACGTGCGGATTGAGGTAGTGCACCTCGGGGTTGGGCTCCTGGTACTTGGTGAAGCGGATGGCCGCCTTGGGGCACGCGTGAACGCAGGCGTAGCAGCCCGCGCAGGGGGTGTAATCCCAGCTGGGCCTGTTGTCTTCCATGGTGCTCGAGTTCTTCGAGCGGTTCGACCTCAATTCCCGCAGGTCCCTGCGCGGGGAGGAGTAGTACTACCTGGCCGACCTCATGGCGGAGGAGGGCGAGCTCCTTACTCCATGAGCCTGAACCATCATCGCTACCAGTGCAAACGCGGTCGGGTGACGTCATGACGTCGTCGTACTTGAAGTGAGGCGACGTCACGGGTGTGGGAAAAGGTGCCCGTGACGTCGCTTTGATGTCCGCAGGGATGATAACCGGAGCCACGACGCGCAGCGTGGATACGAGAGGGCGCTTCGAGCCACCCCAAACCACCACAGCCGCGCGACTCATATTGAGTGGGAATAGCTCAGCACATTATCGTGAGGTCTCTCTGACGGCGCATCTGGTGGGGTCTAGCCTACCTGATGCGTCGTCTTGCGTTCTTGGACCTGCAAGTCAGTTGAGGGACACTCGTTACGTTTGACCTGATAAAGGGCAGAAATGCCTTGCTTGTGGCGTTGCTTGACAATCGATAAGTACCTCCATTCCAAGTGCCTCGCGATAATGTGCTGTCCTAGTAGGAGCGATTGTAGATGTGAGTTGATGCGAGGAGTGGAGGCGCATTCCATGACGGAGCCTGGAGTTGTATTCACGAAGGACTGGGTGGTCGACTTCGTCCTCGACATAGCGGGATACACCACCGACAGAGACCTCCTGTCTGGCTGTGTCGTCGAGCCGTCCTGCGGGGACGGGGCCTTCCTTGGGCGTGTGGTATCGCGGTTGTGCGAGTGCGCAGCGGATGCTGGTGTGTTGTCTGCCGCGCGCCTCGTCCCTGCTAACCGACATCCTCGCTACCCCTCTCGGCTACGGACGCGTCTCCGAAGAAGCGGCCTCGAGGTAGGTCGCGGAGACCTTGCCGGGGATGGTGAGCATCCCCTCCGCCTCAAGCTCCGCGTTGAGCCTACGTTTGAGCTTGTATGCGTACGCCTTTGACACGCCTAGGAGCTGTGCGACCTCTCCCGCCCCGTACGTCCTCTTCTCCAATGCGACCTCCTCCATCCGATGACCTCACGAAGGCCCCGCGCGACTGGGGCGGGAGGCGCGAGCAGCTCGAGGCGGGGGAGATCACGCCCGACGAGTACCGCGACTGGAAGGACACCTACGTCCCGCGCATCCTCGTCGACCCCGTCACCCGCGAGGAGGTCGACGACCCGTACACGGGGCGGCGTCTCGAGGGCATCGAGCGCAATGGCGCCAGGCGCGCCGTGCTCACCATGGGATGGCCGAACGGGGGCCTTTAGGCCCGTATACGGGTGGGTTGTGATACCTCCCCACATGAAAGCAAGGAGGTACCGTCAGTAGCTGTTTACTTGATGGTTTAATAGGCCATCGTGTCGAACTCCTCGAGGGAAACGGGGCCAAGGAACGAGCGGATGAGCGGGTTGCCGTAGGCCTTGAGCCCCTCGATGAGGCCGACGGTGGCGACATTCACCGCATGTTCGTCGTCAGAGGTCATGAGTTCCTCGATGAAGTCTCCCATGCGGGCGAGGAAGTCCTTGTCGTGTGCGTTTAGCGCCTGCCGCGCGAGCGGAAGGAGAAGGTCCTCGAAGGTGAGGAAGCAGCCCGTCTCGATGCCGTCCTGCCAGGAGGTGTACTCCTCGAACTGCCCGGTAAGCTCCGGGAACCTCTCAAGCAGGAGTGTGTTGAGCTTGGTCTCGTCCATCAGTTACCTCCAAGTCCGAGCGCGTCACGCAGGTCGTTTGCGAGCCTCTCTAGCAGCTCGCGGTCGGGGTGGTTGGGATTTCTCCTCAGTATTCGCTCAATCTGGCGGAGGCGCTCCCTGCCCTTTCGGACGTGGCTGCGACCGGGAGCACATGTACGGGCTCATTGTCGAGCGGTTTGGAAGGGGTAGCGTGTTTGCCCTGGAATATCCGTCGTACGAGAAGATCGAAGACACGTATAGGATAGCCGGAGCGCGCGTGGAGCCGCTGCCCATGGGGGCGGATGGCATCGTGAACGAGGCCCTGGCCAAGACGTCGGCGGACGTCTTGCACGTTTTCCCCTACCGAAGCTTTCCCTCGGGCGTCACCGCGTCGGCCTCGAAGAAGCACGAGTACCTCAGGTGGGCGGGCCAGGGGAGCCGCTTCGTCGTCGAGGATGACTTCGAATCCGAGTTCTCCCTGTTCAGAAAGACCAAGGAGACCATCTTTGCGCTTTCGGGCGACGACAACGTGGTCTACCTGAGCACGTTCTCCCAGACGATATCCCCGTCGCTCAGGGTGGGCTACATGGTGCTGCCTCGGAAGTTGGTCCAGAGGTACGACTCCAGGCTCGGCTTCTATTCGTGTACCGTTCCGACCTTCGAGCAGCTGCTGCTGACAGAGCTGATCGGCCGCGGGGACTTCGAGAGGCACGTCAACAGGGTGAGGCGAGGCAAGAGGCGAGAGGCGCAATAGGGTCCTTGGCCCCAAGCGCCGGCCTCACTTGCCGTCGTTGTGGTACTTGCTTAGGCCCTCGTTGAGGGTGCGCTCCTCTTGCCTCATCCTGTGGCTTGCCGCGGCCGTCGCGATCGCGAGCGTGACGAGGAACGTGGTGGTGAACAGCGCCCAGCTGCCAGGGCTCTCGACGGGGAACCAGCCCATCAGCACGGCGACGGCCGAGAGGACGGCGTACAGGCAGACCCCGAAGGCTGCGATTCGCAGTGGGTAGGGCATGCGCTTGATGACGAGCGGCGTGAAGAACACGAGCTGCAGTGTGGTTGCGACGAGCGCGATTGCCAGGAACGACCAGCAGACCCAGAGGTCCAGGTGAGCGCCCCAGCTGGCGTACAGCGTGGTGAAGAACAGATAGAAGATCATCGCGACGGAGAATTCCGCGCATACCATGAGCAGGAATGTTCGCGCACCCTCCGCCGGGGTCTTCCTCTCGGTGTCGATAATGTCCTTGCGTGTCATGTCTGCCTCTTTTCTGCTCCGCTACATCAGTCCGAGCTTGCGCTTGACGGCGGGCGCGTACTGCCTCGATATGACGACTCGCTCTCCGTTGGTCATGGTCGCGATGATTCGTCCGTTCACGTCCGGCTTGAGCGATGCGATCTTCTGGAAGTTCACCACGCAGCCCTTTGCCACGCGCATGAAGTCGCATTCCCTCAGCCGGTCCTCCATCTCGTAAAGGCGAAGCGGGGTCTCGTACACCGCCTCCTTGGTGTAGAAGAACGTGTGCTTGTCTACCGACTCCACGTAGAGCACGTCCTCCGCGCTCACTATGTGCGTGCTGCCATTTGAGCCGCCCGTTACCTTTCGGTCGAACATGCGCAGCCTTGCGACGATGTCGAGGACCTGCTGGTCCGTCTTGCCGCAGGCGATCGTGACGTCGACGCCCATCATGCCCGGCTGCTCGTCGATCGTAATCTTCATCTTGCTCCTCTCGACAAGGCACATCCTACACGCTGGCTTGGTCGCTCCCGGCGGCATCTGACCAAGATGCACCGGGAGCGACCAAGTTGCGCGGTCTAAGGTTGAGTTGCGAGTCGGCCGACTGCCTCTGGCGGGCGCATGCTCGCGACGTCGTTGGAGGTCCGGGTTGGAAGGACGACAGCAGGACTGGGCCATCGAGAAGCTCATGGCGAGCAGGCCGACGGCACCGGCCGAACTTGTGGAAGGGGCCGTGGCTGACGAGCGCTGCGTCGCCCTCGGCCCCATCCATCGCTTCAACGTCGGTGCGGCGCGACGTGCGCGCGTTGGCCCCTGTAATGAAGACGGGTGGCCTGGCTGCATGCGAGGACGGCAGAGATGGCAACCGCTGGCCCTTTTTGGCATGTTGTTTCCTGGGCGGCAGAATTAGCCTTAAGAAGATTGTTTTGTCCTTACAATTTGTCAACGCGGGGGGGGTGGGACCCCTGGACAGGGAGGAACAATGAGTTTGCGCAAGAGGGTTATGCCGATTCTGGCAAGCGTGCTCGCGCTGGTGCTGTGCATTGGAGCAAGCGCATGCGCTGGTAGCGGCTCTACGAGCGGCGAGACGAGTGACAAGCCCGCGCTTGAGGGCAAGTCTCTGAAGGTGTACTGCGGGGCTGGGATGAAGGACCCCTTTACTGACATCAGTGCGGCATTCGAAGAGCAGACCGGCTGCAAGGTAGAGGTCACGTACGCAAATGCCGCTCAGATCCAGACCCAGATCAAGACGACCGAAGAGGGCGACTTCTTCATTGCGGGCTCCAAGGAGGAGCTCCAGCCGGTCGAGGGCTATGTCGACTCGAGCACCAATCTGGTGAAGCACGTTCCCGTTCTGGTGGTCCCCAATGACAATCCTGCCCAGGTCTCTTCCATCGATGACCTGGCAAAGTGTGACCGCGTTCTCGCGGGCGACCCCGAGTCGACGCCCATCGGCAAGATCGCCAATAAGGTCCTGACCAACGCCGGCCTTTGGGACTCCATGATGGCGGACGGGAAGATTACCACCACGACCACGGCTCCCCAGATTGCCACGGCGCTTGCCAACGGCGAGGGGCAAGCGGGCATCGTGTGGAAGGAGAATGCCGGCGACGGCGTCACCGTCATCGAGACGCCTCAGATGCAGAAGGCCGTAAAGGTCATTCCTGCCGCGCAACTGACCTGCTGCTCCGACAAGGACACCGCAAAGGCCTTCAACGACTTCCTCCAGTCTGACGCCGCCCGGGAGATTTGGACAAAATATGGCTACGAGGTCGTGGAAGCAAGCGAATAACCACGTGAGGGCTCAGGGGACATTCGCAAACCTGTGCATTGCCCTGGCCGCGCTGGTGCTGCTCTTTGTGGGCGGCGCCATCGCGGCCGTCGTGGTGGCGGGGACTCCTCGCCTTGTAGAGGCGGGTACTTCTCCCGAGGTGCTGTTCAGCCTTGGTATGAGCCTCGTGACCTCGACGATCTCGACGACCATCTGCCTGCTCCTGTCCCTGCCCACGGCATACGCGCTGACGCGAACCCACATGCCCCTCAACCGCCTGGTCGAGGTGGTTATCGAGCTCACGCTATCGCTGCCTTACATATTGCTGGGGTTTGCGCTGCTGCTCGTCTTTTCGAGCCCGATGGGAAAGGCGCTGCGCGACGCTGGCTTTGCCGTGGTCTTTCAGCCGGCTGGCATCGTAATGGCCCAGCTCATCGTGAACCTGCCATTTGCCGTGAGGATGATGCGAACCGCGCTTGACGGTCTCGACAGACGCCTTGAGCTTGTTGCAGCGACCTTGGGCGCCTCGCCCTTTCGCGTCTTTCGGACCATCATCTTGCCGCTTTGCCGCAACTCGATCGTATCGGCCTTCGTGCTGACGTGGGCAAGGGGAATGGGGGAGTTCGGCGCGACCCTCATGTTGGTGGGGGTCACCAGGATGAAGACCGAGACGCTGCCGGGGAGCATCTACCTCAACATATCCACGGGCAACAACGACATGGCGATGGCGACGGCCATGGTCATGCTGCTGCTCTCGGCGGCGACGCTAATCCTCGCCAACTTGCTGAACCGGCCGAGGGCGCATGCCGTGGACGGAGGGAGGGCCTGCCGTGGGCGCTAGACTTGACATACAGGACCTTGCGGTCAGGCTCGGACCCTTCGAGCTGCGCGACGTTACCCTGAGCGTGGGAGAGCGAGAGGTGTTTGCCCTCCTGGGACGTACGGGAAGCGGAAAGTCCGTGCTCCTTGAGACCGTCGCCGGCGCCTACGATCCCGACGAGGGGCGCGTGCTGATCGATGGCGTCGACGTGACCAAGGTGCCGGTTCGCCAGCGCGACGTGGGCGTCGTCTACCAGGACTGCGCCCTCTTTCCCCACCTGAGCGTGGTCGGCAACGTCGCCTACGGTCTGGAATGCCATGGGGTCAAGAGGGCCGAGGCGCACGGCCGGGCCCTCGCGGAGCTTGATCGCTTTGGGGTCGCGCATCTTGGGGACCGCAGTCCCCTCGGGGTCAGTGGCGGCGAGGCCCAGAGGGTTGCCCTTGCCCGAGCCATGGTGTTGCGCCCGCGCTTGCTCCTGATGGACGAGCCCTTCTCGGCGCTCGACCCCACCACAAGGGAGGACATGTACGAGGTCGTCCGTACGGTCAACCAGGAATATGACTGCACCATCGTGTTCGTGACGCATGATTTTTACGAGGCCCAGCTGCTGGCCGACCGCATAGCGATCATTCTTGACGGGAGGCTGCGTGCCGTGGTGCCGTCAGGCCAGCTCTTTACCAAAGGCTGCGACGAGGACGTGGCCGCGTTTCTTGGGAGGAATCGAAATGGTTCGCGTGACCGACGCACAGCTTGACGCCTTCATTGCCGAGGACGTGCCCTACATCGATCTGACCACCGAGGTCATGGGGATAGGTTCCGTCTTTGCCTCCATGGAGTTCTACACAAGGGAGAAGTGCCTGCTCTGCGGGTCCGAGGAATCTGCCAGGATCGCGGAACGACTGGGCTGCGAGGTCGAGTCCTTCTTGCCCAGCGGCGCGAGCCTCGATGCGGGCGATTCGTTCCTGAGGGTCTCTGGCCCCGCCTCGGCGCTTCACATGGCTTGGAAGGTCTGCCTCAACATGGTGGACAGCACCTCGGCCGTCGCCACCAAGACGGCGACCATGGTCAAGGCGGTCCACGGCGCAAATCCCGACTGCGAGGTCCTCGCGACGCGCAAGCTGATGCCGGGGACGAAGTCGCTCATGACGAAGGCGGTAATGGTGGGCGGGGCATATCCGCATCGGCTGGGGCTATCCGAGACCGTCCTGGTGTTCGACCACCACATCGACCTCATGGGCGGAATGGATGCCTTTCTTGCCGAGCTCCCCCAGATCAAGCGCCGCTGCATAGAGAAGAAGGTCTTCGTCGAGGCAGGTCCGCATGACGCCGTGAGGCTCGCGAAGGCGGGCGTTGACGGGCTCCAGTTCGACAAGGTTCCGGCCGGCGAGCTGACCGACCTGGTCGCTGAGCTTAGAAGCATAGACCCGCGCCTGACGCTTATCGCTGCTGGAGGAATCAACCCATCGAATGCGGCGTCCTATGCCGTGACGGGTGTCGACGGCGTCGCCACGACCTGTCTGTACAGCGCCAAGCCGCTGGACATGAGCGTTCGCATGTGGTCGGTTGACTGACCTCATGCTACGGGCCGAACGCCTCGCTCGTGAGTGAGGCGTGGAGGTTGATACAATAACTTCGCCTGGTTAACCGTTCGAAGGGAGAGCCACTATGGCAAAGATGCTTCTTACTGGCGTTGACGGAAACCTGGGAGGCGAGGCGGCGCGCGTCCTTCTTGACATCGTCCCTCACGACCAGCTGATCTTCTGCGGTTATAACCCGGCGTCGCTCGAGCCGTACGCGGCAATGGGCGTCGAGACCCACGTCACGAACTTCAACGATCCCGATGGCCTTGCCGACGCGTTTGCGGGTGCCGAGCGCCTGGCGCTCATCTCGATGCCGTTCGTGGGCGCAAAGCGCCAGAACGCGCACAAGAACGCGGTTGACGCCGCAAAGGCGGCCGGCGTCAAGCAGATCGTGTACACCAGCCTCGTCAATGCCGACGACCCGACGAACCCCTCGGTCGAGAAGAAGGACCACATCTACACCGAGGAGTACATCAAGAGCGTCGGGCTCGACTACATCTTCATGCGCAACAGCCAGTACGCCGAGGCCATGATCACCAACTACTACACCTACGTGAAGACCACCGGCGTCCTCACCAACTCCCAGGGCGACGGACTGATGGCCTACATCTCTCGCAAGGACTGCGCCAAGGCCGTGGCCTATGCGCTCGTCCGCGGCGACGAGTACCACCAGGCGGCGCTCGACATCAACGGCCCCGAGCTCATGACCATCTCGAAGTTCATCGAGATCGGCAACGAGGCGACGGGCAACCACGTGACCTACCAGGAGGTCACAGACGAGGAGAACTACCAGATTTTCGACGCGATGGGCGTCCCCCGCACTACCGACGACGTGTTCAAGAAGGGCTCCGAGGCGCCGTTCAGCTCCGACGGCATGGTCACCTTCGTCCAGGCCATCCGCGAGGGCAAGATGGCCAAGTTCACCGACGACTTCAAGAAGCTCACCGGCGACGATCCCATCACCGTCAGGTACATGTTCGAGCACTCCGACGACTTCCAGATTGGCGAGCGTCACTCCAAGGACGCATAGCCTTTCAAGACGCATGATGCGCAGGGGAGAAGGACCGTCCAGCTCTCGCTGGGCGGTCTTCTTGTATCGAGAGGGGCGTTTGCTGCCTTGGGGCCGGCTACCCTTGCGTCCGCCCCGTGCCTATACTTGTGAGGTTGCCTGCCGCTGGCAGGAGCCGAGGAGAAGGGATGACGGATGGGTGTGGCGAACGGGGCTTCTTGCGGGTTTGCGAGTGGGCGTGGGGCCAAGGGCTACTTGGCAAGAAACGCGGCTCCGCTTCTGGCGCTTGCCCTGTTTGTCGGCCTCGTCCCCCTTGTCGGCAGGGGAGTGACCTATCTCAACCTCGCGTTCTATGCGGTGGTGACGGTCTACTTCGCCGCCTTGGGAAGCTGCTCGCCGGTCCGGTGGAAGGAAGAGCTCGCAAAGGGTTCCTTCTGGAGGCAGACGCTGGCCACGGTGGGCGCCGTCGTTGCCGGCTTCCTGCTGATGCTCTTGCTCCAGGCTAGCCTCCCCGGGCTCGACCTGGGCGAGATCGAGCTGCCTACGCGAACTCCCGTCGAGATCGCTCTCTTCGCCCTGCAGACGACCCTCCTGCCGCCCCTTGCCGAGGAGCTGTTCTTCAGGAAGTCCCTCATCGTACTCGGGGGAGGGGCTCGGACGGTCGTGACGGTCGTGCTGAGCTCGCTTCTATTTGCCCTCGAGCACGCCCTTGCCCCCTTTGGCGTCCTGACCTACGCGGTGCTTGGCGCGTCCTTCTCGATTCCCTATGCCTGGCACAAGAACGTCTACGCGATGATGACCGCGCACCTCATCGTGAACGTCGTGGGAAACGGACTTCCGCTGGCAGCCATGCTCCTTCTTGCTCGCTAGGTGGCCAGGTTCCCGTCGTGACATGTCTGGATTTCTTATTATTTGGCCGATACAACAGGTAGGGTAGTAAGTCGAGATTTGCGTCCGGCACGCGGGCTTTGCGGCGCCGGGCAAGAGAGCGGCACAGCCGCAGTGTGAAACGAGAGCATCACCATGGCAAAAAACACAGCAAGCTACGGCAATGACAGCATTCGCCAGCTCAAGGACGAGCAGCGCGTCCGCATGCGCCCCGCAGTCATCTTTGGCTCCGACGGCCTCGACGGCTGCGCGCACGCGGTGTTCGAGATCGTGTCGAACGCCGTCGACGAGGCGCGCGAGGGCTTCGGCAGCCTGATCACGGTCACCAAGTTCCTGGATGGCTCCATCCAGGTCGAGGACCACGGCCGCGGCTGCCCCCTTGACTGGAACCCCAGCGAGAAGCGCTTCAACTGGGAGCTGGTCTTCTGCGAGCTCTATGCGGGCGGCAAGTATGACAACAACGCGGGTGGCGACTACGACTACTCGCTGGGAACGAACGGCCTGGGCTCCTGCGCGACGCAGTACGCGTCCGAGTACATGGACGTGACGGTCTGGCGTGACGGCAAGAAGTACGACCTTCACTTTGCCAAGGGCAAGGTCGTCGGCAGCAAGAAGAAGGCCCTCCACGTCGAGCCCACCGACGAGGAGCGCACGGGCACCATCATCAAGTGGCGTCCCGACCTCGAGGTCTTCACGTCAATCGACATCCCGCGCGAGTGGTTCGAGCAGACCCTTCGCCGTCAGGCGGTCGTCAACGCCAACGTGACCTTCCGCCTGCGCGTGGAGGGTGCGGACGGCTTCGAGGAGCAGGACTTCTGCTACCCCAAGGGCATCGAGGACTACGTCATGGAGAAGGTCGGGCCCAACTACCTGACCGAGCCCTACTTCATCGAAGCGAACCGCCGCGGCCGCGACCGTGACGACCTTCCCGACTACAACGTGAAGATCACCGCGTGCTTCTGCTTCTCGCGCACCATGTCGATGCAGGAGTACTACCACAACTCCTCGTGGCTCGAGAACGGCGGCTCGCCCGAGAAGGCCGCCCGCAGCGCATTTACCAGCGCAATCGACGCCTACATCAAGAAGCAGGGCAAGTACAACAAGAACGAGAGCGCCATCAAGTGGCAGGACGTCCAGGACTGCCTGGTCCTGGTCACCAACTGCTTCTCGACGCAGACGAGCTACGAGAACCAGACCAAGAAGGCCATCAACAACAAGTTCATCCAGCAGGCAATGACCGCCTTCATCAAGGAGCGGATGGAGACTTACCTGATCGAGAACAAGCCGTCGGCCGACAAGATCATGGAGCAGGCCCTCATCAACAAGCGCTCGCGCGAGAACGCCGAGAAGACGCGCCAGAGCATCAAGACCAACCTGCAGCAGAAGACCGACATGGCCAACCGCGTGCAGAAGTTCATCGACTGCCGCTCCAAGGACCGCACGCGCCGAGAGGTCTACATCGTAGAGGGCGACTCCGCGGCCGGTGCCTGCCGCACTTCTCGCGACGCGGAGTTCCAGGGCGTCATGCCCGTCCGAGGCAAGATCCTCAACTGCCTTAAGGAGGACTACCCGCGCATCTTCAAGTCCGAGATCATCATGGACCTGCTGCGCGTCCTGGGCTGCGGCGTCGAGGTGAAGGACAAGCGCCTGAAGAACCTGGGCACCTTCGACCTGGACAACCTCAACTGGAACAAGGTCATCATCTGTACGGATGCCGACGTCGACGGATACCATATCCGCACGCTGATCCTGACGATGCTCTACCGCCTTGTCCCGACGCTCATCAGGGAGGGCTACGTCTTCATCGCGGAGTCGCCCCTGTACGAGATCAACTGCAAGGAGAAGACCTACTTCGCCTACACCGAGCCCGAGAAGGCCCGCATCCTCCAGGAGATTGGCGACCAGAAGTGCTCGATCAGCCGCTCCAAGGGTCTTGGTGAGAACGATCCGGACATGATGTGGCTCACCACCATGAACCCCGAGACGCGCCACCTGATCAAGGTCCTGCCCGAGGACGTCGAGCAGATGGAGCGCATGTTCAACCTGCTCCTGGGCAACGACGACGCGGGACGCAAGCGCCACATTGCCGAGCACGGCAAAGAGTATCTGGACCAACTGGACCTGCAGTAAGGAGGGGACATGGCTGCAAGAAAGAAGAAGGCTTCGCCCAAGAAGAAGCACGTGGACAACCCCAACGTCATCGGCCTGCACTCCGAGGTCCTGGAGCAGCCCATCACCGAGACGCTCGAGGTCAACTACATGCCGTACGCGATGAGCACCAACGTGTCGCGTGCGTTCCCCGAGATTGACGGATTCAAGCCGTCGCACCGCAAGCTGCTCTACACCATGTACAAGATGGGCCTGCTCAATGGTGCGCGCCAGAAGAGCGCGAACATCGTTGGCCAGACCATGAAGCTCAATCCCCACGGCGACGCGGCGATCTACGAGACCATGGTTCGCCTTGCGACCGGCAACGAGGCACTTCTCACCCCGTTTGTGGAGTCGAAGGGCAACTTTGGCAAGTACTACTCGGGCGACCTGAGCTACGCAGCCTCGCGATACACCGAGGCGAAGCTGTCGCCCATCTGCGCGGAGGTCTTCAAGGACATCGACAGGGACCCGGTCGACTTCGTCGACAGCTACGATGGCGCCATGCAGGAGCCGCGCCTGCTGCCGACCGCCTTCCCCAACGTGCTGGTCTCGGCCAACAAGGGCATCGGTGTCGCCATGGCCAGCGACATCTGCGGCTTCAACCTGAACGAGGTCTGCGATGCCACGATGCACTTCCTGAAGGACCCCGACTACGACCTCTTCAAGACCATGTCGGCGCCCGACTTCTCGACCGGCGGTGAGCTCATCTACAAGCGCGAGGAGCTCGAGCGCGTGTACAACACGGGCCTGGGCAGCTTCCAGGTTCGCTCGCGCTGGCGCTACCTGCCCAGCGAGCGCATCATCGAGGTCTACGAGATTCCCTACACCACCAAGACCGACGTGATCATCGATCGCATCGTCAAGCTGTCCAAGGAGGGCAAGGTCCGCGAGATCTCGGACATCCGAGACGAGACCGACCTTTCGGGCCTGCGCATCGCCATCGACGTGAAGCGCGGCACCGACCCCGAGAAGCTCATGGCCAAGCTGTTCCAGATGACCACGCTGCAGGACACCTTCAGCTGCAACTTCAACGTGCTGGTCGACGGCTACCCCAAGGTCATGGGCGTGCGCGAGATCCTTGCGGAGTGGGTCGCGTGGCGCATGGAGTCCACGAGGCGTCGCGTGCGCTTCGACCTGAACAAGAAGTCCGAGAAGCTGCACCTGCTGCACGGCCTCGAGGCAATCCTGCTCGACATCGACAAGGCCGTCGACATCATCCGTCACACGGAGCTCGAGGCCGATGTCGTGCCCAACCTGATGAGGGGCTTCGACATCGACCAGGTGCAGGCCGAGTACGTGGCGAACATCAGGCTGCGAAACATCAACCGCGAGTACATCCTGAACCGGACCAAGGACATCGAGGCCCTCGACGAGGAGATCGCCTCCCTCAAGAAGATCCTGAGCAGCGACGACAACGTCAAGCAGGTCATCTACGACGAGCTGGCCGCCATCAACAAGAAGTACGTCACGCCGCGCAAGACCGGCATCGTCGACGCCGAGGACATCGTCCAGGTATCCTTGGAGCCCGAGGTCGAGGACTATCCCGTCACCATCATGGTGTCCAAGGAAGGCTACCTGAAGAAGCTGACCGACCGCGTCCTGCGCTCCGGGGCCGACCTCAAGTACAAAGACGGCGACTCCCCCTGGTTGGAGTTCCCATCGACCAACAGGGGAGAGCTCCTGGTGCTGACCGACCAGAGCCAGTGCTACAAGGTGAAGGTCTGCACGCTGTCCGACACCAAGTCGGCCGACCTGGGAACCTTCCTTGCGACCAAGCTCGAGATGGAGGATGGCGAGAATATCATCCACGTGCTCGATCCGGGCGACTACAAGAGCGACATCCTCTACATCTTCCGCAACGGCCGCGTGGCTCGCGTCGCGCTCTCCGGCTACGTCACGAAGCAGAACCGAAAGAAGCTCAAGAACGCCATCTACGTCGGCAGCCCGCTGGTCGACGCGATCGTCCTGAGCGAGAACCGAGACGTGACGCTCTTCTCGAACGACGAGCGCCTGATAACGTTCAACACCGAGCTGCTGAAGACCAAGACCACCAACAGCACCCAGGGTCTCATCGCGTTCACCTGCAAGAAGGGGCGCGAGGTCATCGCGGTGGGCAAGCCCGAGGAGTTCCTGGGGCCCGACGCCGACCCAGCGCGCTATGTCGTGGACAAGCTGCCCTCCGCCGGCACCTCGATATCGGACGAGGACCGCATGACGCTCTTCGACCTGTAGGGTTGCGGGCGTCCGCGCAAGAAGCGAGACGATGATTGGGCCGGTCCCCGTGTGGGGCCGGCTCTTTTTTTCGTGGCGCTAGCGCCTGCCGTCGAGACGCTTGACCTTTTGGGACAGCTCGACGAGCTCCTCGTGCGAGAGCTCGGGCAGGTGCTCGAGCTGGTCGATGAAGCGCGCGACGCTCTCGTCGCGCGAGGCGCGCATGCGCTCCTGGCAGAAGCTGACCACGGCACCCGTGATGAGCGCGAGGTAGAAGATGGAGTAGACGGAGAGAAGGACGACCGCCGCGCGGCCCGGAATCGAGTTGACCGCGATGTCGCCGAAGCCGATGGTGCTGACCGCCTGGAAGAGGATCCAGGCGGCGTCGCCGAGTCCCCTGACGCCGGGCTCAGCCATGGCAAGCGTCATGGAGGCGATGACGAACAGCATGACGAAGCTGGCCGTCCAGGGCCCCAGCCCAGCTGCGCGTATGATGGGTCCCAGAGCGCGAAACCTGAAGGGTCGCGGTGTGACCTTGGGGTGCGGACGCAGGTCCTTCTCCATGGGCTAGACCCCTTCGTCCGAGGCGATGGAGGGCGCGTCGGCTGCGCCGTCGAGCGAGGAGAAGGACGGAAGTGGCATCGCCGCCCCTATGACGGCAGCGACTCCCATCCAGATGAGCCCGTTGGCCGGGAAGCACAGAATCAGGATGGCCAGGGTGAGCAGCGGCTTGCGCGTGACGCCGGCCAGAAACGCCGTCGTGGTGACCGTGACCATGAGCATGGGGTCCGCGCCCGTGAGCGCGGCGAGGCCGTACCCTGCGGCGACTCCCGAGAAGATGCTGGGGAAGAAGTCTCCGCCCATCCATCCCATGCTGAGGCACATGGGCGTGATCGCCGCCTTGGCGAAGCCGGTCGCGAGCAGGACGATTGCGGGGCAGCCGGACCACTCGCGCATGAGCTCCGCGGTCTGGGCCTCGCCTGGGAAGAGGACGTAGGGCAAAAACGTCGCCACGGTCCCCATGAGGGCTCCCGCCGCGACGGGGGCCGCAACGGTGCCGACCGCGCCGGTGCCCAGGCGGCGCGCTGCCGACGCGAAGAAGCGCCTCGAGGCGTGGTGCAGGAGCGTCATGGCGTATGCCGCAACGATGCAGGGGATGACCCAAAGCAGGCGGATGTCCCCGACCGCGATGGAGTCGAAGCGCGGCAATCCGCTCGAGGAGCCGAAGATGCGGGTGAACAGCAGAATGCCGCCGAACGCGCCGAAGGCCGCGGCGGTGTAGAGCGCGACCTTGGCCCCGCGGCGCATGGTGTAGTCGCTCGCGTTGGGCTTGGACGCGTCCTCGACTCCGGCGACGATGCCGGCGAGCGGCGTCGCGAAGATGGCCGATACGCAGGCTGCGATGGAGGCGTCGGCCACCTCGTCGACGTGCAGCCTGGCGACGCTCAGCCCCGCGCGCTTGATGCGGTCGCGAACCCAGCAGCACCCGGCGGTTATGAGGCCGGTCAGACCGGCCTCGAATCCGATGGAGCCGCCGAAGGCCAAAGGCAGAAGGAAGGTCACGACGGGCCGTATGGCCCCTTGGGTCTTGTAGGAGCCCGTACGCTTGAACTCGCCCAGCACCTCTTCGAGGGACTTGACACGGTCGTTCGAGACGTAGGTCCATACGCCGATGACGGCGCCCCCGAGCGTGCAGGTGATGAGCGGAAACAGGGGGATGCTCAGCCTCGAGCCGAGGCTCTCCCAGATGAGCCTGGTGAGCCACTCGGAGAGGTTCATGACGAGAAACACCGCAGAGCCTACCAGCAGGCCCAAGGCGAGGCTCAGCAAGGCGAACGCCATGGCGAGGCTGGCCCCCTCCGCCCTGCTCCGGGGTCTGAGCCCGGCGCTTTGCAGGGTGGGACGTGGGTCTGCCTTGCGCTTCCCTCTGCCGTGCGGGAATCTCTTGTGTCTCCCGCCGGTCCGAGCGCTCTCCTGGCGTGTCGTCATGTCTGCCCCCCGAGTGACGTGGATGGACTCATCCTAGCGCCGCGCGCATGGCTGACCTGCTACTTCTTGCCTCTTTGGTGGCAAATCGTCGGCGGGGAAGGGACGGGGTCGGGGCCTTCCGCGAAGCCCCTACCCCCTCGAATTCCTGTGCGCCAGGGACTTGCCCGCTGCGAGCAAGGCGAGGATGGCGATGCCGACGAGCACGATGGTGCCGCCGGGCTTGAGACCAAGTGCGTAGGAGATGACGAGCCCAATTGCGGACATGGCAAGGCCGCAGCCGCACGAGACCGCGACCATCTGGCGCCAGCTGCGCGCGACGGTCAGCGCGCAGGCCACCGGCACGACCATCATCGACGAGACGATCAGCGCGCCTACGGTGCGCGAGCCCACCGAGATGGCAAGGGCCGTCGCGATGACGAACGCGACGTTGAGCGCGCCCGTGGTCACGCCGGCCAGACGGGCCTGCTGCTCGTCGAGGGTGACTAGCAGCAGCTGACGGCGAAACGTCGCGCAGAACGCGACGACGGCAAGGCCGACCACCACCACGACGGCGAGCTCGCGGTCGCTTACCGCGACGATGCTGCCGAACAGGAAGCTCGAGAAGCTCGCCGCGTTGGGCGTGAACCCCGAAAGGACGCCCGCAAGTCCTACCGAACAGGCGAGCACGACGGCGATGGCCAGCTCCTGGCGCCCTGCGAAGTGCTTGCGGACGAACTCGGTGGAGCCGGCGGCCAGCAGGCAGGCGACGATGGACCCGATTACGGGGTCGATTCCCGCAACGAGGCCCCCGGCGACGCCTGCCAGCGACGCGTGCGAGAGCGCGTCGCCCATCATGGAGAGGTGCCTGAGCACGACCACGACTCCGATGCAGGGGATGGCGACGCCCATGACGAGGCCCGCGACAAAGGCGTGCTGCATGAAGGCGTACTCGAACATGTCAAAGCCCATTGTGGACGCTCCTTTCGTCCGATTCCTCATGTATGACGCCGTGGCCGAGAACGACCGTCCTGTCGTAGAGCCTGGGAAGGCGCGCGAGGTCGTGGGTGATCAGAAGGGTGCTCATCCCGCCCTCGGAAGCCTGGGAGACGGTTTGCATGAGGGCCGCCGCATTGGCGTCGTCCAGGTTGCTCGTCGGCTCGTCGAGCAGCAGGAGCCAGGGGCTCCTCACGAGCGCGCGGGCGAGGAGGGCGGACTGGAACTGGCCCCCGGAGAGCTCTCCGACCAATCGGTCGTGCAATCCGGCGAGCCCCGCCCTCTGGATTGCCTCGAGCGCGAGGGAACGCTCCCGGGCGTGGCGGTGGGGGAGGATCCGCGTTGCGTTGAGGTTGGATTGGACCAGCTCGAGAACGGTCAGGGGGATGTGGCGATAGTCGTCTGGGCTTTGCTGGGGAACGTATCCCACGAGGCCGTCCGCAATCGCGGCGGTGGGTGTCCGGTCAAACACCGCCACGGATCCCCCGTCGGGTTCGAGCTCGCCGAGGATGATCCTGGTGAGTGTGGTCTTTCCCGCTCCGTTCTGTCCCGCGAGAACGCAGAACTCGCCGGGGGCGAGCTCGAGGCTCGCCCCCGCAAGAACGGGGTGCTCTCGGTACGAGAAGCTAACCCCCGACAGCCTGACGGCGCTTATGCTCACGAGAGGGCCTCGACGAGCTCGTCCAGGTTCTTCTCCATGACGCTGAAGTAGTCCTCGCCTGCGGCAAGCTGCTCGTCGGTCAGCCCCTCGAGCGGGTTGAGCACCTTGCACTGCGCGCCGGACTCGTCGGCGATCTGCTGGGCGACCTTGGGGCTCACCAGGTCCTCGCCGAAGATGACCTTGACGTGGTTGTCCTTGGCGAAGTCGACGATTTCGGCCATGGTCTTGGCGTCGGGCTCGGACTCTGCGTCCAGGCCCTCGATGGCGACCTGGTTGAGGCCGTATGCGTCGCACAGGTAGCCGAACGCCTGGTGCGAGACGACGATGTTCTTGTTGGGGACGGCCGAGAGCCTCTGCTGGTACTGCTGGTCAAGCTCGTCGAGCTTCGCGGCATAGGTCTCGTAGTTCTTCTCGTACACGTCCTTGCCGCCGGGGTCGGCCGCGATCAGGGCGTCGCGGATGTTGGCCATCTCGACCTTGGCGTTCTGCGGGCTGAGCCAGACGTGGGGGTCATACTGGCCCTGCTCCTCGTCGGCGCCCGCACGCAGCTGGATGCCCTGGGACGCCTCGACCTTCACGAGCCTGTCGTTAGAAAGCGTGTCGGAAACCTGGTCGACCCACTTCTCCATGCCGGCGCCGTTGTAGACGAAGACGTCCGCGCTCTCGAGGGTCTTCATGTCGTCGGTCGAGGGCTCCCAGTCGTGGGGCTCGGTGCCTGCGGGCACCAGGTTGACGACCTCGACGCGGTCGCCGCCGATCTTCTTGGCGTAGTCGGCCATGGGGTAGAAAGACGCGACGACCTTGACGGTCTTGGTCTCCTGACCCTGGTCGGAGCCGCTCTGGTTGTTGCTGGCCGTTCCTGATGCGCAGCCCGCTACGCAGGCAAGTGCGAGCAGGGCGCTTGCCGCTGCCGCGATGATGCTCTTCTTCATGTGTGCTCGTTCCTTCGCGATGACGATGCCTAGGCGTCATGGGTGACGCGGTACTTCTGTCGAGGTGCGCGTGGAACGTCAGTCGTCCATTCGGTCCCTAAGCGTGATGGGCGTCTCGGCCATCAGGAGGAGCTGCATTACGACGACTGTCAGCGCCGCCGCACGGGGAAGCGCGAGCGGCATCTGGGGCCTGCTGGGGGTCGGGCCATATGTGCCTTGCAGGGCGATTGCCCCGCGCAGGACCTGACATACGACGCAGCCGTCTCCCGTGCAGTCGTGTTTGGCCTCCGTGGCCACGAAGACGGCGGGCAGCAGGAGCGTGACCGTGACGAGCAGGGCGACAGCGCGGCGTGCGACGGGACGGCAGTCTGTGACGAGGCGACGGAGGGGCATCAGCGCTCCTTCCGGCAGTCCCTGCACACGCCCATCAGGACGGTGCGATGCACGTCCACCGTGAAGCCGTGCTCGCGCTCGAGGTGCTCGAGAAGCGGCTTGACCTCATCGCAGTCAAGGTGGATGAGCCTTCCGCACTCGGTGCACTTGAGGTGGTAGCAGTGCTCGTCGCGGCAGCCTTCCGTTCTCACGAGCTGGAGGCAGGCGCGGCGCTCCCCCTCGGGGGTGAAGCGAATCACCGAGCCCTCTTCGACCAGGTGCTCTATCTGGCGGTACACCGTGGCGCGCGACACGTCGGCGCCATCGGCGCGCAGCCGGTCGAACACGTCCGATGCCGTGGCATGGTGGTCTCCCAGCGACTCGAGACAGCGTGTGACCATCTCGCGATGCGCCGTGTTGTATCGGCCTCGTGCCACCGGAACCTCCTGCCTTCAAATTGAGAACGCGTCGCATATTAGGCCAGGGGAGAAGGAATTGCAACGACGGGTGGCAAGCTTAACCGTATGGACAAATTGTCCAGACTAATGCCCTCGTCCGTGCTTGCCGCGGCTGGCCATGCGCGTTGTCGCATGGAGTTGCGGCGGCCCGCTGGAGACTGCGCGATTCGCTCGTTTTGCGCGCAACGCCCGTCTCTCTAGGGGTAAGGTCTCACTAGAAAAAGAGTTACCTGATTGGGAGATCATCATGTATGACAACCTGTCCGTTCCTGGTCGCAACGACATCTGTTGGTGCGGCAGCGGAAAGAAGTACAAGAAGTGCCACTCTGCCATCGACGCGCGTCTCGAGCGCCTCTGGACCGACGGCGAGGAGGTTCTGCCCCGCTCGCTCATCAAGACGGCTGACGACGTTGTGGGAATCAAGGCGTCTGCCGAGGTGAACGTTGGCGTTCTTGACTATGTGGGCCAGAAGATCTGCGCCGGCACCACCACCGCCGACATTAACGCCTGGGTCGAGGAGTACCTTGCCGCCCACGACGCGGTCTCTGCCGACCTCAACTACGAGGGCTACCCCTACAGCGTCTGCACCTCCATCAACGACGTGGTCTGCCACGGCTTCCCCAACGAGGACGACGTCCTCAAGGAGGGCGACATCATCAACGTCGACATGTCGACCATCAAGGGCGGCTACTACTCGGACTCCTCGCGCATGTACTGCATCGGAGAGGTGAGCGAGGAGCGTAGGCGCCTGGTCGAGGTCTGCCACGAGGCGGTGAAGGCCGGCCTGGCCGCCGTCAAGCCCTGGGGCCACCTTGGCGACATGAGCGCTGCGGTCCAGAAGGTCGCCGAGGACGCGGGCTACAGCGTGGTCGAGATGTTCGGCGGCCATGGCATCGGCTGCGAGTTCCACGAGGAGCCCTTCGTTCCGCACGTGGGCGAGGAGGGCACCGGCCCCGTCCTGATGCCGGGCATGTGCTTCACGATTGAGCCCATGATTAACGCCGGCGGCCCCGACGTGACCATCGACAAGGAGAACGGCTGGATCGTCCGGACCAAGGACGGTAGCGACTCTGCGCAGTGGGAGGTCCAGATCGTGATAACCGACGACGGCTATGAGCTCCTAAGCTGGTAGTGCCATCTCTTGGCCAAGAAGCACCGACGCTCTCGACGAGACGCCTGCAGGCATCGCCGGGGGCGTCTTTCTTTTTTCGCACGGTTCAGCGCCCGTCGAAGCGGCGACTAGCCGATTGCCAGGTATAGCAGGCAGAGGCAGGCCAGCAGGGCGACGTTGAGCGCGGCGAAGGGCAGCATGAAGCGCCGCGCAGACGAGTGCGGAGACATGCGGTAGATGCGAAACGCGATCAGGCTCGCAAGGGAAGCGACGGGCGTGCCCAGCCCTCCCAGGTCGACGCCGAGCAGCAGCGGCCTCCAGCTCTGGACGAAGCCGGAAAGGAGCATTGCCGCTGGAACGTTGCTGATGACCTGGCTGGCGCCCAGGCTCGTCAGGAACGGCGCGGTCCCCATGGCCGATCCGAGCACCAGTGTCACCGCCTCGATGCGCGCCATGTTGTGCGAGAACACGAAGAAGCACGCAAACGTGCCAAGAAGGGCCCAGTCGACCTTGCTGAGCGCGTGGCGGTCGAGCGCCAAGACCGCGAGCAGGACCATGGGGAGCGTCAGCTGCCAAGGCACGGCGCGAAGCGCCGTGAGGATGCTCAGCGAGAAGAGCGCGAGGTACATGGGCAGAAGGCATCTGCGTGACCCGTTGCCCTCCGCGCTGGACGGTTTGGGCTCCGTGCCCGTCGCCCCCGAGGGCGCCACGTACTTCTCGACCGCTTGGCTTCTCCTCGCGACGCACAGCGTGACGAGCAGGACAAGCGAGAGCAGGGCGTAGGGGGCAATCGCCAGGAAGATCTCGATGGGGTCGATGCCGAAGCGAAGGTAGAGGAACAGGTTCTGGGGGTTGCCGATGGGCGTGACCATGCTTCCGAGGTTGGCGGACACGGCCTGGCAGGCGGCCAGGTGGGCAAGCTCGTCCTGGCGTCCGGCCATGCGTAGCGAGGTGATGGCGAACGGCACGAAGATCAGCAGCGCCACGTCGTTGGTCACCAGCATCGAGCAGAAGAAGGGGAGCAGCACCAGCGCGAGCCTGAGCGTTCGCGTGCTGCGTGCCCGGCCGAGCAGCTGGCGCGCCATGCGGTCGAGCACTCCGCAGCCAACGAGCCCTGCGACCGAGGTCATGAGGCACAACAGGAGCGCGAGCACGCGATAGTCGATGGACTGGGCGACCTCCGAGGGGCCCGTTCCGGCGATGGTGGTGGTAACGGCAGCCGCAGCCAGCGCGATGCAGAGCATGAGCTGCTGGCGCACAAATGAGGTAATTCGGTCAAACATGGGGTCATTCTAGAGCCGACCCGTCCCATTAGATACAATGCCACAGGTTAATCACTATTTTTCGACGAGTTGTCGCGCCAGCCCAGAGGTTTCTGTGGTGCGCGGCAGAAGGAACGCGCATGTCCAACCTTACCGACCAGATTTCCTCGCGCAGGACGTTTGCCATCATCTCGCATCCTGACGCGGGCAAGACGACCCTTACCGAGAAGCTCCTCCTGTATACCGGCAGCATCCAGACGGCCGGCTCGGTCAAGGGCAAGGCGAGCGCGAAGCATGCCGTGTCGGACTGGATGGACATCGAGAAGGAGCGCGGCATCTCGGTCACCTCCTCCGTCCTGCAGTTCAGCTACGGCGGCCACTTCGTGAACATCCTCGACACGCCGGGACACCAGGACTTCTCTGAGGACACGTACCGCACGCTCATGGCCGCCGATGCGGCGGTCATGGTTATCGACGGCGCCAAGGGCGTCGAGGCCCAGACCATCAAGCTCTTCAAGGTCTGCACCCTGCGGCACATCCCCATCTTCACCTTCGTCAACAAGCTCGATCACGACACGCGCGACCCCTTCGAGCTCATGGAGGAGATCGAGGACGTTCTGGGCATCGACACCTATCCCATGAACTGGCCCATCGGGTCGGGACGCAACTTCCGCGGCGTGTTCGACCGCCAGTCGCGCCACGTGCTCGCCTTCCAGGGCGATGGCCACGCCAACGCGACCAAGAAGGTTGGCGAGATCGAGGCCGAGCTCGGCGATGCCAAGCTGGACGAGCTCATCGGCGAGGAGAACCACAAGAACCTGATGGACGACATCGAGCTCCTCGACGGTGCCGACAACGAGTTCGACATGGATGCCGTCAGCTGCGGAAAGCTCTCTCCGGTGTTCTTCGGCTCCGCGCTCACCAACTTTGGCGTCGAGCCGTTCCTGAAGGAGTTCCTGCGCATGGCGCCGGAGCCGCTGGCCTATACCGACACGCTGACCGGCCAGAAGGTCGATCCCGCGACCGACGAGTTCAGTGGCTTCGTCTTCAAGATCCAGGCCAACATGGACAAGAACCACCGCGACCGCGTCGCCTTCGTGCGCATCTGCTCGGGCAAGTTCGAGCGCGGCATGGATGCCTGGCACGTCCAGGGAGATCGCAAGCTCAAGTTGGCCACCGGCACGAGCATGATGGCCGACGACCGTGCCATCGTCGACGAGGCGTATGCCGGTGACATCGTGGGCCTGTTCGACCCGGGCATCTTCAGCATCGGCGACACCGTGTGCGACATGCGCCACCACGTCAAGTACCCGCAGATCCCCACCTTCGCTCCCGAGCACTTCGCGCGCATCGAGCAGGTGGACACCCTCAAGCGCAAGCAGTTCATCAAGGGCATGGAAGAGATTGCGCAGGAGGGCGCGATCCAGATCTTCCGCGAGTGGGGCATGGGCATGGAGCGCGTCGTCGTCGGCGTCGTGGGCGTTCTTCAGCTCGATGTCCTCGAGCGTCGACTCAAGAGCGAGTATCACGTGGGCATCCGCCGCACACCCCTGCCGTACACGCAGATTCGTTGGATCACCAACGATCCCGACGAGCTCGACCTGCGCAGCCTCAACCTGACGCGAGACACCCTTCGCGTCGAGGACATGCGCGGCGGCCGCCTGCTGCTGTTCACCAACGAGTGGAACGTCAACTGGGCCGTCGAGCGCAACGAGGGGCTCAAGCTCTCCGAGGTCGGTAACATCACGTTCTAGGCCGTTCCGGCGCCTACCTTGCACTCGTCTCGCTCGTCGTGGGCTGAAGGGTTCCTGGCATATCGTCTTCCCCGGCCTTTGCCCCCATTGGGAGAGGAGGCCCGACGGGGCAACGCGATGCGACTCGAAGGAGCCCGGCTCGCGTCGTCCCGTGCGCTCCAGTGCAATCTGGCCCGCAATTGCCAGGAGCACGAGGATGCAGACGGTTGGGGGACGACTCTGCAGTGGCCGAAATGCCCCCAACCAGTATCGCGTCCTGACGTAGACTAACCCCCATACGCCAGACGGATTTCTTCTGGGGCCTTCTGAGGGGGCTGGGGGAGGAGCGACATGGTTACCTTTGACGACCTGAAGGACGGACGCCTCGGCGGCATCAGCCGCAGGGGGTTCGTGGGGCTGGGACTCGGCACGCTCGTCACAGCGGTACTGAGCTCGTGCGGTGGCGCCGGAGCCTCGGACGAAGGCGGTTCCGGCTCTGGGTCTACCGTTCTCGAGCCTGCCGCCCAGGACGAGAAGGACGCGAGCGAGTCCGGGTCCTCGTCGCAGGCGGAGGGCAAGGTGGGCGACAAGACGCTCGTCCTGTACTTCTCGCAGACGGGAAACACCGAGTCCATCGCCAAGTTCATGTGCCAGATCCTCGGCGGCGCGGACGGCTTCCACCTGCAGACCAAAGAGCCGTACGTGGAGGCCGACCTGAGTGCCGACGACGACTCGCGTTGCAGGCGAGAGCAGGACAACGCGCAGTCTCGGCCCGAGCTGGCGGGCGACCTGCCCGACCTGTCCCAGTACGGGACCGTGTTCGTGGGGTTCCCCATTTGGTTCGACAGGGCGCCGCGTGCCCTGTACGCCTACGTCGAGGGCGCCGGGCTCGCCGGCAGGAAGGTCTACGCCTTCTGCACCTCAGCCGTTGCCGGAATCGACGATGCCGTGGCGGAGCTTGCCGCCCTGGACACGAGGGTCGAGTGGCTCAAGGCCATGCGCTTCGAGGAGCACGACACTTACGATGCCGTTTCCGAGTGGATCGACCAGATAAACAATCGCTAGGAACGTCTTTCGAAGTGGTTTCGTTACGTTCTTCTCACATAACGTTACAAATGCTTTCATCCGTGGGTGCGAGTGCCTATTCTCGTTGTACGCGCCTGCGGGCGCTGTCGTATAGGCATGAGCAAATCGAGAGGTGGAACCCATGGCATCCAAGCTGGGCCAGAAGATCGTAACCCTGCGCAACGCGCATCACATCAGCCAGCAGGACCTAGCTGACCGTTGCGACTGCGACGTGGAGGTCATTCGGGGCCTAGAGGATGGCGCGCTGCCGCCCTCGCTGGCACCTCTCATCAAGGTCACGCGTGCCCTGGGCGTGCGTCTGGGCACGCTCATGGACGACGCCGACGACGAGGGTCCCGTGTACGTGAGCGGCGACCAGATGGAGGAGGTCACGCGCCTCACGTCGCTCGAGACCTCGTCTGATGCTGGTGACCTGCGCTACTTCAGTCTTGCCGCGGGCCGTCCGAGCCGTCACATGGACCCCTTCGTCATCACCATCGACCCCTCGGGCGAGCTTGACCACAAGCTCGTCGGGCACGAGGGCGAGGAGTGGCTCTACGGCCTCGAGGGCGAGTTCGAGGTCCAGTATGGCAACGAGCACTACCTGATCAAGCCTGGCGAGTCCATCTACTACGACTCGATCGTGCCCCACCAGGTTCGTGCCTACAACCAGCAGCAGGCAAAGTTCCTAGCAGTCGTCTACACGCCGGTGTAGCCAGCCGATCTTTGGCTTTGGCTCCGTCGACGAGTCATCGTTCTCGCAGACAATTCACTACCAACAGAGAAGGACGTGCGACCAATGGCTGTAGACGTCATGTCAAGCTATGACCCAGCCGCAGACCCTCAGGGCATCAACATTCCCGAGGAGATCGCGGCCATTACCAACCCCGAGCACCTCACCCTGGACCAGTGGCCCAAGGACAAGCCGCTGCCGCCGCGTGGTGCTCCCGACTACCCGCTTCACACCGAGCTGACCATAGGCGAGTACCTGCGCAAGCAGACGGTCGTCGACGGCGACCACGAGTTCGTGGTCTATCCCGACCGCGACCTGCGTTGGACCTACGCCGACTTCGACCGGCGCACCGACGAGCTTGCCAAGGGCCTTCTGGCCATCGGCCTCGAGCCCGGTGACCATCTGGGCGTCTGGGCGCGCAACATCCCGGACTGGCTCACCTTCATGTACGCCAGTGCCAAGATCGGCGTCGTCATGGTCACGGTCAACCCGGTCTACAAGAGCCACGAGCTGGACTACGTCCTGAAGCAATCCGACATGAAGGCCCTTTGCGTGATTGACGCGTTCCGAGACGTCAACTACCTCGAGATCATTCGCGAACTCGTGCCCGAGACCCTCACGCAGGAGCGCGGGCGCCTCGAGTCCGAGACCTATCCCATGCTCAAGAGCATCATCTACATGGGGCCCGAGAAGCACCGTGGCTGCTACAGCGTGCCCGAGCTCATCCTGCTGGGCTCCTACATGCCCGACGACTCCCTGCGCGAGGCCGAGAAAAAGTTCGACAACAACGACGTCGTCATGATGCAGTACACCAGTGGCACGACGGGCTTCCCCAAGGGTGTCATGCTGACCCACCGTAACATCATCAACGACGGCTTCTTCATTGGAGAGGGGCAGCGTCTGGGCTCCGAGGACCGCATTACGCTCCCGGTTCCGTTCTTCCATTGCTTCGGCTGCGTCCTGGGCGTCATGGCATCGCTGACGCATCGATCGACCATGATCATCGTCGAGCAGTTCGACCCGGGCCTGGTGCTTCAAGCCGTCTCGCGCGAGCAGGCGACGGCACTCTACGGCGTGCCCACCATGTTCATCGCCGAGCTCAACCACCCGAACTTCGAGAGCTTCGACCTCTCGCACCTGCGCACGGGCATCATGGCCGGCAGTCCCTGCCCGCCCGAGACCATGCACGAGGTTATGGAGCGCATGAACATGCGCGAGGTGACCATCTGTTACGGCCTGACCGAGACCAGCCCCGTCTTTACCCAGACCTCCGTCAACGACGACGTCGAGCACAAGTGCACCACCGTCGGTCTGGCGCACCCGCCCATCATCGCTCGCATCATCGACCCCGTCGACGGCCACACCTGCGCTCCCGGAGAGCCGGGCGAGCTCTGCTGCAAGGGCTACAACGTGATGAAGGGCTACTACAAGATGCCCGAGGCGACCGCGGAGGCCATCGATGCTGACGGCTTCCTGCACTCGGGCGACCTCGGCATGATCGACGAGGACGGCTACTATCGCGTCACGGGCCGCATCAAGGACATGATCATCCGCGGCGGTGAGAACATCTACCCGCTCGAGATCGAGAACTTCCTGCTGGGGCACCCGGGCATCCTGGACGCTCAGGTCGTGGGCATCCCCGACGCCAAGTACGGCGAGATCGTTGGCGCGTTCATCCGCACGAGGCCCGGCTACGAGGGCCTCACCGAGGCAGACGTGCGCGAGTGGGCGATTCCTCGCATCGCGCGCTACAAGGTTCCCAAGCGCGTGTTCGTGGTGGACGACTTCCCCATGACGCCTTCCATGAAGGTGCAGAAGTTCAAGCTGCGCGAGATGGCGGTCGAACTCGTGGAGGCCGGCAAATAGCCGAATCCCAAAGAACGCATGTGGTGCGGCGGTGCGCTGTCTAGTACAGCGTGCCGCCGCGCAGTTGTTGCTTCTTGACTATCTCGCCCAGGAGCCATTTGACCGTGCGCACGTCACGGTGGTCGAAGAGCTTCTTGTAGTTGGGGTCCTCCAGCATCTCGAAGCGCCTCATGTCGTCTCGGGTCAGAGAGAAGCCGAACACGTCCAGGTTTTCCTCCATGCGGCCCAGGTGCGTGGTCTTGGGGATCACGACGATGTCCTTCTGAATCAGCGCGCGAAGGATGACCTGCGCGACGGTCTTGCCGTGGCTTCGGGCGATCTCGGACAGGGTGGGGTTCGAGAATATGCCCTGCCGTCCCTCGTAGAACGGGGCCCAGGACTCGTGGATGACGCTGAGGCCATCCATCACGAAGTGCTCGTCGTCTCGCTGGCAGAGGGGGTTCGTCTCGATCTGGTTGACCATGGGCGGCACCTCGGCCATGAGGGCCATGTCGACCAGGCGCTCCGAGTGGCAGTTGCTCACGCCGATGGCGCGGAGCTTGCCGGCCTCGTAGGCCTCCTCCATGGCACGCCATGCGCCCGTATAGTCACCCATCATCTGGTGGAGCAGCATCAGGTCGATGTGGTCGGTCCTGAGCTTTCGCAGGCTGCGGTCTATGGAGTAGCGCGCCCGCTCGTAGTTCATGTTGCTGACCTGGACCTTGCTGGTGACGAAGATCTGGTCGCGCGGAACGCCGCTCTTGGCGATGGCCGTGCCGACTCCCTCTTCGTTGTTGTAGGACTGCGCGGTGTCGATCAGCCGGTATCCCGCCTTGAGCGCATCGAGCACGCAGCGTTCGGTCTCGTTCGGGGACATCTGGTACACGCCGAGGCCCAGCATGGGCATGCGTACGCCGTTGTTCAGGGTCTTGTAGAGCATCGGAACTCCTTTCGCCGGACGCCGGCGGCGTCATCGGGCGAGAAGTGCTTGGTCTTCTCCCTTGCAAAACCTTTCCGAAAAACTGGCTGCTCTCTAGCTTACGGTTACCTACCTACTGGCGCTGCCTTGCATGTACCAGCGGGCGGATGCTTCGGTTGGGCGTGGCGCCCGAGGCGTCACGCAACAAAAGGCCCCCCTCCCAAGTGAACTGCGCCCCAGTTCTTGGACGGGCAAATAAAGCGGCCTAGGCCGCATGCAGGGACTGATTCCGGAACTCCTCCGGGGTCAGTCCCTTCAGCTTAACCTGACGCCTCCTCGTGTTCCAGTGGACGACGTAGGCGTCGAGGTCCCTCTTGAACGCGTCGAAGCTCGGCCATGTCTGGTCACGGAAGAACTCGTCCTTCAGGTGGCCGAACACCTGCTCGGTCGCCCCGTTGTCGATGCAGTTGCCCTTCCGGGACATGCTCTGCACGACGCCCGCCTCCTTCAGCCTGTTGCACCACCCGGCCTGCTGGTACTGCCA